>NZ_JBQFTC010000004.1:0-275071 GCF_056538425.1 Ruegeria sp. BG5 | reverse complement strand
GTCTGGACACGGTGACCCACGGCACCGACACCCATGTGGTTCTGGTCGACCTGCGCCCCAAGGGCGTCAAGGGCAACGCCACCGAAAAGGCCCTGGGCCGGGCGCATATCACCTGCAACAAAAACGGCGTGCCGTTTGACCCCGAAAAGCCGACCATCACATCGGGCATCCGTCTGGGCAGCCCTGCGGGCACCACGCGCGGCTTCGGCGAGGTCGAATTCCGCCAGATCGCCGACTGGATCATCGAGGTTGTCGATGGTCTGGCCGCCAACGGCGAAGACGGCAACAGCGCAGTTGAGGCCAAGGTCAAAGCCGAGGTCGCAGACCTTTGCGCCAAGTTCCCCATCTATCCGAATTTGTAATCGGATCGGCTTGGAAAAAGAAAACGGCGCCCAGAACGGGCGCCGTTTTTTTTCAGTAGACGTTCCCGCCCCTTTTGGCATGCATCAAAAATGCGAAGAAAAGGCTAGGGCAAGCGCCGCGCAAAGGACAAAACCTGCGATCAGATCAAGCCGCGCCACAGAAGAAACACCAGAACCAACACGGTCAAAGCCAGCAAGTTGAAGGCCAGACCGCCCAACATGCCGAGGAACCATCCCCAGCGCCGATCCGCCAGATTGATCGCCGTCAGGTGCGACTGAACCTCGTCCGAGGCTTTCGTCAAGGCAGGCGTATCCAGAACGCGGCGCAGTTTGGGGTGCGCCGCCATCTGTTCGGCCCTGGCCAGAATCATCGCCTGTTTGAACACCCGGCGCGGCAAACGGTGTCGGGCGCGGCGGATCGATGCCTCGAGCGTTTTGTCCCGCACACCCAGCTTGGCCCGCAGCAATGCGACGGTTTCCGTGATCCGGTCCTGAATGTCGGTGTCTTGCGCCATGGCCCCTCCTGACGCGCGACACTAGCCTTTGATGCTGTGCGCGACAATGGGGCTGGCTGTTTTGGAGTAAGGGCGGTATCACGCGGCTATGCTGAACACGATCATTCACGGCGAACCCACTGCGCTGCCGCCCCTTATAATCGCTCATGGCTTGTATGGATCGGCCCGGAACTGGGGTGTGATTGCGCGAAGGTTGTCGGATGAACGGCAGGTGATCGCGGTGGATATGCGAAACCATGCGCACAGCTTTTGGGACCCCCGGCACGACTATCCTGCATTGGCCGAGGATATCGCGCAGGTGATCGAAAACGTCGGTGGCCCGGTCGATGTGCTGGGGCATTCCATGGGTGGCAAAGCGGCGATGACGCTGGCCTTGCGGCACGGCGCGCTGGTGCGCAAGCTTGTGGTCGCCGATATCGCCCCGGTCGCCTATGGGCACAGCCAGATTCAGTTCATCGAAGCTATGCGGGCCGTCGATTTTTCAACGATCACCCGCCGGTCAGACGCAGAACAGCAGCTGGCGGATCAAGGCGTTGAAAAAGCACTGCAGAGCTTTTTCACCCAATCGCTGGATGTCGCTGGGAAACGGTGGTTGTTGAACTTGGATGTGCTGGCCGATCAGATGCCAAACATCATGAGCTTTCCAGAGCTGGATGGCGCATGGGATGGCCCTGCCCTGTTTTTGTCGGGTGGCGCGTCGGATTACGTCCTGCCGGAACACCGCGACAAAATCCGAGCGCTATTCCCCGGCGCGCGCTTTGCCAAAATTCCGGGTGCCGGACACTGGCTGCATGCCGAAAAACCGCGCGAGTTCGAAGCCGCCGTCCGGGCGTTTCTGAACGCCTGAATCAATCGCCGTCTGTTGATCGGGCAGGCCACGCTTCATGTGTCTTCGACCTCGCCGCCGCCATTCACCCAGTCGGCGAAACCGCCCAGATTGAACACCTGTTCATAGCCCATATCTTTCAACAGCTTGCCCGCCAAAGCGGCGCGACCGCCGGAGGCGCAATAGATCACAACAGGCCGGTCTTTGCGCATGTTTGGGTCATGAGACTCCAGGCCTTCATCTGCCCGGAATTCGAGCATTCCACGGGGTATATGCACCGCCCCTTTTGCCCGGCCGGTTTTCTGCACCTCAGCAGTGCCGCGAATATCTAACAGTAACGCGCCGTGTTCGATCAGCTCGCGCGCCTTGACCGCATCAACCCGTGGGACGACAGCGTTGGCCGCCGCCATCATGTCTTTCACTGTAACCGGCATATGCACCTCGTGATTTCTTGCCTTCTGCAAAAGGCTAACATGCAAAAACTGGAAGGTGTAGCCTCAAGATCGCTTGGGCTGCGCCGAAAACAGAAGTTGGAACTTGTTGCCAAAGCTCTGATCGAAACAAGATTGGTACCCGCGGCCGGACTCGAACCGGCACGGCGTTTCCGCCTGGAGATTTTAAGTCTCCTGTGTCTACCATTCCACCACGCGGGCATGTCGTGATCAGGGGCGAACCCCGTCCGCCCTCATTACAGGCGCGAATAAATGAAAACAATGCGGTAAGCCAAGGCAATGTGGTAAAATCGCGAGATTTCGAACACGCCCGCGCCCAACTGATTTTTCCACGGCATCGCTACTGCAATTGCAGGATATCCGGAATGCAAAGCTTCCGCTGCGCCGGCATTTGATCCGCACCGTCGGAACGCTTGAGCCGCTTTGGCCCGTCCTTGACCTTGACGTTCGGCTTGGCCAGCGGGCCTTTCAACGTGACCGGCCAAGGGCTGCGCGAAAGCGGCTCGCCTATCTTGCGCGGTTGCAGGTTCAGGTCCAGGGCCTTGTCGGCCATATTGACACCGCCAAAGACGATGACCTGAACCTGATCCGTTTCCAACGTGGTTTGTTTGGTCGAAATGTTGCCGTTGGAAATGCTGAGGGGTGCGCGCAGACATACGATTGGCGCAACCTTCTGCTTTTCCTTTGAAAATACCCAGGGCAAAACGCCCAGCCCTGCCAGATCCAACAACTGCGTTTCGATTGACCCGTCGCGCATGGAAACCGTCGCACTGCCGCTCATCGTGCTGGCAAAGTGTTTGGCGGACTCGGTTCCTCCGGTCACCAAAAAATCTGCATAGATCGTGCCGCTAGCGCCTTTTTTGAAGTTCAGGGTGTGAAGGATGTCGTCCAACTGCCAACCGCCCGCCTTGCCGGTCAGGGTCAGCAGATGCGCCTCATCCGAAAGATCCATCTGCCCACTTACGTCGAACTGTGCCCCGCCATATTCAAATTCCAGCGGACCGGCGCGGAGTTCGTTTTCGTCGAGCGTCAGTTCGCTTTGCAAGCTGCTGACGCCTTTGGCCCCTTCGATATGCCGAAGGTCGATATCAACATCAATATCAATGCCCGACAGAAGAATGGAACGTCCGATGGGTTTCAGCGTCACATCCCTCAATGCGTCGGGTTCATCGGCTTCGGCGCTGGGGTCTTCGACATCCTGCGATGCGCTGCCAAGCTTTCTCAATTGCGCGGCGGCCTGAACGATATCACGCAGTTGATCGATCTTTATCAAGTCACTTTCAATCGTGCCCCGCAGCACAGGATCGCTTGTCGCGTCATCAAGATCGGCCTTCACAAGCAATACGGACTCGGCAAGTTGGACGCTGGCGTTTGCGTTCCAATCAGTGCCTTCACTCACCAAATCGATCCCAAAGCGCGCGCGCCCGGTTTCAACGGGGTCCAGCGACAATGCAGCCATCAGGTCTGCACCGGACGGAACGTCAACATCGATTGCCAGATCCAGATTTTCGAACTTGAGGACATTCTTGACAGTGCCGTGCACCTCAAGGGACCAGACATCTGTTTCGCTCGTCTTGCCATCAAGGTTGGTCAGTGAAAGTTGATTAATGTCCCCGTTCAAATGAAAGTCGCCCGAAAACCGGCCAAGCTGATCGTCTGGCCCCATGAGTTCGGGCGAGATCAAGCTGCTGGCGGGAATATCCATCAGACCTTCGGCCGATACGCCTTGCAATTGCAGCGCGTCATCAACTGATCCATTCAAAATGACAAACGGATCAGCCGGGTTCCCGATCCGCAGATTGATGTTTCCGACCCGCAAAGCACCGTCCGACGTTCTGGAAAGTTCCGAAAATTTGACCGGCGGCGGCCCTTCACCCGCGGTGTCCAACGTGAACCCATTGGTTTTAATGACCATTTGCCGCTGTGGCACCTGCCCCGGCACGCTGTCCATAACCATATCAACCGCAATAAGCTTGAGGTCATAGCGAGATGCCGCAGGGGCCGGTTCCGCATTTTCGGGATAAAGCCGGATGCGAGTTGTCAGCGACACATCTGCGGGGTTCCCCAACTCTCCGATTTGGCCCGTCAGCGAAAGGCTTTGCCCGCCATCCAATTCAGCCAATACGCTCAGATCATCAATCCGGGCTATGCCATCAGCCGATTTGAAGGTTGCCGCCACATTGCCCGACCCTTCCAGCACGCGGTTAAGTTTCAGCACGTCCAGAAGCTGTCCAAGTTCTGCAATCTCTACGGTCGTCTTGACCTGCAACCCGTTCTCTTGGGGGATCTGTTCACCCGAAATCGATATCTGCTCGAAGTCCATCGCCATCTGAAACGGGTCATGCGCTGGGAATGTCCCATTCAGGTCAAACGGCTCGCCATTTAGCGAACCGGTCCCAATGGCAGACGCGGTGTTCGTTCCCTCATCACGCGCCAGCACCAGATCCTTAAGCTGAAGATCCAGATCAAGTCCGTTCAGGCCGTTCTGGTACAGAATGGTGACGTCGGTCAGGTCAACTCGACCATCCGCCAGAATTCCGCCGACAGAGGGTTTCTGAGAGTTCGCAGGCTTTTCGGTTTCCACCGTAGAAAGCGACTGCCAGTTCGTATTTCCGTCTTTGTCGGTGATCAGGTTCAGGTGAATACCCGATATGGCAAGGTTGCTGAGCGACAGCTTGCTGTTCCAAAGATCGCGGGCGGAGATTTCGAACTCAATCGTGTCGATAGCCGCCAAATTCACGTCAGTCCCGGACGAACCGGGAAGCACCAGCCCCGCCGCCGAGACCTGCAGTTGCCGACCAAGGCCCAAACGCACCTCGTCCTCGATCAAGACGTCCTGACCAAGTTTTTTGGAGATCAGGTTTTCAACGAAACCGGTCCTAAGCGAAGAAAACAGCGCCGAGGACAGGAACAGCCAAGCCGCCAAAACAGCAACAAACGCGATCGCGCAGCAAATCAAAACGCCTTTGAAAATCAAACGCACGTTCTACTCCTTTGGTTTCGATGCACTGTGTGGCCGGGCCAATTCCACGTGCGACACTTGAATACGCGGCTCTGCTGATGTTCTGAGAACTGGGCGCACCTGAGGGATAAGTTGCCAATTTCCAGTGACTTAATCAAACAGGAATCAACTTCGGTTCGCGTGAACAGTTGCGCTGTCGTGATGCCGGGCGGCCCAGTACCAAAAAAACGGGAACACCCGCCCTTTTGGGATTTTTTGAAAACGAACAGTCATTTTATGCGCGATCTTTCTGACGGTTCTGACGGCCAACTCGTCCCGGTTTTTCATATCATCAAATTAATGATATATACGATTTCCAATATATATGAGGGACCAATGAACTCACTGAAAAGAATTACACGGGGCATAGGCGTCGCGTTTCGGGACGGCCGGGTCAAAAGCCTGCTTGCTTTCACGCTTGGAATGATCCTCTGGGCATCCGTTTTTTACCACTATGTTGAAGGCTGGAGCTGGCTGGATTCCATCTACTTTTCTGTCGTGACAATCTCGACCGTAGGGTTTGGTGATTTTTCCCCTCAGACTGCGGCGGGGAAGATCTTTACGATGGCCTATATCATCGTAGGTCTGGGCATCTTTGTGGCTACGGCGACGACAATCGCAAACACGATCCTGTCTCAGGACGACGAATAGTCACCCAAAAAAATCCATGGGATTCAAACGCAGCAAGGTCGCCTGAAGGTTGGACTTTATTGATTAGGCTGATCGCCGTCCAAGGCGGCGCAAAGGTCCAAATTACGACCAAAGCCCGGAATTCACAAAAGATATTCATATTAAGTTTTTTGAGTGTATTGTTAACAAAGGAACGGAGGGATGGAATGGAAAAGACACAGGACGCCAAGATCGTCGATCTCGCAATACGTTTGATCTTTCTCGGGTTATTCCTTTACAGCGCGTTGGTAATGGTCGCCCCGCTGGCGAGTGTGGTGATCTGGGCCACGATCCTTTGTGTGGCGCTTTACCCGGTATTCGATTGGCTACAGTCCAAGCTGGGCGGGCGAAAGTCGCTTGCCGCAACGATCCTGGTTTTGCTGGGCCTTGTGCTGACCTTGGGGCCGATTGCAACTGCGGTGTCGGGGGCTGCTGAACTTGGGTCCGAGTTTGCCGAACAGGCTGACAGCGGCGAATTGGAAATTCCACCTGCCCCGGACAGCATCAAGGACTTGCCTCTGATCGGAGAAAGAATTGCCGAAGTCTGGGGGTTGTTTGAACGAAATCTGGATGGTGCGCTTGCAAAATACGGGGCACAGATTCTCGAGATCACAAAATCGCTGTTCGGAAAGGTTCTGGGCATCGGAATCGGGTTGTTGGGTCTTGCCCTTTCGGTGTTGATCATGGGGGGCTTGTTCAGCCCCGGACCGACTTTGGTGCAAGGTCTTCAGCGCTTTGCCAACCGGGTGTTCGCACCGCGAGGCGGCGAATTCGTGACGCTGGCGGGGGCGACGATCCGGAATGTGACCAAAGGTGTCATCGGTGTTGCAGCCATTCAGGCCGTGGTTGTCTGGATTTTGCTGGCACTGTTCGGGATTTCTTCTGCTGCGACACTGGCATTCATTTGCCTGATCCTCTCGATCATCCAGATCGGGCCGGGATTGGTTCTGTTACCGGTCATCATCTACGCGTGGAGTTCGATGTCAGGTGGTGCGGCCCTGGCATTCACCATTCTGGCCATTCCCACGACGGTAATGGACAGCTTCCTGCGGCCCGTCTTCATCTCAAAAGGTCTCGAAACGCCAATACTGGTGATCCTGATCGGTGTTCTCGGCGGCATGATGGCCTATGGATTGATCGGCATCTTCATGGGACCGGTTCTGTTTGCCGTTTTCTACGAACTGTTCAAGGTTTGGATCGATGCCTCGCCGGAAGGCAATGACGCCGCGGACGGAGCGGCGCAATGAGGAAGACAATATGGACGACGCTGGCCGTCATTTTGGTTCTTCTCGTCTGGTATCTGGTTGCTGATCGAAAAACGCCATTTACGGGAAACGCCAGGGTCAAGGCCGTTGCAACCCAGATCGTCCCGCAAGTCACCGGAACGGTGATCGAGGTTTTGGTCGAAAATGGTCAGGTCGTCTCGGCCGGTGATGTACTGGTTCGGATCGACCCCAGACCATACGAAATTGACCGCGACAAAGCCGAAGCGGACCTGGAAGCCGCAACACAAGAGGTTGGCGCTTCGTCGGCAGAGGTCAGCGCCGCTCAGGCCAAACTGGCACGGGCGCAAAGTGATCTGGACACCATGCGCATCCAGACAGAACGCGTTTTTGCGCTTGAAAAGAAAGGGCTGATTGCCGTTTCGAAAGCAGATGATGCGCGGGGGCAACTGGCCGAATCCGAGGCGAATTTTGAAAACGCCAAAGCAGATCTGGAGAAAGCCAAGCAGAGGCTCGGCGACGAGGGTATTGAAAACCCAAAGATTCAGCGCGCGTTGGCCGCGTTGGCGGATGCAGAACTTAACCTTGAATGGACGGAACTGCGCGCCCCGGCGACTGGCGTGATCTCAAATCTGCTGATCGCACCGGGAACCTATGCCCGGTCCGGGCAGGACCTGCTGACCTTTCTGGATGCGACGGATGTCTGGATCGAGGCGTATTTTACCGAAAACAACCTGGGCCGGGCGTCCGTTGGATCGCCTGTAGATGTGGTGCTGGACATGCATCCCGGCAAAATTGTTCCAGGCGTCATCGAAAGCTTCAGCGCAGCCGTTTCCCTAAGCGGCGGCGACACACCCGGACAGTTGGCCAGCCCCCCAAGCACCAAGGGGTTTCTTCGCGAACCCGAGCGCTTCCCGGTCCGTATCGTGCTGCCGGGTTACGAGGCCGGAAGCACCGAGGATGACTTGCGCTTTCAGCTCAACGGGCAAGCCGACGTGATCATGTACCTCAGCGACAGTTCTCTGCTGAACGCGGTGGGCCGCGCCTACATTCGCGTGGTTTCGATCCTGTCCTATGCGTACTGAGGATCGGCGCGCAGTACACAGACTTGCGCTGGGTGTAACTGGCGTCTTCGCGCTGGGGCTTTTTCTGGGGTGGCCTCTGGCCGTTGTCGGGGCCGTGTTCACGGCCCTGTTTCTTCAGGCCCCAGCCGCTTTGCCACTGGCGGCCTTCGCGAAGCTGTTTGTCTTCTCGATTGGGTTGATGTTCATTTCCTTCCTTTTGTCATCGACCTTCGCGCCCTATCCGGTGGTTTTCCTCATTCTGGTGGCCATCGGGATTATCCTGTCGTTCATTTGGTCGGTTTCCGGCGCAGGTGTTCTGCCCGGAGTCATCGCGCTGATGGGGGCATTGATGATCCCCAACCTTGCGCTGCAATCCCAGGATCTGGCTTTGGTGCTAGTATTCTGGATACCACTGAACCTGCTGTTTGCAGGGTTCGTTTCGACATTGATGTTTGTGGTGATACCAGCCGCACCCCAGACAGCGGCCGAGAAAAAAGCAGCATCCCCAACTGACTTTGACCCGCACCGCCGGATTGTCAGAATGTCGGTTGTCACGGTTCCATTTGCCTTGGCGTTTTTCGTGTCCGGCGCATCGGCGTTGCTGGTTCTGTTCTTTGTGGCACTTCTCAGCCAGCAGCTGGCGGCAATGCCTGCCGCGGGCAAAACCGTGGCCAAGGCAATGCTGACGGCAAACCTGCTGGGTGCGGCAGTGTCGATCCTTTGCTATGAAATCAACGTCATCGCCCCGATTATTCTGACGCCAATTCTGCTGTGCTTTTTCTTCTGCATAACGCTTGGAGCACTCGGAAAATCTCAGGCTACGCTCGCCGCCGCGGCAGGCTCGGCGTTGACAACGGTGCTGATCGTCTATGGTGGATCAATCTCTCCGTTTTCGGATGAGGCCGACGTCAAAAGCATCACCCGCGTTTTGCAAGTCGCCAGTGCTGCGATTTTTGTGATCGTTGCCTATGTCGTGGTGGATGAGTTCTGGCCGGAAAAGAAACGACAGATGTCGACAAGCACCTGACGGGGTGTTGCCTGCCGTCCTTAATCAAACGCGATAAAGCGCCAGCCAGATCAGAAAGCCGATATACACAAAAACGGTAACGTTCAGAACCGTATCGACAATTGTGCCAGTCATTTCGAAACCTCCTTTGACAGAGACTTGAGAAGGCAAATCACCAGAATCGGTACGATAAAAACAAAGGCGATGGCTGAAAGCGCGATGATCGACCGGACCAGAGAAACGTCATTCACAAAGATCATGGCCAGACCAAGGGCCCCAAGCACCGCGCCCCAGATCGTGCGAATGCCGGGCGACGGGTTTTCGTCCCCGCCTGTTCCAATCATTGCAAGCGTAAAGCCCGCGCTGACAACGCTGGTCACAACAAACAGGAACGCCGCTGCAATTGTCGCCAACTGCGTCACATATTGCAGGGGAAACTGTTGAAGCAACGCAAAGGTCGTCGCATCAAGGCTTTGGTCGTTGACCTCCAACAACTGTCCGTTTCCTTGCAGCACGTCGAAAATGCCGATCCCGCCGAAAACACCGAACCAAAAGATTGAAAACAGCGTTGGCGCAATAATGACGCCGGTCAAAAACTCTCGGATCGTTCGCCCGCGTGAAATTCTGGCAATGAAGATGCCCACAAACGGGGACCATGCCAGCCACCAGATCATGTAATTCAGTGTCCAGTCCTGGAACCAGGTCGATATGGTTTGGTCGAAAAACTCGGTTGTCGAAAACCCGGCGGGAAGGACGTTGAAAACATACCGCCCAAACCCTGAAACGATCGTGTTCATTGCAAAAGACGTGGGCCCGACAACCAACAGAAAGACCAACAGGATGATCGCGATACTCATCGCCAGATTTGACAGCTTGGACATCCCCTCGCCCAGATCCCGTCTGAGCGGGATAAGGAAGGCAACGCACATGACGACAAAGATGAGCGCTGTCAGGTAAAACGAGTTGGGTATTCCTAGCACCCCGGCCAAACCCGTCTGGATTTGAAACACGCCCATGGCCAAGGAACCCGCCAAGCCGACTGCAATGGCAACAACCGACAAGAAATCGAACACCCAAGCCAATGCACGGGTCCACGCCCTGTCTCCGTACACATCCAACACTGGCGCGCTCAGCAATAATGAGCGTTCCCGTCGAAAGGCGAAATAGGCAATGATCAACCCGACGACCCCGTATATCGCCCAGGCGTGAAAACCCCAGTTCAGATAGGTGACAAAGATAGCCTGACTTGCCGCTTGCGGATCAGGACTGAACCGGCGAATGACCGAGAAATGCGTCAGCGGCTCGGATGCGCCAAAAAACAGCAACCCAACCCCCATACCCGCCGCAAAAAGCATCGCAATCCACGCGGGCGTAGAAAACTCGGGCTCGGATCCTTCAGGGCCAATTCTGATCGAGCCGAACTTGGAGAATGCAAGATAGATCGCCAGCAACAAAAGCGCGCTGGCTTCGAGCATGATAAACCAGCCTCGGCTTTCGAACTGCACCGCCACGATGCTGGCCGAGACGGACCCCAAGCCTTGAGGGTCAATAATCCCCCATATGGCAATCCCGCTGCTCACCAGCAGCGCGGAAACAAGTAGAGCGTTGATTTTCATCGCTTAACACACTGAATAACTGCGTCTGTGGTAGCACCGTACTCACAAATCATCTGTGCTCAAAGCTGCAAAATTTGGACGGCGTTGCGAGGCGACCGACCTTAATCAAGCGGGTTAGTGGCACAGATTTCCAAAAACACGCGCGGCAGACCTGACTGCGGTGTCAATCGTACGGATGCAGCGGCTTGTTGTTCACACTATAATCACTTTTGAATATCAAAACTGTCTGCAATTTACCCCCATTTTAGGGATGGCAGTCCATTGAAATCATGTAAATGGTTCTGAGGCGTGATAGTGGTGCCCCCACACGGACTCGAACCGCGGACCTACTGATTACAAATCAGTTGCTCTACCAGCTGAGCTATAGGGGCACTGGCTGCCGATTACTGCCTTCGGAACAGGACTGCAAGTCGGAATTTCAGCATTCGGTTGGGGATTGCCGAAATTTCTGCGATTGTGTGAAACTCAACCTATCGAAGCGGCGGGCTTCGTTCTATGTGATGCGGGTCGAGGAACGCTTGGCAAAACCTTTGGGCGTAAGGAAAATATGCAGGTAGTCATTCACGCTGGGGTCGCCTTCACGGATGAAGGGCAATTGCTGGACTCGCTGGTCGCCAACAAAGGCGTCATCACTCAGACCGGGGCTTTTCCGCTGGGGCCGCGCAAGTGTCGGCATTTTGAAAGGATTATGTCGGATTCGATCCTGAAAAACCTGCCTCTCGCCGACACCCGGGATCAGTTGCGGGCGCTTCTGCCAGATACCTCGGGTTTCGGGCGTTTGATCGTGTCCAGCGAGAAATTCTTTGGCCCGATCAAGACTGCCTTGCAACATGGCCAGATGTATCCGTTTGCCGGACGGCGCATTGCATACTCGCAAGAGGTTCTGGAAGGGGCAGAGGTCGAGGTTTTTGCCGGGCTGATGAACCCGGGATCGTTCATTCCGAAGATTCTGACGGCAATGGACCCTGACCGCGCGCGGTCAATTCTGGACACCACGGACCTGAGCTGCCTGAGCTGGGTCAGCATGATCGAAGACCTGAGCGACCTGGCGCCCAACGTGAAGATCACGCTGTGGGAAAACGAGGACACACCCCTGATCTGGGGCGACATCGTGCGTGCCATGGCCGGTTTGGGGAATGACGTTGCGATAAAGGGCGAGCATACGCTGCTGGCCTCTTTGTTGACCGAGCAAGGCAAACACCAGCTTCTGCCGCTGATCCAACAGGAACAATCGGGGGCCAGGCTTGCCTCGCGCGATGAGTTGATCGCCTTGTTTGAAGACTATGCGCAGCCCGACCAGATCGAAGAGGAACTGGATCTGCCGGGCTGGAACGCAGATATCGTCAGCGCGTTTTCAGAACTTTACGCGCAGGATATGGCGAAAATCCGAACCCTGCCAAACATTCGGGTTCTGGACGTCTAGGCCGGGTTACATCCCCAGCGCTTCCTTATACATCTCCAGAACCGCTTCTTCTTCGGCGATGTCGTCTTTGTCGCGCTTGCGCAGCGCGATCACTTTGCGCATGACCTTGGTGTCATAGCCACGGGCCTTGGCCTCGGCCATCACTTCTTTCTGCTGTTCGGCGATGTCCTTCTTTTCGGCATCCAGACGCTCGAACCGCTCGATAAACTGGCGCAATTCGCCAGCGGTTACGCGGTAATTTGCGGTGGCCTGATCTTCGGTCATATCTTCCATCGACGTCTTTCCCTAAGGCTTGAATTGGATGCAGTTACCTCGCGGATACATCGGGTCCGCGCAGGTCGCAAGCACCCAATCCGTCACCGGGCTTGTCTGTGCCGGTGCGATCCAGTAAGCGCAGGTTCAATTCGCAGCAACTTTTTGGGGCGCCATGTTTGAAGTCATCACCTGGGGCGGGGCCGCCCTGTCACTGGCCGGGCTTGCCGGACTGGTCTGGTGCATTCTGCGCGTGATGAAGGCGCGCAAGGCCGGATTGTCAGATGATGAATTGCGTGCCGTGGTTCAGGGCGTTCTGCCATGGAACCTGGGGTCCCTGTTTCTGTCCGTGATTGGCTTGATGCTGGTCATCCTCGGGATCTCCTTCGGATGACCGCCCGGCGCTAGATCGGCATATTGTCGAACCGCGCTTCCATTGCATCTTCGCACAAAGCGGAATCCAACCGACGCAGGCGGGATGGAACATGCATGCCCTGTCGGCGCATATGATCGACAATCTTGCTGACACTTGGTTGCAGAGCCAGACGCGTATCCAGGCACGCGTTTTCCAGCTTTTGTTCAAGCTTCTCGACTTCGGAATAGATGGATTTCGGTTCCATATCGCTCCTCCCCAGTGATGCCAGTATCTCCGATATAGGTAACGGGATTAAGACCGGAACAGATTACTCTGATACTGTGCGGAAACCCGCCGGAGAGTCCGTCAATTTCGGCAATCCGGCGCGGTACGGTTAAAGTTTAAGCCAAATTAATCAAACCTGCCTTGACGGACATCAAAAACCAAATCGGATATTGCAACACATTCCATGGTCAATATATGAAGTATGGACAGGAGCGGAGGACCCCATGACCCCAAATGTGAAAGCGTTTTTTGACGATCAAACCTTCACGGTGTCCTATGTGGTGAACGAACCCGATGGAGCGGCCTGTGCCATCATCGACAGTGTTCTGGATTTTGACCACGCATCCGGTCGTACCACGACCAAATCGGCGGATGAGATTATCGACTACGTCCGGTCCCAGGGGCTCAGGACCGAATGGATCCTGGAAAGCCATGTGCATGCCGACCATCTTTCGGCGGCCCCCTACTTGCAGGATAAGCTTGGCGGAAAGATCGGAATTGGCGACCAGATCGTGACCGTGCAGGACACCTTCGGCAAAGTTTTCAACGAAGGGACCGAGTTTCAGCGGGATGGCAGCCAGTTCGACGCCCTGTTTGCGGAAGGCGACAGCTTTCACATCGGGCAGATGCGCGGCGACGTGCTGCACACGCCGGGTCATACGCCTGCCTGTTTGACCTATGTGATCGGGGATGCGGCCTTTGTCGGGGATACGCTGTTCATGCCCGATTTCGGCACCGCGCGATGCGATTTTCCGGGCGGTTCCTCATCTACGCTATATGCCTCAATCCAAAAGATCCTGTCTTTGCCCGATGATACTCGCGTTTACGTCGGACACGATTACAAAGCCCCCGGGCGCGATGAATTTGCCTGGGAAACCACGGTGGGTGAGCAGAAGGCGCTGAACATCCACATCGGCCAGGGGCGCAGCATCGAAGAGTTTGTCGAAATGCGGGATGCGCGCGACGCGACATTGGCAATGCCGCGCCTGATCCTGCCGTCTTTGCAGGTCAACATGCGCGCAGGTCAGATGCCGCCGGCAGATGAACAGGGCGATGTGATGCTGAAGCTGCCGATCAACAAGCTTTAACAAAAGGATCAATCGAACATGATGACGGCTTGGGTGATGGGCTTGATTGGCGGTGTGCTGATTGGCCTTGGCGGCGCGGTATACCTGTTGGGCAATGGCCGCATCATGGGTGCCAGCGGCATTTTGGGTGGGCTGGTCGATGGCAGTGCGCGCAACGAAGCGGTCGAGCGTTTGGCTTTCCTCGCCGGGGTGATCGGGATGCCCTTGCTGCTGCGGCCATGGATCGCACCGGGGGCCGAAACGCATTTGACCGGCAATCTGGTGCTGGTGATTGTGGCGGGGCTGTTGGTGGGCGTCGGTACGCGCATTGCCAATGGCTGCACCTCGGGGCATGGCGTGTGTGGCATTTCCCGGTTTTCAATGCGTGGGATCGTGGCCACGTTGATCTACATTGCAGCAGGCGGGCTGACCGTGCTGGGCTTGCGGCATATTCTGGGGATCGCATGATGCGAGTATTGATCGCAGCACTTGCCGGGTCCCTGTTTGGCATTGGCCTTCTGGTCTCTGGCATGACCGATACGACCAAAGTGCAAGGCTGGCTGGACGTTTTCGGGGATTGGGACCCGACCCTTGCCTTTGTGATGGGTGGTGCAATCCTGCCAATGATCCTTGCATGGCGTCTTACGACCGGACGGCACCCCATGGCAGGCGGTGAGTTTCCGGCCCCGACGCGCGCCGAGTTTGACCAGAGGTTAATTGTGGGCTCGATCTTGTTCGGGATGGGATGGGGCATGGTGGGGCTGTGCCCCGGTCCGGCGCTGGCCTCGCTCAGCTTTGGCGGCAGCGGCGGGGTGGTGTTTCTGCTGGCCATGATCACGGGAATGTTCCTCGCCCCTCACGTGGGGCCACAGCTAGACAGTGCTGCAAACGCGGCCTAAGGAATTGGCATGGAGATTCGACCTATTACCCCCCGCTACGCCGTCTCACCCCAGATCACGGTCGAGGATGTTCCGGCCATCGCCGAAGCCGGTTTCGTCAAGGTGATCTGCAACCGTCCAAATGCCGAAGTTCCGGCTGACATGCAGTCCGATGCAATCGGCGATGCCGTGCGCGCAGCGGGTCTGGAATATGAAGTTCTGGAACTGACCCATCAGACCATGACGCCTGAAAACGTGTCGCGTCAGCGCGACATGGCCGAGACCTGCAGTGGCCCGGTGCTGGCTTATTGCGCGTCCGGTACACGCTGCTCGGTCGTCTGGGCGCTTGGGCAGTGCGACCGGATGAGCACGGATGAGATTCTCACCGCAACAACCAACGCGGGCTACCAGTTGGAAAACCTGCGCCCAGCCCTGGATCAAATTCGCAACAACGCAGAGTGATCTTGCGGCCCTTCGGTCACATCGGATCTGCGCCATCATCCGGGCCGGTCAGGCCCGCCAGTTGCGAGATTTCCGCGACCATCTGATCCGAATCCGCAAATGAAAGATCGGTGTCCAGCGGATCGGGAATTTCGGTGACATTGGGATATGGGGTGACATCCACTGCGTCAGCGCCCCGGTTCGGCGTCCCGGCGCGGCTTGCGATGAAATCTTGTGCTTCAATATCGGACAGGGCGGGCAAAGCTGCGTGTTCATTGATGCGGACGGCCCGCAGACCGCCACTTTGCCCAAGTCGCCCCACTGCAGCCCGCGTGCGATCGATCGCCAGAACCTCGGTGCGATCAAGACGGGCCCGTTCCAAGGGCAAAACGTCACCAATCCCCAGCCCTGACAAATCGGACAGCGGCACATTCATACGGCACAGCACGGCGTTCAACTCGGCCCGCACAACGCCCGAGGATTGCTCAAGGCGTGCCCCCGCATCCGGTTGCGCCCAGGCATCCTCTTCGACGTCGCAGGGGCGTTGAGGCAACAGGATTGCGATATGGCCCTGCCGGACCCCTCCGGCCAGATCGATTGTCAGTTCGAAACCGCAATAGACCTCTTCCACCAGTGTCAGGCAAAGCGACCGCAAATCCCCGGCGCGGGCCATGTACTCGTAACCGGTCAGGTCGACCTCTTCCTCTGCCATCTCGGCCAGTTCCGCAGCCTTGACCAACGCTTCTTCCACCAAAGGTGCAACCATTGCCGCATCGGTGTTGGTGAAGGCGCGCGCCTCGGGCGGTGTGGCGGAGAGCTGTCCAATCGTCTGGGTCTGCACAATTGCCGACACAGTGTTCGGGTCCAGACAAGCTGCGGCAACCCCGTCAGGACCCTGGAAGAACAACAGCAACCAATCGTCACCCACATCCGCAACCAGATCGGCAGCGGGCTGGTTGGACTGTTTGGCCCCGATAACCGCCAAGGGCAGGTTCAGCCGATCCGCTGCGGCCCGCGCAAAACCCAGACGCAAGGCCCGCAGAATCGAGCGGGGCCGGTTCTTCAAATCCTCCCGCCCCGCTGAAAGCTTGCGCGCCAAAGCCGCATTCACAGTCTGTGCCATGCCCAAAGTTCACCAATTTGACGTGTCCCTGACCACTGGTGTAACCCGGCGAGTGTTACGAAGTTCTTTAGACGACCCCTACTGCGCCGCCTGCTGATAGGCCAGCGGCAGGCTGACACGAAATGCGGCCCCGCCCTGCCCCGGCAGATAGGTGATCTCGCCCCCCAGTCGCTGCATGATCTCGCGGCAGATCGCCAGACCCAGCCCTGCGCCCCCGGCCTTGTCGGCGCCGACACGGGCGAATTTCTCGAAAACCAGCGATTGCGCCTCGGCGGGGATGCCGCCGCCGTTGTCGATGAAATCGATCACCAAGCGCCCGCCGACATCATGGGCCGAGATAGTCAGAACAGGCTCGTCCGCATCGCAGTATTTTTGCGCATTCGAGATCAGGTTGATAAACACCTGCCCCAACCGATCCAGATCGGTATGCAGAGCAAAGCGTTCGGACGTCCGGCTGCGACGCACGGTCAGGCCCCTGTCCGACCCGGCCAGGGCACTGGACACCGCGCGATCCAGAATTGAACGCAAAGTGCCTTCACCCATGTTCAGATTGACCTGCCCGTTTTCCAGAACGCTCAGGTCCAGCAGGTCGTCCAGCAATCGGGTCAGTCGCAGCGCCTCGTCATGAATGATCGCCGCATAGCGCGTTTGCTCTTCGGCGCTCAGCCCCTCGGTGTCGCGCATGATCTCGGAAAACGCTCGGATCGACGTCATCGGCGTACGCAATTCATGGCTGACCTGGCTAAGGAAGCTGTCTTTTTGTTCAGACACCAGCGTCAGCTTTGTGTTCGCTTCACGCAGTTGACGGGCGGTACGGCTCAGCTCGGCCGATTTCATTTCCAACTGGCTGGAATATTCAAGCAACTGAGCGGATTCGTCGGCCACAGCCAGCAGATCCTCGACCGACACCGACGCGCCACCGACGATCTGGCCAATCATCGCATGGGCCGTCGCCGCCCCGACGGAACCGCTGAGTTCCCGCTCCAGCCGGTTCAGGAAGCCCGGCGTCGGTTCGGGCATGTGCGAACGGGCCCCTTGTTGTTCCGCTTCGGCCAGAAAGAACTCCTGCGCGGGACCTGTGCCCAGAATCCGCTGGGTCATGATCATCAGGTCTTCGCTTTGCGCCACCGATCCGGTCCACCCGCGCGGGGCGACGGAATGATCAAAGACGTTGACGAACTGCGCGCCTTGCAGGCGTTCCAGCGGGCTGGGAAAGCTGAGCAGCGAGGCAACGCAGAATGCGATTGTGTTCAGGGACATCGACCACATCACGGTGTGGACCATCGGGTCCATTCCTTCGATGCCGAACATCGCCTGCGGGCGCAGCCAGCTGATCCCGAACGGCCCGTAGTCCAACACCGACTGCGGCATCCAAGCCCCGCCCATCCCGGGTAGAAGCAGCGTGTAAATCCACAGAACAAACCCGACCGACAGCCCAACCAAAGCGCCCGTCCGCGTCGCCCCTCGCCAGAACAGGCCACCGACCAGAGCGGGCAGAATTTGTGAGATACCGGCGAAGGCGATCAACCCGATCGAGGCCAGCGCCGCGCCACCCCCGGACAGGCTGTAGTAGAAATACCCCAGCGCCATGATAACCGCGATGGATACGCGCCGCGCCATCAAAACGATGTTGCGGACATCGCCTGAAACCGAGCCCGCGCTTTCATGGGTATTCAGCCAGATCGGCATGACCACATGGTTCGATACCATCGTCGACAAGGCCATAGCCGTCACGATCACCATCGATGTGGCCGAGGAAAACCCGCCGATAAAGGACAACATGGCCAGCCAGTCATTGCCCTGAGACAGCGGCACCGTCAGAACAAACAAATCCGGGTTTGATCCGGGCGGCAACAGGTCCAGCCCGACGACAGCGATGGGGACGACAAACAAGCTCATCAACAGCAGATACAGCGGAAAGGCCCAGGCGGCGGTTCTCAGGTGGCCTTCGTCGTCGTTTTCCACGACCATGACCTGAAACATCCGTGGCAGGCAGACGAAGGCGGCGGCAGACAGAAAGATGAAGGTGGTCCAGCGCCCGGCATCCACATGCCACTGGCCAATCTCGGACGCATCAATCTTGTCCATCATCGGACCGATGCCGCCAGCAATGCCCCAGACAACGAAGACACCAACCGCAATCAGGGCAAACAGCTTGACCACGGATTCAACCGCAATCGCCATGACCACGCCATGATGGCGCTCATTCGCATCTAGATTTCGGGTGCCAAACAGAATGGCAAAGACGGCCAGCCCGGCGGCAACCCAGAACACGTTCGACCCGCCGCGATAGAGGCCCGAGGGATCAGCCTCGACAAAGATCGAGAAGGACAGTGTGATCGACTGAAGCTGCAGGGCGATATAGGGCGTGCCGCCCAGAACGGCCAGAATGGTGACGCAGACCGCCAGCGTATTGGATTTGCCATAACGCGACGACAAAAGGTCCGCGATGGATGTCACCCGCTGGCTGCGCCCGACGCGGACCAGTTTACGCAATCCCCACCACCAGCTGACCATCACCAGCGTCGGGCCCAGATAGATCGTCACAAATTCCAACCCGGATCGGGCCGCGTTGCCGACCGCACCATAAAACGTCCAGGCGGTGCAGTAGATCGACAGGGACAGCGTGTAGATCAGAGGTGAGCGTAGCCACTTCCCCTTCCCTGCCGCAGCCATTCGGTCGGCGGCAAAGGCAACGCCGAACAACAGCACTACATAGCCCAAACTGACCAGGATCAGGATGTTGAGCGTGGCCATCACTCGGTGTCCGCGTCAAAGTCGCCGCGCATGCCCAGGCGACGGGCGGTCAGGCCAAAGATCAGGCCAACGGCGATCAGAAAACCCCAGCAGACGAAGATGTAGAACATCGCCGAAGACAACGGCACCGCCTGATCCCCGGACGCCCGGTCAGGCCACAGCAGCGGGATCGCCAGCAACGCGGCCCCCATGAAAGGCAACAACCGCGCCGCGTCGGTCAGCCTGCGGCGGCGATAGCTTTGGCGTCCCAGAAACAGCGAGGGGCGCGTGCCTTTTGGCTTGGGGTCTGTTTCTTCCGGGGGGCTCATAATCGGGATGCCTGCGCGTGCAGATCCCGCACCGCAGTCAGCACCTCTGCATTGGAAAAGGGTTTGGTCATGAAGCGGCTGACACCCGCATTCTCGGCCATTTCCCGATCCCTGGATTGTCCGCGCGCGGTCAGCATCAGGATCGGCAGGCTTTGCATGTCGTCCAGGTCTCGCAAGTCGCGCAGAATATCCATGCCACTTTTCCCGGGCAGCATGACGTCCAGAATCACAAGGTCCGGGTTCGCTGTCCGGATCACCTGAACGGCGTCTGCCCCATCGGCATGTGTTTCAACCTGCCACCCTTCGCGGGTCAGCAGAAATCGGATTGCCTCAGCTATGTTCGGCTCATCCTCGATCAACAGAACCTTGCGGCTCATATTTGCAGTTCCTCCCCATGGCAACTGGCGCACAAAGCCCGCTGCCACCGCCAGATTAAGCGCTCAGTCAGGATACTGTCAAAAGCCTTCGTTTAGAATCGAAGGCTCGCGCCGGGACGCGCAGTCTTTGCTGGGGCACACCCGGCAGTTTGCCCCAACCCGGGTCGAGGCGACACCCTGTACCCCATCCCCGACCGGGCGCACCAACATGGCCGAGCGATAAGCAGGGTCCTGATCGTATCCGGGCGTAGAATGAAGCCACGCATAGGCGTGGCATTCAAATTCAGCAGAACTGCGCCCAAGCTGCGCGATTTGCTTTCGCACCGGTACCAAGGGACGGCTTAACGCGGTGAACAGCGGCCATAACGGGCAGGCCTCGCCATGACGCGGCAGAACAAAACCGGGAAGCGGCTTGAAGAACAGGATGCTGCCGGATGCGTCGCACAGAACCAAACCGGCCGGGCGGTGCAGTACACTTTCCGGCAGAAAGGCCATCCGCCGCAGAACCGTTGCAACATCGACCGAGAGCAGGCGGGCCAGTTCGATTGGGTCCGGCTCTTTCGCCTCCATCAGCTTTTCAAGCTGGGCAAGCGGCATCGCCCTTGCGTCCTGTGCGCACAGGTCCAGAACCTCGCGCGCCACGGTGCGCGCGGCGGCTGTGTTCAGCCCGTCCAGATTGACATCGGCGGACCCGCCCTCCTCGAGTTCGGGGAAACTGTAACCACGCGCGGCAAAGAAACTTTCGACCTCTTCCAGGGGTACGCCCCGCGGGTCGGTGGCCGAGTCGCTTTCGTCCAGATAGGTCACCAGCGCCTTGGAACTGTCGGCCAGCCGTTCGGCATCCTGATGAAGGTTCTTGTGAAATCGCTCCTGCCACTCGGCATCAATGTCCTGCGTGTCCGCCAGAATGCCCGCCGTCGAGCGAATCGCGGCTGCCGTCGACAGAACCTCGTGCATCGCGGCCGCCAGATGCGGGTCGTGGGTCAAACGGTCTGACAGGGTTTCTACCGTGCGCTCTAACGAGATCACCCGCTGATGCATTTGCGCCAAGACACCCGCCCAGCCCGGAAAGCGCCCGGCGAATTCCTCAAGCCCGTCAACCTCGGCCTCTTGCCCGACCGCATCAACCGCCGCCTCTCGCAAGGCCGAGATCAGCGTTGCCTCGATCCCCTGCGTCAGCAGCGATGGCTCAACTGCCAGTGCCCCGGCAATATCGACCAACAATTTGCCCCCGATCCGGCGGCGATTGTGTTCGATCAGGTTCAGGTAGGACGCAGAAATTCCGACACGACGCGCCAGTTCAGCCTGTCGCAACCCGGCAATCTGGCGCCGTTCACGTATGCGGCTTCCGGTAAGAGTGTCGCGCATAGCACCACCTCCTGAGCGCTGCGAATGATCTAGTTGTTTTCAGATTATTCTATTTTTTGCATTCAGTTAAGCCGTACTTTTCACTATGGATTTACAACTTTGACACCGACGGCGAAAAGCACGATGGCGCAGAATATCCGGCGACTGCGCAAGGCCCCTTCTAATCCGCCTCAATTCCCGGCACGATAAGACCATGAGCGACCCCGCATTCGAATACGCCCCCATCGGTCTGGTTGAACTGGAAAACCGGATCATCCGGCGGTGCAATCTGCAATTCGCACGCACCTTCGGGGGCGAGGAAGTCGATTATCGCAACATGCCGCTTTTGCATCTGTACCCTTCGGTCGCTGATTGGGAACGGATCGGGGAACGCAGCCTGCAGGTGATGCGCAGCACCGGCTATTATACCGACGAACGGGTGATGCGTCGGCGCGATGGCGATCTGTTCTGGTGCCGGGCGCGAGGACGGTCGCTGACACCAGACGACCCGTTTCGCCATGGAATCTGGAGCTTCTCCGATATCTCTGAAGAGCGCCCCCTCGTCGAGTTGACCGTGCGCGAACGCGAGGTCGCAATCCTGTCCTGCCGGGGTCTTTCGGCAAAAGAAATCGGCATGGAACTGGGGCTGAGCTACCGCACGATCGAGGCCTATCGCGCCCGCCTGCTTGAAAAATTCGGGGCGCGTAAACTGCCGGAACTGGTGGCGAAACTGTCAGGCATGCCCCTGTGACGCGAAACTGCCTGTGCAGCAGGGGCAAAAGGTTCGTTTTCTCCTGTCAGACTGCGCTTTTCATGACCGGTCGCTTGGCTTATAACGCTGCGTAATCATACCAAAGCCCGCGCGAACAGACGGGCCAAAGGGGAACCGTCGAGGACACTCATGACAGATACCAAACACGAAGCGGATGTGGCGTTCATCAAGGCACTGGCCGAATTGCTGCGCGAAAACGACCTGACCGAACTGGAAGTCATGCGCGAATATGGCGACGACGACAGCCTGAATGTCCGCGTCAGCCGTGCGGCTCAGGCGGTTGCCGCCCCGGTGCAGGTTGCCGTTCCTGCGGCTGCACCCGTCGCACCCGTTGCCGCAGCAGCCCCGGCCGCCGCGGAAGCCCCCGCCGCACAGGAAGATCCGGCCAGCCACCCCGGCGCTGTGACGTCACCCATGGTCGGCACGGTCTACATGCAGCCCGAACCTGGTGCGCCTGCCTTTATCTCGGTCGGTGCGTCCGTGTCCGAAGGCGATACGCTGCTGATTGTCGAAGCGATGAAAACCATGAACCACATCCACGCGCCCAAATCGGGCACCATCAAGCGTGTTCTGGTCGGCGATGGCGATGCTGTGGAATTCGGCACCCCTCTGGTCATCATCGAGTAAGGCGGGCCCATGTTCGACAAGATCCTGATTGCCAACCGAGGCGAGATCGCCCTGCGCGTCATCCGCGCCGCGCGCGAGATGGGGATTAAGACGGTCGCCGTGCACTCCACCGCCGACAGCGACGCGATGCATGTGCGCATGGCAGACGAATCGGTGTGCATCGGCCCTCCGCCCAGCCCGCAAAGCTATCTGTCGGTGCCTGCAATCATCTCGGCCTGTGAGATTACCGGCGCGCAGGCGATCCATCCCGGCTATGGCTTCCTGTCCGAAAATGCCGAGTTCGTGCAGATCGTCGAAGACCACGGCATCACCTTCATCGGCCCCACCGCTGAACATATCCGCGTCATGGGCGACAAGATCACCGCCAAGGACACGATGAAGGAACTGGGTGTGCCTTGTGTTCCCGGCTCGGACGGTGGCGTTCCCACGCTGGAAGACGCCAAACGCATCGGTGAGGAATTCGGCTATCCCGTCATCATCAAGGCCACCGCAGGTGGCGGCGGCCGCGGCATGAAAGTCGCGATGAACGCCGCCGAGATGGAAAGCGCCTTCATGACCGCCCGGGCCGAAGGCAAAGCCGCCTTTGGCAATGACGAGGTCTATATCGAGAAATACCTGACCACGCCGCGCCATATCGAGATTCAGGTCTTCGGCGACGGCAAAGGCAACGCCGTCCATCTGGGCGAGCGTGACTGTTCCTTGCAACGCCGCCACCAGAAGGTGTTTGAAGAGGCCCCCGGCCCCTGCATCACCCCCGAAGAACGTGCCAGAATCGGCAAGATCTGCGCCGATGCGGTGGCCAAGATCAACTATATCGGCGCGGGCACCATCGAGTTCCTGTACGAAAATGGCGAGTTCTATTTCATCGAGATGAACACCCGCCTGCAGGTGGAACACCCTGTCACCGAAGGCATCTTTGGCGTCGATCTGGTGCGCGAACAAATCCGCGTTGCAGCTGGTGAGCCGATGTCCTTCGGTCAGGACGATCTGGAAATCAACGGCCACGCCATCGAGGTTCGGATCAACGCCGAAAAGCTGCCAAACTTCTCTCCCTGCCCCGGCAAGATCACCGCGTATCACGCGCCGGGTGGTCTGGGCGTACGGATGGATTCGGCGCTGTATGACGGCTATTCGATCCCACCCTATTACGACTCGCTGATCGCCAAGCTGATCGTTCAAGGCCGCGACCGGGCCGAGGCTCTGGCCCGTCTGGATCGCGCTTTGGGAGAGTTGATCGTGGACGGCATCGACACAACCGTGCCCCTGTTTCACGCGCTGTTGCAGGAACCCGACCTGCATAGCGGCGACTATAACATCCACTGGCTGGAGCACTGGCTTGCGGAGAATATGGGCGAATAAAGTCGCAAGGCCGGACGGGTCCACCCGTCCGGGCTCCGGGCATATCCGATGAGCCTGACCCCTGAACTTCTGCTGCATGGATATTCCATCGGCATTTTTCCGATGGCCGAACATCGGGATGACCCGAACCTGTTCTGGGTCGACCCGAAACTGCGGGGCGTGTTCCCGCTGGACGGATTTCACATCTCACGAAGTCTGGCCCGGCGTATCCGTAATTGCGGTTTCGACGTCACTATCAACCGGGATTTTGCCGCAGTCGTCGACGGCTGCGCCGACAGGGCCGACACCTGGATCAACGCCGAACTGCGAGATCTCTATAGCCAATTGCATCAGGCCGGCCACGCGCATTCGCTTGAAATCTGGGACCATGACCAATTGGTCGGCGGCGTTTACGGGGTTGTTCTGGGCACAGCTTTCTTTGGGGAAAGCATGTTTTCGCGCCGCACCGATGCCTCAAAAATCGCCCTGGCCTATCTGGTCGATCGGCTTCGCCAAACCGGGTTTCAACTGTTCGATACCCAGTTTCTGACGGCCCACCTTGCCTCACTCGGGGCCATCGAAATACCGCGCAGCCGCTACAGGAAAGCATTGGAAGATGCGATCAGCGCCAGCGCCGATTTTACGGCCCCGATAACTCAGTCGGCTGGGGGTGTGATACAGCGGATCACCCAGACATCGTAACGCGCGTGATCCAAAGCGTTCAGCGCGGGCGACGTGGCGATCATCCAACCATCAAACAGCTGATCGGCTTTGCCCGTTTCCCAGATCGTCAGATAGGCAAAGGCATCGCCCGTCGGGTTGTCCGCCGGATAGCGGCAATCCCCTAGTGCGACGTCCAGACCAAACACCGGCTGAGTCTCGCCGCTTTGCATTTCGACATCGACCGTCTGACCGCTGACCTTGTCCAGGCCACGCAGCATCGCCCCGGGCCCGGATTCAACCTTCTGCTGTGCCGCCGCGCCCGTCGCGCAGAGCAGCAGAGCGGTCAGCGCCAGCCCCCTCATTCGCCGCCGTCTCCGGCAACGAATTTGACCAGCAATGAGATCAGGCTGACCGCGCCCTGTGTGTCCTCAATCTCGTCCCCTGGCTCAAAAAAGAACGGAGAGCCGCCGGGCATCACCTCGACAAAGTTGCCACCCAGCAACCCCTCGGACGAAATCACAATGGCGCTGTCATCGGGCACCAGAATCCCGTCAGAAATCGTGAAGGTCGTATCCGCACGGTACGTGTCCGCGTTTAGTTCAACACCGGTTACGGTGCCGATCTTGACGCCAGCCAGACGGACATCGGTGCCAACACCAACCCCTTCGAGCGAGCGGAAGGACGCGCCCAACTCGTAACCAGTGCCGCCCTGGGACAGGCCGGTCGATTGGCTGGCATAAACGCCAAATGCAACGGCAACGGCCAATACGGCGCCACCGACGAAAACTTCGGTCCAATTATGGGTCGACATTGCTCGCCTCTGTTATTCGGGGCTCCAGGCCTCGTAATCTTTGCGCTCGACCGGATCAGGCCTGCGCAACGATCCTGCCGGAGTGTATGCCAATGCAGTGCCCGTCAGGTTTTCCTGATGCGGCTTTTCCCAGGATTTGTGGGGCAGCGGCTTGTCGGTCGGCGGCTCATCCCAAGTCCGGTGCAACCAACCGTGCCAGTCCGGATCAACGCGGCTCGCCTCTGCCTCACCGTTGAAAATCACCCAGCGTTTGCTGTCATCCGCATTGCGGTAAAACACGTTGCCTTCATTGTCTTCACCAACTTTGACACCTTTGCGCGCTGTATAAAGTTTCGTGTTCAGGGTCGCCCCGTTCCACCAAGTCACAGCCTGCAAAAGAGTGTTCAGAAGTCCCATAGGTGATCTCCGGCGTGTTCGTCAGGCAAGATATGACCGAAAGGCGGGCAAAGGTCCAGTACCACCCGCGTGACTGCGTCACTCGGGCAAGAATGCCGTCACTTCGATTTCAATACGGTATTTCGGATCGATCAGACCACACTCGATCATCGTCGCCGCCGGAGGGTTTGCGCCAAAGGTTTCGGCCAGAATGGGCCAGCAAGGTTCAAATTCATGACGATCCGGCAACATGTAGGTGACGCGAACAACGTCTGAGAATTCCGCTCCGGCCTCTGCCAGTGCTTTTTCTATGATGGACAACGCAGACCGGCATTGTGAGACAACGTCATCTCCCTGCCCGACGGTCCCGGCAACATGTACCCAACCACCTGCAACCACGGCGCGGCAATACCCGGCCTTGGCTTCGAATTCGCCACCTGAAGAAATACGTTTCACTGCGATCCACCGTACCGAGAACTTAAAAGGACTCCACCACGCAAACCGGATTCATTGCGAGGCTCTGCCTCGCGCTCCGAGATATTTTTAGCCAGATGAAGAAAGGATCCGCACTTCTTCTGTTTCAAAATACCTCGGGGGAATCGTGGCTTGCCACGATGGGGGCAGAGCCCCCCTGAACCGTCGCTTGGGTTAACCTGCGGATGCAGATTCCGGTGCTGCATCTGCGTAAATGATCAGGGGCTGCGCGTCCGAACTGACCGCCTCTTCATTGACGACAACTTCGGTCACGTTCTTCATGCCCGGCAGCTCGAACATCGTATCCAGAAGAATATCCTCAAGGATCGACCGCAGTCCCCGCGCGCCCGTTTTGCGTTCGATCGCTTTCTTGGCAATCGCCTTCAGCGCATCGTCCGTAAAGCCAAGCTCGGCATCTTCCAGTTCGAACAGGCGCTGGTACTGCTTGACCAGAGCGTTCTTGGGCTTGGTCAGGATGGTGACCAGAGCATCTTCGTCCAGATCTTCCAGCGTCGCCAATACCGGCAGACGGCCGACAAATTCCGGGATCAGGCCAAATTTCAGCAGATCTTCAGGCTCGAGATCCTTGAAAATCTCACCCACGCCGCGGTCATCATTGTCACGCACATCGGCGCCAAAGCCCATGGCCGAACCCTTGCCACGTTGCGCAATGATCTTGTCGAGCCCCGCAAAGGCCCCGCCACAGATGAACAGGATGTTCGTGGTGTCCACCTGCAGGAACTCCTGCTGCGGGTGCTTGCGCCCCCCTTGCGGCGGAACGCTGGCCACGGTGCCTTCCATCAGCTTCAACAGCGCCTGTTGAACACCTTCGCCGGAGACGTCGCGCGTGATCGAGGGGTTCTCGGACTTTCGGGTAATCTTGTCGACCTCGTCGATATAGACGATACCGCGCTGCGCGCGCTCGACATTGTATTCGCTGGCCTGGAGCAGTTTCAGGATGATGTTCTCGACATCTTCACCCACGTAACCAGCTTCGGTCAGCGTGGTTGCGTCCGCCATGGTAAACGGTACATCCAGAATACGCGCCAGAGTCTGTGCCAGAAGCGTCTTACCGCAGCCCGTCGGGCCGATCAGCAGGATATTGGACTTGGCGAGTTCAATATCGCTGCCCGCTTTCTGGGCGTGGTTCAGACGTTTGTAGTGGTTGTGCACCGCCACGGACAGCACGCGCTTGGCGGTGGCCTGACCGATCACGTAATCGTCCAAAACCTCGCAGATATCCTTGGGCGTCGGCACACCATCGGATGACTTCAGCCCGCTGGCCTTGGTCTCTTCGCGGATGATATCCATGCACAGCTCGACACATTCATCACAGATGAAAACGGTCGGTCCTGCGATCAGCTTGCGCACCTCATGCTGGCTTTTTCCACAAAAGCTACAGTAGAGCGTGTTTTTGCCGTCACCGCCTGAATTCGTCGCCATGATCTACCTTTCGGGCTTCGTCCCTGCGCCCCTGTCTGCCGGGGCGCCCTTGCGCATGTTCGTGCAGCTTAGGCCAGCACTGTGGCGGCTACAATCTCAAAATGACCCCCGCGCGATGGGCGCGGGGTCCGTCTCTTAGGCCTCTTCCGTGTCCATCTTGGCACGGTTTTCAACGATCTCGTCGATGTGGCCCCATTCTTTCGCCTCTTCCGGGCTCATGAAATTGTCACGATCCAGCGCCTTTTCAACCGCCTTTTTGGTTTGGCCGGTATGACGCACGTAAATGTCATACAGACGATCCTTCAGCTTTTGCGTCTCGGCCGCGTGGATCATGATATCGCTGGCCTGACCCTGATAACCACCGCTGGGCTGGTGCACCATGATCCTGCTATTGGGCAGCGAGAACCGCATCCCCTTTTCACCACCGGCCAGCAGAACCGACCCCATCGAGGCCGCCTGACCGATCACCAGCGTCGAACATTTCGGCTTGATGTACTGCATTGTGTCGTAGATCGACAAACCGCTGGTCACCACACCACCCGGCGAGTTGATGTAGATCGAGATTTCCTTGTTGGGGTTTTCCGCCTCAAGATGCAGCAGCTGGGCCACCACCAGATGGCTCATCCCGTCATGGATCGGGCCGTTGATAAAGATGATCCGCTCTTTCAGCAGACGCGAGAAGATGTCATATGCGCGCTCGCCGCGGCTGGTCTGTTCGACCACCATGGGGACAAGCGTATTCATGTAGGTGTCTACTGGATCGAACATTCGTAACCTGCCTGATTTGCTATGGTTCGGGAGACTATCCCAACAAGTATTACCCGAGTCTTAGTGTCGCCACTGGGGGGCTGCAAGGGGGGCTGCAAACATCGGCCCCCGATTGTGGAAATGTTGGTGGGTTGCGACAGCCGACATGCCTGAAACCGACCTGTTCCGCGAATGCCCCTGGATCATAAAGGACAAGGGTTACGATAAATTCCCCTTTCATTCATCACGACATTTTGATTCATGCATATAGGAAAATACGTCCAAACTACGCAACGGAGTGTTTCGCACGCAAAGCACTTAAGGAATGAAAACAACGCCCGCTCATCGGGCCTGCAAGGAATAGAAGTGATGGCCCTTCCCCAGCTATCTTCGGACATGACTCGAGATGATCTAGACCGAATGGTCGACAATGCGACCCGCGCCTCAAACTTTCTGAAGGCGATCAGCCACGAAGGTCGGTTGATGATCCTGTGTCATCTTGTGTCCGGCGAAAAATCTGTAACCGAACTGGAAGAGTTGCTGTCCGCCCGTCAGGCCGCCGTGTCGCAACAACTGTCCCGGCTGCGGCTGGAAGGTCTGGTCTTGCCGCGACGTGAGGGCAAAGCCATTTACTATCGGCTTGCGGATGATCGCCCCCGCAAGATGCTGGAAACCGTCTACGAACTGTTTTGTCAGGACGACGCAGCCTAACGCTGGCCCGCCGTTGGAAAAGGTGCTACCGAACACAGGATCGAGCACTAAGGAGACAAGCATGATCCGCGCAATTCTGATTGGCCTGAGCCTGTTTGCACTGACCGCCTGCGAAACCGCCAAAGGCGCTGGCAAAGACATTGAAAAGGCCGGAGACGCGATCCAGAACGCCGCGACCGAGGTTCAGGAGAACATCTGACACGCCCAGCATATTGCGGGGTCGCGTAGAATTGCATCAACATATTGTTGAAAACCTGATCCGAAGGCGCTAGGCTGACAGGCACAGGTGCATAGACGCGGCATTGCATTTCTGACGTTAAGACGGGGTTCTTTCGTTCGCGCGAAAGAACCCCGTTGCCATTTGCGGGGGTCGTAAGTGGTAGCCTGTATGGAACCCTGATCTGGAATAGGAAAAGGCGTCAGGTGCGCAGACGCGGTCTTTGCATGCATCCTTTCGGACACTCCTGACGCCTTGCCGGTCCGACTTGCCCCGAGGGGTGCGCCGATCCAGTTGCCTCAGCCCCTTGCGAAACTGTGGCTGCCGCTTTGAACCCGAAGGCCTCCGCAGCGCGCCTGAACCGTTTCAAACGTTGACCTCTCACCACTGGGCGGACACCCAACACTGACCGATCACCGCCTGGCAAACCTTTGCAAACTAAGCCAAACCCTAAGATCTACTTAACTTGCTTCGGCCACCTTGGCCCTTGCGCCCCGCCGCCCTATCCGAAGAAGTGCTGCGGTAATAAGACTGTTACATTGCGCCCTTTATCCGGCAAGAAAATAGCACTGCAGCATGGAAATTAGACGGGGATAACCTGTTGATATCTGGCTGGAGGGCGATGTGGATAAATCGAGAAGTTTTGCAACCGCGCAGGCTTGGTGCCGGAAAAGTCGAAACACCGGACGCAGGCCCAAAAATCACCCGATGCTGCAGGTGCGAACTTGAAAACAGACGGTCACGCAGCCGAATCCACCCCAAAACCGCCCCGAATCGAACGACTCGGGGCCGTTGATCTGAGAAGCGTTCCGACCTGACCTTAGCTACCTATTACAGGCCGCCGGAATGGACGGCAGGTACCCCCTACATGCGATCAGGCCGGAAACGCTTCAGTTCACCTGTCGTTCCAGAACGGTGCTGTAGGTCGTTCCGGTCCGCAGGCTACGGAAATCCGCATAGATCCTGCCATCCTCATAGCGCGCATCGATCAGCGCGTTCACTCCGACGGCTGGCTCGGCCGAGCTTTCGACGATCCCGATCTTGCCCGAGCCGTCCTGACTGATCGAACCGGTCGCCTCATACAGCGTCCAGTCATCCATCGCATTGCGCCGCCACATGCTGGGCCCCCAGAACACGTTGTCCTGCTGCGTCTGGATCTCCAGCACCCATTCCGACTGGTTGAACCGAGGCGCATCGCCCGTGGCCGCGTTCGACGGCGACACGGTGGTCTGGCTGGCCGTCCAGGTGCCGCGCAGATCGGGCGTGGTTTGGGCAGCCGCGCTGCCAAGGGCGAGGGTCGAGGCCAAAGCGGCCGCTCCGGCAGTCATATATCTGGTCATGGTCTCTCCTCCGTCAGATCGTGGCCGTCACTGGCCTTGTCGAACAGATTGGGAGGGGGAGAGGAGGTTACAACTTACCTAAAGGAAACTTAACGGCAGGTTCAGCTTGGCGTTATATGACGCGCGCTCTCAGGCCCAGGCCAGCGCGGTGCCGAGGATGACAAGGCTGATGCCAAACACCTCACGATACGAGAAATTCTCGCCGAACAGGAAATATGAGGCGACGGCGATCAGGATGACCTCAGCCCCCAGAATGCCGGTGTAGATGATCCCCAACCGCTCCTCGCGCAGCGCGGCAAGCTCCAGCGTCGCGCCCGCCAATAACGTGGCGACGATCAACAGGCCGAGGCCAACGCCGGGGATTTTCCACCAGAACTTCATCGCGATCATGGCAACGGAATAGAGACCAGCCGATCCAAGCGCGATGAGGGGAATTATGGATGTCGACATTATAGCCTCCTCCGGAGAGTTTCCTACACAAAAAAATGGCAGGAGGAGACGTTTCGCGCTGCGAGGTTGGTCACCTCGATCGGGTGATTGGCGTAAAGGCCGAACGTTTTGTCACGACAGATTCAAGAGAATTGAAGCCGTAACGCCCAAAACAATGCCGATTGTCGAAAAAGGTACGCGGCGAAAAACTCTGAAAAATTGAACAGATTTGAACCAATGGGCAAACACCCAATAAATTATAAAAAACAGCAAAACCAAATAAATCAAGGAGACTGACAAAATTGTCGTACCTAGCATCGCCATCAACGGAACTTTAGCCGAAAACCCATCATGGAGTTGCTCTATCATCGAAAAATAACTCCGCTGAACACCAGATGCATTCAACGCAACAACTTCACAGTCTTCTAAACTACCAGTACCAAAAGCGCCATCGATATCAACAATTTGACTATCATAACAAATTGACCTTCCGACATAAGGTTTAAAAGTCAAACGACCAAGAAAATCTCGAAAATATATGCTATAAGCTTCAATTTTATTTATTTTCTCAATATCAAAAACCGTGAAGAGGACCTCGTTAGGGGCGTACTCCAAATTGAAGTCAGTCAGTCTTCCCGTATTCAAAGCCCCTCTCGCAGAAACTCTGAGAGAAAAATTAGGAAAAGCGAGATCAATTTCTTCAACTTTCTCGCGCGCACCCTCCAAGCTCATATGAAGGGTTTCAACTGTTTTTCGATCCTTTCCAATAAAACCCTCCACATAGACATCACTTACGAGGATCAATTGGTCAATTGGGAAGAGGGCGTCGAAACTACCTATTCTTTGTGCCTCGAAAGTTAGAAAAGAATTTCTTTCCTTTTGTTCACCACTCTCTTCGACGACACTCAAGATATGATAGGCGCTGTCTTTCCTAGTTGGATTCTTCTTTATTTCATAAACTAATTCAACTTGAGTATTATTGAGATCTTTTTCCAAGAAATACGCTGGTAAAAGAAACGCAACCTTTACAGACGCTATTCCTATTATCGTAAATATCACCAGCGCAACCGTAATATTTATGTATATAGCGTACACTAAGTTTCTGGTTGAGTAGTTGTTCGATAAAAATTTCAAAATGGATCGAGTAATACTCAAGCAAAAAACATCGATTGGGATGTTTGCCATCACAGCGGTGAGAATTAATAGACGCTGAAACGGATCTGAGAGATCAAAGAATGGTTGCTCTCCAGATTGAAGAAACACAACAAAAGTACCCATAAGCACAATTGAAACCACTGTGGATTTCAACAAGAATTGAGGTGAAAATGGATGCCCCCTCAGAAACCTGACAAAAAAAGAAAAATATGTAACCCGGAGCAATGTAGGCAGGTCTACAATTTCATCAACCTTACTATCATCTTGACCTTTACGCTCTGACACTAAAGCGCGGTCTAAAAATGTCCCAATCGCCAGAAAAAATACTACTGGAACGGAATATGCTGCAAAATCAATACCACTAGTGTCGAGCAAAACTCACCCATCCATCTTAAGCGCCGAAATAAACGCCTCCTGAGGTATATCAACTTTTCCAAACTGGCGCATCTTTTTCTTCCCCGCCTTCTGCTTGTCCAGCAGCTTACGTTTCCGCGTGGCGTCGCCTCCGTAGCACTTCGCGGTCACGTCCTTGCGTAGGGCCGAGAGGGTCTCGCGGGCGATGACCTTGCCTCCGATGGCGGCCTGGATCGGGATTTTGAACATGTGGCGCGGGATCAGGTCCTTGAGCTTTTCGCACATCGCCCGGCCCCGCATCTCGGCCCGGTCGCGGTGAACCATGGTTGACAGGGCGTCAACGGGTTCGTCATTCACCAGCACCGACATCTTGACCAGATTATCCTCGGTATAACCGGTCATCTGGTAGTCAAAGCTGGCGTAACCTTTTGTTACCGATTTCAGGCGATCATAGAAGTCGAACACAACTTCATTGAGGGGAAGGTCGTACACAACCATCGCGCGGGTGCCCGCATAGGTCAGGTCCAGCTGGATGCCCCGGCGGTCCTGGCAGAGTTTCAGCACGTCGCCAAGATATTCGTCAGGCACCAGAATGGTCGCCTTGATGCGCGGTTCCTCGATATGGTCAACCTTGGACGGGTCGGGCATGTCGGCGGGGTTGTGCAGCTCGATCGTTTCGCCGTCCTTCATGTAGACGTGATAGATCACCGAGGGCGCTGTGGTGATGAGCTCAATATCATATTCGCGTTCGATGCGGTCGCGGATGACCTCAAGGTGCAGAAGGCCAAGGAAGCCGCAGCGGAAGCCAAAGCCCAGTGCAGCCGAGGTTTCCATTTCGAACGAGAACGAGGCGTCGTTCAGGGCCAGTTTGTCGATGGCGTCACGCAGGTCTTCGAATTCAGAGCTGTCGACGGGGAAGAGGCCACAGAACACCACCGGCTGCGCGGGTTTGAAGCCGTCCAGCGCAACTTCGGTGCCGTTGCGATCATTGGTGATCGTGTCGCCGACGCGGGTGTCGCGGACCTGTTTGATGGATGCCGTCAGAAACCCGATCTCACCGGGGCCTAAGGACTCAACCATCTCCATCTCGGGCCGGAACACGCCGACGCGGTCGACGTGATGCAGGGTGCCGTTCGACATGAACTTGACCCGCATGCCCTTTTTCAGCGTGCCGTCCATGATGCGGACCAGAACGATCACGCCCAGATAGGCGTCGTACCACGAATCCACCAGCATCGCCTTGAGCGGCGCGTCCAGATTGCCCTGCGGCGCGGGCAGTTGGGTGACGATGGCCTCGAGCGTCTCGTGGATGCCCTGCCCCGTCTTGGCGCTGACCTGAATGGCGTCAGTGGCGTCGATGCCAATCACATCCTCGATCTGTTCGGCCACGCGGTCACAATCAGAGGCTGGCAGGTCGATCTTGTTCAGCACCGGCACGATCTCATGATCGGCGTCGATGGCCTGATACACATTCGCCAGCGTCTGCGCCTCGACCCCTTGGGTCGAGTCCACGACCAGCAGCGACCCCTCGACCGCGCGCATGGACCGGCTGACCTCATAGGCAAAGTCCACATGGCCGGGGGTGTCGATCAGGTTCAGCACGTATGCCTCGCCATTATCGGCGGTATAGTCGATGCGAACCGTGTTGGCCTTGATGGTGATGCCGCGCTCGCGCTCGATATCCATGCTGTCGAGCAACTGCTCCTTCATGTCGCGATCCTTGACCGTCCCGGTCTCTTGGATGAGCCGGTCAGCAAGGGTGGATTTGCCATGGTCGATATGCGCGACGATGGAGAAATTGCGGATATGAGCGAGGTCTGTCATGGGTTGGGGATATGTAGAGGAATCGTGGGTTGGTCAAGGCGTCATGTTAGCCGAAACCTAGCAAGCTATCCGGAAAAATGGGGGGCCAATGATTGCATTTGATGACCTAGTTTTTCAGCAAGCAAGGACTGTCGCGAGCAGAGAGAGTTTGCGAGCGCTGGGTCTGTTCAGCGCACCAACCGGCTCGGATGCTTTTGGTGAAAACGAACTCGATACTTGGCTACTCGTTGTACTGCGTTCGCTGATCAATTGTGTCGCGGGGGATGAAGATTCTGCGCTCTTCGCTCTGGATCACATGAGACGACATAGAAAGGCTACTAAGCGTGCGCCAGATAAAGAGGCAATTGTTGATCTGAAATCCATAGCCTCAGTAGCTGAAGAAGTTTTATTGGGCATTTGTGCGCCGGGCTTCAGCGTCAATACCGATCAAGATGACTCGGTCGTCGCACTCGCTGACGGAATTTCGTCGGTGTTACCCGGCTCAATAGGTTGGAAATCTCTTCGCTATAGTAACAACGAACTTATCCAGTTTGTGCCTCCAGCGGATCTCGATTTTAGGATTCCACTCTGGGCCAACGATGACGCAACAGCAGAAGAGCCAGATCAATGGATACTCTCCAACCAACCTCAAACCGCACCGCTACTAAGCTATTGGAGCTACGATGAGAAAATATGGGCCTTTTGGCAAACTTGGTATCGAGGATTTGTAGATGGCTCGCCAGTTGATGTGGCACTCCAACGCCGGATAGCTCAGATTCACGATACAATTTGGAAAACGGGCCCAAAGCGGTTGCAGACGAAATCGAACGCATTCAGGCTCAGCTCCGGGTCGAGAGCGCACTAGAAAGTCTCAAGGGCAGCTTCAAAGTTCAGACCTCTGCACGCCATGGCATAGGAGGGAACAACCCTCCTGAGAGCATTCAAGACAAGCATTTGTCTAGTGCTGTCACACTGATTTGGGATGCGGAGAAAAAACTCTCGAAGGCTTTGGAGCAGGAAAATCCTGCTCGCGAGTGGATCGAAGCCATTCTGGATAAACTAAAATCCGGGTTGACTAGTCTTCTCAAATGGTGCGCGAGGAAGGTCAATTTGGCTGTTGGCACCGCAATCGTGGTTGGAACCACCAAGGGCGCAACGGTCGTTGTGGATGCCTACATTGCAAAACATCCAGAGAAACTCGAAGCCTTGATTGAAGCCATCGAACGGTGGCTACCATTCCTATCCTAACGGGTGCCGGGCTGAAGCCCGGCCTACGGGGTGAGGTGTCTTCGGCTCGTGCAATCACTTTTTCGATCCACCCAATTGATCCGCTCCCCACTTTGATTCATACTCCGCCGCAGACCGAGAGGGGCACAAGACCCGTCCGGGCAGGCAAAAAACGAGGCTCGAGTATGAAACAGTTCCTCTTAATCGCATTTTGTGCGACGTCGCTGACGGCGGTTGCTCCGACTGTGGATGCATCGCAGATCAAACGGGCATGTCTGGCGTCAGATCGTCAGGCGGCGACGCGGGATCGGTGCAGTTGCATTCAACGCGTGGCGGATCAGGCGTTGACGCGCAGCGATCAGAAAACCGTCTCGAAATGGTTCGAAGACCCCCATCAGGCGCAGGAATTGAAGATGTCGCGCACGGCGCGCGATGATGCGTTGTGGGATCGGTATCAGAACTTCGGCCAAATGGCGCAGGCAATCTGCAGCTAAGCGCTTCCCCTTCTTGACCTGACGCCCGCTGCCCCTCAGAAAAGGCGCAGCGAAAGGACGTTGCATGGTAATGAAAGGGTTGACCCTGCGCGGTCTCGAAGTGTTCGAGGCGTTGGCGCGGACGGGATCGGTGGCGCAAGCGGCCGAGATCACGGGGCTCAGCCAGCCTTCGGTCAGCCAGCAGTTGCGCAATCTGGAAAAGGCTCTGGGCACCGATCTGGTGGATCACGGGCGGCGGCCCATGCGCTTGACGCAGGCCGGGCGCAGCTTCCTGTCGCGGGCCGAAGCGGTTCTGGCCGAGCTGCAAATGGCGCAAAGCGAACTGACCGTGATGGATTTGGGGCATCTGACCACGCTATCCATCGGGTTGATCGACGATTTCGACAATGACCTGACACCACGGCTGGCCACCTTGCTGGCCGACAGCCTGACCCGGTCGAAATTCAAGCTGATCACCCTGCCCAGTCTGGACCTGTTTGCCGAGCTGGACGCGCAGCGACTGCATCTGGCGGTCTCGGCCCATAGCGGCGAAGTGCTGGAAGGTGTGGTCGAATACCCCCTGGTTCAGGATCCGTTCATTCTGGTGGCCCCTAACGGCGCAGGCTCAGCGGATGCCGTTGTGCAGGAGCTGCCATTCCTGCGCTATGCGCGCGAGCAACTGATCAGCCGCCAGATCGAAAGCCATGTGGCCCGACAGCAGATGGAATTCGAGGAACGGTTCGAGATCGGCTCGCATCTGGCGCTGATGGCCATGGTCGCGCGGGGGTTGGGCTGGGCGATCACGACACCGCTGGGCTATATGCGCGCGACGCGGTTCCATGATGATCTGCAGGCCCATCCCTGCCCGTTTGGCGCGTTTTCCCGAACAATCTCGCTGTTCACGCGGACAGACTGGTCCGATCAGGTTCCGCAAGAGGTCGCCGGGATGATGCGGCGTCTGATGCAAAGCCAGATCATCGATCCCGCCATGGCGAAACTGCCGTGGTTGAGCGGTCAGTTGAAGGTGATGGACGGCTAATCGCCCAAATGGTCCAAAAGGCCGTCAACCGCGACCTCGATCAAATCCAAAGCCCCGTCGAAATCCCGCGTGTAGTAAGGGTCAGGCACTTGATCCGCCCCTGTCTGCGGTGCGAATTCGGTCAGCAGCCGCACAGGGGTTTCATTTCCTGAAGGACGTAGGGCTTCAATATCGGCGATATTGTTCGCGTCCATCCCTACGATCAGATCGAACCGGTCAAAATCTTCGGCCACGAATTGGCGCGCGCGCAGATCGCTCAGGTCGATGTTGCGCGCGCGGGCGGTCTCTTGCATCGGGCCATAAGGCGGACTGCCGATATGCCAGCGCGAGGTTCCGGCACTGTCGGACTTGTACTGAGGGGCACGGGCGCGAAACACGCCTTCGGCCGCAGGGGACCGGCAGATATTGCCCAGACAGACAAAGAGGATACGGTGTGTCATAACTCATCTCTTAACGCGCCGAGGACATATGGAAAAGATCGTCATTCTGACCGGGGCCGGTATTTCCGCCGAAAGCGGTCTCAGCACGTTTCGCGACGAAGATGGGTTGTGGGCGCAGCACCGGATTGAAGATGTCGCAACGCCCGAAGCTTTTGCCCGCAATCCGGCCTTGGTTCAGGGGTTCTACAACGCTCGCCGTGTTCAAGCCGCGCAGGTGCAGCCCAACGCAGCCCATCACGCTCTGGCCCGGCTACAGTGGGACTGGCCCGGCGAGGTCGTGATCGTGACGCAGAACGTCGACAGCCTGCATGAGGCCGGAGGGGCCGAGGGCGTCATCCACATGCACGGCCTTTTGGCTGGCGCGCTGTGCGCCTCTTGCGGACATCGCTGGACCGCGCCGCCCGAGATGGCCGTGACCGAGCCCTGCCCGGCCTGCAACGCCCCTGCCGCGCGGCCCGATGTGGTCTGGTTCGGTGAGATGCCCTATCACATGGATGACATCTTCGGCCATCTGGCGACAGCCTCGATCTTTGCCACAATCGGAACATCCGGCCAGGTCTATCCCGCCGCTGCTTTTGCGAGCGAGGCACAGGCATTCGGGGCGCATACGATCGAGATCAATCTCGAACCCACAGACAACAGCTTTGATGACAGGCTGGTCGGCAAGGCAACCGAAACTGTGCCGCTATGGGTTGATCGGCTGTTACAGGCCAAGACATAACAAACCATCTATAAGCGGACCACATAACCAAAGCGAGACCACGTCATGACAGACCAAGATCCCCGAACCGGTGAAATCATGGACGAAGGCAGCATGGCGGACCGCGACATGCTGAGCGCGCAATTGGCCAGCCTGTGGTGGACCTTTCTGCTGCGCGGGGTGCTGGCCGGGGCTGTGGGCATCGCCGCCCTGTTCTGGCCCTCGGGCAGTATCGCCTTGTTGCTGAGGCTGGTGGGGGCGTTGCTGATCCTGGATGGCGCGTTGACATTGTTCGGTGTTGGGCGTCGGGGGCTGCTGGGCGGGGCCGCCATTGGCGGTGTTCTGATCGGTCTGATCCTGATGATCTGGCCCGAAGGCACCGTCAAACTGGCGTTTTTCCTGTTGGGGGCTTGGGCGCTTATCATCGGCATCGGTTCATTGGCGGCAGCCGGTCAGATGCACGAACGCGACCCACAGCGCGGCTCGATGCGCGGGTCGGGGTTTGCTGCACTGATTGTCGGGTTGGTGTTGATGATCTGGCCCGCCATTGCGCTCGTGGCGCTGGGATGGGCCATCGCGTTCTCGGCCCTGGCCATTTCAGCCGTCATGGTCTGGCTGGCGATACGTTTTCGCAATGCCAAAAGTCGCGTGGGACTAAAGACGGTGAACCGCTGAACACATACTCACCGACACCGGCCAAAAACGACAACAGGCCGGGCATCGCCCGGCCTGTCGCATGGATGACGGCCGCAGAGCGGCCCGAAGACAGGCGAAGTCTTAGTTCGACTCCGATCCGTGCTCGTGCTTATGTTCGTGGCCGTGCTTATCCTGCCGCTCCAGATCGACCGGAACCTCGATCACAATCTCGCCCGCTTGTTCGAAAACCAGCGTGACCGGAACCGTCGCGCCCTGTTCGAACGGCTCTTTCAGACCCATGAACATGACGTGGTCACCACCACGTTTCAGCATGTGCGTTTCACCCGCCGGGATGACAAAGCCCTCCTCGACATGGATCATCTGGGCGACCCCGTCATCGTTGATCTTGTGCGTATGCAGTTCGACCCGGGCCGATACATCCGAAGTGACACTGACCAGACGATCATCCGTGTCGCCGGTGTTCTTGATCATCATGAACGCCGCCCCCGCCTTGGCGGCCTTGCCTGCAGACCGGGCGTAGGCGTCGTCGACAACAATTGTGCCCTCGGCAAGGGCAGGACCAGCCAGAATGGCGGTTGCAAGGGCAGCAAACAGAGTGGTTTTGAGGGACATCTTACGTCTCCTTTTTCTCGCGATTTGAGTTTTTTGGAAAAAGTCAGACGATCGAAGGAGGCGCGCGCGCCGGTGTTTGCGGAACAGGCGGTGCAATCAGGCTTTCTGAGGCCCGCAAAAGGGGCGGCATTTCGGGCAACGGGGCTTGGGGCAATGACGGTTGCGCAATCGCAACCGCCCCCAGCAGCGTCAGCGCATAGTCGGGACAATAGTGCGGGGGGGCCGTCGGTTGCCCGTTCTCGTCCATGTAAACGACAACCGGCCCGTTTCCGGTGCACAGCACCATCTGACCCACAGCCTTGTCCACGCCGCGCGAGACGGCGACACCCTGCCCGGTCAGAACCACAAACAGGGAAAGCACAATGGGGAACAGGCTATGAACAGCAGATCTCATCCTGATCCGCATATAATTCACAGAACGAAAACGCTTCAAGCGCCAAAGGGTCGCGCTTGAAGCGGATTTTAGTAGTCCAGCCCGGGCCGTTTGACGGTGCCCTTGGTCAGGCTGGTGTGGGAATGATTCACCCGGCGTTGCATACGGGTACAAGCCAAGTATGCCTTTTTGAAAACACTGGTAAGCAACAGAAAAATATAGAAACTTTTAAATGACATCGGACGGCCCCCGCCAGAAGAATACATCAACGGTACGTCGCGCCCGCCTGACTGTATGTGAACTAGTTCACGGTTTGGTGATTTTATTTCCAAATCGTCAACAATAGCACCACGCCAGAGCACCCCTAACACAGAAAAACCCCGCACCAGACTGGTACGGGGTCAAGAATGCTTGGCAGTGGAAGCAATCAGGCCGAGGCTTGTGCCTTGGCGATTTCCTTCTTCACTTTCAGCGCGTTCGCCGACAGATCTTCGTCCTTGGCTTTGGCCAGGAACGCGTCCAGACCACCGCGGTGGTCAACCGAACGCAGAGCAGCAGCCGAGATGCGCAGCTTGACGCCACGGCCCAGAGCTTCGGACTGCAGGGTGACGTCGTTCAGGTTCGGCAGGAAACGACGCTTGGTTTTGTTGTTGGCGTGGCTGACATTGTTGCCAGTCATCGGGCCTTTTCCGGTCAGTTCGCAACGGCGCGACATGGTTTCTTCCTTTGTTTCTGGAGGCCGGGCAAAATGCCTGCGGCCAAATCACAAGGGGCGCAACCCGAAGTCGCGCCCGAAAACTGGTTGGATGCGTGTAGTGGGAATCGCAGGAAGGGTCAAGACAGCCAGCACGAATTCTTTGCACTATGTCGGCAGGCATTGCCCGGCCCCAAGAACCTGTATCGGGATCAAGGGCGCTGCAACAGGGGTTTGTTGTTTTTCAGATGCCGTGCCACCAGTTTCATCTGATGCCGCCCCTTGGGCACAAAGCGCGCCAGATCCGACTGGTGGTTTATGTCCGCCAGTTCCGGGAATATCCCGAAAATCTCGGCCCGCGCGTCGCGGCTGAGGGATTTCAGCGCCTCGGGGCCGGTGAAAAGGCTTTCGGTCGGTGCGCCTTCGGCTTCGATGATTTCATGCCGGTCGAAGAGAAGGTGAAAATACTCAACCTCCTGCACCTCTTGGTCCACAAAAATACCGGGCAGCGCAGTCAGTTTGATCGCGGGGATCAAAACCTCGGCCGCGCCAAACATCCGTTGGGCGATCTCGGACTGCACCAGCATCCTGTGTTGCCGCGACACCAAAAGGTCCCGGTCCGGCACCCCTTGCCCCAAGGCACCGGCCAATATCCGAACCGGACGCAGCTTGGGGTCACGCTCCATCGCCGCCAGGTCGAACCGCCTTCTGCCCGCCCAGCGGATAGCCTGCAGACCATTGCCAATGGTAAGAACCATGTCACTGGTCGTCAGGGTTTGAATGGGGCGGTTCCCCTGATCCGTCCGGATCAGGGTATCGCGAGTGAAACAGGGAAACCCGGCCCCGTTTTCGAACGCCGTATAGGTGACCGTCGTGCCCGATGGCAGCGTAAACGATCCGCTGGACAGGGAGTAACTGGTCCCCGCCACAACCGTGATCGTCCCGAATGTGCTGTCATTGATCACCGTGCCTTCCGGCAGGTTCAGCGTATCGGTGCCCCCGCCGCCATCAATCGAACCCGAGACGGTTGAACTTTGAAAGTCCAGCGTGTCGTTGCCATTGCCCAGATTGATGTTCGAGATGTCCGATCCGCGCACAACGACGGTATCGGCCCCGCCTCCGCCGCCCACGGTTCCCACGGTACTGCCGGTGACTGTGATGTCGTCATCACCGCCCCCACCGCCTACGATGCCAACAACCGTGCTGTTGGTGACCGTTATCTCGTCATCACCGCGTCGGCCGCGAACGTTGTCAATCGGCGTTCCCTGCGGCGTGCCGTTCAACGTCCCGTTGTCATCGGTGACGTCGATTATGTCATTGCCATTGGTGCCGCGAATATTGGGCATGGTCGGCAGTTCCCGTCTGTCAGCTTAGCACCAGACAAAACCGCCGGGGCCAAGACCGTTTAAAATCAATGTAAAAAGCAACGTATCAACACATTGCGTTCAGACTACACCGACAACCGGTCCCTAGCCAAGCGTTGCGCGCAAGGGCGGCCGGGTCAGTCCGCCGCCAGGGCGGTCAGCATCTGCCGCGCCGCAACCGAGGGGCTGAGCGTGCCTGCGCCGACCTCAGTGCTCAGCCGGTCCATTTCGGCGCGGGCCGAGGGCGTGTCCAGCCGGGCCAGCAGGGCATGCCGAACCTCCTGATCGAACCAGTACCGCGCTTGCGTTGCCCGGCTTGCGGCCCAATACCCCTTGTCGCGTCGCCATTGGCTAAGGGCCTGCATCTCGTCCCAAGCCTGATCCAGCCCATGTTCTTCAACCGCAGAAACGGTCATGGCCTTGGGAAACCCCTCGGGGTCCTGAGGTCGTTTTCGCAGCAGCCGCAGGGCCCCTGCATAATCGGCGCAGGTGCGCGTTGCCGTGGCCTTCAGATCGCCATCCGCCTTGTTGACCAGAATGATATCCGCCATCTCCATGATGCCGCGCTTGACGCCCTGCAACTCGTCCCCGCCAGCCGGGGCCAGCAGCAGCAGGAACAGATCAGACAGTTCGGAGACCACCGTCTCGGACTGACCGACGCCGACGGTTTCGATCAGCACAACGTCATTCCCTGCCGCCTCGCACAGCGCAATGGCTTCGCGGGTGCGACGCGCGACGCCGCCCAGATGACTTTGACTGGGTGAGGGGCGGATGAACGCGTTTGGCTCGCGGCTCAGGCGTTCCATCCGGGTCTTGTCGCCCAGAATCGAGCCACCCGACCGGGCCGAACTGGGATCTACCGCCAGAACCGCGACGCGCAGACCCTGACTGATCAGCATCATGCCGAAGCTTTCGATAAACGTGGATTTGCCGACACCCGGTGTGCCTGACAGACCAATCCGCAGCGATTGGCGGCCAGATTTGGCGAGGTAGGCCAAAAGCTCGGACGCCTGTGCCCGGTGATCGGCCCGGATGCTTTCGACCAGAGTAATCGCACGCGCCAAAGCACGGCGTTCGCCCTGCAAAATCCTCTCACCCAGTTCAGCAATATCCATGCGTGCGACCCTTTTGGAATTTTGCCCTAAATGAAGGGTCGGAACCCTGTTTGTCCAGAGCACTTATGCGTGGTTCCCGCCGGGCCTTCTGGACCTTGCCGCAAGCTTTGGCGATAAGGCGACATGACCCGACTGCCTATCGATGACGCCCTGCCCGAACTGCTCTCGGCCCTGACCGACCATCGCCGTGCGGTGTTGCAGGCTCCACCGGGCGAGGGGAAAACCACGCGCGTGCCGCTGGCCATGCTGCAGGCCGGGCTGTGCGACGGCAGGATCGTGATGCTGGAACCCCGCCGACTGGCCGCGCGTGCCGCCGCCGAACGGATGGCCGAAACGCTGGGCGAGCGCGCGGGCCAAACCGTCGGTTACCGCGTGCGCGGCGATGCCAAGGTCTCAAAACAGACGCGGATCGAGGTCGTTACCGAAGGCATTCTGACCCGGATGCTGCAATCCGACCCGGACCTGCCCGGGGTCGGAGCCGTGATCTTCGATGAGTTCCACGAACGCTCGTTGAATGCCGATCTGGGTCTGGCGCTGTGTCTTGAGGTTGCAGGGGCGCTGCGTGACGATCTTATACTGGTGGCCATGTCCGCAACACTGGATGCCGAGCCCGTCGGGCAGTTGATGGACGCCCCGCTGGTCACATCCGAAGGGCGCAGCTATCCGGTCGAAACTCGGTGGCTGGATCGGCCTTTGGGCACCCAAGCCCGCCGTTTGGATGCGCTGTGCGATCTGGTTGAAACCGCAGTGCACGAGACTCGCTCAATAGGCGGCGGCGTGCTGGTCTTTTTACCCGGCGAGGGGGAAATCCGGCGGGCCGAGGCAACGCTGGCGCGACGCTTGCCGAAGGATTGTGTTCTGAGACCCCTGTTCGGTGCCCTGCCCTTTGCCGCCCAGCGCGCGGCCATCGCTCCGGTTGAAAACGGGCGCAAAATCGTACTGGCCACCTCAATCGCCGAAACATCGCTGACGATTCCCGATATTCGCGTGGTCGTGGACATGGGACAGGCGCGCCGGGCACGGTTCGATCCGGGCTCGGGCATGTCGCGTCTGGTAACCGAGCGGGTCACGCGGGCCGAAACAACCCAACGCATGGGCCGCGCCGGGCGTGTGACCGAAGGCGTCTGCTACCGGCTGTGGTCCAAGGGGGAAGAGGGCGCGCTGGCCGCCTACCCACCTGCCGAAATCGAGTCGGCAGACCTGACGGGATTGGCTTTGGAGCTGTCCCTTTGGGGTGCGGACCCTGGCGATCTGGCCTTTCTGACGCCGCCGCCCGAAGGCGCGTTGACCGAGGCCAGAGCCCTGCTTGGTATGTTGAATGCCATCGACGGCAAAGGACGGATCACCGATCACGGGCGTCATCTGGCGGCTCTGCCTTTGCATCCGCGTCTGGGGCATATGCTGGTAAGCGCCGGGGCTCAGGCCGCGCCGCTTGCTGCCTTGCTGGCCGAGCGGGACCCGCTGCGTGGCGCTCCGGTCGATTTGGCGTTGCGGCTGGATGCAATGAAAGACCTGCGCGCATTTCAAAGGGGGAAGCCCTGGCAGGTGAACGTGAGTGCGCTGGACCGGATCAAGGCCGAGGCAAAACGCCTGCGGGCCGTCGCCCCACCCCAGACCGAAACCCAAAGCCCCGCCGCGATGGCGGCCTTGGCCTATCCCGACAGGATTGGACAGCGACGCAAGGGCGATGCGCCGCGATATGTGTTGTCAGGAGGCAAAGGGGTTATTCTGGAAAACGACGACACACTGGCCGAAGCCCCCTATCTAGTTGCGCTAGACACCGACGGAAACCCGCGCGAGGCACGGGTTCGGATGGCAGTTCAGATCTCGGAACGTGAGATTCGCGATCAATTCGGCGATCAGATCCGTTGGGTCGACAGTTGCGTCTGGTCCAAACGGGATCGTCGCGTCGTCGCCAGACGGCAGGAGCAATTCGGCGCGATCACGCTTGGGGATCGTATCTGGAAGGACGTGCCTGAGGACGCGGTAGCTGAGGCCATGCTGGACGGCGTGCGTGATCTGGGGCTGCGCCTGGACGGAGCCGCCGCGCGCCTTGCCGCGCGGGTGGAACTGGTGCGCGCGGACGGGGTCGATTTGCCCGATTTCTCGGTGGACGGCTTGATGAACGCGCTTGAGGATTGGCTGCTGCCGATGCTCACCGGCGTCCGCTCGGCCGAAGACTGGAAACGGTTTGACCTGTTGCCCGCCCTGCGCGCCCGTCTGGACTGGACGCAAACGCAGGAACTGGACCGGCGCGCGCCGGGTTCATTTGTCACGCCTTTGGGTCGTAAAGTTCCCATTGATTACAGTGGCGCAGCCCCGGAAATTGCGGTGCGCCTTCAGGAGCTTTTTGGGGTTACTCAGCACCCGGTAGTTGGGGGCACACCGTTGAAGATCACCCTGCTGTCTCCGGCACAGCGGCCCATTCAGATCACCCGCGACCTGCCCGGTTTCTGGGCCGGGTCCTACGCGGACGTGCGCAAGGACATGCGCGCGCAATACCCGAAACACCCCTGGCCCGAAGACCCAACGCAGGCCGATCCGACCCTGCGCGCCAAACGCAGGCAGGGTCAGTCGAAAGGCTGAACCAGCCCGATGCACGGCTATACCCCACAAAAAGTCACATATTTCCGCCAAAACAGGCTAAAATTCACCGAAACTTTACGATTTCATTGAAATTACCTGACGTAATTGTTACCTCAGCCGCTCTGAAAGACCGGGGCTTTTTTAGACTGTGCCAATGACACACTGGTTTCGAAACATCTGGGAAGAGGTCGCAAGACCCCTGTTCCTGCGCCCGCGTCGGGTGCAGTTCGCAGCCATGTGCACACGTCAGACCGAAACCGGGATGGAAATTTTGCTGATCACCAGCCGCGACACCGGTCGCTGGGTCATCCCCAAAGGCTGGCCCATCGATGGGCTGGACGGGGCGGAAACGGCTGCGCAGGAAGCGTGGGAAGAGGCTGGTGTCCGGTCCGAGGCGGTCCGGAAAGAGCCGGTCGGTCACTACACCTATGACAAGATCCTCAAAGACGGGTCTGCACAACCGGTTCTGACCACGGTCTACCATGTCACCGTCGCAGAATTGTCCGAGGATTTCCCCGAAGCCGATCAGCGCACCCGCAACTGGGTCTCGCCCGAAACGGCGGCTACGTTGGTTGCCGAGCCGGAATTGCAGTCATTGCTTGCCAAATGTAACGAGATTGCAAAAATTTGATGACAGACACGTTGCCCTGCTGTCCGTAAACCGATAGCGGCCTGTGATCGCATAGATGATCTGATCGAGCCCATGTCGAATACACAATCCAAAGCCCGCTGGCAGTCGCTGGACACTGACCTCCACCGTATTTCGCGCGTCGAAACCGCGAACTCTCATGTCGCGCGCCCGCTGCTGGGACCTGGTCTGGCATTGGCCTTCATGGCATTGGCCGGACTGACCGCCGCAGTCTTTTTCGGGCGCTTCGACGGGGGCTTGATCGTCGTCGCTGCGGCAGCCTTTGGCGCGTATATGGCGATCAATATCGGCGCAAACGACGTGGCCAACAACATGGGGCCTGCGGTCGGGGCCAACGCGCTGACCATGGGCGGAGCAATTGCCATCGCCGCTATCGCCGAAAGCGCTGGCGCGCTGCTGGCAGGGGGCGATGTGGTCTCGACCATATCCAAGGGCATCATCGACCCGATGTCGGTGCAGAACAGCAATGTCTTTATCTGGGCCATGATGGCCGCGCTGATCTCATCTGCGATGTGGGTCAATCTGGCCACATGGGTCGGTGCGCCGGTTTCGACCACCCATTCGGTTGTCGGCGGGGTGATGGGCGCCGGTATCGCAGCCGCAGGGATGAGCGCCGTGAACTGGAGCACCATGAGCGCGATTGCCGCAAGCTGGGTGATCTCTCCGGTTCTGGGCGGGTTGATCGCGGCCGCCTTTCTGGCGCTGATCAAAGCCAAAATCCAATATCAGGACGACAAGATCGCCGCCGCCCGCCGCTGGGTACCTATCCTTGTGGCGCTGATGGCCGGTGCGTTTGCCACCTATCTGGCCGTCAAGGGCCTGAAACGGATCATCAAGATCGAACCGGAGACCGCCTTGCTGATCGGCTTGGCCACTGGTGCGCTGGCCTGGTCGGTCACCGTGCCATGGGTCAAACGAAAATCCGAAGGGCTTGAGAACCGCACGCGGTCCCTGAAAACCCTGTTCGGCCTGCCGCTAGTGATCTCTGCCACGTTTCTGAGCTTTGCGCATGGGGCAAATGACGTGGCCAACGCTGTTGGCCCCTTGGCCGCGATTGTACACGCGGCAGAGTTCGGTGATTTCGCCGCCAAGGTCTCTATCCCGATCTGGGTCATGGTCATCGGCGCGTTCGGGATTTCCTTTGGTCTGTTCCTGTTCGGCCCGAAACTGATCCGGATGGTTGGCAGCCAAATCACCAAGCTGAACCCGATGCGCGCCTTTTGCGTGGCCCTCTCTGCCGCGATCACGGTTATCGTTGCAAGCTGGCTGGGCTTACCGGTCAGTTCGACCCACATCGCGGTGGGTGCCGTGTTCGGTGTTGGGTTCTACCGCGAATGGCACTCGGACCGACGCTGGAAACAGTCGAACCTGCAACGCCCCAGCGAAAAGCGACTGGCGCGCGAAGAACACCAAAGGCGCAAGCTGGTGCGGCGGTCGCATTTCATGACCATTGTTGCCGCGTGGGTCGTCACCGTACCGGCAGCGGCGACCATGTCTGCGTTGATCTTCTGGGTCTTGACAGCCTTCGCGTGAGGCCAGAGCCGTCAGGGCCGGATTTGATCCGGTGTCAGCCGGGTCGAAGGCTGTTGCAGGATCAGGTCTGAAACGCGCGTGCAAATCGGTGTCGGCACCCCGGTTTTCTGACCCAGACGCATGATCTCACCCTGCAGCGAGTCGATTTCCGTCGCCCGACCCTCCATCAGGTCATAGGCCATCGAGGTTCGCGCCGCCGGATCGATGGTCAGCATTTTTGACGCGATGCGGGTGAACAGAGGCGTCGGCAGGCGCAGAACGTGCGGCGTCATCCCGGCAGGCAACGGGGTGGTCGAGGCAACTGGCTGGCCCGCCGCTTTCAGAACGGCCAAAGCCTCGGCCATCTGGTCGGCCATCAGACACCGCCAGTTGCGATCCGTCAATTGATCCACCAGCGTCAAACCTGACAGCGCATTCAGGGCGTTGTTGAGGTTGATAACCAGTTTGCCCCACTGAACCGCCTCGATCCGGTCGCTTTCCGAGACGGGCAGGTCCGGGCTGCTCAGCCGTGTGGCCAAACCGCCGGGGCCGTCTTCGATAACAATGTCGCCCGAGGTTGCCCGGTGATAGGCCCCCGGATCGGTCGGCACCACGTTGAAGGGCACCATCCCGGCGCGAACGTCAAAACCGGGCAGGATGTCTTTCATGACCCGAGCGTTCTCCATCCCGTTTTGCCAGGACAGGACGGGGATGTATTGTGCAGCGTTCGACGCAATCAACTCGGCCATTTGGGACGTGGCTCCGGATTTCACGGTCACGATGACAAGCTCGGCCTCGCCCAGACATGCGGGGTCTTCACTCAACACAAGGGCCTCAGCCGACACAGTGCGGCGCAGCCCGGTGAAATCGGTGACTGTCAGACCGTCCTTCCGGATCGGGTCCAGCACGCGCGCGCGCCCCAGCAAAGTGACCTCATGCCCCGAGGCGGCAAGCAAAGCCCCGCAATAGCACCCGATACTGCCAGCGCCTGCGACGACAATTTTCATGGCGATCCCTCCGTTCAGGGAAAGATCACAGCGTTGCGGGGGCAGGACAACCCTGCCGCCGTATGACGTCACGTTCGACGCGCGAGCCTTGGTTTTGTGCGTTGCAGATCCTCGGAAATCGGAATGAACTCCTGATCGTCACCGGGCGGCAGGTGAAAGGCGCCGTTGGCCCAATCAGCCGTCTTCCATTCCCGCGTCGCTGTTTCGATCTTTTCCTTCGAAGAAGAGACGAAATTCCACCAGATGTAACGATCTTCATTCAATGTCGCGCCACCCAGAAGCATCAGCCGCGCGCCCAAAGGCCCTGCCTTGACGGACAGCTTGTCACCGGGGCGAAAGACCATCATGCGCCCGGCCTCGAACGCATCGCCCGCGATCTCAACCGAACCTTCGGTGACATAGACGCCGCGGTCCTCGTGGTCGTCGGGCAGAGGGAAGGACGCGCCGGGATCAAGCTGGACATCCAGATAGAAGGTCTCGGACATCATGGTCACCGGGCTTGTTTCGCCGTAGGCCGAGCCAAGGATCAGCCGCGCGGTGACGCCGGTATCTTGAATATAAGGCAGCGCACCCTGTTTGTGATGTTCGAAATCCGGGGCCATATCCTCATGCTGTTCCGGCAGCGCGATCCAGGTCTGAATGCCAAACAGGCTGTTTCTTTTGCCGCGCGTTTCGTCGCTTGTGCGCTCGGAATGCGTCACCCCGCGCCCGGCGACCATCCAGTTAACCTCGCCGGGGTAGATCATCTGATGGGTGCCAAGGCTGTCGCGGTGTTCGAACTCGCCCTTATACAGGTAGGTGACAGTGCCCAGACCGATATGCGGATGCGGCCGCACGTCGATGCCGCCTTCGGTGATGAATTCCGCCGGGCCCATCTGGTCGAAGAAGATAAACGGGCCTACAAGCTGTCGCTGAACCGATGGCAGGGCGCGACGCACCTCGAACCCGCCCAGATCGCGCGCGCGCGGGATGATCAGAGTATCCAGCGCCGGGTTTTCGGACACGCATTCGGGATTGTGGGTCGGATTCCAACTCATTTTTCTTCTCCCTCAAAAAGCGGCCACTGCACCGCATTGTGTTCATGGGTGCGAATATATACCGCAAAACAAGTAGGGAAAGCGCACGAGCGCACAGTGTGCGTGCAAACCGATGCCGAAGCGGCCGCCTCGGCCCAACCACTCACGCAGGCGTGAGGGGAATCCTGCCGAATACTAAAGGGTAGAAACTCGGAATCCGGCTTGGGTGTGCTATCTTTAGCCATCGATTGCGCCTGAATGGTTGGATCACACAAGGTCGCCGCAGGATCGATAGGAGCGTTATTCATGACCCGTATACTGATGACTCGTCGAACCCTTATCGCAACGGGTGCAGCAGCTGCGGTCGGCGTTGTAGCCCTACGCCCAAACCCCGCGCGCGCAGCAGGTCTTGCCCCCACGCCATCGATGCGAGGCGGGTCGAACAATTACCGCCCCGGCGCGCCGATCGTCGAACGGATTGGCGGCGGCGGCTTCTGGATGACCGGAACCGTGCGGCGCGCTGGTGACGGGGCACCCCTGGCCGGTCAGCGCATCCAGATCTGGGCACATACCACCGAAGGGCACGAGCGCGATCCGCACAGCCATGGGGCAACCCTGACCGACGCCAATGGTGAATTCCGGCTGGAAATGCCGCAGATCGTGCCAGCCTTTGGTCAGCCACACGGGCATCTGGCCTATGACAGTGGTGAATTCGAAACCGTGTTCCTGCGTCCGGTCATGTCCAGTGCAAGGGACAAAACCCTTGCGGCGCATTTCGTCCTTCAGCCCGTCTGAAGCGTGATCCGCAGCTTGGCAATCTGGGGGGCGCTGACGGCTGCCTTGCTTGTTCCGCTGATTGCAGCGGCGTCCAGCCCGTATCTGCAATGGCGTGACCCCATCTACATTACCGCCGGGTTCGCGGGTGTTCTGAGCATGGGTCTTCTGTTGCTGCAACCACTTCTGGCAGCCAAAGACCTGCCGGGACTATCGCCCGTGACCAGCCGGCGCTTGCATCGTGCGGTTGGAATAATGCTGGTCTTGGCCATCCTGACCCACGTAATCGGGTTATGGATCACAAGCCCGCCGGATGTCGTAGATGCCCTTCTCTTTACATCGCCAACCCCGTTTTCGGCATGGGGCGTGATTGCGATGTGGGCCGCATTTGGGGCCGCAGTTCTGGGCATCTGCTGGGCGCGCCTGAACCTGCGGTTTCGCCTGTGGCGGTTGAGTCATACGGGGCTGGCGATGATTACCATTCTGGGCAGCGTGATCCACGCCATGCTGATCGAAGGCACGATGGAGATCATGACCAAGACCGCTTTATGCGTTCTGGTGGTACTGGCGAGCGCCCGGGCGCTCACCAAATTACGGGTGTGGGATGCCAGACGGCGGGCTTAGACGCCGAGGCACCACCGCATGATCGACTTCTGCGCATGCAGGCGATTTTCAGCCTCGTCAAAAATGACCGAGTTCGGGCCGTCCATCACCTCGGACGTGACCTCTTCTTCCCGATGCGCGGGCAGGCAATGCATGAACAACGCGTCAGGCTTGGCATGCGACATAAGCTCGGCATTGACCTGATAGGGGCGCAGCAGGTTGTGGCGGCGTTCCTTGGCCGATTGAGAATCGTGCATCGACACCCATGTATCGGCAACGATCAGATCCGCGCCTTCGACCGCTTTGTACGGGTCCCGTTCCACCACGATCTTCGAGCCTTTCTGGCGGGCGAACCCCATGAACTCTTGCTCGGGATCGAACTGCGCGGGGCCAGTGAAGGTCAGGTCAAACCCGAACTGACCGGCAGCGTGCAGAAACGAGGCGCAGACATTGTTGCCGTCCCCGGTCCAGACCACCTTTTTGCCTTTGATCGGGCCGCCATGTTCCTCAAACGTCAACACGTCGGCCATGATCTGGCAGGGATGGGTACGGTCGGTCAGACCGTTGATGACGGGCACATCCGAGTATTCGGCCATTTCCGTCAGGATCGTTTCGTCGAAAGTCCGGATCATAATCATATCGACATAGCGCGACAGGACGCGGGCGGTGTCGGCGATGGTTTCGCCATGACCCAGCTGCATATCCTTGCCCGACAACACCATGGTCTGCCCGCCCATCTGCCGGACACCTACATCAAAGGACACGCGCGTCCGGGTCGATGGTTTTTCGAAGATCAGGGCGACCATGCGATCCTTGAGCGGTTGTTCGTCGTCCAATGCTGCCTTGGGGCGGCCCAGACGGGCCTGTTTCATTGCTGCGGCCTGATCGATCATGGCCCGCAGGTCACCCTGATCGGTCATGTGGATATCAAGGAAATGGTTCATATCGTTTCGCTTTTGGCTGAGCGGCGAGTGGGGGCCAGCCCCCACACCCCCGGAGTATTTGGGAAAAGATGAAGATCAGGCAGTGGCAAGTTGGCCTTCGACCTGCGCGGCGGCTTTGTCCAGGCGGATGACAGCCTGCGCGATGTCGTCTTCAGTCAGCGTCAGAGGCGGCAGCAGGCGGATCACGTTATCGGCGGCAGGCACGGTGATAACCTGATTGTCGTAGCCTGCATTCACCACGTCCAGATTGGTCGCCTTGCATTTCAGCCCCAGCATCAGGCCAGAGCCGCGGACCTCTTCAAAGACGTCCGGATGATCGGCGATCAAACCTTCGAGTTTCTGGCGCAGCAGGCCCGCCTTACGGTTAACGCCTTCCAGAAATTCAGGGGTTGCGACGTGATCGATCACCGCGCATCCGACGGCGCAGCCCAGCGGGTTGCCGCCATAGGTCGAGCCGTGGGTGCCTGCGGTCATGCCGCTGGCGGCCTCTTCCGTGGCCAGCACCGCGCCCAACGGGAAGCCGCCACCGATGCCTTTGGCAACCATCATGATATCGGGCGTGATCCCCGCCCATTCATGGGCGAAGAGTTTCCCGGTGCGCCCGACGCCGCATTGGACCTCGTCCATGATCAGCAGAAGCCCGTGTTCGTCGCAGATCTGGCGCAGGGCTTTGAGTTCCGCGTCGGGGACCGGGCGGATACCGCCCTCGCCCTGAACCGGCTCGATCATGATTGCGGCTGTCTTTTCGGTGATCGCATCGGTCACGCCATCCAGATCACCGAAAGTCAGGTGGACAAAGCCGGGCAACAGCGGGCCAAAGCCCTTTGTCATCTTCTCGGACCCCGCCGCCGCGATCCCGGCCGAGGAGCGACCGTGGAAAGAGCCATCGAAGGTGATGATCTCGACCCGGTCCGGCTGGCCTTTGTCATAGAAATACTTGCGGGCCATTTTCACGGCCAGTTCGCAGGCCTCGGTCCCGGAATTTGTGAAGAAAACCGTGTCGGCAAAGGTATGCTCGACCAGCTTGTCGGCCAGCGCTTGTTGCTGCGGGATGTGATACAGGTTCGAGACATGCCATAGCGCCTGTGCCTGCTCGGTCAGGGCGTTGACCAAAACCGGATGCGCGTGGCCCAGCGCGTTTACCGCGATCCCCGCGCCGAGATCCAGAAAACGTCGGCCATCCGCCTCGGTCAGCCAGGCGCCTTCGCCCTTCACAAAGGTCAGGGGCGCACGGTTATAGGTCGGCAGAACGGACGGGATCATCGGATCATCCTTTTCGGGTAGGTTAAGCCCTGTGGTTGATACACAAGAGCCATGGTCGTCAACTGATTTGGTGGGGTTTGCACGGATTTACAGCGCGCAATTGGATCAAACGGGCCGGTTACGCTGTGCGGCGTCGGCGTCGGAGGCGCAGGATATGTGCTGTTTTGATCATGGCCGGTCGTATAGCGGGATGTGTCGGATCTGAAAACCCCGAATCTGCGCTGATACCCGGAAGGCATAAGGCGCGGGATTTCCCACTTGCCATTTCCCCGGATGTAACGCACCGCTTGGACATGACACCCACACCCCAGAACCCGCCGCTTGCGGCTTTGCTGATCTTTGTCGCAAGCGCCCTGATCGCCGCCACGACGCTGTTGGCCAAGGCGTTGGGCACTGACACTTTGGGCCCGCCCTTGCACCCGATGCAAATCAGCCATGGGCGGTTTCTGTTCGCGTTTCTGGTGATCATCAGCGCCGTCGCCGCGCTACGCCCCAGGCTTCGGCGGCCGCATTGGGGGTTGCACATTGGTCGCACCAGTTTTGGCTGGTTGGGGATCACGCTGATGTTTGCCTCGGTCGCTTACATCCCAATAGCGGATGCCACCGCGATCTCTTTCCTCAACCCCGTCTTTGCGATGGTTCTGGCCATCCCGCTGTTGAAGGAAGGTGTTGGGCCGTGGCGCTGGCTGGCCGCTGCGGTGGCCCTGACTGGGGCGCTTATTCTGCTGCGCCCGACGCCTGCAAGCTTTCAGCCCGCTGCACTATTGGCGCTGACGGCGGCGGCGGTTATCGGGATGGAGCTGATCTTCATCAAAAAGCTCGCGGGCCGGGAAATTCCGATCCAGATTCTGCTGGTGAACAACTCGATGGGACTGGCCATTGCGACGATCGCCGTGGTCGCCGTGTGGCAGCCGCCTACACCTGCCCAATGGGCCGCGCTGGCTGGTATCGGAGGGTTGATGGCCTGCGCTCAGGCGTGTTTCGTCAATGGAATGGCGCGGGCGGATGCGTCATTTGTCGCCCCGATCAGCTATGCAACGCTGATCTTTGCTGCGCTTTACGATTTCGCGATCTTCGACGTGATCCCCGATGTCGTCAGCGTCATCGGATCCTCGGTCATCCTGACCGGGGCACTGATCCTGGTCTGGCGTGAAACGCGGCAGCGTCAGGCCTTGAGCCGGTAACCGGTGCGCAGCATCTGCCAGGTGGCGCAACAGACGATCAACGTGGCCAACCCACACACCGCAAACCCCAAAACAGGTGCGCTGTCCGAGACTCCGATCATGCCGTATCGCAACCCGTCGATCAGATAGAACACCGGGTTTACATGGCTGATCCGGTTCAGAAGCGGCGGCAGCGCCTCGACCGAGTAGAACGTGCCCGACAAGAACGCCAGCGGGGTCACAATGAAGTTCGTGATCGCCGCCATCTGGTCGAACTTGTTGGCGAATATCCCGGCCAAAAGCCCCAGGGCCCCCATGAATGCGCCGCCCATGATAACAAAGATCAACGCGACCAGCGGGTGTTGCGGCACGATCCCCAACACCAAAGCCAGCGCAGCCGCAACGACACAGGCGATCAGCACGCCGCGCGCGATACCGCCTGCCAGATAGCCCAGAAGGATCTCCAAAGGAGAGAGCGGCGGCATCAGAGTGTCGACGATATTACCCTGTACCTTCGAGATCACCATCGACGAGGACGTATTGGCAAAGGCATTCTGGATCACCGTCATCATCATGATGCCCGGGGCCAGAAAGGTCAGAAACGGCACACCCATGACGTCCGACCGGCTGGGGCCGATGGCGATGTTGAAGATCAGCAGAAACAGACCGGCGGTCACCAAGGGCGCCAGCAAGGTTTGTGTCCAGACCGCCAGAAAGCGCAGCGTTTCGCGTTGCGCCAGCGTATAAAGACCCATCCAGTTGACCGGACCAAACCGTGGTTCACTCTGCTCTGCGGGGCTCTGCATCATCTGACCTCAATCCGATTCGAAGACTGCTTGTAACTCGGGGCGCAGTGATTAGAATAGGGGGCTGACACGAATTCCCAAGGCGGCCCGAATCCGGGGCCGCTTTCCCGTTTTTTGAAAGGCAACCCATGTCCTGGACCGACGAGCGCGTAGAACTGCTGAAAAAGATGTGGGGCGAGGGCCAGTCGGCCAGTCAGATCGCCAAGGAACTGGGCGGTGTGACGCGCAACGCGGTGATCGGCAAGGTGCATCGTCTGGGCCTGTCGAACCGGGCAACCGGTGCCAGCCCGGCGAAATCCGAACCCAAGGAAAAACCGGCACCCGCACCCAAGGCCGAGGCCAAGCCCAAGCCTGCGCCCAAAACCGAACCGGCGCGCCCGGCCCCTGCCCCGGCGGCAGAAGCCAAACCAGCGGTCCCGGCCCGTCGTCAGATCATCCCTGCCGGTCAGCCATTGCCGCCGCAGCCCTCGGCCAACGAAATCAGCCCCGAGGCGCTGGCTAAGGTCAACGAGGTTGAGAAGAAGGCCAAGAAGCTGACGCTGATGGAGTTGACCGAGAAGACCTGCAAATGGCCCGTCGGTGACCCCGCGACCGATGATTTCTGGTTCTGCGGCCTGCCCGTTGAGGCTGGCAAACCCTATTGCGAGGCACATGTGGGTGTGGCCTTCCAGCCCATGAGCTCGCGCCGGGACCGTCGCCGCTAAATCCGATGCGCCAGGATCCGACCGCGATGGAGGATACCTGGCTCACCCGGGCAAAAAGACTGCTGGCTCTGGCCGAAACCGGCCAACATTTCACCAAAGACCCGTTCGACCGCGAACGCTATGACGAGATTGCCGACATGGCCCGTGCTATGCTGGCCGATCTGGGGCGCATCCCTCTGTCGGAACTCGACGCTTTGGTATCCGAACATGCGGGCGGCTACGCCACGCCCAGCATCGACATTCGAGGGGCCGTGATCCGCGACGGCCACATCCTGCTGGTGCGCGAGCGCAGTGACGGAAAATGGGCGATGCCGGGCGGATTTGCGGATATTGGAAGCTCTCCGGCGGAAAACATCGAGCGTGAAGTTTGGGAAGAGGCCGGATTGCGCGTTCGTGCACGGCACCTTTATGCGCTTCGGCACAAGGCACGGCACCCGTACCCGGCTGACATTCGGGATTTCTACAAGCTGTTCTTTCTGTGTGATGAGGCGGGTGCGGCCACACCGAAACCGGGACCCGAGACAAGCGACGTGGCGTTTTTCCCGAGGGACAGCCTGCCCGACCTTTCTTTGACACGGAACCTTGAACAGGACATTCAGGCGGCGTTCGAAGCGTTTCGGTCCCAACACCCCTCGGCACTGTTCGATTAAACCGAAGGTTACTGCGCCGGATGTGACGGGAAATCCGGCATCGGCACCCAGCGCGGCAACTCATCCGGTGCGACCGAGACATGCAGCCGTTCCGACCGATCCTTCCCCACTTTTCGATGCTTGCGCAGCAGGAAAATCTTGCCCCACCCGCGCCACGTGCCAACAGACGGCGCATGGGCATTTGTGGGGAACCGGTCGCGCCACCCTTCGGGCAGCGGCAGCCCGTGCATCTCGGCCTTATCCAGCATCCAGATCAGAGAGATATTGCTAAGGGGTCGCGCCTGCTCAAACCCATTCAACTGGCCGCCCACATCGCCGTGGCTGCCGCGAAACCAGACCTGCTCGACATGGCCTTGAAAGTCGGGCGTGCATTTCCACAAGACAGGCTCAAAGACTTCGCGGGTCTCATCCAGCGCCATGGCGTGATAGCCGTGCCGGATGGCGCGACCCAGATGATGGTTGTGAAAGGCATGCCGATCCTCGGCCCAGCGCCACAGCAGCGGCAGGCGTAGACCCAGCGCTTTCACCGTATCCCACACGCCGATCATCTCGATAGCGATCTCGTCATGGCAAAACTGTTGTCGAAAATCCCGCGCCGCGGCGCCGCTGGGGTTGCACTCGTAATGGCGGTAGGCCTGCTTGATATTGCGCTCGGTTGCGTGTTCGGCCTTGAGCAACCCGATCATGTCGATCACCCCGGCCAGGCTGCGCACCCCATAAGCCCCCCGCGAATAGCCGATGAAATAGATCCGGTCGCCCGGCTTGTACCGAGACGCCAGATACCCATACGCCCGGCGGATCTGCCGGTTGATGCCGCGCCCCATCATCACGTCCAGCGAAGACTTCCAGTTTTCCCACTGAACACCGGATTCGTAGAAGACCGAGACCTGACTTCCGGCCTCGCGGCACAGACGGTAGGTGTGACCGGCGTGGGTCTCAAACCCCGGCTCCAGCGTCGACATGGTACCGTCAAGAATGATGACATGGCTGATCGGCTCGCGATGCGGCGTCTCGGCGGAATGCTCGGATCGCAATGGCCGTCCGAGCCATCCAAGAACCCTCCTACTCAACCGCGACAAATTCATCTTTCCGCACTTCCTATTCGTTTTGGGATGTGGCGGACATCTCAGCCCACCGCACCCTGTACGCCTTGGGCGCGTCTCCGGCCGTATCTTCCAAGCGACCGGTGCGCCTGCCTAGCTGCCCCGGTCGCTGCCGCCGATCCCGAAGACACAGGTATCGCCAACACAACCGCCGGGGTAAACCTGATCATGGGTATCCCAAACGCCTGGGGCAAGGCACAGGCCATGAACGAAGGCGTGAGCCGTTGCCGATTGGCACCAAGGATCATGGCCAATCTCACCGCCGGATCGACAGCATCCCAAACCAGAGATTTCAAACGCGTTATGATCTTCATGACACTGAAACCATTAACAAAACACAAACAACACAACATGTCAGACCAAAGCCTTCACCTGAGCGTCGCAGCTACCCCAGAAACGAGTTTTTGGGCAGCCGATCTGCTCGCGGTATTGCTATCTGAGTTACAATTTGTAGCAGATTGTTAGCGCATGGTCTGTGACGCGCCTCACGTTGCGGACCCACGCCAAAGCAGGGATTTTCGCCCCTTGCGCCCAGATGTTGCTGCGTTTCAGAAATCAGGTAGCATGCAAGCCATGGCTTGGACACATGACACCGTTTTCCCATTCACAGCCCCGCTGACCGGTGGGCAGAACACGACGCACGATGTTTACGTCGGCGGCAACGGCCCTCCGATCCTGATCTTGCAGGAATTGCCTGGCATCGGGCCTGAAACGCTGGATCTGGCAACCAAGCTGAACGCATCAGGGTTCCGCGTTTACCTGCCGCATTTGTTCGGCGCCTATGGCAAGATTGAAATGGCCAAGAACGCCGCCCGGCTGTTTTGCGTGCGAAAAGAGTTCAACATCTTCGCAAGAGGCAAGCAAAGCCCCATCGCCGGATGGATGCGCGCCCTGACGCAAGAGATCAAGCAGCGCGAAAACAGCGCAGGCGTCGGTGTCATCGGCATGTGCCTGACTGGCAGCTTCGCCCTGACGCTGATGGCCGAAGATGCCGTGGTGGGCGGCGTGGCCAGCCAGCCCGCCCTGCCCATTTTTGGCGGCAAGCACCTGCATATGAGCGCGCAGGACATCGCCGCAGCCTCGGCCGGTATGACGGCGAAAGGCCCCGGATTGGCAATGCGATACGAAGGCGACAAGCTGGCCCCGAAGAAACTGATGGACGCGTTGGAACGGGCCTTTGGCGATCTGCTGGAAACCAAGGAATATCCGGGCAAGGACCACTCGCTTTTGACCCTCGACTTCCACGAACCGGCCTATCAGCGCGTCGATGCCTATTTCAAAGCCCGCTTTGGCATGACCTAGGCGCGCAGGCCCTTCCCCTTCCCGCGTCCATTCGCTATTGCAGGCGCTGATCAAGGATTGACGACGCAGGACGCACCCCATGGCGATGGAAAAGACATTCAACGCGGCCGAGGCCGAGGCCCGCATTTACAAGGCCTGGGAACAGGCCGGAGCCTTCAAGGCAGGCGCGAACAAATCTCGCGACGAAAGCTTTACCATCATGATTCCGCCGCCCAACGTAACAGGCGCTTTGCATGTGGGCCATGCGTTCAACAACACGCTGCAGGACATCCTGATCCGCTGGCACCGGATGCGCGGGTTCGACACGCTGTGGCAACCCGGTCAGGACCATGCGGGCATCGCCACCCAGATGCAGGTGGAAAAGAAACTGGCCGCCGAGCAGCAGCCAAGCCGGCGTGAACTGGGGCGTGAGGCGTTTCTGGACAAGGTCTGGGAATGGAAAGGCGAATATGGCGGCACGATCATCGAGCAGCTGAAGCGCCTGGGATCAAGCTGCGACTGGTCGCGCAACGCCTTCACCATGGCAGGCGCGCCGCGCGATCCCCGCACGGGGCACGAAAATTCTCCGAATTTTCACGACGCGGTCATCAAGGTTTTCGTCGATATGTACGAAAAGGGCCTGATCTATCGCGGCAAGCGTCTGGTCAACTGGGACCCGCATTTCGAGACCGCAATCTCGGACCTTGAGGTCGAGAATATCGAAGTCGCTGGTCATATGTGGCACTTCAAGTACCCGCTGGCGGGTGGTGAAACCTATACCTATGTCGAGAAGGATGAGGATGGGAACGTCATCCTCGAAGAAGAACGCGATTACATCTCGATCGCCACCACGCGCCCCGAAACCATGCTAGGCGACGGTGCGGTCGCGGTTCACCCGTCAGATGAGCGGTATGCGCCAATCGTTGGAAAACTCTGTGAAATCCCGGTTGGCCCGAAAGAGCATCGCCGTCAGATTCCAATCATCACCGATGATTATCCCGATCCTGATTTCGGCTCGGGCGCGGTGAAGATCACCGGCGCGCATGACTTCAACGACAACATGGTGGCCAAGCGTGGCGGCATCCCGATGTACCGCCTGATGGATACCAAAGGCGCGATGCGGGCCGATGGTGCGCCCTACGCCGACGAGGCTGGCAAGGCGCAGGAATACGCCCGTGGGCGCGCGTTCACCGAGAACGAGATCGACGCGATCAACCTCGTGCCAGATCACCTGCGTGGGTTGGATCGGTTCGAGGCGCGCGCGAAGGTCGTCGAAGAGATCACCGCTGACGGTCTGGCCGTCATGACCCGCGCCGACAACCCGGTTCTGGGCACCAAACTGGGCGAAGATGACGACCCGGCGGCGCTGGTCCCGCTGGTCGAGAGCAAGCCGATCATGCAGCCCTTCGGCGACCGCTCGAAAGTTGTGATCGAGCCGATGTTCACCGACCAGTGGTTCGTCGATGCTGAAAAGGTCGTCGGCCCGGCGCTGGATGCGGTCAGGGGCGGTGCAGTCAAGATCATCCCTGAGTCCGGCGAGAAGACCTATTACCACTGGCTGGAAAATATCGAGCCCTGGTGCATCTCGCGCCAGCTTTGGTGGGGGCATCAGATTCCGGTTTGGTATGGGCCGGGAGTTGTCGATGCAACTCCCGACTACGTCGAATACACTACCGCCAAGTTTTCCGAACTCTCCTACGAACCGGACGCTGTCGTTGCCTTCTGCGCCCCCTCCTTTGAGGAAGCCGAAAGGGCCGCTATGGAGTATTATCGCTCCAACGGTATTGGTGGCGACGAACTCGATAATGGCATCGAGGTTGAAAATAGAACGGCTTCTGAAAATCTCGACAACGTCACTCTTATTGGACTGTGGCGCGACCCCGACGTCCTCGACACCTGGTTCTCCTCCGGCCTCTGGCCCATCGGCACGCTGGGCTGGCCCGAGCAGACCGATGAACTGAAGCGCTACTTCCCGACGGACGTTCTGATCACCGGCTTCGACATCCTGTTCTTCTGGGTCGCCCGGATGATGATGATGCAACTGGCCGTGGTCGATCAGATTCCCTTCCACACCGTCTACCTACATCAGCTCGTCCGCGACGAGAAGGGCAAGAAGATGTCGAAAACCACCGGCAACGTCATCGACCCGCTGGAGATCGTGGACGAGTTTGGTGCAGACGCGCTGCGCTTTACCAACGCCTCGATGGCGGCAATCGGCGGCGTGTTGAAACTGTCGCGCGAGCGCATCACCGGCTATCGCAATTTCGGCACCAAACTGTGGAACGCCGTCCGCTTTGCCGAGATGAACGAGGTCTTCACCGACGCCGTTCCGCAACTGGACGTGGCCGACCTAAAGCCCAAAGCCGCCGTGAACCGCTGGATCATCGGCGAAACCGCCCGCGTGCGGGAAGAGGTCGACGCGGCATTGGAAAGCTACCGCTTCAACGATGCGGCCAACGGGCTTTATGCCTTTGTCTGGGGCAAGGTCTGCGACTGGTACGTGGAATTGTCGAAACCCCTGCTGCAAGGCGACGATGCCGAGGCACAGGCCGAGACCCGCGCCACCATGCGATGGGTTCTGGACCAGTGCATGGTCCTGCTCCATCCGATCATGCCCTTCATCACCGAAGAGCTATGGGGTTTGACCGGTACCCGCGCGAAGATGGTCGTCCACGCCGACTGGCCGACCTACGCCGCCGCCAATCTGATCGACGCCGACGCGGATCGTGAGATGAACTGGGTGATCTCGGTGATCGAAAACACCCGCTCGGCCCGTGCGCAGATGCGGGTTCCGGCGGGGCTCTACGTGCCGATGCTGGTGACTGAGATCGACGCCAACGGTCAGGCCGCATGGGACCGCAACGAGACGCTGATCAAACGTCTGGCGCGGATCGACAGCCTGACTAAGGCGAACGAACTGCCCAAAGGCACCATCTCCATCGCCGCTCCCGGCGCGTCCTTCGGCCTGCCTCTGGCGGATATCATCGACATCGGCGCGGAAAAGGAACGGCTGGAAAAAGCCAAAGGCAAGCTGGCCAAGGAACTGGGTGGCCTGCGCGGTCGTCTGAACAACCCCAAATTCGTGGCCTCGGCCCCGGAAGAGGTTGTCGCGGAAGCCAAAGCCAACCTCGCCGCCCGCGAAGAGGAAGAAGCGAAACTGAACGTAGCGCTCGCCCGTCTGGCCGAAATCGCCTGATCTTCTTCTCGTTCCAAATACGGAAATCCCGAACCCCGCCACCCGTCTGGCGGGGTTTTCTATGGGCGACACAGCTTTCCACTTGCTCATGATAGCCCGCGATTGTTAGCAATCTGCTCAAACAAGCCCGAGGCAGCAATGGCGCACCCGCTTCCCCCCGTGCAGACAATCTCGACCGGCCTCGTGGTGGCGGTGGTCGGGTTCTTCAGCTCTTTTCCGATTGTGTTGCAGGGTCTTGCGGCGATGGGCGCATCGGGCGCTGAATCCGCATCCGGCCTGATGATGGCGGCGATTGCGATGGGGTTGGCGGCCATCATCCTCAGCCTTTGGCACAAGCAGCCGATCAGTGTGGCATGGTCCACGCCCGGTGCGGCGCTGCTTGCGGTCTCGGCCACGCCTGCTGCTGGCTTTTCGGGGGCCGTCGGCGCGTTTCTGTGCGCCGGGGCCCTGACCGTTCTGGCCGGTCTCTGGCGACCGCTGGGGCGGTTGGCGGCGGCGATACCGACGACACTGGCGCAGGCCATGCTGGGCGGGGTGCTGCTGCCCCTGTGCATCATTCCCTTCAAAGCCGCCGTGGAACTGCCGTGGCAGGCCCTGCCGGTGATCCTGACCTGGTTCATTGCGGGCCGTTTCAACCGGCTGTTCGCCGTCCCCGCCGCCGTGGTCGCGGCGGCAATCGTCGTTGTCCTGAACGCCGGAGGCAGCCCCGTCCGCCCCGAGCATCTGGTGGCCGCGCCGGTCTGGACCATGCCCACATTCTCGGTCGCATCCGCTGTCGGGATCGGCATCCCTTTGTTCATCGTCACCATGGCCACGCAGAATATCCCCGGCATCGCGGTGATGCGCAGCTTTGGCTACACACCGGATGCGGGCAAGCTGTTCTCGGCGGTCGGAGGGGCCAGCATCCTGTCGGCCCCGTTCGGAGCCCCCGCCACCTGTCTTGCCGCAATTACCGCTGCGATGTGCTCGAACGAGGACAGCCACCCGGCTCGGGACCAGCGCTATTGGTCGGCGGTCATGGCCGGTGTGTTCTACTGCCTGTTTGGCGTCTTTGCGGTGGCGATCACCGGGTTTGCCGCCCATGCCGACCCGCTGTTGATGGGAACCCTGACCGGAGTTGCGCTGATCGGCGTGATGGCGAACGCAACTTTTGGCGCGCTCGAAGTGCCTGCCGAACGCGAGGCGGCCATCCTCACCTTTGCCATCACCGCTTCGGGGATTACGGTTTTTGGGCTGGGTGCCGCGGTCTGGGGATTGGCGGCGGGCGGCATTGCCTATCTGCTCACCAACCGGGCGCGCTGAACGCTTTTATCCGGTGTGGCTATGGCGTATTGTTGCGCCATGTTTGGACCGCTGGGAAAACTGATCGAACGCCAGATCAAAAAGGCGCAGGCCGAGGGCCAGTTGCAGGGGCTTGAGGGCGAAGGCAAACCCCTGCCCGACCGGTCTGCCGAGGCGCAGGGCGACCCCGCCATTGCCGCCGGGCACCGGATCATGGCGCAGGCCGGTGTGCTGCCCGAAGAATTCGAGATCCGGAAAAATCTGGACGCCGCCCGCAAGGAATATGCCGCGCTGACCGACCCCGAGGCCCGCAAGGCCGCCATGGCCCGCATCGCCGAACTTGAGATGCGATACAACATGGCCCGCGATGCGCGACGGGCCTTCATGCGGTGACTATTTGAACTCGGGCTTGCGGCCCTGCATCTGGGCCATCACGACCTCCATCTGATCCGGCTTGCCGATCAGTTCCACCTGCGCGGCGGACTCCTCAAGCAGCACGTCGGCGCGGGGCCGGGTCTCGGCCACATCAATCAGCCGTTTCGCCGCACGGATGGCCGAGGGGCTTTTGCCCGCGATGTCTTCGGCCAGTGCCTGCGCCTCGGTCAGCGGATCGTCCGAGAGTTTTGTGACCAGCCCCCACTCGGCGGCCTGTGCCGCGCCGATGGGGCGCGCGGTGTAGGTCAGCAGGCGCAGCACATCCGAGCGCACAAGATTCGGCAGCAGAACCATGCCGCCCATATCCGGGATGATGCCCCATTTCATCTCCATCAGGGCCAGCTTGGCCTCGGGGTGGGCGATGCGGATATCCGCGCCCAGCGCGATTTGCAGCCCGCCGCCATAGGCCACGCCCTGAATGGCGCAGACCACCGGCACCGGCACGCGCCGCCAGATCATCGCGACCTCTTGCAAGGGGTTGGCGTCCTCATGCGTGCGCGGCATCAGCATCTCGTTCGGATCGGCCTGCGCCAGCCCCGCCATGCTGGCCATGTCCAGCCCGGCGCAAAAGCTTTTGCCTTCACCCGACAGCACAACGGCGCGGGCGTCCGAGGCCGCGACGTCCTGCCCGGCCGACACAATCGCCTTGAACATCGCGTCATCCAGCGCATTCATCTTGTCGCCGCGTGTCAGCGTTACGTGGGCAATGTGGTCTTTGTATTCGACGGATACGCGCGCCATGCAGGGCCTCCCAACTCTGGTTTTTGTCAGCATGCCCCGAAAGGCGGGCCGAGTTCCACTGCGACGTCAGGGCAAAGGCCGGCCTTGGCTGAGCCTTGTCGAGCCGCGCGACTTGCGTTTATCTGCACGTATGACCGGACCACGATACACATCCCTTGCGCAATCCCTGCCTGCCACCGTGCCCTTTGTCGGTCCCGAAACACAGGAGCGTCAGCGCGGCGCGCCCTTCACCGCCCGGCTGGGCGCAAATGAAAGCGTGTTCGGCCCTTCGCCGCGCGCAATTGAGGCGATGCGACAGGCAGCGACCGAGATCTGGATGTATGGAGATCCGGAAAACCACGATCTGCGCGTTGCTCTGGCCGACCATCATGCTGTGTCAGCCGAGAATATCGTGGTTGGTGAAGGCATCGATGGGCTGCTGGGCTATCTCGTGCGTTTGCTTGTAGGTCCGGGCGACGCGGTTGTGACCTCGGATGGGGCCTATCCGACGTTCAACTATCACGTCGCGGGCTATGGGGGCGTTTTGCACAAGGTGCCCTATGCCGCAGACCACGAAGACCCGTCGGCCCTGTTTGCCAAGGCCACCGAGGTTGGGGCCAAGCTGGTTTATCTTGCCAATCCGGACAACCCGATGGGCAGTTGGCACAGCGGGGAGGATATCGTGACCGCGATGGAGGCACTGCCCAAGGGCTGCCTGCTGGTGCTGGACGAAGCCTATGTCGAATGCGCGCCCGAAGGTACGGCAGCGCCGGTATCGGCAGAAGACCCGCGCGTGATCCGAATGCGCACGTTTTCCAAGGTCTACGGGATGGCCGGAGCACGGGTCGGCTATGCGATTGGTGCGTCTGAACTGATATTGGCCTTCAACAAGCTGCGCAATCATTTCGGGATGAACCGCGCGGCACAGGCCGGGGCGCTGGCCGCGTTGGCGGATGGGGCCTGGTTGGCGCAGGTTCAGGGTTTGATCGACGCGGCTCGGGATCGGATCAACCAGATTGCGCGGGACAATGGGTTGGTGCCCTTGCCCTCGGCCACCAATTTCGTGGCGATTGACTGCGGTCGGGATGGTGTCTTTGCCAAGGCAGTATTGGAGTCGTTAGTCGCGCAGGGAATCTTTGTGCGGATGCCTTTTGTTGCCCCGCAAAATCGCTGTATCCGGGTCAGTTGCGGGACGGATGCTGATCTGGATGCATTTGCGGTCGCGTTGCCCAAAGCGCTGAACGCGGCGCGCGGGATGTGATCGGCGCAGGGGGGGCTGTCTGCCCCCCAATCGCGCATTGCGCGATTTCCCCCCGAAGATATTTTTTGGCCAGATGAAGCAGCGGATCCTGTTGAGGGGTTACCCCGCAAGAACGGCAGCTGCAGCATCGAGCGCGCCTGAGCCGCGGGGAATGTTCAGCGCAGCAAGGCCGGATTCGACGCCACCCAGCATCCCCATGATCATCTGCCCGTTTACATGGCCCATATGGCCAAGGCGGAAACAGCCGTCTTCATCCGCCATTCCAAGCCCGATCCCCAGTGTCAGGCCCAATTGGGTCTCGGTGTATCTGCGAAGTGATGTTCCGCGTCCATCGGTCAGGCGTAGCGCGGTCACCGCGTGGCTGCGGTGCTGGCGGTCGGCGATGTTGATGTGCAGGGCATCGCCCTGGGACCAGATCTCGCAGGCGGCCCAAACGGCTTGTGCCAGACGTTCGTGGCGGGCCCAGACATGCTCGATCCCTTCCGCATGGATCATGTCCAGCGCGGCGCGCAAACCATATAAGTGGTGGGTGGGCGCGGTGCCGTTGAAATACTGGTAGAACAGATCGGGATTGGCGCGCGGCACCCAGTCCCAATATTGCGAGACGCGGGGCATGGTTGCACGTTTCGCCTGTGCCTTGTCGTTGAAGAAGACAAAACCAACGCCTGCCGGGGTCATCAGCCCCTTTTGGCAGGCGGTCACCATGACATCGACGCCCCAGGCATCCATCTCGAACCGGTCGCAGCCCAGCGAGGCGATGCAATCGGCCATCAGAAGCGCCGGATGATCCAGATTGTCCAGCAGCGCGCGAAGGGTTGGAATATCGTTGCGGACCGAACTTGAGGTATCGACATGCACCGCAAGCACCGCTTTGATCTGGTGGGCGGTATCCGCGCGCAGGGCCTCGGATATCTGGTCGAAATCCCACGGCGACGCGGTGCCGAAATCCAGCAGTTGGACCTTGGCGCCGATCCCATCGGCCATCTCGGCCCAGCCATGGGTGAACCGGCCCGAAGCCGGGGCCAGCACCGTTTCACCCGGTGCGATCACGTTGGACAGCGCCGCCTCCCACGTGCCGTGGCCGTTGGAGATGTAGATGGCGACATTGTGATCCGTGCGGGCCACGCGACGCAGGTCGCGGGTCAACGCGGGCATCATCTCGATCAGCGCGCCTTCGTAGATATTGGGCGACGGTCGGTGCATCGCCTGCAGAACCGCGTCGGGTATGACGGACGGACCCGGAATCGCCAGATACCCGCGCCCCTGCGCAAGGGAGATTTGGTTTGTCATGGGATCAACCTGTATGAATTGATCCTTACCCTAGCGTTGCTTTGGGCGGCGTCAATCCGTCAGGCGGGACGCCTCGCGCGCAAGAGTTTCAATGCCTGCCCAGTCGCCATCCTGCACCATCTGTTTCGGCGCGACCCAGCTGCCACCGGCGCAGACCACGTTGGACAGGGAGAGGTAATCGCGCGCATTTGCCGGGGAAACTCCGCCTGTGGGGCAGAATTTGATCTGGGGCAGAGGTGCTCCGATCGCTTTCAATGCGGGCGCGCCGCCCGAGGCTTCGGCAGGGAAGAATTTCAGCATGTCATAGCCCTGTTCCAGCAGCGCCATCGCCTCACTGGCAGTGGCCGCGCCGGGCAGCAGGGGCAGGCCTTCTGCCTCACAGGCAGCAATCAAAGCGTCGGTCGCGCCGGGTGAAACACCGAATTGCGCGCCCGCTTCTTTCGCGGCGCGGACATCGTCGGGCGTGACCAGTGTTCCGGCCCCAACGACACCGCCCGGCACGTCGGCCATGGCCCGGATTGCGTCCAGAGCCGCCGGAGTGCGCAATGTGACCTCAAGCGCCGGAAGGCCGCCAGCGACAAGTGCTTCGGCCAGCGGGCGCGCTGTGGCGGCATCGTCCACGACCAGAACCGGAACAATCGGGGCCAGGGAGCAAATCTCGCGCGTGCGTTGGGTTTTGGACATGGCTTACACTCCGAAAATGCTGGCACCGGTGTCGGCGGACCCGACATTGGCGCGGAATGTGCCGAACAGATCGCGCCCGACACCAAATTGATTGGCCGAGAGATCGGCCTTCGCAGGCACCCGGTCCAGAACCCCATCGGTGAGGATTTCCAGCTCACCTTTCACCGCATCGACCCGCACCAGATCGCCATCCTGCAGATATGCGATTGCACCGCCATCCAGCGCCTCGGGCGAGACATGGATTGCCGCCGGAACCTTGCCGGATGCGCCGGACATGCGGCCATCTGTGACCAGCGCAACCTTCTGCCCGCGCCCCTGCAGTATCGACAGAATCGGGGTCAGCGAGTGCAGCTCGGGCATGCCATTGGCTTTCGGCCCCTGGAAACGCACGACAACAATGACGTCATCGGTGAACTCACCGGCTTTGAAGGCGGCTTTGACTTCGTCCTGATCGTGGAACACGCGGACCGGGGCTTCGACCACCTGATGTTCAGGCGCGACGGCAGACACTTTCATGACCCCGGTGCCCAGATTACCGGTCAGGCGCGACAGGCCTCCGGTGGGTTGGAACGGGTCCTTGGCTGAACGGACGATCTTTTCGTTCAGGCTGTGGCCCGTGCCGTCTTGCCACGTCAATTCTCCGCCGATCAGCTTGGGTTCTTTGGTGTAGTTGTGCAGGCCCTGCCCAGCGACTGTCAGTGTGTCGGGATGCAGCAGGCCATCCTCGAGCAAGGTGCCGATGGTGTAGCCCAACCCTCCGGCGGCGTGGAAGTGGTTCACGTCGGCCAGACCGTTGGGGTAAACCCGCGCAACCAAGGGGACCACGGCGGAGACGTCCGAGAAATCCTGCCAGTCCAGCACGATACCACCCGCGCGGGCCATAGCGATCAGGTGGATCAGCAGGTTCGTGGATCCACCGGTAGCCATAAGACCCACGATCCCGTTCACAAAGGCGCGTTCATCCAGGATCTGGCACACTGGCGTATAGTGATTGCCCAAAGCGCTAAGCGACAGCGCACGGCGCGCGCCCTCTTCGGTCAGGGCATCGCGCAGCGGCGTGTTTGGATTGATGAAGCTGGAGCCCGGCAGGTGCAGGCCCATGAACTCCATCAGCATCTGGTTGGTGTTGGCAGTGCCGTAAAAGGTGCAGGTGCCGGGGCCGTGATAGGCGGCCATTTCAGCGGCCATGAGTTCTTCGCGACCAACCTCTCCTGCAGCGAATTTCTGGCGAACCTTGGCCTTTTCATCATTCGGCAAGCCACTGGTCATCGGACCGGCAGGCAGGAACACCGCGGGCAAATGACCAAACGCTTGTGCGCCGATCACAAGACCGGGGACGATTTTGTCACAGACACCAAGGAATACAGCCGCATCATAGGTGTTGTGGCTGAGCGACACTCCGGTCGCCAAAGCGATCACGTCGCGCGAGAACAGGGACAGTTCCATCCCCGCCTCGCCTTGGGTGACGCCATCGCACATGGCGGGCACACCGCCTGCGACCTGAGCGGTTCCGCCTGCGGCGCGAATGGCCTGACGGATCAGCTCGGGGTAACGTTCAAACGGCTGGTGAGCCGACAGCATGTCGTTATAGGCGGTCACGATACCCAGATTGCCCGCCGTACCTGTGGCCATAGCCTGCTGGTCTGTGCCCGCCCCCGCATAGGCATGGGCCTGACCGCTGCAGGACAGATGACCCCGCGCGGGCCCCTTGGATTTGGCCTGCTCCATCCGTTCCAGATGCGGGCCACGCAGGTCGGCGCTGCGGTCGATGATCCGCTGGGTGACGTCCTTGATGACGGTGTGAACCATTCCTAACCTCCGATCTGACGCCAGCGGCGTCCATCGCGATGCATCAGCATCAGTGCTTCTTCCGGCCCCGAACTGCCCTGATCATAGCGTGACGGGCGGTCGCCGCGTTGTTCCCACCCCTGAATGATGGGATCGACCCAGGCCCAGGCGGCCTCGGCCTCGTCCCCCCGCATGAACAAGGTCTGGTCGCCACGGATGACGTCCATAATCAAGCGCTCGTAGGCGTCCGGGGCGCTGGCATCGTCGCCCAGCGCGTCGGCAAAGCTCATATCCAGCGAGACGTCGGACAGGCGGAAGCCGCCCGGACCCGGGTCTTTGATCGTGGTACGCAGGGTGATGCCTTCATCCGGTTGCAGGCGGATCACCAGTACATTGCCGCGTAAAGGGCCGACATTGGGGAAAATCGTATGGGGCGGGTCGCGGAAGAACACCGCAATCTCGGATTCGCGCGCCCGCAGCCGTTTGCCCGTGCGCAGGTAAAACGGTACCCCGGCCCAGCGCCAGTTGCCCAGATGGACCTTGAGCGCGATGAAACTTTCGGTGCGGCTGGCCGGATCGCCGACGTGGTCGACATATCCGCCCTCGCCCTTATCCGCACGGTACTGGCCGCGTGCGATGTCTTTGGCATCAACCGGCTCCAACGCCTCGATCACCTTGACCTTTTCGTCGCGCACCGAGTTTGGCGAAAACTTCGAGGGGGGTTCCATCGCGGTCAGACACAAAAGCTGCACAAGGTGGTTCTGGATCATGTCCCGCATGGCGCCGGACTGGTCGTAATACGCGCCGCGCCCTTCGACCCCCACAGTTTCGGCCACGGTGATCTGCACATGATCAATATGGGTCGAGTTCCAGAGCGGCTCGAACAGCGAATTGGCAAAGCGCAGCGCCATCAGGTTCTGCACCGTTTCCTTACCCAGATAATGGTCGATGCGGTAAATCTGATGCTCCTCGAAACAGGCGCGCAGACCTTCGTTCAGCGCCTTGGCCGAGGCCAGGTCATGACCAAACGGCTTTTCCACCACGATACGGCTGTCGGGTGTCGCAAGGCCCTGATCCTGAAGGCGCTTTGCGATCCCCGAAAACAGGCTTGGCCCCACCGACAGATAGAACGCGCGGACCACATCCTCGCGCAAAGCGGACTTTAGATCATCCCAGCCCGCCGCGCCCAGAGCGTCCACGGGGACATATTCGACCCGCTCAAGAAAGCGGTCCAGCGTGGCCTTGTCAAAGCCGGGCGCGAATTCGTCCATCGATTTGCGCACCTGATCCCGGAACGCGGCGCTGTCCATATCTGACCGCGCTGTGCCGATGATCCTGGCGTCTTCCGGCATCTGGCCCACCTGGAACCGATGATAGAGGCCCGGAATGATCTTCCGCTGCGCCAGGTCGCCTGTCGCACCAAACAGCACCAGGTCGAACGGATCCACCGGAATTACGCGAGACACCATGGCAAGGTTCCTTTCGAATTCTCTGTCGTCAGCTTAGCACGACCGGCTTTTTCGGCACGAAGCGCCCAAAACGCGAAACTGTTATCGCTAACATTTAGGGCGTCAATAGAAAGGCCGCGCAGAAAAATCAAGCTTGGATTTGCGGAATGCGACAGGTTTTCCACCTATGGCTGGTTGCGCAGCCACTCCATCACCGATGGCCTTACGGATTGCTCACCCCTGTGGCGCGCATCCGCAATGATCTTGCGCACATCCTGCAGGTTCGAGCGCAGAAGAAGGGTTTTGACCGGCCCGATCGAAGCTGGACGCATCGACAAGGTCCGAATCCCCATGGCCGCAAGACACAGCGCCTCGACCGGACGCCCGGCATCCTCACCACAGAAGCTGAGCGGCGTGTCCGAGATATCGCAGCGTTCGACGATACGCTCGATAAAGCTCAGGAAGCTGACATTCAGCGTGTCATAGCGGCGGCGGACCAGTTCGTTTTCGCGGTCCGCTGCAAAGAAAAACTGCTTCAGATCATTGCCGCCGATCGAGATGAAATCGACCTCGTCAAAGAATTTCTGCGGCGCGAACCCCAGCGAGGGCGTTTCCAGCATCGCGCCCACTTCCAGCGTTTCGGGCAGCACGTGACCCAGACGCTTTTCCCGTTCTATGGTCTTGTTGACCTCCCACCGGGCCTCGCGGAATTCATCGGCCTGCGCGACAAAGGGGAACATGATCGTCAGCGGCCGCCCGTTTGCAGCCCGGATCAGCGCCTGCAACTGCATCCGCATCACGCCGCGCTTGTCCAGCCCTACGCGGATCGCGCGCCAGCCCAGCGCCGGGTTCGGCTCGGCCACGTGCTTCATGTAAGGCAGTACCTTGTCCGAGCCGATGTCGAGCGTGCGGAACACCACACGCTTGTCGCCCGCCGCATCCAGCACGCGCTTGTATTGCGTCACCAGTTCCGACCGTTTGGGCATCTGGTTGCGGACCAGAAACTGCAACTCGGTCCGAAACAGTCCCACGCCTTCTGCGCCCGAATTGTCCAGCGACGGCAGGTCCGCCATCAGTCCCGCGTTCATGACCAGATTTATCCGCGCGCCATCTTGCGTGACGGTCGGCGTTTCCCGGATCGAAGCATAGCGTTCCTGCGCCTTGGCCTGCATCGCGATCTTGTCGCGGAAGGCGCTGACCACAGTGTCCTCGGGGCGCAGATGCACCACGCCCTGATCGCCATCGACAAGGACATGATCTCCGTTCAAAGCCTCGGTCGTGATCCGACCTACATGCACGACCAACGGGATCGCCAAGGCCCGCGCCACAATGGTCGCGTGACTGCCGACAGATCCTTCTTCAAGCACGATACCTTTCAGCGAGCGACCATATTCCAACAGATCACCAGGGCCGATATTGCGCGCCACCAGAATCGGATCGGGCGGCAGGTCGGAACTGTCGGTTTTGCCCTGCCCTGTCAGAATGCGCAGCAACCGGTTGCTGAGGTCATCCAGATCGGCCAGCCGTTCCCGCAGATACGGGTCGGTCACCTGACCCATACGGGCACGGGCCTGCGATTGTTCCTTTTCCACCGCCGCCTCGGCGCTGAGGCCAAGCGCGATGTCCTCTTCCATCCGGCGCATCCAGCCCTTGGAGTTCGCGAACATCCGATAGGCTTCCAGCACCTTCAACTGATCCGAGTCGCCGCCCTGAGAAATCTCGAGCATCTTGTCGACGCCGACACGCAGTTCTTCGACCGCTTCGACCAGACGCTCACGCTCGCGATGCGGATCGTCGGCAATCGGGTTGGTGACCACCACGCGGGGTTCGTGCAGCCAGACATGGCCTTCTGCCGCCCCTTCCTGCGCCGGTCCGCCCCGCAGCAGAACAGATTGCTGGTGCAACGGCGACAGGGCCGCGCCCTCGCCGACAAAGGCGCCAAGTTCGGCCATTTCGGCCAGCACCATGGCGACAACTTCCAGCGCATATACTTCGTCGGATGAAAACTCGCGCGCCTCGCGGGATTGCACGACCAGCACGCCCAGCTTCTGACCAAGCCGCTGCACCGGGACACCCACAAACGAGGAATACCGCTCCTCGCCGGTTTCGGGCATGAAACGGAAACCTTTGGCCGACGGCGCATCGGCCGTATTCACCACTTTTCCGGATTTGGCGACGCGCCCCACCAGACCTTCGCCCAGCCGCATACGGGTCTTGTGAACCGCCTCGGGCGACAGACCTTCGGTTGCGCAAAGCTCAAGGGTTTCCTCATCCCGGAACAGATAGATCGAGCACACCTCGCGCTGAATGCTGTCCGCAATCAGTTGCGTGATCCGGTCAAGACGTTCCTGACCAGCGGCCTCGCTCGCCATTTCTTCGCGCAGCCGCCCCAGCAGCTTGCGGGATTCTGTTTCGGTGCCGTCCGCCATGGCCCACCCAAATTAGCGTGTCAGGCGAAACCTTTGGCCGATCAGCTTAGGCCGCCTTGTCCAGTTCAAAGGCATCATGCAGTGCCTGAACCGCAAGTTCCATGTATTTCCTGTCGACCAGCACGGAAATTTTTATCTCAGAGGTTGTAATAACCTTGATGTTGATCCCCTCATCCGAGAGCACCTTGAACATCTTGGCCGCCACACCCGATTGCGAGCGCATGCCGATTCCCACGACCGAGACCTTGCAGACATCGTTATCCGCAACCAGTTCGGCATAGTTCAGCTCGCCCTTTTCCTTGATCGCCAGCAGCGCCTTTTCGGCGCGCGCCACCTGATCGGTCGGGCATGAGAAGGTCATGTCCGTGCGCCCCTCGTCCGAGATGTTCTGCACGATCATGTCCACATTCACGCCCTCATCGCTGAGTGCAGTGAAGATGATCGAGGCGATACCGGGGCGGTCGGCCACGGAAACGACGGTCATCTTGGCTTCGTCGCGGGAATAGGCCACACCGGCCACAACATTGGATTCCATGATATCCTCCTCGTCGCAGACCAGCGTACCGGCCTCGTCGGATTGTTCCTCAAAGCTTGAGAGAACGCGTAATTTCACCTTATAGCGCATCGCCAGCTCGACCGAGCGGGTTTGCAGCACCTTTGCGCCCAGCGAGGCAAGTTCCAGCATTTCTTCGAACGAGATCCGGTCCAGCTTGCGCGCCTTTTCGCAGATGCGCGGGTCGGTCGTGTAGACGCCGTCCACATCCGTGTAGATATCGCAGCGCTCGGCATCAAACGCGGCGGCGAAGGCCACAGCGGTCGTGTCCGACCCACCGCGACCCAGCGTTGTGATACGGCCTTCCGGGCTGATGCCCTGGAACCCGGCCACAACGGCAACCTTCATGCCCTCACCAAACTTCTGGTTCAGGTTATCGGTCGGAATTTCCTCGATCCGGGCGGCGGAATGCGCCCCGTTGGTCAGCAGCGGCACCTGCCAGCCCTGCCAACTGCGCGCCGGAATGTCCATTTCCTGCAGGGTCAACGCCATAAGACCGGCGGTCACATTCTCGCCCGAGGACACCACGGCATCATATTCGCGCGCGTCAAACAGGGGCGAGGTTTCGTTGACCCAACCCACAAGCTCATTGGTCTTGCCGGACATGGCCGAGACGATGACGATCACGTCGTATCCCTTGGCCACTTCGACGCCCACGCGCTTTGCAGCGCGGCGGATGCGGTCAAGGTTGGCAACCGAAGTGCCACCGAATTTCATTACGAGTACGGGCATGGGGGCAGGTGTCTCCGCGCCTTGGACTTATGGTTCCGTGCCTCATATGCGAGGGGGGGAACAAGGGCAAGGGCGCAAACAGGCTTTGCCTGCGACGCAGGGCCGCTTTACAATGGGCAGGCGTGGTGTCAGCCTGCGCATCGCAATCATTCCAAGAGGTTATTCATGCTCCGTCTTGCCGCTGCCTTCGCCCTTTTGTCCTCTGCCGCCACGGCTCAGGTTACAAGCCTGGCTGGAACCGATGGTCAGAACGCATTGGGCACAATCCCATGCGCCGCAAACGCCGGAGATCCGCTGAAAACCTGCAATGCCGAACTGCGCCGGCGCGACGATGGCAGCGCAACACTTGCCGTTGGTCTGGGCAATGGCGAGGTGCGCAACATCTATTTCACCGATGGCATTCCCGATTCCAGCAGCTCAACCTCGAAACTCACCTATGAGACCCGCGGCGATTTGCTGGTGATCTTCATCGAACCCGGTGAGGTTTACGAACTGCCCAAGGCGGCCCTGAACACTCAGTAGGCGTGCGCCTGCCCGTCATAGGTTTCAAAACACCCCGATGTATCCAGCGACAAGCTGTCGAAACGGTCAATCAGGCCGGATACGGCCTGATCCAAATGGATGTCTGCGGCCGATCCGCCCATATCCGTCTTGACCCAGCCGGGGTGATAAATTCCAACCGCAATACCGTCCGAGCGCAGATCGGTGGCCAGGTTCCGGCCCAGGTTCAGCACAGCGGCTTTGGAAGACCGGTAGATATAGCTACCGCCCGGCGCACGTGTGTGTGACGCCATCTGAGATGAAATGATCGCAATCCGACCCCGCGCCGCACGCAGGTTCGGCAACAGCGCCTGAACGGTCAGAAATACACCGGTCACATTTGTCGCAAAGCTCTGCGCCCACATCTCGGCCGGGTAGCCATCAATGCCCTGCCCCTTGTCCAGATAGACCCCTGCATTGCAGATCAGCAGATCCACCGGCTGTCCCTGCAAACGGTCCGCCATGGCGCTGTGGTGCGCGGGGTCAGACACGTCCAGACGCATTTCGGCACTGTCGTCCCGCGCCGTCCCCGTCACCTGATGGCCGTCGTTACGATACTGATCTGCCAGCGCTTTTCCGATACCGCGATTGGCCCCGGTAATCAGGATATGCATGTCTCAGTTGGTCTTTCTGCTGGGAACAAAAGGAAGCGGCGCAACTGGTACACCATCTTCGATCAGGGCCTTCGCCTCATCCGGTTTGGCCTCACCATAGATCGCCCGATCCGGCGCTTCGCCAAGATGGATTTTCCGCGCCTCGCTGGCAAAATCCTTGCCTACGTAATCCGAGTTTTCCTCGACCTTGCGCCGCAACTCGGCCAGAACTTTTTGGACATCGGGCGCGGGGGTTGCCACGCTGACATCGTTCTGCGCCGGCGCCGGAGCCTCTGGCTGTTTCGCGGCGCTGCGTGCAGGACGAACGCGCGGTGTCATGATCGCCTTTTCCACCCGCGCGCTGCCACAAACGGCACATGTCACAAGCCCCGCCGCCGCAAGCTTGTCATACGCTTCCGCTGACTGAAACCAACTTTCGAAAGTGTGGCCTTCACGGCATTTCAATGCGTATTGAATCATGGTCCGTCCAAAAATCGATTGCCGAATAGATACCGACCGACAAGGCAATATCAAGCCCCTCTGGCCGCCCTTCAATGCAGCCGAGGCTTAAAGTCGCGCAAAATCGCGGCAAGTTCAGGTGACGCAACCTTTGCGGCCGCTTTTTTGGGCGAGAACCACTCTCGCCTGCGCTGCCCTTTCTCAGGAAACTTCTGGGCAACGGATTTTACAAAAAGCGGAAAGACATCCACCATGCAAAGTGCCGGCCCCTTCTTGGCGCGCAGTTTGACAAAGGGAAAATGCCCCAGCTGCTGTGGGCTGCACCGCCCGATCACGCCTGCCTCTTCCCAGGCTTCCTGTGCGGCAGCCTCGGCCGCTGACAGCCCAGGCATCAGCCACCCTTTTGGAATGATCCACCGACGGGTCTGACGCGTCGTTATCAAAAGAACTTCGGGCCGCCCCTTTTCAATCCGATAGCACAAGGCGGCAACTTGCGGCAAAACCGGAAGATTTCCAGCGCCGTGCAACAGATCGGATGAAAGCCGGGCATTCATCGCCGCCAATCCCTTTCGCCATGAGGGTCATGCCTGTCTGCCAGACCGCCGGTTTTTATCCTATTTTGCGGCCCTTACCTGTCTGGATACCACATAATGAGGCTCAAGCCAAGGAACAGGCGGATTGGCCTACATTCTGGCCGACAGTTTCCGCACCAGTTCGACATGTGGAATATCGGCGTCAATGGCCAATCGGCGCAGGCCGAAATGCACATGGGCGATCTGCTGGTAGTAGCGTGTATAGACGTAATTGGTGCCGCCTCCGGCCAAGGCGCCCAGCACCGGTACAGACTGCGCCGCCAGCTTTTGCCCCAAGACAATCGACAGCCGAGGTGCCACAGCAGCAATCAAGCGCTGCATCGCCGGGCCCGTCAGTGTCAAACGAACGGAAAAGAACCCAAGATCTGCCCCGTCATCGTAGGACAGCGGTCCAGCCGCCGACAGAACCCGAACGCAATCGAACTTGACGTTTTCCTCAGCCGGATCAAAGCCTTCCCGCGCCGCCGCCCCTTGAATTGAGCGCAGTAGCATCGCTGTCGTTGCAGGCAGTTCCATCAAGGCGGTGGACAGACCGCCCATTCCGCCCGCCGCCCCCATTGCGGTTGTCACAGCGGTATTGACCCAGGGTTTCTGATCCGGAATTGCGCGACGAGAACCCTGAGCCGCATGAATCGCCAACCACAGCGCCCGTTCCGTCGCTCCGGTCAGGCCATGACGCACCGGTTCGGGCAATTGATCAAGCAGAGACTCCGCCGACCCGCCCAGCGCGTTCAGCAGTTTTACCCCGGCCCCGCCAGCAGATTTGTAATGCTCCGCCAGCCGGTCCAGCACGGCCTCGGCATCTACGTATTCGACAAGAACCACGTCCTGCATCTGTGCCCTCCTGTCTTGGAAACATCGGGGCTGACGGGCGCGGTTTCAATAGCTCAGCGCATCCAGCGTGTAACGGGGCCGCGCACACCTGCCCACGCTTGAGAGTCCAATTCCACTCCCAAAACACGATCCGGGTTTGTCGGAGGGGGCATTTCCACTCCACTCAACCGGGCAAAGCCAAACCTTGCGTAATAGGGCGCGTCGCCCACCAGCATGACCCGTTTCCAACCCTTGGTCCGCCCGGCGTCGATCCCGGCATGGATCAGGTATCCGCCCAACCCTTCACCCTGATGCGTGGGATGCACCGCAACCGGCCCCAGCAACAAAGCGTCATCCGTGCCCACATGGACCGGCCAGAACCGAATAGCGCCCGCCAGAATGCCCTGCCCGTCCCGAGCCACCAAAGACAGGCCCGAGACCGGAGGGACATCGTCGCGCAGACGATAGGACGACAGCGCCTCGCGCCCCGGCGCAAAGCACAGGTCATAGAGGGCCTCGACCTCCCACCAATCGTCCGGCTCTTCCGGCCTGATCCCGAATTGCTGCACGCCTGCCCTCTTTTCCTAGCTGGCAATCGCCCTAGCACTTCGCTACGCCTTGGGCAAACGCTTGGAGATCAGATGTTCTATCGCCCCGAAGACGGCCACGGCCTGCCGCATAACCCGTTCAATGCCATCATCACGCCCCGCCCGATCGGCTGGATCTCATCCCGCGATGCGGATGGGATCAACAATCTGGCCCCTTATTCGTTCTTCAACGGGGTCGCCTACACGCCGCCACAGGTGATGTTTGCAACCACCGGCACCAAGCATGATCAGAACGGCGGCAAAGACAGCATTGCGAATATCGAAGCCACACAGGTTTTTTGCGTAAACGTCGTCGCCCATGCCCATCAGGACGCAATGAACGCAAGTTCAGCGGGTTTGTCAAAAGAGACCGACGAGTTTGCACATGCCGGTTTGACACCTGTCGAGTGCGAAACCATCCCATGCGCCCGGGTCGCAGGCGCGCCGGCAGCGCTGGAATGCAAACTGACCAAGATCGTCACCCTGCCGGGTGAAGCCAACAGGGTCGTATTCGGCGAGGTCACAGGCGTCCACCTCGACGACGACCACATCCGCGACGGGAAATTCGACGTGACCTCGTTCAAACCGCTGGCACGGCTTGGGTATCGGGATTATTCCGTAGTCAACGAGTTATTCTCACTGAACCGCCCCGACGATTGACGGGGTTGGGGGGCTCTGCCCCCGCCGCGCTGCGCGCGCCTCCCCCGGGATATTTTCAGCCAGATGAAGCAAGGGATCCTTCATTCATCTGGCCCTAAATATCCCGGAGCGCGAGGCAGAGCCTCGCACAAAGCCTCAGTGACCACCCAGAATGCCGGTGCGGACAGAGTAGTCGACGGCGAGGCCGTAATCCGGGTCATCGTCACTGTCCACCATCAGATGGCCCGCCTTGTTCAGCAGTTTGTGGCAGTCATGGCTAAGATGGCGCAGCATCACGCGCTTGCCTGCGGCCTCATATTTACCGGCAATGTTCTCGATGGCCTGCAGGGCGGACTGATCGACGACCCGGCTTTCAGCAAAGTCCACAATCACCGTGTCGGGATCGTTGGGCACGTCGAACAACTCAACAAAGCCGTCTGACGAGCCAAAAAACAGCGGGCCCTGGATTTCGTAGACCTTTGCGCCTTTTTCGGTTTCGGAGTCGCGCGTGATCGCATGGATACGCTTGGCATTGTTCCAGGCATAAGCAAGCGCCGAGACGATCACACCGACGACGACGGCAACCGCAAGGTCCTCCATCACCGTCACGACAGTCACCAGTACGATCACAAAGGCGTCCATGGCAGGGACCTTGCGCATGATCTTGAACGAGTTCCAGGCGAAAGTGCCGATTACCACCATGAACATCACGCCCACCAGCGCGGCCAGCGGGATTTGCTCGATCAGCTTCGAGGCAAAAACGATGAAGATCAGCAGGAACAGGGCGGCCGCGATGCCCGCGATCCGGGTTCGGCCACCGGATTTCACGTTGATCATCGACTGACCGATCATCGCGCAACCACCCATGCCGCCGAAAAATCCGGTTACAATGTTCGACGCGCCCTGGGCGATACATTCTTGCGAGGCACCACCGCGTTTGCCGGTGATTTCACCCACAAGGTTCAGCGTCAGCAGGGATTCGATCAGGCCGATGGCGGCCAGAATGACGGCATAGGGCAGGATGATCTCAAACGTTTCCCAGTTCAGCGGCACCATCGGGATGTGGAAAGCAGGCAGCCCGCCTTCGATCGAGGCCAGATCGCCGACGCGCGGCACGTCCAGACCAAAGCCGATCACCAGCGCCGCAACCACCAGAATACCGGCCAGTGGCGCAGGAATGATGCGCGTGATCCGTGGCATCACCCAGATCACCGCCATTGTCAGCGCCACAAGGCCCAGCATGGTATACAGCTGCGCGCCCGAGAGCCACTCGCCCCCGCTCATCCCATGGCCGGTGTTTTCCATCGAGCCGGGCACTTTGAACTGGCCCATCTGTGCCAGAAAGATCACGATGGCCAGACCGTTCACAAAGCCCAGCATCACCGGGTGCGGCACAAGGCGAATGAACCGGCCCCAATGCATGGCACCGGCGATGACCTGCAAAATACCCATCAAAACCACGGTCGCGAACAGGTATTCCACCCCGTGCTGCGCCACCAGCGCCACCATTACAACGGCCAAGGCACCCGTTGCGCCCGAAATCATGCCCGGGCGACCACCGATCAGAGCCGTGATCAGACCGACCAAGAACGCCGCGTACAGGCCGACCAGCGGGTGCACACCCGCAACAAAGGCAAACGCCACCGCTTCGGGCACCAGCGCCAGTGCCACGGTCAGACCCGACAACAGCTCGATCCGCAGGCGCGAGACGGTCAGCCCCTCGTCCGGAACCCAACGCAGATCGGGTTTGGCTATACGGTTGGCAAAGCTTGCCAGCATGGCTCGGGGCATGAGACGGTCCTGTGGGTCGTTATGTTCGCGCGAAGGGGGCCTTCTACCGGTTAAGCCCGGGCTGAGATACCACATAAGTGGGAACCCGCTATGCATTTCTTGCATGACTTCACCCTTAGGACACGTGCACAAGACACAAACAGTTGACCGCACTTGCCAATTTGATCGCCGGGTCGCAGAACTCGGGTATCAGAAATTCAGTACGGAGGCCGAACGTGACCCAAACAAAAATCGCCGTGATCGGAGGATCGGGTATTTATGACATCGATGGCCTGCAAAACGCGCAATGGGTCACGGTCGAGACGCCGTGGGGCGCACCGTCGGATCAGATCCTGACCGGGTCGTTGGATGGGGTCGAGATGGCTTTCCTGCCGCGCCACGGGCGTGGTCATGTGCATTCGCCAACCGAAGTCCCCTATCGCGCCAATATCGATGCGCTGAAACGTCTTGGCGTGACGGACGTGATCTCGGTCTCGGCCTGTGGATCGTTTCGCGAGCATATGGCTCCGGGCGATTTTGTGATCGTCGATCAGTTCATCGACCGGACGTTTGCGCGCGAGAAAAGCTTCTTTGGTACTGGCTGCGTTGCGCATGTCAGCGTTGCCCACCCCACATGCCCACGGCTGAGCGATGCGTGTGAGACCGCCGGTAAGGCTGCAGGTATCAACATCCATCGCGGCGGAACCTATCTGGCGATGGAGGGGCCACAATTCTCGTCGCTGGCCGAATCCAAGATGTATCGCGAGCAATGGGGCTGTGATGTCATCGGAATGACCAACATGCCCGAGGCGAAACTCGCCCGCGAGGCCGAGCTTTGCTATGCCTCCATCGCGATGGTCACCGATTATGACAGCTGGCACCCGGACCATGGCGAGGTTGATGTCACCGCCATTATCGCAACCCTGACCGGCAATGCCGAAAAGGGACAGGCGTTGGTCAAAGGATTGCCATCCTTGTTGGGGGCGGTGCGCGTGCCCTGCCCGCACGGATGTGACCGGGCATTGGAATATGCGATCCTTACAGCCCCCGAAAAGCGCGATCTGGTCTTGTTGTCCAAGCTGGACGCGGTGGCCGGGCGAGTGCTTTGATGCGTTCAGGGCTGGGGTAGCGTGTCCTGGACCACCTGCCACAGCCCGTGCGACCACAAATCATCATGTGTTCCACCGATGATCAGATACAGGCTGGCCGTATCCTCGGCCAGTGACGCCAAAGCCTGTCCGTGATGGGCAGGAACAACCGTATCCGCCGAGCCGTGGAAGATCAGCGTTGGGACCTCGATATCCGCGATGATGTCACGGGTGGCGAAATGGTCCTTCATCAACGCTTTGACCGGCAGCCACGGGTAACGCTCACCCGCCACGTCAACGGTTGCGGTAAATGGGGCTTCAAGCACGAGCAACTCGGCCGCTGGACGCTGCGCCGCAACGGCAGCCGCAACTCCCGTGCCCAGGCTTTGGCCATGCAAAACGACGGGTGTGTCCTGATCGTTCAGCCAGTCGAACAGTTCCAGCCCATCCGACACAAATGCCACCTCGGACGGCTCACCTGCACTGCCGGGATAGCCGCGATAGCTGGGCGCAAGCAGCCCGTAGCCGCTGTTGAGGATTTCCCGAAGGCGCGCAGCCCGGTCGCCCAGATTGCCGCCCTGACCGTGGAAGAACAACACGGTTGGCGCATCTTCGCTGGCTGGCGGTGCGGACCATGCGGTCAGTTCGGTTCCATCCGACATGGGGATTGAGATGACGTCCACATCCGCCAACCCGATTGCGCCGGGTTCTGGCAAATCCCCCATCGGTTTGAACAGCAAGTTGCGTTGATTGACGTACATGTATCCGACAGCGGCCAGATACAGAACGGCGACCAAAGCAAACAAGGTGACAAACAACCGGATCACGCGACGCGTACCGGGCGCATCGCTTGGCGCGGTGCCCTGCCCTACTTTTTGAGTTTGGTTCATCGATGACTCCGCCGAATGCAGTGATGCCCTTAGTCTGGGGGCCGGTTTGCCAGATTCAAGAAACATACGCCAAGCTTAATCTAGGGTTAATGTTGTGGCGCTCACAGCAAAACTCTTGACCCCAGCGCGCCAAATGGGCTTGCTGCGGATTGCACAATACCGGGTGAACCATGTCTTTCGAACTCTGGCTGGCCTTTGTCGCCGCATCAACTGCGCTGCTGCTGATCCCCGGACCAACAGTGTTGCTGGTCCTCAGCTACGCGCTGTCCAAGGGGCGCAGCGTCGCCGTGGCCTCGGCCACCGGGGTTGCGCTGGGTGATCTGATTGCCATGACGGCCTCGCTTTTGGGGCTGGGCGCGCTGGTTCTGGCCTCGGCGACGTTATTCACCGTCCTGAAATGGGTCGGAGCGGTCTATCTGGTCTGGTTAGGGCTAAAGCTGCTGCGCAGCGCACCGTCTGGCGGATTGACCCCGGTAGAGACCGGGCGCGATGTAACCGCCCGAGGCGTCTTTGGTCACGCTGCCGCAGTGACCGCGCTGAACCCCAAATCCATTGCGTTCTTCATTGCCTTTGTGCCCCAGTTCCTGCGCCCCGCCGAGCCTCTGGGTCCGCAATTCGTTATCCTGATCGGCACATTCGTCGGCCTTGCCGCGCTGAATGCGCTGGCCTATGCGCTGTTGGCCGACCGGTTGCGCGTGATGATCGGACGCGCGGGCGTGATTACCGCCCTGACACGCGCCGGAGGGATCGCGCTGATCGGAATGGGGATCGCAACCGCGGTACTGCGCCGTCCCGCCTGACCTATTCCTCGGCGTTTTCCTTCATGAAACCGCGAATAAAGCGGCGGATTTCGCGCGCTGCCGAGGTGTCGAGCTCTTTGCACAATTCAACAAAAGCATCGCGTTCATCTTTGTCCAGACGCAAGACCAACTGACTGTTTTTCTTGGTGGAACCCTTACCGTCTTTCTTTGCCACGCGTCTTTTTCCCGTCTGAACCTTGAATCTCTTTGCGATGCAATGTATATACATGGCATAGAGGTTGTAGATATCGGGCACATAACAACAAAAATAGGATTATGGCAATGAACCTTCATACTGCTCAGGCATTTCTTTTGCGAGATCAGCGCAACTGGCGCAAACCACACTTGTCGTGGTTGCCCGCAGCACTGTACCGATATTACGGTTTGCCGAAGGCGTCCCCGGACCGCCGCAAATAGGCGCAGGCGGTATTCTTTTCTTGCATGACTGACCCCGATGGGCCAAACAGCCCGGCGTGTTTTGACGCCAAAGGGTTGCCTCATGTCCAGAAACAAGACGGTCAAAGATTACATCCGGACCATCGTCGATTTCCCCCATGAAGGGATCATGTTCCGCGATGTGACAACCCTGTTTGCCGATCCCCGCGGGTTTCGCATGGCCATCGATCAGATGCTGCACCCCTACGCGGGTGAACGGATCGACAAGGTTGTGGGGCTGGAAGCGCGCGGGTTCATTCTGGGCGGCGCCATCGCGCACCAGCTTAGCGTCGGGTTTGTGCCGATCCGCAAAAAGGGCAAACTGCCCGGCACCACCATCAGTCAGGATTACAAATTGGAATACGGCGAGGCGATTGTCGAGATCCACGATGACGCCATCCTGCCCGGCGAGAAAATCCTGGTGGTCGACGACCTGCTGGCGACAGGCGGCACTGCGGCGGCCGGGATCAAGCTGATCGAACGTCTGGGTGGCGAAATCGTCTCTTGCGCTTTCATCATCGACCTGCCCGAGCTTGGCGGCCGCAAGGTTCTGGAAGAGATGGGCATGGATGTGCACATCCTTTGCGAATTCGAAGGTCTTTGACCCAAACAAAATCACATATTTTTGAGTGGAAATCTGAATTGGCTCAGGCTTAGCCCGGCTTCGCCAGTTTTCAAGCCAATTCTTTGCGCGTTTCATGTGATCTGTTCCATGCGCCCGGCGTATCCCGGTTGATGCTGCTGAGAGCATCCCAAACCAGGGAGACTACGTTATGTTTCGCAAATTCGCCGCCGTCAGTGTTGCTTCGATCCTTCTGAGCACCTCGGCCATGGCCGATGGCCACGGCAAAGACATTGTCGACACCGCCGTCGCCGCCGGAAGCTTTGAAACCCTTGTTGCAGCTGTTCAGGCTGCCGAGTTGGTGGATACGCTGAAGGGCGAGGGCCCGTTCACCGTGTTTGCCCCGACCGATGAAGCCTTTGCAGCGCTGCCCGAAGGCACGGTCGCTGACCTGCTGAAGCCGGAAAACAAAGACCAGCTTGTGGCGGTCCTGACCTACCACGTCGTGCCGGGCAAAGTGATGTCGGGCGATCTGTCCGACGACATGACCGCTGCAACCGTTCAGGGTGGTGACATCACCATCGATCTGGACTCGGGCGTGATGGTCAATGACGCCAACGTTGTTCAGGCCGATATCGAGACAAGCAACGGCGTGATCCACGTCATCGACAAGGTGATCCTGCCTGCGTCCTAAGCACTATTCTTCACGGCCCGGTCCCGGCTGGGCCGTGATCACATCTTTAGAACAGCGCCCGGGTTCATGATGCTCTTTGGGTCCAAAGCCGCCTTGATCGCCCGCATGGCAGACAGTTTCGTCGGGTCAGAGAAATGCTCAAGATCCTCTGTCTTTAGCCGACCTATCCCATGCTCCGCGCTGACAGATCCTTCGAACGCATGCACGAGATCGTGCACCGCCTGTTTGACCAGCATGCGGTCTTCGGCAAAATCTGCCCGGCTCTGCCCCTTGGGCGGAAATACGTTGTAATGCAGGTTGCCGTCGCCCAGATGACCAAAGCAGTTGATCCGAAACGGCCCCAGCGCCCCGATGATCTCAGCCCCATGCTGAATGAACTCGGGGATCGCCGAAATCGGCACTGAGATGTCGTGGCTCGAGACCGAACCGATCAAGCGATTTGCTTCGGGGATGTTTTCCCGCACCGCCCAAAGCTCCTGACGCTGCGCCTCGCTTTGCGCGATCACCCCGTCATTGACCAAGCCCCTTGCACTCGCAGCGCTGAACAGGGTTTCCAAAGCGTCATACGGGTCTTGCCCGGCAGGCAGGCCCAGCTCGATCAGAACGGACCAGTCCGGCGGCGTGTCAAACGGATGGCGCACATCCGGCAACACCTCGGTCAAGAAGTCCAGCCCCTGCCTGTGGATCAACTCAAACGTACTGACCGTCTCGCCCACCTGATCGCGCGCCACGCCAAGCAGATCAATCGCGGCCTCGGGTGAGGCAACCTGAAAAATCGCGGTTCCGGTCGCCGCAGGGCGCGGGAACAGCTTCAGCGACGCCGCCGTGATGATCCCCAACGTGCCTTCGGACCCGATCAGCAGATTACGCAGATCATAGCCCGTGTTGTCCTTCCACAACCGGCTGAGACCATGCCAGATCTCACCGCTTGGCAGCACGGCTTCAAGCCCAAGACACAGATCGCGGGCGTTGCCATAGCGCAGCACATTGACCCCACCGGCATTGGTCGCAAGGTTGCCACCGATCCGGCACGATCCCTGCGCCGCCAAGGCCAGAGGAAACAACCGGCCCGCCGCCTCGGCCGCCGCCTGCACATCGGCCAGCACAGCGCCTGCTTCGGCGATCATGACATTCTCGGTGGGATAGACCTCACGTATCGCGGTCATGCGTTCCAATGAGATCACCAACGGGGGCGGCCCGTCGGGCATCACCTGCCCCCCGACCAGACCTGTACCGCCGCCATAGGGCAGAACGGGCACCGCCTGATTGGACGCAAGCCGGACCAGAGCGGAAACCTCTTCGACCGAATGCGGCAGGGCCAACAGGCCCGCCTGCCCGGAAAACCGACCACGCGGTTCTTCCAGATATCGCTCTGAAATCGGGCGCAGCACATCGATCCCCACGGTTGAGCGGATCAGGTCTGCAAGATGGTCATCAGCGGGGTTCAGGGTCATTGCTCTTCATTGCCCAAGGTGCACGGCACCCACAAGCCTTATTCCAGATCAATCAGATATTCCGGCTCAAGCACCACAACGGTTGGCCGATCAGGCAACGTGCGCAACGATACGGTGATTTCGGACGTGCCTTCACGCACAACAGGGAACTCATTGCGGATATCGACCAGAAACCGATCCAGCGAGAAACTGGAAAACCAATGCATCGGGATGATGACCGAGCTTTTCAGCCGCCTCAGCACCGAAATCATGTCGGGCAATGGCATTGTCGTACCCCCATCCACCGCCGCCATGACCACGTCCAACCGCCCCAGCGCCGCGAATTGCTCGTCCGAGGGCACGTGGTGCAGATGCCCCAGATGGCCGAGGCACAAGCCCTCAACCTCGAACACAAAGATCGAGTTGCCCTGCTCCTCAACCCCACCATAGACCGAGCGGATATCGGTCGAAACATTGCGCACCAGCATCTCACCCAGATCAAGGTAGTGATCGATGCCCTGACCGAACTCGCCCCATCCCGGCAGAACATGCGGGATCGCGGGGTCCGGGTGGGCCGTCCAATGGGTGCTGTGGGCGTGGTTCATGGTCACGATGTCCGGGATCAGGTCGGCACCACCGATGAACCCGGTGAAATCCGTCACTGCGTTCAATCCGCCGCGCGTCTGGATCAGAAAAGACGCATGGGCGACATAACTGATCCGGACCGAAAACTCAGGCACAGGGTCCTGCCAGGCCGCCTTGTGGATATACGCGATCCCCGGAGCTGCATCCGCAATGGCGATGCAATGGCTCGGCCGCCGCTCTTGCGCTGCGGCCCCGCCCGAAATCACCATCAATGCCGCAACCAACCAGCGCATACCCAGAGTGTAGCGCAGAACGCCCCCAAGTCATGCGCTTTAGTTGTGCATGTCAGAACGGCACAAATCAGGTGCCAACTTTTGTGCGACATGCCCCTTGTTCATCTGGCCAAAAATATCCCGGGGGAGTCGCGGCCTGCCGCGACGGGGGCAGCGCCCCCTTACCCCGCGTCCGTCTTGCCGCGCCGATCCGATCGAAGACTCGCGTACAGAACATGCGTCCGCCACCGCCCATTGATCTGCAAATAGGACTGCGCGACGCCCTCGTATTTGAACCCCGAGCTTTCCAACAACCCTCGAGAGGCCGCGTTTTCCGGCAGACAGGCCGCCTCGATCCGGCTCAGATCCAAACGCGTGAAAGCGTGGTGAACAACCGCCCCAATGGCCTCGCGCATGTAACCACGGCGTGCGAATGCCTGCCCGGTCCAATACCCCAGCGTGCCCGCTTGCGCCGGGCCGCGACGAATATTGTCCAGCGTGATTGCGCCCAACAGCACGTCATCTTCACGCCGGAACAGGAACAGCGGAATGGCGGTGCCGCTGGCAACCGAGCGCTGCGCCCAGTAGACGCGATTGGTAAAAGATTTCCGGCTCAGATGGTCCTTGGCCCAGATCGGCTCCCACGGGGTCAGGTAATCTTTCGAGGATCGCCGCAGCGCGGTCCAGTTGTTGAAGTCGGAATGGACGGGCGGGCGCAGGCTCAGGCGCTCGGTTTCGAGTTTCAGCTTGCGTCTGCCCAACAGCATCACGCCGCACGCCTCTCCTGCAATTCCGCCAGCAACGGCGCGCCCGAAACGGGGCCATACAGCGCCAGCGCCGCCGGGGCCTGCACCGCCATCTTCTCGGCAAAGGCACGTACATCCTCGGTGCTGACCGCGTCGATCTTGGCGACCGTATCCTCAAGCGAGGGCACCCTTCCCCAGATCTGCACCAGACGCGCCAGACGTTCCGCGCGGTTCGACGGGCTTTCCAGCCCCATCAGCATCCCCGCCTTCATCTGGGCGCGGGCGCGGGCGACCTCTTCGGGGCTCATGTCCTCGGCCGCGCGCTTCATCTCATCAATTGTGATCGTCGCCAGTTCGCCCACCTGATCGGCCGAAGTTCCGGCGTAGATCGTGGTCGTGCCGGTGTCGGCATAGGCCCCGGTCTGGGCAAAGATCGTATAGCACAGCCCGCGTGTCTCTCGCACCTCCTGAAACAGGCGTGAGGACATGCCGCCGCCCAAGGCCGTCGAATAAATCTGCGCCGTATAGATCGCATCGTCGCGGTAGCCCGGACTTTCCAGCGCCAGCGCGAAATGGGCCTGCTCCAACTCTTTCTCCTGCCGCGCCTCACCGCCGGTGAAACGGGCCGCTTCGGGGATCAAACCCTTGCGCGGTTGCAGATGGCCAAACATTTCTTCGGCCAGTTTCATCAGCGCATCGTGATCCACGGCACCCGCCGCGGACAGGATCATCTGCTCGGGTCCGTAATGCTCGGCCACAAAACCCGACAAATCCTCACGCGAGAAGGCGCTGACCCGTTCGGTCGGGCCCAGAATGGTCCGGCCCAAAGGCTGGTCGTGATAGCTCTGCTCCTGCAGCCAGTCAAAGATCACATCGTCCGGCGTGTCATAGGCCTGACCGATCTCCTGCAGGATCACACCACGCTCAACCTCAATCTCGCGCGGGTCGAAAACCGGGTTCAGCACGATGTCGCCGATCACATCCATCGCCAGCGCCACGTCGTCTTTCAGCACACGCGCGTAGTAGGCCGTGACCTCGCGCGAGGTATAGGCGTTGATATAGCCGCCCACATCCTCGATCGCTTCGGCGATTTGCAGCGCGGATCGGCGCTCGGTTCCCTTGAACGCCATGTGCTCAAGGAAATGCGCGATGCCGTTCTGTTCGATCCGCTCATGCCGCCCGCCGGCGGTCACCCAGATGCCGATGGCCGCCGATTGCAGCCCCGGCATATGTTCACTGACGATACGAAAGCCGTTCTTCAGCTGGTCCTGTCTGACTGTCACTCAGCAATATGCCTTCTGATATGATCCTCAAGGGCGCCCAGATCATTGGCAATCCGCGTCACCCGTTCCGGACGTTCATACAGATCAGACATGCGGGATGGAAGAGGCGGATGTTCGCCGCTCGCCGTCTCGACCGCCGCCGGGAATTTCGCCGGATGCGCGGTGGCCAGCGTGATCATCGGCACGTCCGCCGCGCGGTGATCCTCGGCCACCTTGATGCCAATGGCGGTGTGCGGGCAGACCAGCTCGGCGCTACGGGTCAGCGTGGATTTGATCGTCGCCAGCGTTTCCTCCTCGGACACGCGACCAGAGTCGAAATTCTCGCGCAGCGCCTCCATCGCGCCCTGACTGACGTTGAAGCCGCCATTCTTGAGTTCATCCATCAACTGCGCCACAGCGCTGCCATCCTCGCCATAGGCGTAATACAGCGCGCGCTCAAAGTTCGAGCTGACCTGAATATCCATCGACGGGCTGATCGAGGGGATAGTGTCGCCCTTGAAATACCCCTCGCCCGAGAGGCAGCGATGCAGGATGTCGTTCTGGTTCGTCGCCACCACCAGACGGTCGATGGGCAGGCCCATGCGTTTGGCGATATAGCCCGCGAAAACGTCGCCGAAATTGCCAGTGGGCACGGTGAAACTGACCTTGCGATGCGGCGCGCCCAGGCTTGTGGCTGCCGAGAAATAATACACCACCTGCGCCAGCACGCGGGCAAAGTTGATCGAGTTCACACCGGCCAGCTTGACCCCGTCACGGAAGTCGAAATCGTTGAACATATCTTTCACGGCGGCCTGACAATCGTCAAAATCGCCATCTACGGCCAGTGCATGAACATTGCTGTCGGCGGGTGTCGTCATCTGACGGCGCTGTACCTCGGACACGCGGCCTTGCGGGAACAGGATGAACACGTCCACCGCGTCCAGCCCCCGGAACGCCTCGATGGCGGCCGAGCCGGTATCGCCGCTGGTCGCGCCCACGATGGTCACACGGTCGCCGCGCCGTTTCAGGGCGACCTGGAACAGCTGACCGATCAGTTGCATGGCGAAATCCTTGAAGGCCAGCGTCGGCCCGTGGAACAGCTCCAGCAGGAAGTGGTTCTCGTTCAACTGCTTCAGCGGCGCGCGGGCGTCGTGGCCGAAACCTTCATAGGCACGGGCGATGATGTCCTTGAACTCATCCTCGGCAAAGGACCCGCTGACATAAGGCCACATCACCCGGAATGCGATTTCCTCATAAGGCAGCCCGGCCAGCGCTGCGATCTCATCCTGCGACATCACCGGGATCTCGGCGGGCAGGTACAGGCCACCATCACGGGCCAGCCCGGTCAGCATCGCCTCTTCAAAACTCAGTTCGGGCGCCTGCCCACGGGTCGAGATGTATTTCATGTCGCGTCACTTTCAGAATTGGCACGGCTGCGCCACAGGAAGTACCCGGTCATCGCGGCCCAGACCAGAGCCAGACCAAACCAGGTGATTGCATATTGCAGATGATCATTCGGAATGCCGGTCGTGCTGACGGGCAAGGGCGTGATGCCGGGGTCGGTTTGCGACCGGGCGATCAGCAAGACAGGCTCTGCCCCCAAAGCAGCGGCCAGATTGGGCACGTCGCGGGCGAACCAGATGTTGGCGTCGATATCAGCCTCGGGCGTGTAACTGTCGATCTCGTCGGGCCAGTGCAGATTGCCGGTGATCTGCATAGGCCCGGTCAGGCGGTCGGTCTGTTTCGCCGTGGTCGGCACAAATCCGCGATCTACCAGAATGGTCCGGCCCTGCGTGCTGAAGGACTGGATTATGCGGTACCCTGCCCCGACCTGTTTGACCGAAACCAGAACGTGAATCTCCCCCGGCTCCAGTTCGCCCTCGACGACGACCGGCAGATATTTGTCAGCGCCTTCAGACGGTTGCTGCGGCAGCGCCACAGGGTCGGCTGAAATGCGGCTTTCAATCTCGGACAGCACGCCCTGTTTCCATGCCAGCCTTTGCACCTGCCACACGCCCAGCGACACCAGCACGGCCAGACCGGCAAGGCCGAAGATCAGCAGAAACAAAAAGCGGCGCATGGCGGGGGCAAACCTCATTGCAGGAACCGGCGTCTTGTTAAGGGCGGCGCGGGCCGGATTGCAACCACGCAATTGTATCGGGCGCAATCTTGCGCCCCAGACAGAGAAAAAGCCGCCCCGAAGGGCGGCTTTTGCAATTGGATCACCTGACCGGTGTTACATCAGCGGGGCCTGGCCCCAGATGTAGACGGCGAAGAACAGGAACAGCCAGACGACGTCAACAAAGTGCCAGTACCAGGCGGCAGCTTCGAAACCCACGTGCTTTTCAGGGGTAAAGTCGCCCTTGAGCGCGCGGATCAGACAGACCGACAGGAAGATCGTGCCGATGATCACATGCGCGCCGTGGAAACCGGTCGCCATGAAGAAGTTCGAGTAGAACTGGTCGCCACCAAACTTCCAGTCCTCATGCGCCAGCAATTCATAATATTCGAAACCCTGCAGCGCGGTGAAGGCGATGCCCAGAACGATACCAATGGCCAGACCGTTGATCAGCGCCTTGCGGTCATTGTCGTGCACCAGCGCGTGGTGCGCCCAGGTGATCGCACAGCCCGACAGCAGCAGGACCAGAGTGTTGATCAGCGGCAGGTGGAACGGGTCAACCGCATGGATATCCGGCTGGATGTATTCAGTGCCTGCATAGTCGTACATCGGGTACATGCGATGTTTGAAGAACGACCAGAACCAGGCAAAGAAGAACATCACCTCGGACATCACGAACAGGATGAAGCCATAGCGCAGGCCGATGCGCACGACCGGCGTGTGATCGCCCTGGCGGCTTTCGACCACCACTTCGGACCACCAGGCGAACATGGTGTAAAGAACAGCCACCAAACCGGCCCAGAACATCCATGGCGTGATGCCGTGCATCCACAGGACGGCTCCGAACAGCATCACAAAGCCCCCAATCGCGCCGACAAGCGGCCAGATTGAGGGGTTCAGAATGTGGTAATCATGGTCTTTTGCGTGTGCCATCAGTGTCCCTCACCTAAAGGCGTTAGTTCGTGTTTGTATCGGTCTGCGCGTCCAGGGCGGCAAAGCCCTCGGGCAGGTCAATTTCGTAGAATGTATACGACAGAGTGATCGTATGCACATATTTCGCTTCCAGATCCTCGACCATCTCGGGATCGACGAAAAAGCTGACGGGCATCTCTACCCGCTCGCCCGGTTGCAGCACCTGTTCCTCAAAGCAGAAACAGGCGATTTTCTGGAAATAGCCGCCGGCCGAATATGGCGCCACATTGTACGACGCTTGCCCCGCGATGGGGCGGTCGGTCGGGTTGTAGGCCTCATAAAAGGCCAGACCAGTCTCGCCGATGCGCACTTCCATCTCACGTTCAACCGGTTTGAACTCCCATGCCATGCCCTTGGCCTTTGAGGCATCAAAGCGAATGGTGACGGTGCGGTCCAGGATGTCTTCGGGGGCCGCTTCGGCCACGCCGGTGGTGCCGCCAAACCCAGTGACGCGACAGAACCAGTCGTAGAAGGGGACAGCGGCCCAGGCCAGGCTGCCCATCAGGACAACCACACCCACCGTTTGTGCAACCGTCTTCTGCGGGCCGGTCAATGCCATCAGTTCTGTACCTCCTCAGTCGCCATGCCAAAGTCTGTGCCCGACACTTTCACGACCGTCAGGCCAAAAATGATCACGATGAACGCCGCCAAGGTCAGGCCGACCCCAAGGTTGCGGCCAAAGCGGCGTTTATGCAGTTCGTGGCTTTTGCGCAGGCTCATGACCAGCCTCCCAAGCCGTAAGGTTTCAGCAGGGCTTCGACCAGAATAGCCCCGAAATGCAGGAAGAGGTAGAGAAGCGAAAGCTTGAAGAACCCACGCTCGACTTTGAAGTTGTCTGCCTCGGAATCGTCCTCGGTCCGGCGCGCGATCTGCCATGCGCCGCGCAGGAACAGCGCGTTCAGCACCAGCGCGACGGTCAGATAGACCGGGCCGCCAATGCCCGAGAAGGACGTGCCGACTGCCAGCAGGGCCAGCAGCACGGTGTAAACCAGAATATGCCAGCGTGTTGCGCGACGACCATGCGTGACGGTCAGCATCGGCACGCCTGCGTCGTCATAGTCCGAGCGCATGAACAACGCCAGCGCCCAGAAATGCGGCGGTGTCCACATGAAAGTCAGGGCAAACATCAGCCAGGGCTCGATCGACATCGACCCGGTTGCCGCAACCCAGCCGATCACCGGAGGGAACGCACCCGCAGCGCCGCCGATCACGATGTTCTGCGGCGTCGTGCGCTTCAGCCACATCGTATAGACGACCACGTAGAAAAAGATGGTGAAGGCCAGAAACGCACCCGCGAACCAGTTGGTCGCAAGGCCCAGCATGATTACCGACAGACCGGACAGGGCCAGCCCAACTGCCAGCGCCTCGCCCTCTTCTACCTTGCCGGAAGGGATCGGGCGGTTCTTGGTGCGCTTCATCACCCTGTCAATATCCGCGTCCCACCACATGTTCAGCGCGCCCGAGGCTCCGCCGCCGATGGCAATGAACAGGATGGCGCAAAAACCCACGAAGGGGTGCACCGCAACCGGAGCTGCCAGCAGACCGACCAAGGCCGTGAACACGACCAGAGACATGACGCGGGGCTTCAGCAGGGCGAAGTAATCGCCAAAGCTGGCCTCATCCGCGTGCGCCTGTGCGGTCGTTGCGCTGGCATTGATGCTTGCGTCGGTCATTCCTGGTCCTTTTGCGGCGAAAGCTGCGCGATCCACCGCGCAGCTGGCTGTCTATTGCAGACAGGTCGCCCTGCCCGCACAGTGCTTAGTTCGAAGCAACCTGATAGCTTTGCGGCAGGCCCGCATATTCGTCGATCGCGCCTTGCAGCCACTGTTCATAGGCCGCTTCGCTGACGACCTTCACAGTGATCGGCATATAAGCGTGGTCCTTGCCGCACAGTTCCGAGCACTGACCGAAATAGATGCCTTCCTTGTCAGCCTCGAACCACAGCTCGGCCAGACGTCCGGGCACGCCATCCTGCTTCACGCCGAAGGACGGAATGGTCCACGAATGGATCACGTCCGAGGCGGTGACTTGCATCACGATAACTTTGCCAACCGGAACAACCACGGCAGTGTCGGTGGCCAGCAGCCACTCATCATCGCTATAGCCCGAGTCGGCCAGCTTGGCGCGCATCGCATCGTCCAGCACGAACGGAGTGACGTCTGCATCCGCAGGCCGCGCACCTTCGTCCAGCGTGGCCGGATGACCCAGCAGATAGCTGTCAAACGCGAAATCGTGATCGACATATTCATAGGTCCAGTACCACTGGTTCCCGACCACCTTGATGGTGATGTCGCCTTCGGGAATCTCTTGCTGCTTGAACAGCACCGGCAGCGAGAAGGCACCGATAAAGACCAGAATCAGGATCGGGCCCAAGGTCCACGCAATCTCGACCGGGGTGTAGTGCGAGAACCGCGCCGGGGTTGGATTTACACGCTGGTTGTAGCGCACGATGCAGTAAACCAGCAGTGCAGCCACAAACACGCAGATCAAGGTGATGATCACCAGAATCATCGTATCCAACTTGTGGATGCCTTCGGCAAGGCTGGTGGCCGCAGGCTGGAACCCAAGGCCGCCATCGACCGGCTTGCCAATAATCTCAAGCTCCTGAGCCATGGCGGGAAGGCTGGAGAGGGCTGTCATAAAGCCCGAAAGCATCAAAGCATTCTTCATGTTCTGTCCTGATCGTTTGATCTTTGCGTCCCTGGCGAAAAGGTGTGAATCGGTCGCACCTCTCCCGTTGTCTTTGGCCGCGTTAAAAACCATATTCCTGCTGGTAGATAAAGCAAAATGCTTGCGTCAAACAGACGCTATTTTTGATCTGGATCAAATCCGAAAGGTCCCAACCCATGGCTCAAGCCCCGTTTCGCCCCTTTGAAAACGCTCTGCCGCATGACGAAGCGCTGTCTATACTGCAGTCCGCGACAGCCGGGGCCGAGGACGGAGAGCTGTTTGTCGAGCGGCGAAAATCCGAGGCTCTGGTCTTTGATGACGGGCGTTTGCGCACCGCATCCTACGATGCGTCCGAGGGGTTCGGCCTGCGTGCGGTGCAAGGCGAGGTTGCCGGATATGCCCATTCGACCGAGGTTTCGATCCCGGCACTAAAGCGCGCGTCCGAGACCGCACGACTGGCCGTTGGCGACGGTGGCGGCACTCTGGCTGATGCCCCGCGCGCCACCAATACGCGGCTTTACACGGACGAGGACCCCATCGAATCCGCCGCCTTTCCGGTGAAAATCGAAACCTTGCGCGAGATTGACGCCTTCGCCCGCGACCTTGATTCCCGCGTCGTGCAGGTCAGCGCCTCGATCAGCGCCGAGGTGCAAGAGGTCGAGATTCTGCGCCCCGATGGTGTGCTGGTGCGCGATGTGCGCCCGATGACACGGGTCAATGTCTCGGTGATTGTCGAACAGAATGGCCGTCGTGAAAGCGGCTCGGCCGGCGGTGGTGGGCGCATTGGCCTAAGCGGACTGCTGGATCCGACCGATTGGCAGGACAAGGCGCGCGAAGCGTTGCGAATCGCTCTGGTCAATCTGGATGCGGTCCCTGCCCCGGCTGGCGTGATGGAAGTGGCGCTTGGCCCCGGCTGGCCCGGCATCCTGCTGCACGAAGCCATCGGTCATGGGCTTGAAGGCGACTTCAACCGCAAGGGTAGTTCTGCCTTTGCCGGGTTGATGGGCCAGCAGATCGCCTCGAAGGGCGTCACGGTGGTCGATGACGGCACGATCTCTGACCGTCGCGGCTCGATCAGTGTGGATGATGAAGGCACGCCCAGTTCGCGGACCGTGTTGATCGAAGACGGTGTGCTGACCGGCTATATGCAGGACCGCCAGAACGCGCGCCTGATGGGCGTTGCGCCCACCGGCAATGGGCGGCGGCAAAGCTATGCGCACAAACCCATGCCGCGCATGACCAACACCATCATGCTGGGCGGTGAGGCTGATCCGGCCGCGCTGGTGGCCGATATCAAGGACGGTATCTGGGCCGTTGGCTTCGGGGGCGGTCAGGTGGATATCACCAACGGCAAGTTCGTGTTCTCCTGCACCGAGGCGTATCGGGTCGAAAACGGCAAGATCGGCGCGCCGGTCAAAGGGGCCACGCTGATCGGGGACGGGCCGTCGGCGCTCAAGCGGATTCGGGGGCTGGGCAATGACATGGCACTGGATCCGGGGATGGGCACCTGCGGCAAGGATGGCCAATGGGTTCCGGTCGGGGTCGGTCAGCCCACGGTTCTGATGGATGGTTTGACGGTCGGCGGCTCGGCCGCCTGAGTCGGACGGACCAGTTATTCGGACGGCGCAGGGTTAACCTGCGCCTTTCTTTTGGCTTCGTGTCAACGCGTTCCACAGTTTGACAAAAAATTCACTGCAGATTTTGTTTTGTTGAATTTCAACAGCTTAGCAAATACTCTTGCGGTTTTTCGAAAGAGATTGCGTATAATTTTCCAAGATTCACAGGCTGTTAACCCGCGCAATCGTAAACCAGTTCTGCAATCAGGCGGAGCATCGGATGACCGAAGAGCAGCTTTCTTCCAATCACCCCCCACTCCCACCCACCACGGAAGAGGACAGGTTTTCCTGGCTCCGTCTGTTGCGCTCGCGCAAGGTTGGCCCGGCGACGTTTCGTCGGCTGCTGCGCGAACATGGCTCGGCGCAGAATGCGCTGGCCGCGCTGCCGGAAATGGCACGCGCTGCCGGAATAGAAGGGTATGAAATTTGCCCCCCCGGCGTGATTGAGGCGGAGCTCAAGGCCGCAAAGGCCGCCAAAGCGCGGCTTTTGTGCCTTGGGGCCGCCGATTTCCCAGATGCCTTGATGGACCTGTCCGACGCCCCGCCGATGCTGTGGGCGATTGGGGATACGTCTGTCCTGAAACGGCGGTCGATTGCCTTGGTCGGCGCGCGCAATTGCTCGTCCCTGGGGGCCCGCATGGCGCGTGGGCTGGCGAAAGAGCTTGGTGAGAAAGGGTTCGTCATCGTCTCGGGGTTGGCCCGAGGGATCGATACGTCCGCACATTTGGCCTCGGTCGAAAGCGGGACGATTGCGGTCATGGCCGGGGGTGTGGATGTGATCTACCCGGCTGAGAATACGGATCTTGCACGGAACATTGCCGAAACCGGCCTGCGCCTGTCCGAACAACCCATCGGCGTGACCCCGCAGGCGCGGCATTTTCCGCGCCGCAACCGGATCATTTCAGGCCTGGCGCAAGCGGTTGTGGTGGTTGAAGCCGCCGCCAAATCCGGCAGCCTGATCACGGCCCGCGACGCTTTGGATCAGGGGCGCGAGGTTCTGGCGGTTCCGGGACATCCGTTCGATGCACGCGCCGCAGGGTGCAATCTGCTGATCCGCGACGGGGCGACTTTAGTGCGCTCGGCGGAGGATGTGATTGACGCATTGCCACCTGAACAAGCCGAGATGTTCAGGGAACCGCCCTCCCCGGTTGCAACCGACCAAAAGCCTGTCTCCAACCCTGCTGCGCTGCATAACGAAATTCTGATGCGGCTTGGCCCCTCACCCATTGCCGAGGACCAGCTGATCCGCGACATCGCCGCGACCGCAGGGGAAATCGGCCCCATTCTGGTCGATCTGGAACTGGATGGGAGGATTCAACGCCAACCCGGCGGTCTTCTGTCCTTGGCCGGTTGACGCCAAAGTGGCGACAAAACGGGCCGTTAGCCCACCGGAAGACGCACCAAATCGACGCGCCCCCGCTGGTGACCAAAGGAACGCATTGACAATTCGATCTTGCCGCACACATTTTGCACGGCCATACAAAGCGCAAAGCCCGTCGAGCGAGGATTCCTCTTAAATGCCCGTAGTTGTTGTAGAATCTCCGGCCAAAGCAAAAACGATCAACAAATATCTTGGCCCCGACTACACGGTTCTGGCCTCATACGGTCATGTTCGCGACCTGCCGCCCAAGGACGGATCTGTCGATCCCGACCACGAATTTTCGATGAAATGGGAGGTTGGAAATGACAGCCGCAAGCATGTCAAAGCCATCGCCGACGCGCTGAAGGAAGACAACGCGCTGATCCTCGCCACCGACCCCGATCGCGAGGGCGAGGCGATCAGCTGGCACCTGCAAGAAACGCTGACCAAACGCCGGTCGATCAAAAAGGACACATCGGTCAGCCGCGTCACCTTCAACGCCATCACCAAAGAGGCGGTGACCGAGGCGATGCAGAACCCGCGTCAGGTCGACATGCCGCTGGTCGAGGCCTATCTGGCCCGTCGCGCGCTGGACTATCTGGTGGGCTTCAACCTCTCTCCGGTTCTGTGGCGCAAACTGCCTGGTGCCCGGTCGGCGGGCCGGGTGCAATCGGTCTGCCTGCGCCTGATCGTCGAGCGCGAGATGGAGATCGAGGCGTTCAAGCCGGTTGAATACTGGTCCGTGCGCGCGCTGTTCGAAACACCGCGCGGCCAGATCTATGAGGCGCGTCTGGTCACTCTGGCCGGGAAGAAACTGGATAAGCACGATCTGGCCAATGCCACGCAGGCGGAACTGGCGGTTCAGGCGATCACCAGCCGTGCGCTGAGCGTTACCTCGGTCGAGGCCAAGCCTGCGGCCCGCAACCCCAGCGCGCCCTTCATGACCTCAACCCTGCAGCAGGAGGCCAGCCGCAAGTTCGGCATGGGCGCACGTCACGCGATGCAGGTGGCACAGCGGCTGTATGAGGCCGGATATATCACCTATATGCGGACCGACGGCATCGACATGGCACCCGAGGCGGTGGCCGCCACGCGTGAGACAATCGCGGACCGCTACGGTGCCGAATATGTGCCAGACAGCCCGCGCATGTATAAGAACAAGGCCAAGAACGCGCAGGAAGCCCACGAATGTATCCGCCCAACGGATATGTCGCGCGACGCCAAGGCACTGAAAGTCACGGATGAAGATCAGCGCAAACTTTACGATCTGATCTGGAAACGCACCATTGCCTGTCAGATGGCCGCTGCGCGGCTGGAACGCACCACGGTCGAAATCGGCAGCGATGACGGGCAGGTCGGCCTGCGCGCCACCGGTCAGGTGGTGCTGTTCGACGGGTTCATGCGCGTTTACGAAGAAGGCCGCGACGATGTGGCCGATGACGACGAAAAGCGCCTGCCGCAGATCATGCAGGGCGATCCGGCGCGGTTCGCCAAGGTGTCGCTGCGTGATCAGTTCGCAAAAGCCGAAGATAAAGCCGCCATTCTGTCCGACAACGAAGCCGTGCTGGCTCTGCAACATCACACCCAGCCCCCCCCGCGCTATACCGAGGCCACGCTGGTCAAGCGGATGGAGGAATTGGGGATCGGTCGCCCCTCGACCTACGCCTCAATCGTGACAACGATTCAGGACCGCGAATATGTGCGCAAGGACAAGAACCGGCTGATCCCCGAGGAAAAGGGCCGGATCGTCACGATCTTCCTGCTGAATTTCTTCCGTCAGTATGTGGGCTATGAATTCACGGCCAATCTGGAAGAAGAACTGGACGACGTCAGCGCCGGTGACCGCGACTATAAAGACCTTCTGGGCAAGTTCTGGCGCGACTTCTCGGCTGCGATTGGTGAGACGTCGGAACTGCGCATTTCAGAAGTGTTGGACAGGTTGGACGAAGCGCTTGCGCCTCAGCTGTATCCGCCGCGCGAGGACGGGTCCGATCCGCGTGTCTGCCCGAAATGCGGTGTGGGCCAGTTGCACCTGAAAACCTCACGCACCGGCGGTTTTGTCGGTTGCGGCAACTACCCCGAATGCAACTATACCCGTCCCATCGCAGGTGAAGGGGCCGAGGGCGAGGAACGTCTGCTGGGCGAAGATGCGGGGGACGAGATCTGGCTGAAATCCGGACGGTTCGGCCCATATGTTCAGCGCGGCGAACCGACGCCCGAGAACAAGAAACCTCCGCGCGCCTCGCTGCCCCGCGGGTGGAGCAAGGATGACATGGATCTGGAAAAGGCGCTGACCCTACTGTCCCTGCCCCGCCAGATCGGCGAACACCCCGAGGGCGGCATGATCACCTCGAACTTTGGGCGGTTTGGGCCTTACCTGATGCATCAGCTGGCCGACGAGGCCAAGCCGGTTTACGCCAACCTCAAAGACCCCAACGACGTGTTCGAGATCGGTATGAACCGCGCCGTTGAGCTGCTGGCTGAAAAACGCGCCAATCCGGGGCGCGGTCGCCGGGCTGCAGCCAAACCTCTGAAGGAACTGGGCGAGCACCCCGATGGTGGCGCGATGCAGGTCCTGGACGGACGTTATGGGCCCTATGTGAAGTGGGAGAAGGTGAACGCCACCATTCCCAAGGACATCAAGCCCGAAGACGTAACGCAAGAGATGGCCATCGAATTGGTCAACGAGCGGGCGGCGAAGAAGGGCACCAAGAAAAAGGCGGGCCCAAAGAAGAAAGCCGCAGCCAAAAAGACGACGGCCAAGAAGACAACGGCCAAAAGCTCTTAACTGCGCGTTGCGGCCTCGATCAGTCGGGTCATGACCTGAACATAAGGCTTTTGCGGTTGTCCTTGGGCAATGGCCAATGCTGCGCGATCGTAAGCGGCCGACAAGACATCGGACAGCGCCTCAAGTTCAGAGGGATCAGCTTGCGGCAACGCCGCCGCAAGCCCCTCGTGCAGGCTTCGGCGTCCGCCGCCCGCATCGATGGCTGCCATTTCCGCGTGTCCCAGCACGGCGGGGCCGTCAATCAGTAGCAAACGAGCCCGCCCGGATACACGCATGGCCTGAAAGAACGCCATGCTGCCTGCAGTCATCGGCGCCTCGCCCGCGGACTGTGCGCTTTTGTCGATCGCTTGCGCCAACGCTTCAGCCTCGGCCCTGACAACAGCGCGGAAGAGGTCCTGCTTGTCCGTAAAGTGATGATACAGCGCGCCACGCGTGACATTTGCGGCGCGCACGATCTCGGGTGTCGACGTGTCGGCATACCCTTTTTCAACAAACAACGCGCGGGCGTGTGAAATCAGCCGGGCACGCATCGCTGCGCGACGATCTGCATTCGGTATGGGTGTCGTAGTTTTGTCTTGCATACATACAGCCTGTATGTTTATTTCAACATACATACAGATTGTACGTAAATTTGAAGGAGCGCAACATGAAGACCACACAATATTACCCCGTCATCCAAACAAACGACGTGCAAGGCACAGCCGAGTTCTATCAAACTCACTTTGGGTTCAGCCCTGCCTTTGCCGCCGACTGGTACGTTCACCTGCAATCCGACACGGACCCCAGCGTCAATCTGGCGATACTGGATGCCCATCACGACACTATTCCAGCCGCTGGGCGTGGCTGTGCCGCCGGGCTGATCCTGAATTTTGAAGTGGCCGACGCAGCAGTTGAATACGAGCGTCTGACCCACGCTGGTCTGCGAATTCTGAAACCGCTCTGCGATGAAGATTTCGGCCAACGGCACTTTATCGCTGCTGACCCCAACGGGGTATTGATTGACGTGATCACCCCGATCCCGCCCTCTGCCGCCTTTGCGGAACAATACAGCGCAGATGCTTTGCCGACCGGGTAGAAATACCTACGCGCTTTGGTTTCATTGACTTCCCAATGACGTGGCGGCACAACCTGCGGCATCACCATGTCATTGGGGGAGTTTTCCATGAAGAAAATCTATGCCAATGCCTCTGAGGCACTCGACGGAGTGCTGTCGGACGGCATGCTGATTGCGGCTGGCGGGTTCGGCCTGTGCGGTATTCCCGAACTGCTGCTGGATGCGATCAAACAATCCGGCGTGCAAAACCTGACTTTCGCGTCCAACAACGCGGGCGTCGACGATTTCGGCATCGGTATTCTGCTGCAGACCAAGCAGGTCAAAAAGATGATCAGCTCGTATGTCGGTGAGAACGCGGAATTCATGCGTCAATATCTGAGCGGCGAGTTGGAGTTGGAGTTCAACCCGCAAGGCACTTTGGCTGAACGGATGCGGGCTGGCGGCGCGGGCATCCCCGGGTTCTACACCAAGACCGGCGTCGGCACCGTGATTGCCGACGGCAAAGAGCACAAAGACTTCAACGGCGAAACCTACATCATGGAAGAAGGCATTTTTGCCGATCTGGCCATTGTGAAGGCGTGGAAAGCGGATGACACGGGCAACCTGATTTTCCGCAAGACCGCTCGTAACTTCAACGTCCCTGCTGCGACCTGCGGCAAGATCTGCGTGGCCGAGGTGGAAGAGATCGTGCCGCGCGGCTCGTTGGACCCTGACCAGATCCACCTGCCCGGCATCTACGTGCACCGCATCATTCAGGGCGATCATGAAAAGCGCATCGAACAGCGCACCACCCGCAAGAAGGAGGACGCATAATGCCCTGGGACCGCAATCAGATGGCCGCCCGCGCGGCGCAAGAGCTTGAAGACGGCATGTATGTGAACCTCGGCATCGGCATTCCGACGCTGGTGGCGAACTATGTGGGCGACAAGGACATCACCCTGCAATCCGAGAACGGTATGCTGGGCATGGGCCCTTTCCCCGTTGAGGGGGAAGAGGATCCCGACCTGATCAACGCAGGCAAGCAGACGATCACCGAATTGTCCCGTACCTCGTATTTCGACAGCGCCACGTCCTTTGCGATGATCCGGGGCGGCAAGATTGCCGCAGCGGTACTGGGCGCGATGGAGGTCGACGAAGAGGGCGATCTGGCCAACTGGATGATCCCCGGCGTTCTGGTCAAGGGTATGGGCGGCGCAATGGATCTGGTGGCCGGTGTGGGCCGTGTGATCGTTGTGATGGATCACACCAACAAACACGGCAAATCCAAGCTGCTGAAAAAATGCACCCTGCCGCTGACCGGCAAGAAAGTGGTGGACCGCATCATCACCAATCTGGGCGTTCTGGATGTGGTCGAGGGCGGTCTGAAGATCATCGAATTGGCCGAGGGCGTGACCGAAGACGAGATCCGCGCCGCAACCGAAGCGCAATTGGTCAACTGAACCTGACCAAAAAGAAAGCCCGCCATCCAAGGCGGGCTTTTCTATCTGCTGGTTTGAAACACGCACCCGTCCGAGATCAGATCGGGCGGTGTGGTGCACAAAGCCCGCGCGATCTGAAACGCCGCCAGAACTTTGGGCACATAGTCCCGCGTTTCCGCATAGGGCGGCACTCCGCTGTGTTTGCGCACTGCGCCCTCGCCCGCATTATAGCCAGCCAGAACAAGAATCGGGTCGTTCCCGAACTCTTCCATCAGCCAGTTCAGGTATTTCACCCCCCCGGAAATGTTCTGTCCGGGCTCGAAGCTGTCGCTGACGCCGAACCGAGCCGCCGTTGCGGGCATCAACTGCATCAATCCCTGCGCACCTGCGGAGCTTACGGCATCGGCGCGCCCGGCGGATTCGACGGCGATCACGGCTAGAACCAAAGCAGGCGAAACATTGGTCCCGACGGTCGAGCGCAGAATCTCGATCCCCTGCTCTTGCGCGATGTTCTGCAATGTCTGCAAACGGGGGGACCTGACGCTGGTCGCGGCCAGCGCGTTGATCGCATCATCCAGACGCCCTGCCCCAGCCTGCGCCATCTCGGGCGATACGCGATCCCAGAACGCCTTATAGGACCCTTTGGGATTGCTTTTGACGCCTGCGTCAGGCGCGGTGGCGGGCGGAACCTTGGCGCGTTTGATGATTTCTGGCACCACAAGCTCGGTGCCGGTGCTGGGCGCAGAGGGCCGTGCTGCGTGTTCTTCAGGTGAAATCTGCACGGTCACGCGCCGACGCTCGCCGGGCTGTGGTGCCTTGATCCTTTTGTATACGCCACGGGGTTCGGGCTCGGTCGCGACCGCGGGCGCAACACCACATGCCAGAAACGCCAGTGCACCGGCGCATGTAAGTGCGTCCCGGAGATTCATTTGCCTGCCTCATGTTCTCTTTTTAGGTGATTTGAACCTCAAAACGTCCCGCAAGGCCAGAAAAACAAAGCGAATTGGGGCAATTTCGCCTCATTTGGCGCAATTTTGCACCGCCCACCCCTGCATAACATCGATTGTTTGTATTTTTATTTGTTGTATTTCAATGCTTTACGCAAATCGTATCTAAAAAGTTAAGGTTGACGAAAAAAAATATGCGTTTGGCCCAATTCCTGCCACGCGCAACGGGCAAACATAGATGCATACCGAGACGGACTGGAGCGGACTGAGAGAGAAAGCTCTGAAACACGCCAAGGTTTAACAGACTTATTTTGATCCTTTAGGAGGGACGTAACATGATCAAGTTCTTCAAGAACTTCCGCAAAGACGAAGACGGCGCAGTAACAGTTGACTGGGTTGTTCTGACCGCAGCAGTCATCGGCCTGGCAGCCGTTGCATACAACCAGATCGAAGGCGGCGCGACCGGCCTGGCGACTGACGTGAACACCGCTCTGAACGCAGCGACCATCTCGACCGGCGACAACACCGGCGCAGAAGGCGGTATCACCGTCGCCGGCGGAAACTAAGCCAGCGCTTCGCATAAAACACAAACCGCGCCAGTTTGGCGCGGTTTTTTCGTTTGGGACATAAACATCAAAAACTGCATGCCGGGCTTTACACACATGAGTCTCTTTCTCTGACCGCCCAGAGTGAAATATCCGGCAATCCTTGGACTAAGGCGTGAAATTCAATCTTTGGCCGCATTTCCGCCACTGACATCACGCTAAAATGAACCCAGAAAACTTGCACCCGGAAATAGGGCTATTGGGCTCTCGGGAACTGAGAGGGCGGAGAGGAAACATGCTTAGGTTCGTTAACCGATTTTCGAGAGAAGAAGAAGGTGCCATCACCGTTGATTGGGTTGTGTTGACCGCCATGATCATTGGGCTGGGCTCGGCATTGTTTTTCGCTATCTCCACTGCGACGGACGACTTCGGCGGAAATGTGAACACAGCCCTAACAAGCGCAACCATTAGCACTGGTGACAACGACAATGCCGGCGGTATCACCGTTGCTGGCACCGCTGGCGGAGGCTCAGGGTCCGGATCATCTGGTGGTAGCTCCAGCGGAGGGTCTTCTTCAGGCAGCAGTTCCAGCGGAGGATCGTCTTCAGGTGGCGGAACTGTAGGTGGCGACGGCTAAAGCCTGACACAAATTCCCAGAATATGAACGTGTTAATACGACCGTTGATAGCGTGGCTTTGACGGTCGTTTTTCGCGCACCCCGCCAACCGAAGTTGCGACTGCTCTTCCTCCTAGGTTCGGCTGCAATCCTGTAGACGAATAGTAAAAATCCGCTGTTGCTGGCAATTTTGTCCCACATTTCGACACAATTGCAGTTTAGGAATAATGCTGTTCAAAAGTCGCGATACTGTCGCTAACTTTTTGACCGACGAAATTATGAGGTGCATACATGCGAGCGGTATTCGGACTTGTTCTGATTGTCGGGGTGGCTTTGGCCGGGGGCGCGGTTTACATGGCGCGCAACTATATTGCCGAGTACCAGAATGAACTCGCCCGCCAGAAGCAGGCTGCGGCCGAAGCGCTGGCGAATGCTCAGGTCGAAGTTGTTCCAACGGTGACGGTATACGTTTCGAATCGACCTCTGAAATATGGTGAGCGCCTGACACAGGAAGATGTGCGTGCCGTCGACTGGCCCGAAAACGCGATCCCGGAAGGCACGTTCACTGAAATTGCGGCCCTGTTCCCAGAGACCGGCCCGCAAGAGCGCTTTATTCTGAGAACCATGGAAAAGGACGAGGCCATTCTGGCCGTTAAGGTCACCGAACCTGGTGAGAAGGCCGGGCTGACGTCTCGCCTGGAAAAAGGAATGCGCGCTTTTGCCATCAGCGTTGATGTGGCATCCGGCGTTTCGGGTTTTCTGCGCCCTGGCGACAACGTGGACATTTACTGGACCGGCTCCAGCGGTACGACCGAAGGGAACACCGGCGGGATCACGCGCTTGATTCAGACGAGCATTCAGCTTGTTGCCGTGGACCAAAGCACAGGTTCAGATGTGACAGGGACAACGATTGCACGAACTGTCACCGTCGCGGCCACACCGGAACAGGTCGCTGCGTTGGCTCAGGCACAAAACACGGGCCGGCTTTCTCTTGCCCTTGTAGGGGTTAGCGATGAATCGGTTGCAACAGCGATCGAAGTCGACCAGCGAAAGCTCTTGGGCATCGAAGAGACAGCGCCTGCGCCAGAAGTCGCCAAGGAACAGATTTGCACCACGCGCATCCGCCGTGGCGGCGATACGTTCGAAACCCAGATCCCCTGCACAAACTGACGTCAATTCAGAGCGTTACAGGCTACGAGCCGCGCCATTCGCGCGGCTCATTTTTTTGTTATTGTTGCCTATTGTCCACATAAACAAAATTCCAGAAACCATTGATTATTGCAATAAATTCGGAATTCGCGCAGTCTTTTGAACCATAGGGCATAAGACCCAAAAACGAGGCGTGATCGGAGAGGCAGGTCACATGACAATACGTTCCTGGATCAGCGCAACCCTGCTGGGGTTGACGCTTGTTGTGGGCCCGGTCGGCGATGCCGCCTGGGCTGAAACCCTTCGCGTGGTCAAAAAGGGCACAGTGGAAACACTGGAAGTTCCAATGAACCGCGCGATCGTTGTTGAAAGCGAGCAACCTTTTGCAGAACTCAGCATTGCCAACGCGGGCATTGCTGACATTTCGTCGCTTTCCGATCGTACCATCTATGTTTTGGGTAAAGCACCCGGTCTGACGACACTGACGCTGTTTGACGGCGCCGGTATGCTGTTGGCCAACGTTCGGGTCCGGGTTGCCCCGGATGTGACCGAGTTCAAAGAGCGTTTGCGTCAGATCCTGCCCGCCGAACCGATTGAGGTTCGCACAGCGAATGACGGCATCGTTCTGTCCGGTACGGTTTCAAGCGCAGCCAAACTGGCCCGCGCACTGGAACTGGCGGAACGTTATGCGCCTGAACGCGTTTCGAACCTGATGTCTGTTGGCGGCGTCCAGCAGGTCATGTTGAAAGTGCGGTTTGCGGAAATGAACCGCTCTGTCGCGAAAGAGCTTTCTTCAACGCTTTCTATCGCAACCGATGACTTTGTTGGCGGTTTCAACCCGCAAAACCTCGTGCCGCCTGTCACTGTTGAAAACGGTGTGCTGCTGTTTGGCTTCGGGGTCGGGTCGGCGCAGGTCAATCTGCTGTTGCAAGCCTTGGAAACAAAGGGCCTTGTCCGCAACCTTGCCGAACCGAATCTGTCAGCTCTGTCCGGTCAGGAAGCGTCCTTCCTTGCGGGCGGCGAAGTTCCAATCCCGGTTCCCCAGGACGATGGTGTCGTGGCCATCGAATTCAAACCCTTCGGTGTCGAAATGCTGTTCACGCCACGGGTTGTGGACGGCGATCTGATTAATCTTGAAATGGGCACGTCGGTATCTAGCATCGACACCAGCTCAAGCTTCACGATCAACGGGGACAACGTTCCCAGCTTTATCGTGCGTCAAGCAAAGACCACCGTGGAACTGCGCGACGGTGAGAGCTTTGCCATCGCCGGGCTTCTTCAGGACAACTTTGTCGATCAAGCCAGCCAAGTTCCCTGGCTGGGCGATGTTCCCGTCCTTGGCGCCCTGTTCCGCAGCGCCGATTTCCAGCGGGATCAGAGCGAACTCGTTATCATCGTCACCGCACATCTGGTGTCACCGATACGCGGCGAGGCGCTTGCTCTGCCAACCGACCGTGTCAAGCCACCCAGTGAGTTCGACCTGTTTATTAACGGTAAGACAGCACGCACGACCCGCGCAGGTGTAGGTGCCGCTTCTGAAGTCGCCAAACAGGATTTCGGCAGCTCATACGGCTACGTCCTGGATTGATGAGGAGGATAGACCAATGAACAAGTGGATCATCACACTGGGTCTTACGGTCGCCGTCTCGGCCTGTACACGTGAGGCCGGTTACGAAGCCGACCAAGGGGCCTTTGGCAACGCGACGCTTAACAACGTTCAGGTTATGAATGGTGAACTGTCTTATGCTGAGATCCTGAGCCGTCGCTTTGCGGCTGATGTGCCCAGCCAGATCAACTTTGCCTTCGACAGTTCGCAACTGGATGCATCCGCCCAAAGCATTTTGTTGCAGCAGGCAGACTGGATAAAACAATTCCCCGAGGCACGGTTCCGGGTCTATGGGCACACAGATGCCGTCGGTTCGAACAGCTACAACCAGAGCCTGGGTTTGCGCCGGGCGCAGGCAGCGGTGAATTTCCTGGTCCAACAGGGTATTTCCCGGTCCAGACTGGAAGCCGTCGTATCCTTCGGTAAAACCCAGCCCCTGGTTGCTACTTCGAATCGCGACCGCCGCAATCGTCGCACAGTGACCGAAGTGTCAGGCTTTGTGGACGGTGGCCCGCAGACGCTGGACGGAAAATACGCCCAGGTCATTTACCGCGAATACGTCGAAAGCGCGACGCGACCGAGTTACATTGAAGATTCTTCCAATGTAGCCGACTCGGGGAGCGGTGGATAATACGACAGAAATGGGCGACATCGTCGCCCATTTCCCTACAATTGGTTCTTTTGCGCCAAATTCTCGCCCAACTTCACAGCGACATTGTCAACAATTGGGTGACCTGCGGCCTGAATTGACCGCATAGGGGCGACAGCAAATCAACCGGCACGATATCCGTCCGCAAGAGAAGCTGGCCTCTCTCAACGAGGATATTGTTTATGACCAGCGCGACGCCGCAAGATGACAACACCGGTATCTTGGCTTGCACGATCAGCCGGGATGTCCAGAACTTCGACCTGCTCATCGAAGACATGGAAGCCGCGCTGGGCGAACGATGGGGTGATCTGGGCTTTGCCGAAGCGCTGGCCTTTTTCAGCCAGCCCGAAGCCGAATCACTGCAGTTTGTTGCGCTGGCCATAGATGGCGAGGATGAAGACAACCTGTCTTTGATGGGCGAGATCATCACCCAGGCAAAAGACAAAAAAATCAAAGTGGTCCTGATCGCCGAGGACGTCACACCTGCTGCTCTTCACCAATTGCTGCGCAAGGGCGCGGACGAGTTTGTCCCCTACCCTCTGCCCGAAGGCGAATTGCAGGAAGCCATCGAGCGGATGAACCAACCTGACCCGGTTGCCGTTGCGCAAGCGGCTGCGGTGCCGCTGGCGGGCGGAGATGCCAAGGAAGGTGCCCTATTCGTTGTGCATGGTCTGGCCGGTGGTGTCGGATCGACCACAATGGCGGTGAACCTTGCGTGGGAGCTTGCCTGTGTTTCCGACAAGGACACACCGACTGTTTGCCTGATCGATCTGGATCTTCAGTACGGCACCGTTTCCACATATCTGGATCTGCCGCGCCGCGAAACCGTGTTCGAAATGCTGTCGGATACGGCCAATATGGATGATGAGGTTTTCTCGCAAGCACTTCAAAGTTATGAAGAAAAGCTTCAGGTGCTGACAGCGCCCTCCGATATGGTACCGCTGGACCTGATCACGCCGGAAGACATTCAGCGCGTCATCGACATGGCGCGCAAGCATTTTGACTATGTGATCGTGGACATGCCCAAGACGCTGGTTCTTTGGTCTGAAACCGTTTTGCAGGCGGCGCATGTCTATTTTGCCATGATCGAGCTGGACATGCGGTCGGCCCAGAACGCGCTGCGCCTGAAACGCGCTTTGCAGGCCGAAGAGCTGCCCTTCAACAAGCTGCGCTTTGCCCTGAACCGTGCACCCAAATTCACCGACCTGAATGGAAAAGGCCGGGTCAAACGCATGGGCGAAAGCCTTGGGATTTCGATCGATCTGCAACTGCCGGATGGCGGTAAACCCGTGATGCAAAGCGGCGATCACGGTCTGCCCTTGGCAAGTTCTGCGGCAAAGAACCCATTGCGCCGCGAATTCGCAAAACTTGCGAAATCACTTCACAGCCTGGGCAGCAGCAGCGCCGAGGCCGCGTAAAACCATCCCAAGGGGGGATAAGCCGTGTTTTCAAGATACAAGAAACAGCCCGAAGCGCAGCCAGTACAAGCGCCGTCGAAAGCGCCTGAAGCGGCTGCACCGGCAGCGGCCCCTACCCCAAACGCCGTGGCCCGCAAGCCACTGCAAAAGAAATCGGCCGAGGCGATGGGTTCGGACCGCGACCGCAAACGCAAAGAGCGTCTGGGCGAGATTAAGATCGAACTGCATCGCGAGCTTCTGGAAAATCTGAACCTCGCAGCGTTGGAGAACGCGGGTGAAGCGGAACTGCGCGCGGAAATCAGCGCAATCGCCAGCGAAGTGCTGGAAGCCAAGAACATTGTTCTGAACCGCGACGACCGGACCCAGCTGAACAAAGAGCTCTACGACGAAGTCACCGGCCTCGGCCCGCTGGAAACGCTGCTGCAGGACGACACGGTCAACGATATTCTGGTCAATGGTCCGCAGCAGATCTTTGTGGAACGCGCCGGTAAGCTGGAACTCAGCGACATCACGTTCAAGGACGAAAAGCACCTGATGCGGATCATCGACAAGATCGTGTCCGCCGTGGGCCGTCGTGTTGATGAATCAAACCCTTATGTTGACGCCCGTCTGGCCGATGGCTCGCGTTTCAATGCGATGGTGCCGCCGATTGCCGTCGATGGCTCGCTGGTTTCCATTCGTAAGTTCAAGAAAGACAAGCTGGGCATTGACGATCTGGTCAATTTCGGCGCGTTTACGGAAGAAATGGCCGCCTATCTACAGGCTGCCGTATCGACCCGTCTGAACATCATCGTATCGGGCGGTACGGGTTCCGGTAAAACAACCACCCTGAACGCCCTGTCCAGTTTTATTGACGATGCCGAACGCATCCTGACCATCGAGGATACGGCGGAACTCCAACTACAACAGACCCATGTGGGCCGCATGGAAAGCCGCCCGCCCAACGTCGAAGGCAAGGGTGAGGTCAGCCCGCGCGACTGTCTGAAAAACGCCCTGCGTATGCGCCCCGACCGCATCATCGTGGGCGAGACGCGTGGCGCCGAGGTGATCGACATGCTGCAGGCCATGAACACCGGTCACGACGGATCAATGACCACGATCCACGCCAACTCGGCCCGCGATGGTATATCGCGTCTGGAAAACATGATCGCGATGGCCGGGATTGAAATGCCGATCAAGGCCGTACGCAGCCAGATCTCATCCGCTGTGAACCTGATCGTGCAAGCCAGCCGTCTTCAGGACGGCTCGCGCCGCATGACTTCGATCACCGAAATCACGGGGATGGAAGGCGACGTGATCTCGATGCAGGAAATCTTTAGGTTTCAACGTGTTGGTCTGACACCCGACAACAAAATCATCGGGCATTTCACCGCCACGGGTGTGCGCAGCCACTATTCCGAACGCTTCCGTCTTTGGGGCTTTGATCTACCGGCGTCGATCTACGACCCAACCACAATGTAGGAGAAACTTACATGCAAGTGCCTATGGAGGCGATCATCTATGTCGCCATCTTTGTGGGGGTTCTCGCCTTGGTCGAAGGCATCTATCTTGTCGCCTTCGGCAAGTCGATCAGCCTGAACAGCCGCGTCAACCGTCGCCTCGACATGCTGGAAAAAGGCGCCGGGCGCGAGCAGGTGCTGGAACAGCTGCGCAAGGAAATGCAACAGCATATGAAATCGCAGAGCATCCCTCTGTATTCATTGCTGGCAGACAAGGCGCAGAAGGCGGCCATCGCGTTCTCGCCCCGCCAACTGATCATGATCATGTGCCTTGTGTCAGTTGTGGCATTCATGGGGCTGAGCATCGGAACCGCCACTGAGATGGTTCTGCGCGTCGCCATCTCGATCGCGATTGGCGTTGGTGGCGTCTACGCCTGGGTCAACCACAAGGCCAAAAAGCGCATGGGAATGATCGAAGAGCAATTGCCTGACGCTGTTGAACTGATGGTACGCTCGCTGCGGGTTGGTAACCCGTTTGTGTCGACTATTCAGGTGGTTGCGAACGAAGTGCAGGACCCGCTGGGCACCGAATTTGGTGTCATCGCGGATGAATGCGCCTATGGTCGCGACGTGGGCGAAGCGCTGAAGGATATGGCCGAACGTCTGGATATGCAGGACTTGCGGTTCCTGGCGGTTGCCGTGGGTATCCAACAGCAATCCGGTGGCAACCTTGCTGAGATTTTGGCAGGCCTGGCCCAAGTCATTCGCGCCCGGTTCCGCCTATTCCGCCGCGTCAAGGCGATCACGGCCGAAGCACAATGGTCCGGTAAATTCCTGTCCGGCTTCCCAATCTTCTGTCTGGTTTTCGTTTTGGTAAAAGATCCCGGATACTACGACGAGGTTCTGGACCACCAGTGGTTCATCCCGGCCTGTTTCATCGTTGGTATCATGTTGACGCTGAACCTGATCGTCATGAAGATCATCACAAACATCAAGGTCTGAGGGCGATCCCATGGAGTTTCTGACAAAAATCAATGATTTGCTTACGGAGAACTTGGGAGAGTTTGGCCCTCTGATCGTGGTTGGAATTCTTGGCCTTGTCCTGATCGGTGTTGCTGTCTCGCTGATGATGAGCCAGCCCGAGGATCCGCTCAAAAAGCTTCAGCGCGCCAATGCGGCACCAAAGGCAACCAAGAAGGACAAGAAAGACAAGCTGCGGCACGGCAGCCAGAATGAGCAGCTTGAGAAATTCGCAACTTTCCTTGAGCCGAAGGACCAGGAAGAATACTCGGCCGTCCAGCTGAAACTGAGACAAGCAGGTTATCAGTCCAAGGACGCGGTTCGGTTTTTCCACTTTGCGCAGTTCGCCCTAGGGATCATTGGTATTGTTCTGGGCGTTCTGTTGATAACCGTGTTTTCCGGTGACCAGGAATTCACCACTCAGCAAATGGTCATCCGGGTGCTGTTGCCGGGCGGCGTGGGATACATGATCCCGAAATACTGGATCACGCGCCGGGTCGCCGAACGGCAAGAGGCAATCACGTCCGGGTTTCCTGATACACTCGACCTTATGCTGGTCTGTGTCGAAGCAGGGCAGTCCCTTGATCAGGCCATCGTGCGCGTCGCAAGTGAAATGAAATCCTCCTACCCCGACATCGCTCAGGAATTTGAGGTCGTCGCCTATGAGATGAAGGCCGGTAAGGACAAGGACACCGTTCTGCGGGACTTTGGAACCCGTTGCGGTGTGCAGGATGTCAGTTCATTTGTGACCGTGATGATCCAATCGGCAACATTTGGTACATCGATTGCCGAAGCTCTGCGGGTTTATGCCGGTGAAATGCGTGACAAACGGGTCATGCGGGCAGAAGAAGCCGCAAACAAGTTGCCTACGAAAATGACTCTGGTCACAATGATGCTGACGGTGCCGCCGCTGTTGATCATTCTGGTCGGCCCCTCGGCAAACGTGATTTCGAGCTTCGGTCGCTGATGGATCGCTTATGAAAACAAAACTCAGGTGTGTCCTGTCCCGGCTACGCCGATTGCTTCAAGCCACTGTGGTTATCGCCACGGTGGCTTCTTGCACTGAAGGCGGTCTGTCCAATGGGCTGGATGCGCCGGGCGTCGATCCCAAAGGCAAGTCGGTCGACCACATCACCGTTGGCAACCGGTTGATGGCAGCGGGTGAATACGAACTTGCGTTGGAGAGCTTTACCCGCGCCGCATTGGATCAGGGGATGACCCCGGAGGTCCTGACCTCGATGGGAACCGCCAATGTTGGGCTGCGTCGATTGGGTCAGGCGGAGCCCTTACTGCGGCAGGCGGTCGAGGATGATACGGACTGGCCCATCGCCTGGAACAATCTGGGTGTTCTGCTGATGGAATTGCAGGAATACCCCGAGGCCGCTCAGGTCTTTCAACGGGCCTTTGCGCTGGACAATGGCGAAAGTGACGCAATTCGCGACAATCTGCGCTTAGCACTCGCAAAAATGGAAAATCCTGTTAATAATACCCCCCAAGAACAAGAATATACGCTGGAGCAGCTTGGCGACGGGCAATTTACGCTACGCAAGATCCAGTAATCGAGGCAAGAGCAGTAAAGGACGCAAAAATGCGCCACCAATTCTTGATTCCATCCCTCATTCTCAGTGGGCTCATTCTAGCCGCTTGCGAAAAGGAAACTGCCGAAGAAAAGGTTGAACGCACGTTTCAGGAAGTGAACGTCATCGACGAAACCAACCTGAACGATGTTCTACTGAACGCGGCCGACCCGAATGAGGCGGTGACCTATTTCCACAACGCAGCCAGCAAAAGCCCCAACCGGATCGACCTTCAACGCGGTCTGGCCATTTCACTTGGGCGCGCCAAACGCACGACCGAAGCGGTATCGGCGTGGAAACGCGTGACGACCATGAAAGGGGCCAACAGCTCGGACAAGGTCGAGTACGCGGATGCGCTGGTCAGAAATGGTGATTGGGCGCAGGCGAAATCGGTTCTGGACACGGTTCCGCCAACCTATGAGACGTTCAAACGTTACCGGCTTGAGGCGGTCGTGGCCGATTCCAGAAAAGAATGGAAACGCGCAGACCATTTCTATGAAACTGCGGTTGGCCTGACCACGCGCCCGGGCAGCGTGATGAACAACTGGGGGTTCTCAAAACTCTCACGCGGGCAATACGCCGAGGCAGAGCGTTTGTTCACCGATGCGATCCGGCAAGACAGTTCGCTGTTTACCGCAAAGAACAATCTGGTTCTGGCCCGCTCTGCACAGGGAAATTACAGCCTGCCGGTTGTTCCCATGTCACAGATCGAACGGGCGCGCCTGTTGAACACTATGGGGATCTCGGCTGTGAAGCAGGGCGACGTGACCACAGCCAAGAACCTGTTCCGCGAGGCGATCTCGACCCATCCGCAGCATTTCGACGAAGCCGTCCGTTCGCTGCGCGCGCTTGAGGAATCCACCTAAATGGACATCCCTGTTCGGGCGGCGGTGTGGTTCCTGCCGTTCATTCTGCCGATCTGTTTCTATGTCGCCTTCACCGATATGCGTGAGATGCGGATCAAGAACCACGCCGTTGTGGCTTTGGCGCTGGTCTATGTGGTTGTCGGGCTGATCGCCCTGCCCCCGTGGGCGACCGGCACACTCAGCGGAAAGCTGGGGCCATTCCCCGTCGCTTTTCCGCCTTATGTCTGGCAATTGCTGCATCTTCCCGTGATCCTGATCGCCGGAATGGTCCTGAATGCCATCGGCGCTGTTGGCGCGGGTGATGCCAAGTTTCTGGCGGCGGCTGCACCGTTTGTCTGGGTTCAGGACTTGGGTGTCGTGCTTGCGATTTTGATGGCAACCGTGTTGGGTGCCGTAGTCACGCATCGGCTGGCCCGCCACACCCGCTTGCGCGCAATCGCGCCGCATTGGGAAAGCTGGGACCGGGGCAAAAAGTTCCCGATGGGCCTTGCCCTTGCCGGGGCTTTGGCGATGTATTTGATTTTGGGCACTGTTTACGGTTCGTAAACTATCATCACCGCGCCATGCCGCTGCCTTGGTCCCGCCATAAAGCTGGGCCAGATTTCCCACAAGTCGCCCGTTTGCGGGCATTTGTGTGATTTTTTGGATGGACGAGCGTCGCTCATGAATATGCAAGCTTCCTCTGTTATGGCCCCTCCTGCCCCCAAAGGTTTGGGGGAGATGCAGCTCCCGCTGGTGATGATGCGGGACATTCTGCTGAAAACGATCTTCCGTAAGAACGCCAGCACTGTGTCCGAAGTTGCCGAGGCGGTCTGCCTGCCCGGTTCGGTCACGCAGGAACTGATCGACATCGCGCGCGAACAGAAACTGATCGAAGCCACAGGCACCCTGAACGCCAATAGCGGCAATGAGATGGGCTATCAGCTGACCGATGCAGGCAAGGCCCGCGCATTGGACGCGCTTAGCCAGTCTGAATATTTCGGCGCGATGCCGGTGCCGCTGGACGTTTATCGCGAGCAAGTCAAACGCCAGTCGATCCGAAACATTCAGGTCACGCGTGAGCAATTGGTCGGTGCCATGGGCCATCTGGTCCTGCCCGACAGCCTGCTGGACCATCTTGGTCCGGCGGTCAGTGCGGGCCGCTCGATCCTGATGTATGGCCCTCCGGGCAATGGTAAATCCTCGATCTCGAACGGTATCCGCGATGCTTTGGGCGACAATGTCTATGTGCCCTATGCTATCGAATATGCCGGGCAGGTGATCACCGTCTATGACCCGATCGTGCACACCGCGATCGAGCAGGAAGCCGACGACCCCAACAGCCTGCGCCGCCGCAAGCGGTTCGACTCGCGCTATGTGCAGTGCGAACGCCCGACAGTGGTGACGGGTGGTGAACTGTCGCTGTCCATGTTGGATCTAGTTTACAATCCCACTGCTCGGACCTATCAGGCCCCACTGCAGCTGAAATCAACCGGCGGCATCTTCATCGTGGATGACCTTGGGCGACAGGCCGAACCGCCTCAGGCGCTGGTCAACCGCTGGATTGTTCCGCTGGAAGAGAACAAGGATATCCTCGGCCTGCAATCGGGTGAAAAGTTCGAGGTGCCGTTTGACACGCTGGTCATCTTCTCGACTAACTTCCACCCGAACGAGATTTTCGACCAAGCCGCCCTGCGCCGGATCTTTTTCAAGATCAAAATCGACGGCCCCAATCAGGAGAACTTCCTGAAAATCTTCGCCATGGTGGCCCGCAAACGCGGCATGCCATTGGATGAGGCCGCTCTGGTCCACCTGCTGAAGGTCAAATACCCGACCATCGACAATATCTATGCGAACTATCAGCCCATCTTCCTGATCGATCAGATGATCTCGATCTGCGAATTCGAGGGCATCCCCTATCAGATGAGCCCCGACCTGATTGACCGCGCCTGGGCCAACATGTTCGTCAAAGACGAGAAAATCGTCAAATAACGCCGTGCCAAATTGGTACTGAGACGGGTAATCTGTGTCCATGACGCAGATTCCCGTGCCGATCAGCGATTGGTTCAATACCAAAGGCTGGTCGATCCATCCCCATCAACAAGAAATGTTCGACCAGGCGCAGGACCCGGCCACGTTGCTGATCGCACCCACGGGGGGAGGGAAGACGATGGCCGGGTTTCTGCCTTCTCTGGCGGAGCTGGCCGATGGCGCGCGGACCGGGCTGCACACGATCTATGTTTCGCCGTTGAAAGCACTTGCAGCGGATATCAAACGCAACCTGCGCACTCCGGTGGATGAGATTGGCCTGCCCATCCGCATCGAAGACCGAACCGGCGATACCTCGGCCACGCAAAAGAAACGTCAGCGCGCTGACCCTCCGCATATTCTGCTGACAACGCCTGAAAGTCTGGCCCTGCTGACCTCTTACGAGGACGCCCCGCGCATGTTTGATGGGGTGCAGAGGGTGATCGTGGATGAAATCCATGCCCTTGCCGAAAGCAAACGTGGGGATCAGTTGATGCTGGCGCTGGCACGGTTGCAAACCCTCTGCCCCGATCTGCGTCGCGTCGGCCTGTCGGCGACGGTCGAAGACCCCGAAGGGATCGCCCGCTTTCTGGCGCGGCACCCGGACCCTTGCTGTATCATTCAGGCCGACCCCGGCCCTGACCCCGACATCGCGATGCTGGCAACCGAGGAAATGCCCCCGTGGTCGGGTGGCGGCGCGGCTTATGCGATCCCGGCAGTGCTGGAGCAGGTCCGGCGGCACAAGACCACGCTGATCTTTCACAATACCCGCGCGCAGGCCGAGATTTTCTTTCACAATCTGTGGCTTGCAAATGACGAAGGCCTGCCCATCGGCATCCATCACGGCAGTCTGGACCGTCAGCAGCGTGAACGGGTCGAGGCCGCCATGGTGCGTGGTGATCTGCGGGCCATCGTCTGCACCGGCTCTTTGGATCTGGGCATCGACTGGGGGGATGTCGATCTGGTCATCCAGATCGGTGCGCCCAAGAACGTCAAGCGATTGGTGCAGCGGATCGGGCGGGCGAACCACCGCTACAACGCGCCGTCCAAGGCCCTTTTGGTGCCTGCCAACCGGTTCGAAGTGGTGGAATGCGTCGCCGCGTTAGAGGCTGCAAAAGCGCATGAACTGGATGGCGAGCCACGCGGCGCAGGCCCCCGAGATGTGCTCTGCCAGCATATCCTGATTGCTGCGGCGGCGGGACCGTTCGAGGCTGACGCACTGTTCACGGAAATGACCTCAGCCGGGCCATTTGCCGATCTGACCCGTCCGGAGTTTGACGCGTGTCTGGAGTTCTGCGCAACCGGTGGCTATGCCCTGCGCGCCTATGACCGCTGGCAGCGGCTGCTGCAGCGTCCCGATAGGCTGTGGCAGTTGCGCGACCCCCGCGCCGCCGCGCGCATCCGTATGAACCTTGGGACGATTCAGGACACCGACACCCTGAAAGTGCGCCTGAAACGCAACCGCGGCGGCAAGCCACTGGGCGAGGTCGAGGAAGGCTTTGCCGCCTCGCTCACGCCCGGAGACACCTTCCTGATCGGTGGTCAGATCGTGCGCTATGAGGGCCTGCGCGAGATGGTTGTCGAGGTCAGCCGCCGGGCCGACAAAAAGCCCAAGATCGCCACTTTCATGGGGACGAAATTCGCCACCTCGACCCAGCTGAGCGACCGTATTCTGCGCATGTTCGCCCAACCCGACTGGCCGCAACTGCCCCGCCACACCGCCGACTGGCTGGCCCTGCAGCGGGACATGTCCCGCCTGCCCCAGCGCGACCGCCTGCTGATCGAAAGCTTTCCCAGCGACGGGCGCGAGCATCTGTGCGTCTACGGCTTTGCAGGGCGCAATGCGCAGCAGACGCTCGGCCTGCTGTTGACCAAACGGATGGAGGAGACGGGTCTGGCCCCCCTTGGCTTTGTCGCGACGGATTATGCCACCCTGATCTGGGGTCTGGATGCGGTCACGGACCCCAGCCCGCTGTTCCGTCTGGACGCGCTGCGGCAGGGGTTGGACACGTGGCTGGCGGGAAATGCCGTCATGAAACGAACCTTCCGCGCCTCGGCCACAATAGCTGGTCTGATCGAGCGCAACACGGGCGGGCAACGCAAAAGCGGGCGGCAGGCGACGTTTTCATCGGACATCCTGTATGACACGCTGCTGAAATACGACCCGGACCACCTGTTGATGCAAATCACCCGCGAAGAAGCCATGCGCGGTCTGGTCGATTTTGGCCGGATCGAAGCGATGATCGCGCGTATCGGCGACCGGATTGATCTGATGCGCCTTGATCGGGTTTCACCGCTGGCAGCACCGCTGTTTCTGGAAGTCGGCAAAATCCCGGTCAAAGGCGCGGCCGAGGAACGCTTGCTGGCAGAGGAAAGCGCCCGTCTGCTGGAAGCCGCCGGGCTGGACAATCTGTAAAATACCTTGCGTGCAACACTGAAACATATAATGAACTTACCATGAACAAACTGGGATTTTCCTTTTGCAGCGCGGATCTTTTTGCCCTGCCCTCCGGCGCGCTCTGGTGGCCGGGGCAGAGCATGCTCTGCGTCTCGGACCTGCATCTGGGCAAGTCCGAAAGGATGGCGCGGCGCAGTGGATTGACCCTTCCGCCTTATGACAGCCGTGAAACGCTGGATCGGTTGTCGGCGGACCTTGACCGGACAGGGGGTGAGGTCGTGGTTTGTCTGGGCGACAGCTTTGACGATCTGGACGCTTCCAGCGCTTTGGCAGCGGATGAAAAGCTGCGAATAGCGGCGCTGCAAGCTGGTCGACGTTGGATTTGGATCGAAGGCAATCACGATCCGGGACCGATCGAGCTGGGCGGCGCACATCTGTCTGAATGGACCTGCGGGCCGCTTGTCTTTCGCCACATCGCACAACCCGACGCAACAGGCGAGGTTTCAGGGCATTTTCACCCCAAAGCGCGTTTGACGCTCAGGGGCAGGTCGATTTCCCGGCCTGCCTTCCTGCTGGACCACGCCCGGCTGATCCTGCCAGCCTACGGCACCTATACCGGCGGGCTGCGCAGCACAGATCATGTTCTGACGACGCTATTGGGACCTCGGGCCAAGGCCATTCTGACCGGCCCAACCCCTCAGATGGTGCCGATGCCACGTTAGGCTCAGATCAGCCCGTCCTCTTCCAGCATGGGCTTGTACTTGCGGCTGACGGGCACGAGATCGCCATTGACCAGTCGCAGGAAGGTTTTGCCCTCGGCCTTCTCGACACCCATGATCGACGCGTCCGTAACCCAATGCGAGCGATGCGAGCAATGGCCCGGTACAGGCTCCATTTCATCGATGGCGTCTGTCAGTCGGGATCGAATTGTGAAAGTCCCCTCAGAGGTGACGACATCCACGTTGTGGTCCTTCACGGTCAGGCGGAAAATCTTGCCTTCGAACCCGGCGGGCAACCGTCGGACCAGTCGCGGCTGGACAGGTTTTTCTTCGACCTCCCGCGTATGCAGATCACCGCGGCGGACCAGCACAAGACCTGCGGCGAACAGGATGCCGTAGACGGCGACCGCATGCGCCTCGGGCGCCATCTTGCCGATACAGGTGAAACACACCCAGGCCAGCAACCACAACATCGGCGTCAGCAAAGCCAGCATCACGGTGGCAAAAGCAAGATCACGCCACGGCAGTTTGACCAGCACCAATTTGTCACGCAGCAGTTTCCGGGCAGTCCATGTCGCGCTGAGCGCGATGATCATCACACCGACCCAGAACACAAGGCGCAGACCGAACGGCAATTCCCCGTCCATGAAGGGCGGAAACACATAAGCCAGCAATGGTAGAAAAACGAGCGCCGCGACGATGCGCTGAGGGCTTAGAACAGTTCTGATCTCACTGACTTCGATATTCATACGTATTCCGAGCGCAATTTCCCGCGTCACACAAACACTTGCCCGGAAAACTGCGGTCTTACTTAGTAACCACTTGGAATATCGGACATATCACGAAATCGAATACAAGCAAACCCATTCAAAGAAATGCCCTGCCCCCGGATATAGGGGACAGGGCATCTTGAATATTCCGGGTTATGGCACAGGGTGCACCCGCGCCAGCAGGATCAGGCGGTCAGACCTTCGGGTTCCGGCAGACCGTTGGCGCGGCAGCACGCGGTCAGTGTGTTGGCCAGGAGGCAGGCAATGGTCATCGGGCCGACGCCCCCCGGAACCGGAGTGATCGCGCCTGCGCGCTCAGCCGCGCTGGCATAATCCACGTCGCCCACCAGCTTGTTCTTGCCGTCACGTTCGATGCGGTTAATGCCCACGTCGATCACTGTGGCCCCTTCCTTGATCCAGTCGCCGGGCACCATCTCGGGGCGTCCCACCGCGGCCACGACGATATCGGCGCGGCGGACCACATCCGGCAGGTCCTTAGTGCGAGAATGCGCGATGGTCACGGTGCAGCTATCGCCCAGCAGCAGTTGCGCCATCGGTTTGCCGACGATGTTCGACCGCCCGATCACAACCGCATCCATCCCGGACAGCGAGCCATGGTGGTCGCGCAGCATCATCAGACAGCCCAGTGGCGTGCAGGGCACCATCGACTTCTGACCGGTCCCCAGCAGACCCACATTCGAGATGTGGAAGCCATCCACATCCTTGGCCGGATCGATCGAGTTGATCACCAGGTCTTCGTTCAGATGCCCCGGCAGCGGCAGTTGCACCAGAATGCCGTGCACCGCCGGATCATTGTTCAGCCTGTCGATCAGCGCCAGCAGATCCTCTTCCGAAGTGTCGGCCTCCAGCTTGTGCTCGTACGAGTTCATGCCGACCTCGACAGTCATCTTGCCCTTGGACCGCACATAGACCTGGCTTGCCGGGTCCTCGCCCACCAGCACCACCGCTAGACCGGGCGTGATGCCGTTTTCTTCTTTCAGCTTTGCGACCTGATCGGCGACCTGAGCGCGCACCTTGGCGGCAAAAGCCTTCCCGTCGATAACCTGGGCTACCATCCTGTGATCCCTTCTTTCAAAACGGATCGGGCGCAGGAAGCGCCCGGTTTCTCAGTCAGGGCCGAGCACGCGCTCTTCCCGCGCGATCGACCAGTCAATCAAAATGCGCCACAGCTTTTCGGCCAAATCCGGGTCCATGCCCAATTCGTCAGAGCTTGCGCGCACGCGCTGCACCACCTCTTCAACACGATCCGGGATACGGGCCGGCAGGCCCTCGGCCGGTTTCAACTGGGATGCGCGGTCGATATAGCCCGCGCGCGTCACCAGCAATTCGATCAGTTGGCGATCCAGCTTGTCGATCTGAACCCGCAACTCCGGCATCGAGTGACAGTCTTGCGGCAGTGTCAGAATGGACATTTTAATCTCCTGTGGTCCGGGGATACCCCCGAACCACGAGATGTATCATTCAGGCGCTTAGAACAAGCCCTCGATCTGGCCTTCGTCGTTGAGGCGAATCGTCTCAGCCGCGGGTTTGCGGGGCAGGCCGGGCATGGTCATGATCTCACCGCAGACAACCACGATGAAGCCCGCACCGGCGCTTAGCCGCACCTCGCGCACCGGAACCGAGTGGCCGGTAGGCGCGCCCCGCAGGGTCGGGTCGGTCGAGAACGAATACTGGGTTTTCGCCATGCAGACCGGGAGGTTGCCATAGCCCGCGTCTTCCCATTCGCGCAGCTGATTGCGGATCTTGTTGTCGGCCAGAACCTCGTCAGCGCGGTAGATGCGCTTGGCGATGGTTTCGATCTTTTCGAACAGCGGCATCTCGTCAGGATAGATCGGCGCGAAGTTCGCGGTGCCGCCCTCGACGATTTCGACCACTTTCTCGGCCAGCGGAGCCGAGCCTTCGGACCCCAGTTCCCAGTGACGTGACAGAACCGCCTCGACCCCGTGATCGCCGCAATAGTCTTTCACGGCCTTTACTTCGGCATCGGTGTCGGTGACAAAGTGGTTGATGGCGACCACAACCGGAACACCGAACGATTTCACGTTTTCGATGTGACGGCCCAGGTTGGCGCAGCCCGATTTCACGGCATCAACATTCTCGGCACCCAGATCAGCCTTGGCCACGCCGCCGTTCATCTTCATCGCGCGCACGGTGGCAACCAGCACCACAGCCGACGGAGCGATGCCCGCTTTGCGGCACTTGATGTTCATGAACTTCTCGGCACCCAGATCGGCCCCGAAACCCGCTTCGGTCACGACATAGTCTGCGACTTTCAGAGCGGTCTTGGTCGCGATGACCGAGTTACAGCCGTGTGCGATGTTCGCGAACGGGCCACCGTGGACAAAGGCCGGGTTGTTTTCCAGCGTCTGCACCAGGTTCGGCTGCATTGCGTCCTTCAGCAGCACGGTCATTGCGCCCTCGGCCTTGATATCGCGGCAGTAGACCGGGGTCTTGTCGCGGCGGTAGGCGACGATGATGTCACCCAGACGCTTTTCCAGATCCTTCAGGTCGTTTGCCAGACACAGGATCGCCATAACCTCAGAGGCCACGGTAATATCAAAACCGGCCTCACGCGGGAAACCGTTGCTGACGCCGCCCAGAGACGCCGTGATCTGACGCAGGGCACGGTCGTTCATGTCGACCACGCGACGCCATGCAACGCGACGGGTGTCGATCTCGGCCTCGTTACCCCAATAGATGTGGTTGTCGATCATCGCCGACAGCAGGCTGTGCGCGCTGGTGATCGCGTGGAAGTCGCCGGTGAAGTGCAGGTTCATTTCCTCCATCGGAACAACCTGCGCATACCCGCCACCTGCAGCGCCGCCCTTCATGCCGAAGTTCGGGCCGAGCGAGGCCTCACGGATACAGATCATCGCGTTCTTGCCGATGCGGTTCAGACCGTCACCCAGCCCCACAGTGGTCGTGGTCTTACCCTCACCTGCCGGGGTTGGGTTGATCGCGGTTACAAGGATCAGCTTGCCGTCTTCACGGTCCTGCACCGAGTTGATGAAGTCCTGGCTGACTTTCGCCTTGTCGTGGCCATAGGGCAGCAGATCGGCGGAATCGATGCCGATCTTGGCGCCGATTTCCTGAATCGGCTTCTTGTTCGCTTCGCGGGCGATTTCGATGTCGGATTTGTAGCTCATTGGCCAGGGTCCCTGATTGAATGCCTTGCAAAACCGACGCAGCGCGTCGGCGCTGTGCAACCCATACAGTCGTACACAATTCCGATGGCTATGGATTCCGACATATTCATGCCGCGAAACGGCGTCGCCGGATATCGTGAGTTTCAAATCGGAAACGAATGGGCCTTATGGCTGCCAGATTGGCTGATCAGGGACAAACAATCGCAATTTGTCGCCAATTCGCAGGGAACCGGGTCGTTCGACCCAACCCGTCACCCCGCGCCGCCCTTTGGCTGCGGGTTTGAAGGCGGCACCGTGACCGCTGTGATCCTGTTCAATCTCACGCCCCGGCAGAACGCAGGGGGCGTTTTCCATATCCACGGTGATCGTCGCACCGTTGTCGGCCTGCAAACGCGAGGATGGGGGAACATGTGAAAAATCGGGAATACCCTTCACGACAATCGACGCCCCAAGGTACGACGGATCGAGATCATCCACCCCCATCTCAGTCGCGATCCCGGCCAATTCCTCGGCTGACAGGACCGACAGCTGCCTGACGTTCCTGATCTCGGTGCCCTGCGGATACAGGTTCTTGACGCGCACGCAGGACGCCCGGTTAAGCCCTTCATGCCGTTCGCCGCGCACACCTTCGAAATCTAGCTTCAAGGTTTCAACCGGCTCAGCCCGCAACGACTGCCCCGCCGGTACATGGCCCAGCCAGATCACTTCGCCTGCGTATTCGGTTTCGCGCAAAAACGGCATGGGCCTTCCCTTCTTATCAGCGTCCTTGCGCGCATAATGCCCAGCACCGACCTGATGAAAAGAAAAAACCCGTAGGCTGGCTCCGGGTTTTTTTGTTTATGCAGTCGGCTCAGGTTCCATCCCACCTTCGGGCGGAGATTTCTTCGGCTTGGTCTTGGGAATGGCCGTAACGCTGGGCGCGCTGCCCTCATCCGGCTTGTCGCCTTCGTCGTCGCCTTCGGTGGGCGACTCGCCATTCATGACGCGCTTGATCTCATCGCCGGTCAGGGTTTCGTATTCCAGCAGCCCCTGCGCCAGACGTTCCCAAGCCTCGTTCTTGTCGGTCAGGATTTTATGTGCGCGCTCATAGCCTTGCTGGATCAGGCGCTTCACCTCTTCCTCGATCAGCTCTTTGGTGTGCGCAGAAACCGAGAAACCGGCGGTGTTGCCCTGATAGCCTTCATGCGCTTCGGCATAGTCGATATTGCCGACCTTGTCCGACATGCCCCAGCGCATCACCATCGCGCGGGCCAGTTGGCTGGCCTGCATGATGTCGCCCGCCGGACCGTTCGAGACGTGATCTTCACCGTATTTGATGACCTCAGCAGCTTTACCGGCCATGGTCATGGCCAGCTTCTGCTCACACTCATCGCGGTGATAGTTCAAACGGTCCATTTCCGGCAGAGACACAACCATACCCAGCGCACCACCGCGCGGAATGATCGTCGCCTTATAGACCGGATCGCACAGCGGCAGTTCAAGACCGACCACAGCGTGACCAGCCTCGTGATAGGCGGTCTTTTCCTTCTGGTCCTGGGTCAGCACCATCGAGCGGCGCTCGGCCCCCATCATCACCTTGTCTTTCGCGTTCTCGAAATCCTCCATGGTGACAAAGCGGCGACCCACACGTGCGGCCATCAACGCGGCCTCGTTCACGAGGTTTGCCAGATCGGCACCCGAGAACCCCGGCGTCCCGCGCGCGATGATGCGCAGATCGACATCGGGGCCCAAGGGGGTCTTGCGCGCGTGCACGCCCAGAATTTTCTCACGGCCTTTGATATCGGGGTTGCCAACGGTCACGTTCCGGTCAAACCGGCCCGGACGCAGCAGCGCGGGGTCCAACACGTCTTTACGGTTGGTCGCGGCCAGAATGATCACGCCTTCATTGGCCTCGAACCCGTCCATCTCGACCAGCAACTGGTTGAGGGTCTGTTCGCGTTCGTCGTTGCCACCGCCATAGCCTGCGCCACGATGGCGACCCACGGCGTCGATCTCATCGATGAACACGATACAAGGCGCGTTTTTCTTGGCCTGCTCGAACATATCGCGCACGCGCGAGGCACCGACACCCACAAACATTTCAACGAAATCCGAGCCCGAAATGGTGAAGAACGGCACGCCCGCCTCACCCGCAATGGCACGGGCCAGCAGCGTCTTACCGGTACCCGGAGGGCCAACCAGCAGCGCGCCCTTGGGAATCTTGCCGCCAAGACGGCTGAATTTCTGCGGGTTGCGCAGGAACTCGACGATTTCTTCCAGCTCTTCCTTGGCCTCGTCGATACCCGCCACGTCGTCAAAGGTCACGCGGCCATGCTTTTCAGTCAGCATCTTGGCCTTGGACTTGCCAAAGCCCATCGCGCCACCTTTGCCGCCCCCCTGCATCCGGTTCATGAAATAGACCCAGACACCGATCAGAAGAAGGAAGGGCAACAGCGTGATCAGGAACGACTGGAAACCCGATTGCTGCTGTTTCTCAGCGCGTACGGGGATGTTTTCGTCGATCAGCAGTTTGGTGACCTCGGCATCGCCGGGTTTGATCGTCACGAATGTCCCGCCGGTTTCTGTGGTATAGCGAATCTGTTCACCGTCCAGCGTCACATTCTTGACCTCACCGTTCTGCACGGCGCTGACAAAGTCGGAATAGGTTCGTTCATTGCTCTGAAGTGTTCCGCCTGGTCCGCTGAACAGATTGAACAGTGCAAGGATCAGCAAGAACAGAACGACCCAGAAGGCGATATTGCGAGCGTTGCCCAAGGAAATTCTCCCAAAAGATATCAGCAGATGGGGATCTGCCGGGTTGTCTCTTAAAATAGAGAGGATTGTGGCAGGTTCAATGCGATAAAAAAGAAGCGTAGAACTCGGGCCAGTCTGTCGCGGGCTTTGCGACCCACCCGTTTGGGAAACCTGCCAGAGGGGCCGCGCACAGGTCACCCCCGCGCCAGACCGCTGGCGAGGACTGCAACGCAAGGCGCGGGCGACCGGTCACGCGCCAATCCGGCAGCAACGCCAGACCGGCCTCACCTAATGCGCGAATTTCTACGCCTTGGGGTGCGGGGCCAGTCAGGACCCAGCGACCGTCCCAACTGTCTGACGGGGTTGATGAGAGGTTGCAGACGGCCTGAAACTCTCTGCAAATCCAAGTATTCCCGCCCCTTGGCACCAGCAGGCAGCCGTTCAACGACCCCGCCTGCCCGCTTTGCAAGGCGTCAATGGCCTGATCCACGGCCGTTTGGCGCGGTGGGTAACCGGGTCCGGAAATCCAGGCGACTATGCCAATCAATACGCGCCGCTGGATTTCAGCGGGCAGCGCGGCAAACACCGACCGATCAAGACACACGTCCCCGTCAACAACTGTGGTGGTCTTGCGGGCGGAATCCTGCGCATAAAGCGCCAGTGCCTCACGCGCTTGTGCAAGATTTTTTGCCACACGCGAGAGGGATTCCGCCGTAATGCCCAGCGTGTCTAACCCGGCCAAAGCCTCACGCGCCTTGATCCGGTCGAACCGGCTGTCCTGATTCGATGGGTCTTCGATCCATGTGACACCCATTTGAGTCAGGTGATCTCGCAAGCGTTGACGTGTGATCCCCAGCATGGGCCGGATCATTTCGATGCCGTCCCGATGATGCGATACAGGCATCGCTGCCAAACCGGTGACACCAGCGGCGCGACCCAGTCGCATCAGCACGGTTTCCGCCTGATCATCCGCCGTGTGACCCAAGGCAATAATCGGAATCTCATTCTGCCGCGCCCAGTCGGTCAGCAGCGCATAGCGCGCCTGACGCGCCTGATCCTGCAGATTGCCCTTGCCGCCCCAACCTTGCCATTTCAGAACGTCGTGTCGAAGGCTAAGTTCAGCCGCCTGCCCTGCAACCAGCCGGGCCTCTTGCGCGGCTTCTGGGCGCAGGCCGTGATCCACGGTGGCGACGCTTAGGTTAACACCCTCGGTCTTCGCAATCTCCGCCAGCAGATGCATCAACGCCACCGAGTCGCCCCCGCCCGAGACGGCAACGCCCAGCCGTTGCGGCAACCGTTCAGGCAGCCGCGCGCGAATCTCGGATGTCAGGCTGGTGGGGGTCTTGTTCAAGAACACCCCAAGGTGGCCATTTCCTGCGTGGCGCTTGCCGCCGGGCCAGAGGAGGGGAAGCGCACTCCGACCTCGCTGAGTGTTATGCAAGCCTGTTCGGTCTGGCCCAAACGGCCAAGCGCCGCGCCAAGTTCGAACAGAGCATCGGGCGCAACGGCCCCCTCGGAATCCCCGGTGAAGCTGGCCAGAAACGCCCGCGCCGCCTCGCGCGTGTCACCTAGACCTTCCAGCGCCTGTCCACGTTTTAGATGCGCTTCGGGGGCCAAAGGACTACCGGGGTACGAGGTATCAAACTGTGCAAACATCGTCGCGGCGGTCTGGAAATCGCCATCGGCCAGCGCTTGCGAGGCATCGTCGAAATCGGCCCGCTCACCCACCGCCAGTTCACCTTGGTCCGAGGTATTGGGCTGCGTGGGCGCAGGGGTGATCGCGGCGGTCGTCTCAGTATCTCCGCCCAGCGTTGACGTCTCTCCCAAAGTGGACAGATCGCCGCCTTCCAGTTCGACCAATCGGAACTCAAGATCCCCGATCCGGTTGGTTCCATCGGTTACGATATTCTGCACCCGCTGGTTCAACTGCTCGGTCTGACGCGTCAGCCGCTGCAACTCGGCCTCAATCGCGTCTACGCGTTCAAGGACCGAACTACCGGACAGGTTTGGCGCGGGCGAGCCGGTGGTCGAAAACTCGCGCTTCAGGCGCTGTATTTCCACATGCAGCACCGTCAGTTCCTGCCTGATATCCGCCAGTGTCTGCTGATCCTGCGCTTGTGCGACGCCCGCCGTTGCAACAACTGCGGCCAAAACCCATCCTGCAAGTCTCATCGTCTTACCCCAAGGTTGAACCGGTCAGCACCGTCACCGCGCGGCGGTTTTTGGAATAGCAATCCTCGGTGCTGCAAATCTCGATCGGGCGTTCTTTGCCGTAGCTGACGGTCGTCAGACGGTTGCCCGCCACGCCGCGCGAAATCAGGAACTCACGCGCTGCATTCGCCCGCCGTGCGCCCAGTGCCAAGTTATATTCGCGTGTGCCTTGCTCGTCCGCGTGCCCTTCGATTGTGGCCACGTAGTCCGGGTTGGCCAGCAGCCAATCCGCCTGCCCTTGCAATACCGTTTGCGCCTGTGGCGACAGGGTCGACTGATCCACCGCAAACAACACCCGATCCCCAACCGTCTGCTGGAAATACGCAGGCGAGCGTGGATCACTTGGCGAACCCGGTACAAGCGCGCCACCAGCACCGCCCGAGCCGAAGCCCCCCAAATCCGAAGGATCATTGCTGGTGCAGGCCGCAACGACGCTCAGCGCGCCCACGGCCAGGATTTTGCCCAATACGTTCATCTCATGTGCCTCGTCGTTTTGTTTATTGCCGCCTGTCTATCACAGAGACGGTTTCTTGTGAACTTTGCCGCGCCTCTGCGGCGATCAATTCTGCAACGGCCCCCAGGACGGGTCGCTGCCCCCATCCGGCGTGCGCACCGGGCGCAGGTTCCGACCCGAGATATCCACGGAATAGAGCGTCGCCCGACCGCTTGCACCCTGCGTTTCGCGGGTGAACATGATGACGCGCCCGTTCGGCGACCATGTTGGACCCTCATCCAGGAAAGAGGATGTCAGCAGCCGTTCCTCATCCCCATTGGTGCGCATCACACCGATATGGAACCGGCCTTTGTTTTGCTTGGTGAACGCGATCAGGTCACCGCGCGGGGACCAGACGGGCGTGCCATAACGACCCTGACCAAAGCTGATCCGCGTCGCCTCACCGCCATTAGCGGGCATGACATACAGCTGAGGCGTCCCCGAACGGTCGCTTTCAAAAACGATCTGGCTGCCGTCCGGCGAATAACTGGGGGCAGTTTCAATGGCAGGTGTGTTGGTCAGGCGTGTGCTTTGGCCCGAGGCCAGATCCATTTTCCACAAGTCAGTATTCCCGCCTTGGATCAGCGAATAGACAATCGACCGCCCATCCGGCGAGAAGCGGGGCGAGAAGCTCATGGTGCCGCCCTGCGTGTTCAACTCCTGCTGCCGAACGCTGCCCACGTCCAGCACGTAAATGCGCGGGCTGCCGGTTTCGTAACTGGTATAAAGCAGCCGGTCCCCGGTCGGCGAAAAGCGCGGGGCGAGAACGATGGCGGAACTGTCGGTCAGGTACTGAACATTCGCCCCGTCGTAATCCATGATCGCCAACCGCTTGAGGCGCTGATCCTTGGGGCCGCTTTCCGACACAAACGCAACACGGCTGTCGAAATACCCGCCCTCGCCGGTAATCCGGCTGTAGACCTGATCGGCCACCTTATGCGCCATCCGCCGCCACCCGTCGGTGGTTCCGGCCAGTTGCAGACCGTTGCCCAACTCCTGCCCCGAGAACACATCCCACACCCGGAACCGGACCGTCAGACGCTTGCCCGAGACATTCACCGCCCCGGTCACCAGCGCCTGCGCGTTGATCGCTTTCCAGTCCACGAACTGGACCGGCGCATCAAAGCTGCTGACACGGCTGATGAACGCGTCCGAAGAGATTTCACGGAACAGCCCCGTTCCAGTCAGATCAGCCGCGACGATCCGCGAAATATCAATTGCATATTGCGACGCCGAAGGCCCGTCGGGCACGAAATTCGGAACCGCAAAGGGCAAGGGTTCGATGATCCCTTCGTCAATTTCCAGACGCAACGGCCCGCTTTGCGCGTATACCGGGGCCGACATCAGGGTCAGACCAAGGAAGAGGCTGGTCAGAAGTTTCATCATTTGATCCGCATCCTCTCGGGATTGAATGTAATCTCAATATCCTGCCACTGATCGTATTTGTCAGCAGGCAGATCGTATCCACGCGCGCCACAGCGCAAAATTGCACGCCTTGCCGCCTGATAAGCCTGATTTTCAGCACCCGCAGACCCGCCAGAGCTGTCCAGCAGCCGAACGCTGCCCCCAATAACCGTTCCATCAGGGTTGAGCGAAAAGCCGACGACCACAACCACATTCAGCGCGTCGGTCGACAACGACCCGACATTCCAGCACTGGGACACCGCCACGCGCATGGCGTCTTTCTCGCCACTGGTCAGCGGCGGGCCGGACGGTTCGCTGCCTCCGCCCAAGGCTTCGGCCAAGGCGTCATTGATGGCATCATCATTGGTTTGCGCCGGGGCTTCCGGCTCGGGATCCGGGGTTTCGGCGACCTCTGGTTGCGGCGCGGGCGCAGGGCGGTTCGGACGCACACGTGGACGGGGCGAGGTCAGCGGCGATTGCTCCTCGGTTTCCTCGGCCTCGGTCACGATCTCGGGCGCGGCCTCTTCCGGGGCGGTCTGATCCTGCTGTTCCTGCTGCGTCTCGGCTCCCTCGTCCAAGGACACTGGCGGCGTTTCCACCTCGTCCGGCTTGGCTTCGGGCGGCGGTGGCGCGATGGCTTCGGGCGCGACCCGCTCGGACGGGCTGGGCTGCGCCTCGGGGCCCGGCGGCAAGGGCAAGGCTGCCGTTTCCGGCTCGGTCAGGGTTGGCGGTTCTTCCGGCAACTCGGGCTCTGGCGGGATTTCAACCGTTTCCGGGACGGTCTCAGGTTCCGGCTCTGGCGGGGCCACGGGTTCCGGGCGCGGCTGTTCTTCCGGGGTCGCCTCGGGCGTGCTGGCCTCGATCTCGGGCTCCGGGGGTTGTTCCAAAGTGCCAGGCTGTTCCGGCACTTCCGGAGCATCCGTCTGCGCCTGAAGCGCCGCAAACTGCTCAGACGAAATCACGGACACATCCTGCACGGCCATCGGCAACGGCTCGGACCGGAAGGTGCCGCCGAACAGGGCCCAGCCGATCAGGCCGACATGCGCAATCGCCGAGATTTTGGTGCCGGTATCCACCGCGCAACCCCACCTTTACCCATCGTCCAGCGTCGGCCCGCCGGTATCCGTCACCAGACCCACATTCGAAAACCCGCCCGCGTTCAGCGCACCCATAACCTGCATGACCTGCGCGTAGGGGATCGCCCCATCCGCCCGCAGGAATACGCGGTCGCTGCTGCGCTCCGCCGCGATGGCGCGCAACCGTCCGACCAGTTCTTCCCGCAACACATCCGTGGTCTGGATCTGAACGCGCCCATCGGCTGTCAGGGTGACGGTCAGCGGCTCTTCACTGTCGCCGGGCAGCGCACTTGCGGCGGTTTTGGGCAGATCAACCGGCACACCAACTGTCAACAACGGGGCCGCCACCATAAAGATGATCAGCAAAACCAGCATGACATCGACAAAAGGCGTCACATTGATCTCGGCCATCGGCTGCGCGCGCCCACGCCGCCGTCCGCGTCGGCGCCCATTCCCGCCCGCAGGTTGCTGAACCGCCGCCCCCATGTCTCAGCTATCCAACTGACGCGACAGGATCGTCGCGAATTCATCGGCAAAGGCTTCGTAACCGCCTACAATCCGGTCACTATCCGCGCTGAGCTTGTTGTAGAAAATCACCGCCGGTATCGCAGCCAGCAGGCCCAAACCAGTGGCCAACAACGCCTCGGCAATCCCCGGAGCAACCACGGCGAGGTTGGTGTTCTGCTGCTCGGCAATCTCGATAAAGGCATTCATAATGCCCCAAACGGTTCCGAACAGGCCGATAAACGGAGCGGTCGAACCGACGGTGGCCAGAATGGGCAAGCCTTTTTGCAAGGTCTCAGCCTCTTTCGCGATGGCCACATCCATCGACCGGTCGATCCGCGCCGTCGCCCCGGCAATCAGCCCGCCATCGGTACGATGCGACCTGCGCCATTCGATCATCCCCGCTGCAAAAATCTTCTCGGAACTGCCATCGGGTTGCGAGCCGATCTGCTCGAACAACTCGTCCAGAGGGTTCCCGGACCAAAAGCTTTCATCAAACACCTGCGCCTCGCGCCGCGCGGCCCGGTAGTTGATGAGTTTCTGGATTATGATACCCCACGACCAGATCGATGCCCCGATCAGCATCAGCATCACCAGTTTGACGATAAAGGTCGCGCGGGCGTACAGCCCCCACATGGAGAAATCGATCTCCTGCGCCAGCGCCAGCGTTTCAGCTTCCATGAACCTGCTCTTTGTTTTTGCCTGACGGCCGTTCGTTTGGCCTTGTTTTGCCAAACGCTAACGCAGTTGGGGCTGAAAAGCCAACAGAACCACCCTTGCCCTACAAATTGTTACATCAATGCGCGAATCTCTGCCGGAAGGCGGATCGGCTTGCCGTCCTTGTTGATGCACACAGCGGTGACCGAGGCGCGGAATATCTCGGTCTCACCCCGCCGCACAAGCTGCGCCATGGTCAGGCGCACGCCCGATATGTCGGTCACTTCGGTTTCGACAATCAACTCATCATCGAACTTCGCAGGCGAAAGGTAATCGGCCTCGACCCGGCGCACGACCCAGACAATGCCTTCCTCGCGCATGGCGTTCTGGTCGTTGCCAAGATTGCGTACCCAATCCGAACGCGCGCGCTCGATAAACCGCAGGTAATTCGCGTGATAGACGACGCCGCCCATGTCGGTGTCTTCATAAAAAACGCGCACCGGGTAGATGTGTTTCATTGCGACGGCTCCAACCGGGCAAACAGCCTGAGCGCATGTGACACATCCTGCGCCGCCCCCGGCAAAACAGGATCATAAGCAGCCCGGATCAGCCCGGCAATGTCAGGCCGCAGGATCGTCGCCCCGCCCGCCACAGCCAAGGGCGACTGCGCGCGAAACGCGGTGTCGGACCACAGCAGGATGGTCTGCACCACTTGACTCAGCGCAAGGGTTTCCGCAGGCATCTTGGACAATTCCTTATCCATACGCAGGAACACAAAGGCCGCCCGGATCGCGCCATCTTCTTCAAACCTGAAAATCCGGTATTGATTGGCATCCGCGCCAACCAGACGCGCGACCAGAGGCCCAAGGTCGGGAACAAGACGATCCAGATCCGGCACCTCCAGCAGTTCTTGCCAGTCGCGAAAGAAGAACACCATGCAGTTGGCACCCAATTCAGGGTCGGTCTCGGCCATCTTGTGCCCGGCCAGCGTCACGATCGCCTCGAACGCACCCTTCACTGTTGCAAGCGTCTCATCCTCAACCCCAAAAACGATCGGCACGATGGGCCTCCCCCAACGCGCAAACAGAAACTCACCGCTTTCGCGCGTGAACAGCGCCTCGATCTCTTCTGGTGTCACACCCAACCCTTCTTCTTGTTTCAAATACGGCCGCCGGAGGCATAAAATCGAACGCGCGCCGCTTCAACCAAACAGATCGCTTTGACCCTTTGGTGCGGCCATCCCCAAATGCGTCCAGGCCTTCTGCGCCAACATCCGCCCGCGTGGCGTGCGCTGGATCAGGCCCTGCTGCAACAAATAGGGCTCGATCACCTCTTCCAGCGAATCCCGGCTTTCCGACAAAGCCGCTGACATTGTCTCAATCCCCACAGGCCCACCGCCGTAATTCTCGGCGATCAGTTTCAGATACCGCCGGTCCGCACCGTCCAGCCCCAGATGATCCACACCCAGCCGCGTTAGTGCTCCGTCAGCCAGTTCGCGGGTAATCCGCCCATCGCCTTCAACAATGGCGAAATCCACCACCCGCCGCAGCAACCGCCCCGCGATCCGAGGCGTCCCGCGTGACCGCCGCGCAATTTCGCGCGCGCCATCATCATCAGCGGGCGCGCCCAGCTTGCGGGCGTTTCGGGTTACGATCTCGTGCAACTCATCCACCGTATAGAACTGCAACCGCGTCGGGATTCCGAACCGATCCCGCAGCGGCGTCGTCAGCAGCCCCATCCGCGTCGTCGCCCCCACCAGTGTAAACGGCTGCAACTCGATCCGAACCGTCCGCGCAGCGGGGCCTTCGCCGATCACCAGATCCAGCTCAAAATCCTCCATCGCGGGATAAAGCACCTCTTCCACCGCAGGGTTCAGGCGGTGAATCTCATCGATAAACAGCACATCGCGCGCTTCGAGATTGGTCAGGATCGCCGCCAGATCGCCCGCCTTGGCCAAAACCGGGCCGGACGTCATGCGAAAGTTCACCCCCAACTCGCGCGCCATGATCTGCGCCAGAGTCGTTTTCCCAAGCCCCGGAGGCCCATGGAACAGCGTGTGGTCCATCGCCTCGCCGCGTTGCTTGGCGGATTGGATGAAAATGCGCAGGTTGGCCCGCGCCTCGGCCTGACCAATGAACTCATCCAGACCCTGCGGGCGCAGGGCACGGTCGTTATCCTCGGGCAACGGATCGGGGCGCAGGGTGGGATCAGCGTCTACCATTCACTCACCCTTTCGGTGCCAGTAGTTTCAGCGCAGCGCGGATCAGGTCCGCCTCACCCGCCTCCGGCAGGTTGGCCGCCGCTTCGGCCACGGCCGAGGCCGCCTCGGACGGGCCATACCCCAGATTGGACAGCGCAGACAAAGCCCCGGCCGATGCCGCAGCCGAGCCCGAGGCCGCTTTTGCCGCCCGCCTTGGTGCAGGCGCAGGTTCGGACGGCTCAACCACGTCCAGCGCGGGACCATCCGAAGCCTCGGTCACAGTGCCGCCCATGGCCATCACACCCGGCGCCTTGTCTTTCAGGTCCAACACGATCCGCTGCGCCGTTTTAGGGCCCACGCCCTTGGCCGCCTTGACGGCAGCCCAATCACCCAGCGCAATCGCACGGCTCACGCCATCCGGCCCCAACGCCGACAGAATGGCCAGCGAGACCTTAGCCCCCACACCCTGAACCGAGCAAAGCAGCCGATGCCACTCCTTCTCGACCAGCGACAGGAATCCGTAAAGCTGCATCAGATCTTCGCGCACGACCATGTCGGTATAGATCGAGACCGCCTCGCCTACGCCGGGCAACGCCGCCATTGTCCGGTCCGAGCAATAGACGATGTACCCAACCCCGCGCACGTCGATCAGAATGTGATCCGCCGCGCGATAGTCCAAACGCCCCGTCAGCTTTCCGATCATGCCCGTACCTCTTTCACCCGCGATTGCTGCGTCTTGCCGTAATACGCATGACAGATCGCAATCGCCAGCGCATCCGCCGCGTCCGCGCCTTTCGGCGCACAGCCGGGCAGCTGCAGTTTGACCATGTGAAGAACCTGTTCTTTCTCGGCATGGCCGACGCCGACCACGGTCTTTTTGACCCGGTTGGGTGCATATTCCCCCACCGGCAGACCGGCCTGCGCCAGTGTCAGCAGGGCAACCCCTCGCGCCTGACCCAGTTTCAGGGTCCCTGCCCCGTCCTTGTTCACGAATGTCTGTTCGATTGCGGCCTGATCCGGCTGATGATCCGCGATAACCTCGACAATCTGATTGTGCAGGGACAGCAGCCGTTCACCCAGATCATCCCCATCCGACTTACACAAGCCATTGGCAACGTGGCTCAGGCGGCTGCCATTTGATTCGATGACGCCCCATCCCAGGGTTCTCAGCCCCGGATCAATGCCCAGAATTCGCATGTTGTGCCTCGGCCTGCTCGGGTTATGTGATGTTTTTTCAACGCCTAGCACGAAGCGTGAACATTTTCCAAGCGAATTGACCGGAAGTCTGAAAGCGACACCAGTATCCCACCCGCGACCCAAAGGTGTATTTGCGACCTGAAACGGGTCTGAAAGCGGCACCCGGATGAAGGTAAATTCACCAAATATTTAAGGGGATTACAGCCTCGTGAAGCCTTGCAAAAAATGCATAGGACACATGCAAAAAATGATCTTGTGAAGGTTATATGACAACACTAGATGCCGCTCAGATCGACTGATCAAACGTAAACACAAACCAGAAGGAAACAGGATATGGCTGCACTGGACACCACCCGCATCGCCACCACTGGCTCGTTCGGCCTCGCTGGCCGTATCGGCGCGTTTTTCGTATCGGCGTTCAACGTCGCTGCAGAATGGAACGACGCCCGCGCAACCCGCAAGGCGCTGGCTGGCCTGACGGATCGTGAACTGAGCGATATCGGCCTGTGCCGTGGCGATATCGACGACATCATCCAGCGTCGTCGCTAAAAGCGGCGACCGCGTATAGGCCCCTTCCTCCTCCCTGAGGGGCAAAAAAGAACACCGCGTGCCATTCAGCATGCGGTGTTTTTTTCTTCAGGAGGTTCGTTTAGTAGAGAATTTTGTTCAGTTGGACCGCGAGAGTCTCGGACAGAGGGTCAATCTGCATGACCCAGGCACCCGCTTTCTCGACCGAGGTTCCTTCGTTCAGGCTGTCGATCCGGAACTGGTACCCCGTTGGTCCGAGGCTGGAGAGCAGGAACGCCTTGAACCCGAAGAACCCGAGCAGACAGAACAGCAGCACCTTTGCGGGCACCGCAGATCGGACCCGCTGTGGTTTCATGACAACCAGGCCGTCTTTGCGCATCGTGGCGCGGTAGCCCCGGCTCATCTTCTGATGTTTCTTGTTCAGGCGATGAACGCGCTGATCGAAATCCAGTTGCTTTACCGTCATGGCAGCCTCCTCAAAACCGCCCCCCTCGACTTGATTGGAAAACGGTAAGTAGAGATTGCGACAAAAGCGTGGCGAAAATCCACAAAACTCCTGTAAATGGCCTAAATTCAGCCCTGTTTGCTTAAGATTAGCGTCGTCCATTCACCAATCTCGGCTCGATTTGCCAGATTAAATCCATTTTGGGAATAAACGGTTACAACATCATCGGCCTGCTCATTCAGGATTCCCGACAGAATGGCATAGCCTTCGGGCCGCAGATTCGCGGCGATTTCCGGAGACAGGGCCACCAGCGGACCTTTGAGGATATTGGCGAAGATCAGGTCGTAAGGTGCCAGGGCCTGCAACTCGGAATGGTCAAATCCCGCCGCCTCGACACAGCGCACGGCACCGGACATGCCATTGGCGGTCAGGTTTGCTTCGGCTACATCGACGGCAACCTGATCGATGTCGCTGGCGATGATGTCGCCATCCCAAACGCGCGCGGCGGCCATGGCCAGAACGGCGGTTCCGCAGCCGATATCGGCCACTTTCGAGGCGGTGAAGCCTTGATCCAGCAAATGATCCAACGCTTTCAGACAGCCCAGAGTCGTGCCGTGATGTCCGGTGCCAAAGGCCATCGCCGCCTCGATCAGCAGCGGAATGCGGCCTTCGGGCAGTTTGTCGGCATCATGGCTGCCATAGACGAAAAACCGCCCCGCCTCGACCGGGGCCAGTTCACGGCGCACATGGGCGACCCAATCGGTTTCGGGCAGTTCCGAGACGACAAAGGGCTTGGCGTCAAACGCAGCCGCAAGCACGGCCAGCGCGGTCTCATCCGGCGCTTCGGTGAAATAGCCGCCAACCTCCCACAGGCCCGAGCCGTCTTCGACCTCGAACACGCCGACACCGGTTGGTTCCGGGTCCAGACGCTCCATCGCTTCGCCCAGACCTTCGGCGGCGGTCTTGCCGGTCAGAGTGGTAAGCGCGGTGAATGTGGGCATGGGGGCCTCCTGTCTCAGTTGAAACAGCGCCTATGGCGCGGGCCCGCCAAGGTCAAGCACTGGTGCTTATTCAGCGGGGGCCGGGGCGTATTTCGCCAGGATTGTTTCATTGCCCGGTTCCGGGTGGCGCGGGATCAGCAGCGACAGCGCCAACGAGATCAGCGCCATCGCCGCGGCCAGCCCGAAAACCGCACCGGGTGAGACGACCCACAGCAAGCCCAGAAGCGCAGGCAGGAACACCGCCGCAATGTGGTTGATGGTAAAGGCCACCGCCGCCGTGGGCGCGATATCCGCCGGGTCGGCGATTTTCTGGAAATAGGTTTTCAGGGCCAGCGCCAGCGCAAACAGCACGTGGTCGATCACATAGAGGATCGCGGCCAGCAGCACGCCCCAGCCGAACCAGTAGATGCCGCCATAGGCCGCGAAGACAATCGCAAGGCCAGCGTATTCGAAAATCAGCGTGCGGCGTTCGCCGAACCTGGCCACCGCTTTTCCCAGCAGCGGCGCGGCCATCATATTGATCATCAGGTTGATCAGATACAGGCTGGTCAGTTCGTGCACTTCGAACCCGAATTTCTCGACCATCATGAAGCCCGCGAAGACGACAAAGATCTGCCGCCGCGCGCCAGCCATGAATTGCAGCGCGTAGTACAGCCAGTAGCGGCGACGCAGTATGATCTTTTTGGTCTGCGGCGTCGGCGCGTCGAATTGCGGATAGGCAATCAGGCTGAACAGCGCCAGCAGGACGGTCACGCCGCCCGCAGCCATGAAGACGAAGTTATAGGACAGATCGAACCGGTCCCAGGTCAGCACGATCAGCCCATAGACCACCATCGTCGCGGCTGAGCCCATCGCCACCAGCCAGCCCAGCACCTGCGGCGCGCGGTCCTTGGGCAGCCATTGCAGTTGCAGCGACTGGTTCACCGTCTCGTAATAGTGAAACCCGATCGAGCTGAACAGCGTCACAAACAGCAGCCCGCCAAGGCTGGGAAACCACGCCGTGACCGCCGTTGCCACGCCCAGCATGATCAGCGAGATCATCGCTAGAACCTGCTCGCGGATAAAGATGATCACCGCGATGACACCGACCGCCAGAAAGCCGGGGATCTCGCGCACCGTATGCAGCAACCCGATATCCGCGCCGTCGAAATTCGCCACTTCGATAACGAAGTTGTTCAGCAGCGCGCTCCACCCGTTGAAGGCAATCGGCATGGTCATCGCCATCACGAACAACAGCGTGATGGGGCGGCGCCAGAACGGTAGGCTTTGCGCCTCGGAAAGCGGCATGGGTTTCAGCATGAGACCCCTCTACGCCTATTTTCGCAGCTTGGCGAGGGGTTTGCTGCACAGCCGCCCTGCTCAGATGCAGAGGTCAGTAGAAACTCTGCGGATCGATATCCACGGTCAGGCGAATATCGCCTTTCAGACGCAAAGGCGCGATCCAGCGGGCGATGGCGTCCTGAATAGGAGCACCCTTGGGGGCCTTGACCAGCAAACGCACGCGGTGTCGGCCCCGAATACGGGCAATCGGCGCGGGTGCGGGGCCAAAGACCTGCGCGCCGATCTGGCGCAAAGGCGCATCGTTGCGGGCCATGGCGTTGCCGATGTCGAACACCGGCCCGACCTCTGGCCCCGACAAGACGATCCCGGCCATGCGCCCATAGGGCGGCACCCCGGCGGCTTGTCGCCCAGAGGCCTCGGCCTTCCAGAAGCCTTCCTCGTCGCCCGACAGAATCGCCCGGATCACCGGATGTTCCGGCTGAAAGGTCTGTAGCAGAGCCTGCCCCGGCTTGTCGGCCCGCCCTGCGCGCCCGGCCACCTGCCGCATCAACTGGAACGTCCGCTCGGCAGCGCGCAGATCGGCACCATGCAGGCTGAGGTCGGCGTCAATCACGCCCACCAGCGTCAGCTTGGGAAAGTTGTGCCCCTTGGCCACCAGTTGCGTGCCGATGACGATATCCGCATCCCCTTCGGCAATCTCTTCGATCTTGGCCTTCAGCGCCCGGGCCGAGTCGAACAGATCGGAACTGAGCATCGCAATCTTCGCCTCGGGAAAGGTTGCCTCGGCCTCTTCCGCCAGCCTCTCGATCCCCGGCCCGACCGGGGCAAGCTTACCCTCGACCCCACAAGACGGGCAGGTTTCAGGCATCGGCTTGGTCTCACCGCATTGATGGCACATCAGGCGTTTCAGGAACCTATGTTCCACCATGCGCGCGTCGCAATGGTCGCAGGCGATCTGCTCGCCGCAGGCCCGGCAAAGGGTCACGGGCGCATAGCCGCGACGGTTGATGAACAGCAACGACTGTTCGCCCCTCTCGATCCGCTGCCGCACCGCCTGCCGCAGCGACGGAGAAATCCACGTCCCCGGCTGCATCTGCTCGGCCCGCATGTCGATGGGCTTCATCTCGGGCAGAACCGCCGCCCCAAAACGCGAGGTCAGGTCGAGCCGCTCATACTTCCCCGCTTCGGCATTGGCCCAGCTTTCCAGCGACGGCGTCGCGCTGGCCAGAATCACCCGCGCGCCACAAATGGCCGACCGCAAAACCGCCATGTCACGAGCGCTGTAATGCACGCCGTCTTCCTGTTTGTACGAGGTGTCGTGTTCCTCATCGACCACGACCAGCCCCAGATTGCGGAACGGCAGAAACAGCGCCGAGCGCGCGCCGACCACCAGTTGCGCATCCCCCTGCCCGACCATGCGCCAGACCCGACGACGCTCGGTCATAGTTGCCCCCGAATGCCATTCCGCCGGGCGCGCACCAAACCGCGCCTCGACCCGGGTCAGGAATTCGGCGGTCAGAGCAATCTCGGGCAGCAGCACCAGCGCCTGCCGCCCCTGCCGCAGCGCCTCGGCCACGGCTTCCAGATACACTTCGGTCTTGCCAGACCCCGTCACGCCTTTCAGCAGCGTGGTGCCGTAATCCCCGGTCCGTTGCCCGGTCTGCAGCCGCGCCACGGCTGCGGCTTGATCCTCGGTCAGGTCTTTGCCGGGCAAATCCGGGTCCAGATGCGGATAGGGCAGATCGCGGGGGCTGTCTTCTTCGCGCACCGCGCCCTGTTTGACCAACCCTTTGACAACAGACGAGGTCACACCCGCCTGCTCGGCCAGTTCCTTCAGCGTGAAAGCCAAGCCGCCATAGTCGCGCAACACCTCCAACACCCGGGTCCGGGCATCGGTCATCCGGTCCGGCTCGCGGTCGCTCAACCTGTAAATCTTGCGCATCGATGGCGGATCACCCAACCCCGGCGCGCGCGTCGCCAGCCGCAGCATCGCAGGCATGGGTGTCAACGTGTAGTCGGCCACCTTGCCCAGAAAAAGGCGCATCTCTTCCCGCATCGGCGCAACGTCCAGCACGCGGATCACCGACCGCGCCTTGGCAAGGTCAAAACCACCCTGCCCCGGCCCCCAGACCACGCCCAGCACCTTGCGCGGACCCAAAGGCACCTCGACAAACGCGCCCAGAAAGCACCCACCCTCGGGCGCTTTGTAATCCAGCGTCCGGTCCAGCGGCTGCGTTGTCAGCACCGCTACCAGCTCTCCTTCGTCGAAAAATCCGTTAGCGCTCACGGCATATCCTATGCAGGGGGTTCCAGCAGGGGTTTCTTTGAGGTAAAGCCATCCGCGACCAAGGCCAACCCATCAAAGGACTGCCCTCATGAAATTCTTCGTAGACACAGCCGAGATCGACGCCATCGCCGAATTGAACGATCTGGGCATGGTGGACGGTGTGACCACCAACCCCTCGCTGATCCTGAAATCGGGCCGCGACATTCTGGAAGTGACCAAGGAAATCTGTGATCTGGTCGACGGCCCCGTATCCGCCGAAGTTGTCGCCACCGAGGCCGACGACATGATCGCCGAAGGCCGCAAGCTGGCCAAGATCGCGCCGAACATCGCGGTCAAAGTGCCGCTGACATGGGCCGGTCTGAAAACCTGCAAAACCCTCAGCGACGAAGGCCAGATGGTTAACGTGACCCTGTGTTTCTCGACCAATCAGGCGATTCTGGCGGCCAAAGCGGGCGCGACCTTCATCTCGCCCTTCATTGGCCGGTTGGACGACATCAACCTCGACGGCATGGACCTGATCGCCGATATCCGTCAGGTCTATGACAATTACGGTTTTGAAACCGAAATCCTCGCCGCCTCGATCCGTACCGTGAACCACGTGACCGACAGCGCCCGTATCGGTGCAGACGTGATCACCGCACCGCCTGCCGTGATCAAGAAACTGGCCGATCACCCACTGACCGAAAAGGGCCTTGAAACCTTCCTGGCCGACTGGGCCAAAACCGGTCAGAAGATCCTCTGACCTCAAAGCCTTAGCGCCCGCGCGGCACCGACAGGTGCCGCGCCCGGCCCAACTGCAAACGCCTGATCCCCGGATCAGGATGTTGCAGGCGGGAGCCGTTCGAGCACAGATCGCACCAAAATCTACCCATACGTGCATTTTTTCCAAGGCAATCCCGACCTGTCATGGTATAAGTCGCCAAAACAAAAAACCGACCGGACGGGACATGAGCAGCAACCCAAAACTCGAGGATAACCTCCGCGCCGCGATTCTGGCCAAGCCCGACGCGTTGCTGGACGACAAGGATCTGATGCAGGCGCTTGTGGCCGCCAATGAACAGGCGCGCGGAGACAATGTGATCGACCTGCGCGGTATCGCCATGCAACGGCTCGAGGCGCGGCTGGACCGGCTGGAAGACACGCACCGCTCGGTCATCGCCGCCGCTTACGAGAATCTGGCGGGCACCAATCAAGTGCACCGCGCCATTCTGCGGCTGCTGGAACCGGTCGAGTTCGAGGACTTCCTGAAGGTTCTGGGCAATGACGTGGCCGAGATCCTGCGGGTCGACCGCGTCACGCTGGTTCTGGAAACCACGGTGGTGCAGGACGATCCGGCCATCGACAAGCTGGGCGGTGTTCTGACCGTCGTCGAGCCCGGTTTTGTCGATACCTACCTGACCTATGACCGCGGCGGCCCGGCCCGCGAGGTCACGTTGCGCGAAATTCAACGCGCAAACCCGCGCGTCTATGGAACCGGAGCAACCCATCTGCGGTCCGAGGCCTGCCTTAAGCTGGATCTGGGCGCGGGCCGTTTGCCCGGCATGATCGTGATGGGCGCGTCGGATCCGCGCCACTTTACCCCGCAGCTTGGCACTGATCTTCTGGCCTTTTTTGCAGGCGTTTTCGAACGGTCGATGCGTCACTGGCTGTCGTGAGCCTGATCTCCCCGGCCTGCCGGGACGCCCTCCAACACTGGTTGGAGAGCCTCAGCGCGCTGGCCGGGCGATCGGACAACACACAAACCGCCTATCGCGGTGACGTCACCGATTTCCTGTCCTTCATGACCCTGCACCACGGGGATCGTCAGGGTTTGGCCGCTTTGGAACGCATTACCGTATCGGACATGCGGGCCTGGATGGCGGATCAGCGCGGATCGGGCGTCGGCGCGCGGTCGCTGGCGCGTAAACTCTCCGCTGTCAAAAGCTTCTACCGCTGGCTGGCCGAACGTGAAGGCTTTGAACCCACCGCCGTCCTGTCCACCCGCGCGCCCAAGTTCACAAAGAAACTACCCCGCCCCCTTGCAGAAGACGCCGCCCGCGCGATGATCGACACGGTCGAGCTGCAATCGACCTCGGACTGGGTTTCTGCCCGCGATGTGGCGGTGGTCACTCTGCTTTACGGTTGCGGTTTGCGGATATCCGAAGCCTTGTCCCTGACCGGAGCCGACGCCCCGCTGCCTGCAACCCTGCGCATCATGGGCAAAGGCGGGAAAGAACGCATTGTTCCGGTCATACCCGCCGCCCGTGAGGCCGTGACCCGATACCTGAAACTCTGCCCGCACCCTCAGGCCGACGATGCGCCCTTGTTTCGCGGCGTGCGCGGCGGGCGGCTGAACCCGCGGGCCATTCAGGGCGCGATGGCCAAGGCGCGGATGCAACTGGGCCTGCCGTCAACGGCCACACCTCATGCCATGCGACACAGCTTTGCCACCCACCTGCTTACGGCCGGGGGGGATTTGCGTGCAATTCAGGAACTGCTGGGCCACGCCTCATTATCGACCACTCAGGCTTACACTGCCGTCGATACCGCGCGGTTGATGGAGGTTTACAACCGTGCGCATCCCAAAGCGTGACGCCTGGAACGCTGCGTCCTGAAGACTTCTGCAACTTAAGCGGGCTTTTGATTTGCATCTCGCCAACGCATCGTACATGACAGCCGCATGACACTTAGATTCAAAGCATTAGCCGTCCATCTTTTCACCGCAACGGGCGCCGTTTTCGCCATGCTGGCCATGCTGGCCGCCGTCGAGGAAAAGTGGAGCCTGATGTATCTCTGGCTTGTCGTTTCCTTCATAGTCGATGGCATCGACGGTCCTTTGGCCCGACACTATCACGTCAAGAAAAACGCGCCTGAATTCGATGGCGTCCTGCTGGACCTGATCATCGATTACCTGACCTACGTGTTCATTCCGGCCTATGCCCTGTTCAAATCCGGGTTGATGGATGGCTGGACCGGATGGTTTGCAATCATTGTCATCACCTTTGCAAGCGCGATGTATTTTGCCGATACGCGCATGAAAACCAAGGACAACTCGTTTTCCGGCTTCCCTGGATGCTGGAATATGGTGGTTATCGTGATTTTCGCGCTTGAACCCAACTTCTGGTTCAGCCTGGTGCTGGTGACGTTGCTGTCGATTGCAATGTTCCTGCCGCTGAAATTCGTCCATCCCGTACGGACCGAACGCTGGCGCAGCCTGACCTTGCCGATGGCCCTGGCCTGGACCTTCTTTGCGGGCTGGGCAGCCTGGGTCGATTTCCACCCTGAAAGCTGGGCGCATTGGGGGCTGGTTGTCACCAGCCTGTATCTGACCTTTGCCGGTATCGCGCAGCAGATCATACCGCAGCGCAATACCTAGAGGGGGTTACAGGACGTCCTGAACCTCGAACTCGGTGCCGTTATGGGTAAAGACATCTCCGGCCTGTAGCCCAACCATGGCCAGATAGATCGGGCTTTGCGTTGAAATGCCCATATAGGTCTTGCCGTCCACGTCAAACCGCGTCGTGGAAACGCAGACAACAAAGCGGCGGTTGTTGAACTTGATGATCGCACCCGGTTGCACCGTATCGGTCAGGCCGAAATCGGTGTTTTCAATGACGTCGATCTTGGCGTGATGCGCATGGACCGGGGCGTCAAAAGCGGCCGCCAGATCGGCATTCTCACGCGAGGCGGCAATATCGTCCTTGTCGTGGCCCTCGCGGTCATCCAGCTGAGCGTCTTTCAGAAAGGCATCGTAATGCGCCTGAGCGGTCGCCAGTTCCTGCGCCTCTAACGACATCAGCTTGTCAATAATGGCCTTCTTGCGGGCGGCACGGTCTGCGTCGGTCATCATGCAATAGGATCCTTCAAAATCAGCATCAAATATAAGTTGAGCATCCGGATTTCGGATTGCAACTGATTTCCGTCACTCAGATCAACAGGCCCGCTGCCTTTTCATGACGCAAAAGGGCCACCTTCGTCTCGATCCCGCCATCACCGGAAAACCCGCCCAGACCGTTGGCGGCCAGCACCCGATGACAGGGAATAATGACCGGGATCGGGTTTGCCCCGCAGGCTTGCCCCACCGGCTGCGCAGGTTGGCCCAGCTCTTTTGCGATGTCCCCGTATGTGCGTGTCTCACCCAATGGGATCGCGTACATCAGATCACAAACCTGCTTTTGAAACGCGGACCCTTCGACACGGTACGGCAGGTCGAAACGGTCAAGCTGACCCGCATCATAGGCCCGCAACTGGGCCGCGGCCTCGTGCAGCAGAGCCGTCGGTTCACCTTCGTCTGCACCATGCCAAACAAGACGCCTGACAAAGCCGTCCTGCTCTTCCACCCCAAGGCATCCAAAACGCGTTTCAACGGCAATCATCGGCATGTCGCGATGCTGTCAGAGCGGGCTCAGTTTCGCAAGGCTCGGCGCTCATCCACTTAAACAAACACGCATTCACATAAAACGTTGTCGTGATGAATTGTTATCCCTAACGTGAGGGCAGCTGAAATCAACGCCAATGTGGGATGGGATGCGAAATCAGATTCGCGTTATTGTTGTAGGTTCGCTTGTTTTATCAGCTTCAGTTGCTTTGGCCGAAACGCCTCCGCCGGTCGATCAGAAAGACCTGATGTCGCGGTTGGGCAAGGACCGGCTCAAGGCTTTCGTCTATGCCTTTGAGGCCGGCGACGAAATAACCGAAGCGGACTATACGATGGAGCGCGGGGTTGGTGCACGCGTCTCAGATGGCCAGTATTTCTCGCGCCTGCCACGCGCCGATCTGGCCAGCGCCGGGGATTGGGCCGAACATTTTCCCGCCCGCGAAGGCGGCCCTCAGGCGCATTCGTGCATTTCCTGCCACTCGGCCCCGCTGGCCAACGGGGCGGGACCGATGGCGATGAACGTTGTGATCGACCCGACGCATTCGGGTGATCCATCCAGCTTTCTGGAACGCAACACCCTGCATCTGTTCGGCCTTGGCGCCGTGCAGCGGGTCGCCGAGGAAATCACCCAAGACCTGAAGCAACAGGAAGCCGCGCTGGCCAAGGAAACCTGCGAGGAAAGCTTCCCGATCAAGCACTATCTGGTGTCCAAGGGTATTTCCTTTGGCGCGCTTACAGCCTCGGCCGAGGTGGACGGAACAACCTGCAAGGCCAGCATTAACTACGATGAGGTCTACGGAATCGATGAGGACCTGATCGTGCGTCCTTTTGGTTGGAAAGGCTTGCACTCGACCCTGCGCAGCTTTGCCAGAAGTGCGGCCCATAACGAGATGGGAATGCAGGCGGTCGAGTTGGTCGGAAACGAGGACGGGGATTTCGATGGCGTGACCGGCGAACTGACGGTCGGAGACGTCACCGCTGTCACGCTCTATATGGCTGCGTTAGAGCGGCCAACCTCCAAGCTGGAACTTGCGGAACTGGGTCTGGTCGAGTTGACCCAGGATGAGAAATACAAGCTGTTGCGCGGCGAACAGCGGCTGGTGGATGCCGGGTGCACGTCCTGCCATGTGCCAAGCGTCGATCTGAATAATGCGGTGTTTGCCGAACCCAGCGCCGTGCCGGGATATAGCGAGGAAGAACTGCCCAGCGGCGCAATCGCCGCCAAATTGGGTTTGGACGGGAAAAACCCCATGTGGTTTGACCTGACCAAAGATCAGCCCAACAACCGGATCGCAATGGCCGACGGCAGCGAGGTCCATTTGGGCGCGTTCCCAAGCAAGGGCGAGACCGGCGCAACCGTGTTCTGGTACACCGATTTCCGCCGTCACGACATGGGTCCCAAGCTTGCCGATCCGATTGACGCTTATGGCTTCGGTGCCTCGGTTTGGCCCACGCGGTCGCTGGCAGGTGTCGGTTCGACGGGTCCGTGGCTGCACCACGGCCATGCCACCACATTGCGAGAGGCGATTATGGCCCATGGCGGCGCGGCGGAGCTTAGCAAGAACGCGTTCATTGCGCTGCCCGAGGAACAGCAGGACGAGTTGATCGCATTCCTCGAAAACCTTGTGATCGCGAATTTCGATCCCGAGGAAGAGGAAGGCTAACCGGCCGTCCGACAACGCCGCAGAGGTCCAAGTTCATCCTGCGCCTGCCTGCTGAAACAGCGCGGGCGCAGTTGGTTTTGGCCGGGCCCAGTTGGCCAATTCCCGCGTCGCAAATTTAGACAAATTGCCAGATAAGCGCGTCCTTTTGGGAAAACCCTCGGCCCGTGCTATGCTGATGGCATTGTTTTATGCGTTGGAGTTTTGGGGGAATGGGACGGCATCTTGTCCTCACAGTTCATGGTATCGGCGAACAGAAACCCGGTGAAACGGTAGATCAGGTCGTTGGCGCGGCCACGACCTGGCTGGACGGGCGACCCAAACCCCCGATCGAGGTCGAACGCGGCATGATCGAGCTGGCCGAGACAACGTTCAACGGCACCCCGCGCAATGCCAAGCTCTATAAGGTTAATCTGCGGAAAGTAACCAAACCCTCGGTCCCCAGCGACGAGGCCCTGTTTGCCGAGGTTTATTGGGCAGATCGTTCGCCCGCGCCAAAAGGGGCCATCAAGACAATACTGGATCTGATCTGGGTGGTTCTGGCGCTGGGCTATCTGGCGATGGACAATGTCGAACAGACCCATCAGCGCAAGAATATCGCCCCGGACGCCCCCAACGGCAGGAACACTTTCGCCGCACAGTTGGTTCATCTGTTCACCTGGATCTTTTTTGGCGCGGTCGCGACCCTGAACGCCTATCTGTTGCTGGGCGCGGCGGTGATAATGATCGACAGAATTCCGGTCGGATTTTTTCAAAGCCCGACATTGCTGTTCTGGCTGCTTCTCGCGCTTTACGCAGGCGGAGCTGTTGTTGGTCTGCTGCGTGGTTTTTCCGCCCCGACCTATCTGCGGCGGGTATTTTGGCGTGGCATGTTCGGAATGGGGGTCGTTCTGGCGCTTGGTCTGGCCCTAGGGCCGGTTGGCGCTGAATTTCGCAATTGCATCCCGTCAGAGACAACTTTCTGTCCTTTGATCCTGGAACCCTTTGTGGGCTTTCAGATCTACATATTGTCGGTCTTCTGGGCCACGCTGATCTTCCTGACACTATTTCTGTACTTGATGTCCGCCGCCCCCATTCAGATCAACGACAATCTGACAGAACACAGGCGGCTTTATCCAAGCATTTGCGCCGGCATGATGATCTTCTGGATGTTCTTCATTTCGGGTCTGTGGCTAACCATCGAACAGATGTTGAAAACCGTTGATTTCTTGTCGGACGGTCAGCTCCAGACCTTGTTCGACGCCAACCTCCGCGACTCGATCGAAACGCTAAGCGCCGTGTTCATCGCCATCGTTCTGCTGCTTTTGGTCGGTGGCGGGCTGTTTGCCGGTCGCCGGAAATTCAAGGCGAACCTGCATGCCCGCAACGGGCTGATCAGCCGCGCGATTGTCAATCGGTTTGCGCAATGGGTCTTTTTGTTTGGGGCGATTGTGCTGGTTCTGGTAACGATCCGCGAGATTGTCACGAACCCGCACCATGGCTCTGTCTGCAAAACCACCCTGAACGACGCCTATGTCATTGCCTGGGCTTTGGATCGGCTTGCTTGTTTTCACGGTGAGATCGGCCTGATCGTGCTGGGCGCGACGGCTTTGATGTACCGGTTTTCAGATTTTGTTGCTGCCGGGCTGGGCGTGGCGCGGGACATTGTGACTTATGCCATTCGCGACAGATGTTTCATCAGCGCAGATCTGAACAGCAGAATCCACAACTACCCGGACCGTACCGCCATTGACGAGCGGTTCTATCGCACAATGCACTATGTGCTGGACGTCTTTCCGGCGGACCATATCACCGTGATCTCGCACTCTCAGGGCACTGTGATTGCGACCCAGATGTTGGCCGACCCGCGGGTGCAACGGCTGATAAACGGGCGGAACCTGACATTGATCACGATGGGCTGCCCGGTCACGCATATCTACCAGCGCTATTTCCCCGAGATGTTTACGGTCGTTGCCGGTAAACTGAATGCCGCGTGGTTCAACATATTCCGGCAGGATGATTTCGTCGGCACTGAGATCGAAGGCGGCCTGATATTCTCGGATCGCAACATACCGGTCAATCCCGGAGGGCATTCCGGGTACTTTACCGATTATGAGGTCTGGAAAGCTTTGACAGATCCGAAAATCGGGTTCGACCTGTTCAACCCGACACCTCAGACCAAGCAGCCCTGAACTGAAATCGCCCCCTCAGATGCCCGAGGGGGCGGTTCGCTTTAGCCCAGTGCTTCGTTGCAGCGTCCGCACACGCCTTCATGCGCGTGCAACCCGACATCCGGCAGGATCTTCCAGCAGCGCTGGCATTTTTTGCCCTCGGCTTTCTCGAAAATCACCGCGACGCCTTCGATTTCCGGCACGCGGAACGCCTCGGCCGGGGCTGGATCGCCCGTGACGGTCAAGCCGGAGGTGATGCACATGTCATCCACGTCAAACGTCGCCAGCAAGTCGCGGGTTTCGCCATCCTCGACATTTACAATCGGCGCGGCCTCAAGGCTCGATCCGATCACCTTGTCCTGGCGCTGCACCTCAAGCGCGGCGGTCACGGCGCGGCGCACGCGACGAACCTTGGCCATGTTGGTTTCCAACTCGACGTCGCGCCAATCGGCGGGCGTTTCGGGGAAATCCACCAGATGGACCGAACTGTCGTCGCCCGGGAACCGCTCCAGCCAAACCTCTTCCATGGTGAAAACCAGAACAGGGGCCAGCCATGTGGTCAGGCGGTGGAACAGGATGTCCAGCACCGTACGGGCCGAACGGCGGCGCAGGGTATCACCGTCGCAATAGAGCGCGTCTTTGCGGACGTCGAAATAGAAAGACGACAGATCGACCGTGGCAAAGGTAAACACCGCGCTGAACACACCCTGGAAGTCGAAGGACGCATAGCCCTTGCGCACCTGTTCATCCAGTTCCGCCAGACGGCTGAGCACCCAGCGTTCCAGACGCGGCATGTCCTGCGGATCGACCCGGTCGGCTTCGGTAAAGTCTGCCAGAGAGCCCAGCATGAACCGCATCGTGTTGCGCAAACGGCGATAGCTGTCAGCGGTGCCCTTCAGGATTTCCGGCCCGATCCGCTGGTCAGCGGTATAGTCGGTCTGAGCAACCCACAGGCGCAGGATATCCGCGCCGTATTGCTTGACGATCTCCTCCGGGACAATGGTGTTGCCCAGCGACTTGGACATCTTGTTGCCCTTGGCGTCCAGCGTGAAGCCGTGGGTCACCACGTTCCGATATGGCGCGCGTCCCTTGGTGCCGCAGGCCTGCAGCATGGACGAATGGAACCAACCACGATGCTGGTCGGTGCCTTCCATGTAGACATCGGCGATGCCGTCCTCGGTCCCGTCCTCACGGTCGCGCAAAACGAAGGCGTGGGTCGAACCCGAGTCGAACCACACGTCCAGCACATCGAACACCTGGTCGTAGTCGTCCGGGTTGGCAATGCCGTCCAGCACTTGCTCTTTGAAGCCTTCGGTATACCAGATATCCGCGCCGTCCTTCTCGAACGCCGCCTTGATGCGGGCGTTCAGGTCTGCGTTGCGCAGCAGGTAATCCGCGTCGGTGGGCAGAGCACCTTTCTTGGTGAAGCAGGTCAACGGCACACCCCAGGCGCGCTGGCGCGACAGAACCCAGTCCGGGCGCGCCTCGATCATCGAATACAGACGGTTGCGGCCGGTCTGCGGCGTCCATTTCACCAGCTCGTCGATGGACCGCAGCGCACGTTCGCGGATGGTGTCGCCCATCTCACCCATGCCGTCATCCAGCTTGCGGTCGACCGAGGCAAACCACTGCGGCGTGTTGCGGTAGATGATCGGCGCTTTCGAGCGCCACGAATGCGGATAGCTGTGCTTGATCTTGCCGCGTGCCAGCAGCCCACCAACCTCGACCAGCTTGTCGATCACGGCTTTGTTCGCATCACCCTCACCGCCCTTGCGGGACAGGATGTATTTGCCGCCGAAGAACGGCAGATCAGCGCGGAACGAGCCATCGTCCATCACGTTATAAGTGATGACCTGCTCGAGCATCCCCAGATCGCGGTACAACTCGAATTCTTCCATCCCGTGTGACGGCGCACAGTGGACGAATCCGGTGCCTTCGGTGTCGGTCACAAACTCAGCGGCGCGGAAATCGCGAAGATCATCCCACTCGCCATTGCCGCCCTCGGCCCCGGCCAGCGGGTGGGTCAGTTGCACGCCTTCCAGTTCATCGGTGGTTACATCGCGGACACGGGTCCACTGGTCGTCGTTCAGACGGGCACGGCCCAGCACATCCGCGGCCAGATTGTCGGCCAGCAGGAACTTGTCGCCAACACTGGCCCAGCATTCGTCCGGCGTGTCGGTGACTTCGTACAGGCCGTAGGAGATATCCTTGCCGTAAACGACCGCCTTGTTCGACGGCATGGTCCACGGAGTCGTCGTCCAGATCACCACATAGGCATCATCCAGATCGCCTGCATTCACGACCCTGAACTTCACCCAGATGGTAAAGCTTTCCTTGTCGTGATACTCGACCTCGGCCTCGGCCAGCGCGGTCTTTTCAACAGGCGACCACATTACGGGTTTCGAGCCCTGATAGAGCGTGCCGTTCATCAGGAACTTCATGAACTCGTCGGCGATCACTGCCTCGGCGTGGTAGTCCATGGTGATATAGGGATCGGCCCAGTTGCCGGTGATGCCCAGACGCTTGAACTCTTCGCGCTGGATATCGATCCAGCCCTCGGCGAACTTGCGGCATTCCTGACGGAAGTCGACGACGTTCACCTCGTCCTTGTTCTTGCCTTTCTTGCGGTACTGCTCCTCGATCTTCCATTCGATGGGCAGACCGTGGCAGTCCCAGCCGGGCACATAGCGCGCGTCAAACCCCATCATCTGATGGGACCGCACGATCATGTCTTTGATGGTCTTGTTCAGCGCGTGGCCGATATGCAGGTGGCCGTTCGCGTAGGGTGGGCCGTCATGCAGGGTAAAGGGCGTGCGGCCCTCTTTCTCGCGCAGGCGGTCATAGACGCCGATCTTTGCCCAACGGTCCAGCCATGCGGGCTCGCGCTTGGGCAGGCCGGCGCGCATGGGGAAATCGGTCTTGGGCAGGTTCAGCGTGTCTTTGTAGTCAGGTGTTTGGGTCGTGTCGGCGCACATTGGGGGCGTCCTTTGGGTGATCTGGTCGTACTAGGATCGAAGCGGTCGGTGCGAAGTCTCAAACACCTTTGCCCGGCGTCTCGAGGATCAGAGCGCCGGGGATATAATTCGAATAATGATGGCCAAACGGTCAAACATGGCCGCGCTTATATGACGCCCGCTCTCAATGGTCCAGAGGTTCCGAGCCTTGCGGCAAATGGCGCAGCTTGGCCCAACGATTGAGCCATGCAAGCCCCGCCAGCGCGAGGCCCAGCGCCAGCAGCGAGAAGACGCGGATCAGACCGCCAAGGCCCGCGATGTCGATCAGGAACACCTTGGCCACGGCCAGCCCGATCACCGCCAGCCCCGCCTTGCGCATCAGGTCGGACCGCCGCGCGAGCGATTGGTAGAACAACGCCGCACCGACAATCAAAAGGGTCAGGGTATAGGTATAAAGCTCGGGCTGGGTTACGCCGTTGCCCTCGTACATGCCCTCGGCACCCTGCCAGACATGGCGGATGGTCAGGCCCAGCCAGACGGTCACTAAACCCGCAGCCACACCATAGCTGACCTGCCGCAAATGCTTGGGCATGGACGTAATCCTCCAGGCCGAAAACCCGATGGCCAGTGCGGGGATCAGATAGGCCACCGCCAGTGTGTTCAACAGCGGAGGGCCCAGAACCGGCTCGGCCAAGGGGTTCAGCAACGGATTGCGATCTACCAGAGCTTCGACCAGACGCAGCACCCCGTGACCAGCGAAGAAGATCGCCAGAGCATAGCGCGCATAGGTCAGCTTGCCGCCCAGTTCGAAGCGTTGCACCTGCGCATAGGCCAGCAGCAGCCAGATGACGGACAGCAGGCCCAGACCCCAATGGCTGTTCTCGGCCCCGCCCTCACCAAACGCCTCCAGCCAGCGCAGCAGAAGCAGCGATAGCAAAATGCCTCCGGTCGCCCAGGCCGCGCTTTCGAGCAGCAGCTTGGCAATCGGGCGATCCAGCGGTTTGATCAGCACCCAGCCGACAAAGAACCCAAGCGTCGCCGAAGCGTAGACCAGCGCCATCTCGGCAAGTGGTGCGCTTTCGGCCCAGCGCAGACCGGGGTCCAGAACCAGCCGTACGGTTACCGTGAACACACCTGCCCAGATAAACCAGCTCATCGGCGGCAAAGTGAACCGGCGATCCAACGCCGCAGCGACCACGATGGTCACGACCAGCGCAATCGTTAGCGCTGCGGAACTGAGGACGATCACGCAGGCAAAGGCCAGACAGGACAGCGCTGAAAGCGTGGCCAGCGCGGGCCGCATCCGGTTCTCGCCATCAACGCGGGCGAAGCGTTCCGCTATACCAACCATCACCGCACCCAGAACGATGGCGTGCAGCGCCCAGGGGTACGGGCCGATCACCTTGGCCGGATGCCAGCCGACCTCCAGCGCGATGGCCATGGCGGGCGCGAACACGGCGGCCGCCCCGGCCCATATGGCGGCGTATCGGTCTGCGTTGCAGGATCGCCAAGCCGCAAGAACTGAGACCAGCACGCCCAATGCGACCAGTATCGTGACAACTAACGGGGCGTCTGCTTCGGGCGTCTCGGCATAGGTGGCCGCGAAGGTGCGCGCGACGGTGCCGTTTTCGAGGCCATGCGCGACGACAAAGCCGATCAACCCAACAGCCGGGAACACCGTGGCATCCTGCAAGGCAGGCGCGTCCTTGGCCCACAAAAGCAGTGCCAGAGCCAACCCGAGCAGCAAGCATGTGGTCAGCCAGAACTCACCCGCTGAATCCGCCCAGTGCAGGGACAGGATGGCCGAGCTGACGGCCACTGCGGCAAATGCCACGCGGGTCGGGAAAGCAGGCCACGGATCACCCTTCTTGCGCCGGATGATCTCGGCCACCATGGGGCCCGCGTGATCGGGCCAGATGCGCCGGTTGGGGATCGCAATGGCCAGAAGTGCCAGCACGGTAACGCTGGTCAGATAACCGGGCTCGGTCAACGGGGAAGACAGAACCAGCAGCAGGCAGGCAATATAGGCGGCAAAGAGCGTAAGCACCGAAATCCAGGCCCAGCGCCGCACCGTATCGATGCCCAGACCCAGCAAGGTCAGGATGACAAAATACCCATACAGCCATGTCGGATCATCGGATGAGCCTCCAACCATAAAGGGGGCCGAGAAGGCTCCGATCAGTCCCACAGCAGCCAGCAGCGGCCCGTGGAACCAGCCCAGCACCAGACCCACCAGCGCGACAAGAACCATGCCAACCAACGCCGTTTCGGGAGAGATCAGGTCATAGAGTTGCCGGGCGGCCAGAATGCCGCCGAACAATGTTACCAAGCCCGCACCGGAAAAGACCGATGGCAGATACGCGGTCGAGGCTGTTTCGTCATCGCCGAACCTGCGGCGAATGACTTCGCCCACCACGATCAGCGCGACCCCAAAGGCCAAAGATACCGCGACCCGCGCAGCCGGTGGCAGCAGCCCATTTTCAACCCCGTACTGAACCAGAAAGATACCGGCCAAGGCCAAGGACAGGGCCGAAACCGCATAAAACCAGTTCTCGCGCAGCCACAGCCCGAGGGCCGCAAAGCGATCCTGCCGGAAAACAACGGCCCCTGATGGCTCGGTCTCTTCGGCAACCGGAGGATCCTGCTTTTGGTCAGGTGGCGACCATGGGCCGGGCGTGGCCTCTGATGCGGGCAAATCCACCTCGGCTTTTGGCTCTGGCGCCGATGCCACGGCCTCTGGCAGTTCGACCTCAGCCTGACCCGGCGACAGCGCCTGTACTTGCCGCTCAAGGTGCTCAACCCGGCGGCGCAAGCGCGCTTGGCCAACCAAAAGCACGACAATCGTTACCGGAATGGCCAGTACAATCAGGCCAAGAAGAACAAGCAGCGATTCCAATTCAGGCTCCGTTCAATATCGTCCGGGCAAGCTATACCGCGCGAGCTATCGGGCGACAGTACGGAAATCCCGGTACCGTCGCGGTGTTGCGGGAAACACGCTAAAGGACCGAGATCGCCGGGCGCGCGATCATGAGCCAAAGGATCACCAGCACCGACAGAAAAGCCGGAATTCCGCATATAAACCAGATACGGAACAGGCGGGTGTAGTCTGCGGGCATTGGGCTTCCTGCATCCGCAGCAACCCGCGCATAGGCCCGCAGCCTGATCTGTATCCACACCACCGGCAACCAGAACAACCCGGTCAGCACATACAGCACCAGCGACAAGGCGATCCAACCCTCGCTCAGCGACCAGCCCAACCGCCAGGCCAGCGCGGTCCCGGTGATCGGCTGCAGGATGACGGCGGTTGTTGTGAAGATCAGATCAGCCAGCACCACGATGCCTGCGGTATGCGCAATCAGATGTGCGTCCCGGCTACGGTGTGCCATCAGCATGAAAAACGCGATGCCAGCGCCGGTTCCCAACAACACGCACGCTCCAATGACATGCAGCCAGAGCAGGATCAGATCGGGGTCCATCAGCGGCTCTCCAACATCGGAATGGCAATCAGGGACAAGGTCATTGCAGGAAGCACTTTGACCAACGGACCCAGCGGATCGGCCCACAAGCCGGGCACCAGAACCGAGGCTGAAATCAGGTAAATCAGCGCCACCCCGATCTGCGCCAAACATGCGCGGGTGGCCCAGGGCCGCCACAGAATGGCCAGCCCAAGCGCAATGTCGACCACCGACCAGAACGCCACGCCAAGCATCGCGACGGGCACCGCCCATCCTGCCCCGATCAGGACCTGCGCCGCATTGGACAGCCCCAAAAGCCCGAAAAGACCTGAGAGCAGCCAAAACAGGCTCAGCACCCCAACGACCAGTGGCATCAGAAGGGTCATGCGCGCGGTCAGCCTGTGTTCGCGACCGCAGGGCAATCCGGCGTAGATCTGCGGCAAGGACGCCAGCGCCTGCCCCGAGGCCTGCCGAAATGGTGCAGGATCACCGATCACGCCTTGCGCCATGACCGTCATTGCCGTGCTGCGCAGCGGGGATCGCCACCCCAACCGACCCAGCAGATCAGCCCCGGCAGCGATGGGTTTGATCAATGCGGACGGAATCCTCAAATGGGTCGAGGCTGGGCGAAACCCAAGCCAACGACGCGTGGCCGCAACCACCTCTGCCAGCGGATGGGGCGTATCCTCGACCAGATCATAAGTGCCTTGCGGCAGCCGATCCATGGCGGCAGACAGAACGACGCGACACAGATCCGGCATTCCGATGCACTGCACAGGGGTGTCCGGATAAGCCAGCGGCTGTACCCACGGGATCGCGGCCAGCATGCGCAGCAGCGCGGTACCACCGTAGTCGCTCTGCCCAATCACCAGCCCTGGCTTCAGCACCCAAAGCGGCATGCCCGAGGCCCGCAAAGCGGCGTCCCCGGCGGCTTTGGTGTTCAGGAATGGCGTCGGCGCATCCGGCTCGGCCCCAATGGCCGAGATTTGGATCACCGCGATTTCCCGTGCAGCGCAAGCCTGACCCAAGGCCGCGATTGCAGTGTGGTGGACCACTTCAAGATCGTCCTGCCCGCCATCCTGCAGGGCACCTGCGCAATTGACCACGATATCGACCGATTGCAGCAGGTCCTGCCAGTCCTACGATCGGTTCAGATTGCGCAGATCGCCCTGTATGAGTTGTGTCCCCGGAAGAACCTTGTTCCCCATCGGCAAGTTGCGCACCAGCCCGCGCACGCTTGCACCTTCAGCCGTCAGCGCGCGCGCAACAGCGGCTCCGATAAACCCGTAAGCGCCCAGAACCAGAATGTTTTTCCCACGCAGATCGTCAGAAGGCATTGGCTGTCAAATCCGTTTTGCCTCAGCCTAACGGAAACATGGGAACGCGCCAGACGTGTCAGGCGATCTGCGACAAAGCCGCAGGGTCAGGGGTGAAACAGCGACCCCACCAGATAGGCAATAAGTGCCGCCACGCCGCCGATCAGCAGCGTCTCCAAGCCCGAACGCCACCACGGGGCCAGCGACCAGCGGCTTTTCAGCGCTCCGATGGCGAAAAAGACGCCCATCGTCATCCATGCCGAAACAGCGAAGGCGTTGTTCAGCGACAGCAGAAACGGCAACAAAGGGATCATCCCGGCCACCAGAAAGGCAAAGAACGTGGCAAGAGCGGCCTTCATCGGATGCGGATCGACACTGCCCAGCCCATATTCGCCTTCGATCATCAGGTCTATCCAGCTTTCGTGGTTCGAGGTTATGGCCGCGGTCGCATCCTCCAGCACGGGTCCCGACAGCCCCTTCTGCGCCAGAATCGCCCGCACCTCGTCGCGTTCGCCTTGTGGGTAAAGGGCGATGTGGCGTTCCTCGATGGCGCGGATCCGCTTGATGTTGTCCAGTTCCGCCTTGGTGCCCGAGTAGTTGCCCGCCGCCATGGAAAACCCATCGGCCAGAACATTCGCCAACCCTAGCGCCACGATGACAAAGGACGACAACCCTGCCCCCGCAACACCTGCCACGATGGCGAAGGTGGTGACCGAACCGTCGATACCGCCATAGACCACATCGCGCAGAACGCCGCGCCCGGGCGGGGCATTGATCCGCTGGGCGATCTCCTGCTGGCTGTGACCGTGATCTGTCATGGCTGGCCCTCCGTCACATTCAGTGTGACGAATGGCTGGCAGGTGCGCTTTGCGTCAGATCAACCCTTGGAAAACAGACCCTTCAAGGCGCGTTTGATCACGGCCCTGGTCGACGGTTTGTGACGATCCGAGAACGGCAAGGGTCTGCACACCTCCATCGCGGCAACGCCAACCCGGGCGCTGAGTGCGCCGTTCACCAGCCCCTCACCAAACCGGCGGGACAGTTTGCTGAGGACCGAGCCGCCCAAAACCGGCTCCAACAAATCGTCGCCCACTGCGACTGCGCCGGTTGCGACCAGATGAACAAAAACGGCGCGGGTCAGACGCCAACTGCCCAGAAACCCGGCCCGCCCGCCATAGATGTCCGCTATCCGCCGGATCATCCGCAGCGAGGCGGCCAAAGCCGTCACCACATCCGCCAGCGCCAGCGGCACCAAAGCGGTCACAGTCGCCACCTGCCGGGCAGCCGCCTCAACCTCGCGGCTGGCGGCAGCGTCCAGAGGGGCCAGAATTTCATCTTCGGCTAAACCCAGAAGGCCTGAGGCGTCAAATTGCTCGGGCATTCGTTCGGACAGGCGGTCGCGGCCCCATTGGGTCTCATGCCGACCTTTGTAGAAGGCGATCAGGCGAGACGTAACAGCACGGGCCTTGGCAAGATCGGCGTCGGCCAGCGCTTCATCCGCAGCGCGGCGCAGCCCGTCGACACGGGACAGACGGCCAATCGCCGCCAACTCCCGGATTGCGATGATCAGCGCGACAAAAACCAGCGCCGCGATCAATCCGGTGACGATCCACCCCAGCACAGGCGCGCGGGCGACCAGCGAGGTGGCGAAATCCCATGCGGCGACCGAGATCGCAGCGCCAACAACCGCCAGCGCCAAGCCCCAGAACCACCGCGACAGGGCCGAGGGCTTGCGGGCAGCAATTCGGGCCGCGCTTTGCATCGCCTGACCCTGAGGCTGCGCAAGGTCCGGCACCGGCGGGGCCATGGCCACGTCGGCGGCGGGCGCATCTTCCTCGAGATCGATCAGTACCGGGCCTTTAGCCATGTGCTGCCCTTTCGATACGCCAGACATATTTGATGTCCGGCAGGTTTTCATCATTGTCGGCCCCGTCGCTGCGGGCAACCTCGGCAAAGCCATGACGTTCGTAGAACCTGCACGCGTCGGTATTGGCCTGAAAGGCAAAGAGGCTGAGTTGCGGGTGTCGCGCCTTGGCATGGTCGAGCAACTGCGCCCCGATCCCCTGCCCGCGCGCAGAGGCCGTCAGGTACAGCGAATGAATATCCGATCCATTCAACGCCAGAAACCCAACCACCCCATCCGAGGTTTCAGCCACCGTGACCCAGCCCTGATCAATCATGCGACCGCAAAAGGCGATGGTTTCGGCGCAGCTATGCAGTTCCGGCATCCAGTCGTTTTCGCGGGCAAACCCGTGCAGGATTTCCCCGGTCGTTCCGGCATCGGTGCTGCGGGCCGGGCGCAAAGTGACCATCACAACCGGTCTCCGATCAGGAACTGCGCGGCCCGGTCCAGCCGGATATGCGGTGGGCCATCGCCGGGGCGTAGGGTCAGATGCGCCGGAGCGAACCTCATGAAGCCAAAATCATCGCCCAGCCAAGTCTCGGCCCCGTTCCGGGCCGGGCCCAGCAAGTGGGCCGGATCGTCCGGCAGCTCACCGGGGTAAAACGCCGCCTGCTTGCCACTGTCCTGCAACGTGCCGCGCACGCAGGGCAATTCGACCCCGTCATGGCTGCGCATCTCTTCGGTTGTGGCCCGCAGCGAGGCCAGCGACAGCGCCGCTGTTTCGGCCCCCGCAAAGCTTGCCCGGTCGCGCGCCTCACGTGTCAGCGCCTCCATGATCGCGGTCAGGCGGGGGTGCTGCGTGTGATGCAGGTGATCGGCCTTGGTGGCGGCGAACAGGATGCGTTCGACCCGTTTGCCCAGCAGCAACTGGCTGAGCCACGCGTTACGGCCCGGACGGAAAGCCGACAGGATATCGCCCATGGCCCGGCGCATATCCTCGACCGCTTGCGGGCCTTTGTGGATCGCGCCCAGCGCATCGACCAGAACCAACTGCCGATCAATGCGCGAGAAGTGGTCGCGGAAGAACGGCTTTACTACCTGCGCCTTGTAGGCCTCATACCGCCGCTCCATCTCGCGCTGGAGGGTACGGCGGCGCGAGGGCTCGGACACCGGCAATGGCGCGAAGGTCAGAACCGGAGAGCCTGCCAGATCGCCCGGCAGCAGGAACCGCCCCGGCGTACAGTCGTGGAACCCGACCTCGCGTGCCTGATTCAGATAGGTGGTAAATGCGGAAGACAGGGCCTGCGCGGTCGGTTCGTCATGAATGGCTGTCAGATCGGTTGCGCGGGCTTGTTTCAGAAACTCTGCCGCGTCAGGTCGGTTTTCGATGCGCGAGAGGGTCTCGCGCGACCAATCCTCATAGGATTTGTCCAACAGCGCGAGGTCCAGTAGCCATTCACCCGGATAGTCCACGATGTCCAGATGCACGGTGCGCGGCCCCTGTAGACCGGCCAGCAACCCGGCAGGACGTGCCTTGAAAGACAAGCGCAACTCGGACACGGCGCGGGTGCTGTCGGGCCAGTGTGGTTGAGGGCCAGTCAGGTCGGAGAGGTGCGATTCATAGTCAAATCGGGGGACGATGTCGTCAGGTTGCGGTTGCAGATAAGCGGCGTTGATCCGGCCTTCCTGCTGCGCGACAAGGCCGCTCATGCGGCCCCGGTCAAGCAGGTTTGCCACCAGCGAGGTGATGAAAACCGTCTTGCCAGATCGCGCCAGACCGGTGACGCCCAGACGGATGACCGGCTCGAAAAATGTCTCGGACACGCTGTCGCCAATGGTTTCGACGCCGCGCACAAGACTGTCTGCCAGGGATGAGATGACCAAACTGTCGCCCCGCAATTATCGTTTTGCCCAAGATAGGTAGCCGCCTTCGGACATGCCAGTGCTTTCGCCCCCTTGCCCGTTTGCGCGCCGCACGCTACCAGCGGCGCATGCCCAGATATGCGTTGAAAGTCGAATACCAGGGGGAACCGTTTGCCGGTTGGCAGCGGCAGAAGGACTTGCCGTCGGTACAGGGTGCCATCGAGTACGCCTTGTCCCGCATTCAACCGGGCGATCACACCATTGCCGCCGCCGGGCGTACCGATGCGGGCGTGCATGCGCTGGGGCAAGTGGCCCATTGCGATCTGATCAAGGATTGGGATCCGTTCCGCCTGTCCGAGGCGCTGAACTATCACCTCAAGCCGCAACCGGTGGCCATTGTGCAGGCCGCGCAGGTCGCGGACGACTGGCATGCGCGGTTCACGGCGGTCGAACGCCAATACCTGTTCCGCATCCTGATGCGCCGTGCGCCCGCGACCCATGACAAGGGGCAGGTCTGGCGCGTCAATCATAAACTGGATGTCGATGCCATGCAGAAGGGTGCCGACATGCTGATCGGGCGGCATGACTTCACCACGTTCCGCTCGTCGATCTGTCAGGCGGCCAGCCCGGTCAAAACTCTGGATGAGTTGCGGGTCGAGCGGGTTCAGGGCTTTTCCGGCCCCGAGGTTCATTTCCACGTCCGCGCCCGGTCCTTCCTGCACAATCAGGTGCGCAGTTTCGTCGGCACGCTGGAACGCGTTGGCGCGGGCTCGTGGTCACCCGAGGACGTGCGCGATGCGTTGCAGGCCACCGACCGGGCGGCCTGTGGACCTGTATGCCCGCCGCAAGGGCTGTATCTGGCGCGGGTCGGCTACCCCGAGCCGGTCTTCGACTGACCTAGATCGCGCGCAACAGCAGACCACCGGCTATAACCGCGATCACCAGCCCCGCCACCAGTTCGATGGTCGGTGCCAGAACGGAGGCGAACCGGGTGGCCGAGGCCGAAGCAAGCAGCCCGCCGCGCAGCCCAAATGACGTCCAGCCGACCAAGGTAGTAACCAGTGCCGTGCCCAGCGCCATCGAGAAGGCTCCGGCGATACCGACCATCGCAATACCCATCTGCCAGGTCAGAATCAGCACGAAAAGCGCGCCGGTACAGGGGCGCGCGGCAATACCTGCGATCAGGATGATCGCCTCGCGCAGGCTGCCGACATTGGCGACTTCTTCCGCGCTGGGGCCGTGGCGGTGGCCGCAATCCGAACAGACCTCGCCCTCGTGGTGATGATGGTGGTGGTGATCATGGGCATGGGAAGGCTTGGCGTCGTTACGGGACCGCCTGACAAAGCTACGCACCCCCCGAAAAACCAGCCACAGGCCAATCGCTGCAATCGCCGCGTAGCTGATGGGGGCCATTACCTGCTCGGTCGTGCCTACCAAGGTCTCGCGCGACAGCTGAAAGACCAGCACTCCGGCATAGACCAGAACAACCGCCGTCACCGCCTGACCAAGACTGGACAGCACACTGATCGCGGACAAGCGCCAGAACGCGACGCGGCGGCCCAGACCGTACCCTCCGATCAGGACCTTGCCGTGACCGGGACCGATCGCGTGAAAGAACCCGTAGGCGAAACAAACGGTCAGCAGCGTTGCCACGGCTTGCGGCTGCTCGGCCCGCGCTGCCCGCAAGGCCCGTGCGATCTGGTTCTGAAACTCGCGCTGCTCACCCGCGGCCCAGGCGGCGAGGCTGTCAAAGCCACCGCTTCCCCAGAACCAGGCCAACAGGCCAAAGGCGATGGCAACCGGAACGATCAGGTATTTGGACATGACACGAGGATCTCAGTCGCGAAGTTCTCGCCCACCAGAGGGATGTCGTTTTCCTCCAGATCGTAATCCGCATCCAATGTCAGCAGAAACGCCCGCATCTGCGCCAACTGACCATCGATATCGGGATCGACACGCTCGATAAAACATGTGGACGGGCCGGACACGGTCACGGGCCGGTTGACTTCGTATGCGGTATAGTAGGTCTCATCAAACGGTTTGGCCGACAAGGCGTAAGCTGGCACGGCACCCCCTTCGACCTCGCGCAGATGCGTGGTCACGACGCGCCCGTTCTCGGCTGTCGCGTGGGGTTCCAGCGGACCGGACAGCTTGACCGGCGCACCACCGGCAGTCACGACCAGATCGCCGTTGTAGCCTTCGACCCATTGCGCGTCGAACCCGGTCAGATACGCCTCTTCGCTTTCTGTCAGAACGCCATCTGCGTCCTGATCCAGCTTCAAATCCTCCAGAACCAGCAGCGAGTAGAATTCGTCATACGCCCAGGTCACGCGCACATGGGTCAGGTTGCCTGCTTCGTCCACGATGAACTCCAGCCCGGTGTCAATGAAGACATGCGGGTGGGCCAGCGCGGGGATCGGCAGGCAGCAAGTCAGAATGGGTATCAGCCAACGCATGCCGGCAAGATAGGGCGGCAACACCGCAGCGGCAATGCGTTTCCCGGCTTCACCGCAGAAACCGGCCGAGCGCATCATGTGGGTGGGAACAGAACCAACGTTTGCAGCGCTGTCCCCACTGGCCCTTCGGCATCATACAGAACCGATTGCGACATGCCGACGCCCGAAGGTTGCCAGTGCGAGATCGAGTCGGCTGCCAACCATTCCGAGACAGGCTCGCGATGGATGTTCACCGTCAGATCGGTGTTCATGAACCCCATTTCCGCCGTTGGCGCATTCCACGAGATACCGTTGCCGCAATCGGCCAGCGGGCAAAGCGACTGGATCGGCGATTGCACCTCACCCTCCAACAGGTTCGGCGTGCGCATCCAGATGGCTTTCGGCCCGGCCCCCTGTTTGCCCCCTGCCGGGTATCTGATGTCGCTGTAATGGGCAAATCCCGGAAGGTCGTGGCGCAGTTCACCGATCGGGAAAGGCCCATCAACCGCATCTTCGAACCGCAGCTGAGTGACGTGGACATTGGGCACTGTGCCCAGATCACGACGCGCCAGATGCATGGTTGTCGCCGTAGCGCACAGGGTGTCGTCCAGATCGTGCACCGTCACCCGCGTGGTGGCTAGCGTTTTGGTGTGCCGTGTAGTCTCTGCCGCCACCCGCAAGCCCGACAGGGGCAGAGGGCGCAGCAGATCAACCGTCAGACGGGTCAGCATCTTCTCGGGCCCAACCTCGGTTTCAGCAGCGCGCACGATCAGGCCGCTGACGGGCCCCGCGTGACAATGATCGGCTGACCAGGGGCCGCGCGCCGGGTCGTTGCCGACAAAAGCCCCATCTTCTCGCTGATGAAAATAGGCGAGATTGTCGAATTCGTACCTGGTCATGCGGTGCGTCAGACCTTTTCCTGCGTGTGTTTCTTCAATTCGGCCCGCGCGACCTGACGGCGGTGAACCGCGTCTGGTCCGTCGGCCAGTCGCAGGGTTCGCACATGAGTCCAGGCGGTGGCCAGTGGTGTGTCCTGACTGACCCCTTGCCCGCCGAACATCTGCACCGCCTCGTCGATCACCTTCAGCGCGACCCGAGGCGCAACCACCTTGATCTGGCTGATCCACGGGGCCGCGGCCCGCGCATCGCCCTGATCCATGTACCACGCCGCTTTCAGACACAGCAGGCGGGCCATCTCGATCTCCATCCGGCATTCGGCGATGATGTCGTAATTGGCACCCAGCTGCGCCAGCTTCTTGCCGAACGCCTCACGCTGCATGGAACGCTTGCACATCTGCTCCAGTGCGCTTTCCGCCTGACCGATTGCGCGCATGCAATGGTGAATGCGCCCCGGCCCCAAGCGGCCCTGCGCAATCTCGAACCCGCGGCCTTCGCCCAAGAGGATATTCTCTGCGGGCACGCGCACGTCGGTAAACCGAATATGCATATGGCCGTGCGGCGCGTCGTCGTGGCCGTAGACCTGCATGGGTCGCAGAACCTCGATCCCGGGCGTATCGGCGGGCACCACGATCATCGACTGGCGCTTGTGCTTGGGCTGATCCTCGCCGCCGGTTTTGACCATCACGATATAGACCTTGCAGCGCGGATCGCCCGCGCCGGATGACCACCATTTCTCGCCATTCAGGACATAGTCATCGCCGTCCCGCACGCAGGACATCGACACATTGGTCGCATCGGATGAAGCCACATCCGGTTCGGTCATCAGATAGGCCGAGCGGATCTGGCCGTCGAGCAGTGGCTTCAACCACTGTTGTTTCATCGCCTCGGTGCCGTAACGCTCGAACACTTCCATATTGCCGGTGTCGGGGGCGGAACAGTTGAACACCTCGGCCCCAAGGGGGGTCTTGCCCATCTCTTCGGCGAAATAAGCATATTCAACCGTGGTCAGCCCGAACCCTTTGTCGCTGTCGGTCAGCCAGAAATTCCACAGACCGGCGGCCTTGGCTTTGGCTTTCAGCCCCTCAAGGATTTCGGCCTGGCGTTCGGTATATTGCCAGCGGTCGTCCTTGTTGATCTCGGCCTGGTATTCTTCTTCCAGCGGCATGATCTCATCCCGGACCATGTCGGCGACACGTTGCAAAAGGGCGCGGTTTTCCTCGCGCAAACCAAATGACATATTCATGAAATTCCCTCCTGCCGGGTGAAATCCGGGCTGTACCTTACGGACCGAGGATGGCTTAACTGTTGCGACTCTGTCCAGTTGCGTGACGGAACGTCACCACGTTCAATTTCAAGGGAAGGAACCGCCCATGGCGCTGTTGATAGACACCGGCCTGACCAACTGGATCAGCGATGCGGACATCGCCAATGACATCCGGTCCGCGATCCCCGGTGCCGATATTCGCACGCCGGACGCAATCGGCAACGCCGATGAGATCACGATGGTTGCGGTCGTGGGCCTGAAAGACGACCACCTGCACCAGCTGCCGAACCTGAAACTGGTGCAAAAGCTTGGGGCGGGCGTAGAAACGATTGTCGGCAATCCCAACCTGCCGGATCACATGCGGGTTGCGCGCCTGAAACCGGATGCACCGGCACAAGGCATTGCCGAATGGTTCGTCGCCTACATTCTGCGCGCCCAGCGTCACATGGCATTTCACGAAGCCGCGCAGGCCCGTGCTGAATGGCTGCCCAAGGAACCAACCTTCACGCCCCATACAACCGTCGGCGTTCTGGGTCTGGGTCATATCGGGGACCGCACGGCGCGAATGCTGCGCGCTGTCGGGTTTCAGGTTCTGGGCTGGAGCCGGTCGCCTAAGCAGATCGAGGGCGTCACCTGCGTGCAGGGCGACGATGCCTTGCCCGGTCTGCTGGGGCAGTGCGATCATGTCTGCGCCATCCTGCCCTCGACCCCGCAAACGGTGGGTCTGTTCGACGCGCAGATGCTGGCGACTATGAAACCCGGCAGTCAGCTATTGAACGCCGGTCGCGGCGATCTGATTGACGAGGGTGCGCTGATTGCCGCGCTGGATCAGGGCACGCCCGGCCATGCAATTCTGGATGTGACGTGTCACGAGCCGCTGCCAGCCGACAACCCGCTTTGGCAGCACCCAAGCGTGACGATCACGCCCCATGTGTCCGGTTGGCATCTGGGCGATGCGCTGTCGGATGTGGCAGAAAACTTCCAGCGGCTGACAACCGGCGCGCCACTTCTGAATGAGGTCGACAGGGCGCGCGGTTACTAGCGCAATCAGGGCGCCATCACCCAGTTGCCGCCCGCGTCCTTGCATTGACGGGTTCTGACCCCGCGCGAGGCCTCTTTGCCTTCGGGCTGAATGTCGTGTTGCAGCCGGACGCAATTGCCTTCGACCGCATCAATCCGGATTGTCCCCTTTGATCCGGTCTCGACATTGCTCCACCCGATCTCCTTGCCGACGCGGGGCGTGCCGTCGGTCAGCAAGCTGCGCGAGGCTTTGTTTGCCACCTCGAAATCCGCAGGCGAAAGCCCCATTTCGGCGATGATTCGGGACAATGGTTTGGCCGAGGCGGTCGTCGTAACGCCTGCCATGCTAAGTAGTGCCAATGCGAAAAAGACCCGGGCTTTCATTTCTGCCTCGCTGAACTGAAATCAATTTTGACTTCAAGGATATACCTGCGCGGGGGCGTGGCCAACCCCTATCGCGGCGACCTTCAAATTATCCCGAACAAACCTATCGCAAGCCCAGCGCTAGAGGCCGCACCCGGTTTGGTCACATAGTGCAACGCAAACGAACCCGAGGCACATGATGACACAACCAACCTATTTTTCGCCCCTCGGCGGGCACCCCGGCCAGGACCAGCTTTTGACCGACCGGGCGGTGTTCACAGATGCATATGCCGTCATTCCCAAGGGCACGATGCGCGACATCGTGACCAGCTACCTGCCGTTTTGGGAGGGCACGCGCCTGTGGGTCCTGTCCCGTCCGCTCAGCGGCTTTGCCGAGACGTTTTCGCAATACATTATGGAGGTTCAGCCTGGCGGCGGCAGCGATCAGCCTGAAACAGACCCGCGCGCTCAGGCCGTTCTGTTTGTGGTTGAGGGGGCCGTGCATCTGACGTTGAACGGAACGGAATATAATTTGGATACAGGGGGGTACGCCTATATCCCACCCGGCGCGGACTGGACGTTGCACAACCGATCCGACGCCGTGGCGCGGTTTCACTGGGTTCGCAAGGCCTATGAGGCCGTGAACGGGCTGCCCGTCCCCGACCCGATCATCACCAATGAACGAGACGTGACGCCGATCGAGATGCCCGGAACCGAAGGGCGCTGGTCCACAACGCGCTTTGCCGACCCGCAGGACTTGCGTCACGACATGCATGTCAACATCGTCAATTTCGAACCCGGCGGCGTGATCCCCTTTGCTGAAACCCATGTGATGGAACACGGGCTTTACGTGCTGGAAGGCAAGGCCGTCTACCGGCTCAATCAGGATTGGGTTGAGGTTGAGGCAGGCGATTACATGTGGCTACGCGCCTTTTGCCCGCAGGCCTGTTACGCGGGTGGACCGGGGCGTTTCCGGTATCTTCTGTACAAAGATGTGAACCGGCATATGCCGTTATCCTTGCCCCGCTAAACCCGGTTTCATCGCCTTTTACCCCTGCAGGGGTTCACAGCGGCCCCGGAATTTGCTGAAATCCCAGCAAATTCCATTGTTTGAGTATTGGAGACTGGCTGATGAAACTGCGTACCCCCCTGATGGCTCTGGCCGCATGCGCCATGGTGGCCGCAACCTTGTCCACGCCGGTCGCTGCCAAGGATGAGACCAAATCGGTCTTTGTCATGAGCCGCACATGGGCCGTGACCAAAGTCTCGGACGAGCCGGTCATCTACCGTGCCACCCGCGACAACAACAACCTCAACCCGTTCGGCCCGCCCCCGCGCCTGCGCACCCTGCAGGCCATCGCGGCGATCCAGCAGGCAACCGGATGCAAACCGATCGTGGCCAGCATGTATCAGAACATCTCGGGGCAGTTCTTCTCGCAGGTCAGTTGCGGTTGAAATTGGTACAATACTTTCGTTGAGATCGCCTGATCTGCCTGCCATAGCTTGCGCATGAAACTCGCGATCAACGGATTCGGCCGCATTGGCCGCACGATCCTGCGGCAGGTTCTGGCCCAGCCGCAAGGATCAGATATCGAGCTGGTGCTGATCAACGATATCGCACCGCTGGACACCTGTGCCTATCTGTTCAAATACGACAGCACCTTTGGCCCCTATGCCGGGGACGTGTCTGCCGGTGACGAAGCCCTGATCATAGACGGGCGCACGGTGCCGATGACGCACAGTTCCGATCTGGCGAATATCGATCTGTCAGGCGTTGACGTCCTGCTGGATTGCACCGGCATTGCACGCTCATCCGATGTCGCCCGCCGGGGTCTGGCGGCTGGCGCACGCAAGGTGCTGATCTCGGGGCCCTCGCCCGCCGCTGAACTGACGGTGGTTTTGGGTGCCAATGAGGATCAGCTGGGCGATGCCAGCATCGTCTCGAACGCATCCTGCACCACCAATGGCCTCGCGCCGCTGGTTCGGGCACTGGATCAGATCGGCGGCATCGTCTCGGGCCATATGACCACTATCCACTGTTACACCAACAGCCAGCCGATGGTCGACGCGCCGCGCGGCGATCTTGCGCGTTCGCGCGCAGGGGCGCTGTCGATGGTGCCGACCACGTCCAGCGCGACCCACCTGATCGACGTTGTTCTCCCGCATCTGGCCGGACGGATTTCGGGCGCAGCGGTGCGGGTTCCAACCGCCAGCGTTTCGGCGGTGGACCTTGTGGCAACGCTCGGGCGCGGCATGAGCGAACAGGCTTTCGACACCGCGTTTCGCGAAGCGGTCGAGGCTTCGGCGGTTCTTGGCTGGACCGATCTGCCTTTGGTCTCGTCCGATCTGCGATCCCGCCCCGAATCGCTGGTTATCGCAGGCCCCGAGACCCGAATGGTCGGCAACAATCAGGTCCGTGTCTTCGGCTGGTATGACAATGAATGGGGCTTTTCCGCCCGCATGCTGGACGTGGCCCGTTTGATGGCGACGGGTTGATCCGGACTGACCGCAGCGGGCGGGCCTGCCCGCGCGCTGCCCGGCTCAACGGGTCAGCGCGCATCTTCGATGCGTTCTGACCGGGCGGGAGCCTTCCGGGGTTAGCCCGCAATCACCTCATAGGGGGTGTCGAACCAGAATTCCTCGAGGTTCGCACCCTCACCGATGCGATCCACCACGGCAAACAGGCCCGGGCCGTGCAAAGGCGTCAGCACCCCATGCCACGTACCGCGATGATAGTTCACGGCCTGCCCGGCTCGTGTCATGAACGCCCTGGGCCGCCCAGGCTGCCCTCCTTCATCGGGTGCTACGACGACCAGAAACGGCTGATGGGTCATCGGGATAAACGCCTGACTGCCCTCCGGGTGCCGCTCGACCATATCCAGCGCATATGGCAGCGCGCGCGGGTTGGCGTTGAACAGGCTGATCCCGGCGCGCCCGTCGGTGAAATCCAGCAGCGCCCGATCATGATACCGGCCACACTGCCCCTGGTTGATGATCTTGTCGGCATCGCCAGACACTTCGATCACATCACCAAAAGGCGCAAATAGCTTGGCAGTCAGCGGCTCGGCAACGATCTGGCGGCTCATGAGGGCAACACGTCCCGCAGCCGGAATTCGGCGATGCGTTCAACCTGACGGCAGGCCTCGGCAAACTCGGTATCGCGATCCTGTTCAATCCGCCGCTGAAAGGCCGCAAGGATCGAGGCCTTGTCATGATCCCGCACCGCAATGATGAACGGAAATCCGAACGTTTCAGTGTACCGCGTATTCAATTCGGTGAAGGTCGCGCGCTCCTCATCCGTCAGCGCGTCCAACCCGGCCGAGGCCTGCTCGGACGTGCTTTCCTGCGTCAACCGCTTGGCCTGCGCCAGCTTGCCCGCCAGATCAGGATGCGCTGTCAGAACCCCCAACCGCTCGGCCTCAGAGGCCGACCGGAAGATCCGCGCCAAAGCGTTGTGCAACCCGCCTGCGGTGTCATGAGCAGGCCCAAGTTCCAGATCATAGGCCCGCTCGGCAATCCAGGCCGAGTGTTCGAAAATGCCCCCATAGGCTTCGACAAACGCGTCCCGTCCCATCTGCGACGGCTTCGGATGGGATTGCGGCGGGTGGGTCTGTGCCCAGTGTTCAGCAATCTGCAACCGGGTGGCAAACCACACATCCGAGAAGCTGCGCGCGTATTCCAGAAAACGTTTCAACGCCATGACGCGGCCCGGTCGCCCAATCAAACGACAATGCAACCCGATGGATAGCATCTTGGGCGCCCCCGCCTGCCCTTCCTCATACAATGCGTCGAAACTGTCCTTGAGATAGGAAAAGAACTGATCGCCCGCATTGAACCCTTGCGACGTGGCAAAGCGCATATCGTTGCAATCCAGCGTGTAGGGCACGATTAGCTGATCCCGACCGTCGATCTGTGCCCAATAGGGCAGATCGTCGTCATAGGTGTCGGCGACATAATCGAACCCGCCCTCTTCGGACACCAGACGCACCGTGTTCTCGGAACAGCGCCCGGTGTACCAGCCGCGCGGGCGCTCACCGACGACCTCGGTGTGAAGCCGGATCGCCTCGGCAATTTCGGCGCGCTCCTGCGTCTCGGGCATGTCTTTGTGTTCCACCCATTTCAGCCCATGGCTGGCAATCTCCCAACCGGCGTCTTTCATCGCGGCCACCTGATCCGGCGACCGCGCCAAAGCCGATGCCACGCCGTAAACCGTGATCGGCAGGCCCTGCATCAAGCGATGCAGCCGCCAGAACCCGGCCCGCGCGCCGTATTCATAGATCGATTCCATGTTCCAATGGCGCTGGCCCGGCCATTGCGCCGCGCCGACGATCTCGGACAGAAACGCCTCGGATGCGGCATCACCGTGCAGAACGCAGTTCTCGCCGCCCTCTTCGTAATTCAGTACGATCTGGACGGCCAGCTTGGCCCCGCCCGGCCATTGCGCCGCTGGCGGGTTGGCACCGTATCCAATCATGTCGCGGGGGTATCGAGGCGGTTGCATGGCGTCTTCCGGTTTTGGATGTTTCGACAGGCTTATCCTAGAAATTCGCCAATGATTATCAAATCAATCCGAACGCTGTTTCCGGTTCTTTCGGCATTTCCCCTGTTTTGATCTTTGCGCCACACTGTGTCACAGCAAAGTGACGTATCTGAGGGAGGCTTTCGTGGCAGGCTATCTGACAACACATGTTCTGGACACCGCCCGGGGCTGCCCCGCCGCCGGGTTGAAAATCGCGTTGTACAGCGTGTCCGGCAATTCCCATCGCAAGCTGGTCGAGATGGAAACCAATGCCGACGGTCGTACCGACAGCCCGATCCTGCCGCAGGAGACGTTCAAGACCGGCACATATGAACTGATCTTCTTCGCCGGCGATTACCTGCGCGCGACAGGACAAGACAGGGATGACCCTTTGTTTCTAGATCAGGTGCCGATCCGGTTTGGTATGTCCGACCCCGAGGCACATTACCACGTGCCCCTGCTGCTTTCCCCTTACGGCTACTCGACCTATCGCGGCAGCTAACCCTCCCGCCGGTCAGAGACCCTTTCAGGGTCCCTTCCCGTTGGGCCCAGCGCCGCGCCCTGCGGGCCCGGCGCGGTTGCGCTTTTATCAATGGCAGCGCCACACCCGATCCCGCCGCACCCGCGCCGCAGCACAGCTGCGGCGCCCGGCCCAACGCTGTGCGGTGCCGGAACGGCACAAACAGGGGCGGGAGCGCTACCCGGCTGGCAATTCCGAGTTTCGGACGACTTTTCCGATCCGCTCGATCATGAAATCCATGAACAGGCGCGCCTTGGGGTCCTGATGGCGGCGGTGTGTATAAAGGCACGCCATCTGCACCGGCACGGGCGGCGTATCCTGCGCGACGGCCACCAGACGGCCCGCGCTTAGGTGATCGGCCACTTCAAACACCGGCTTCATGGCAATGCCCTGCCCGGACAGCGCCCAGTCCGTCAGGACGTCTCCGTCATCACATTCGAACCGGCCCGACACCGCATAGCGTTTCGGGCCGTCGGGGGTCTCCAGCATCCATTGAAACTCGGTCGCGCCGGGAAAGCGCAGATTTAGGCATTCGTGTTTGTCCTTCACCAGATCAGCCCCTGTCTCAGGCATCCCCCTCCGCTTCACATAATCAGGGGCAGCGCACAGCACGCGCTGGCAATCGGCGATTTTGCGGATGCGCAAGGTGCTGTCCTCGGGCTGACCGATGAAAAAGGCCAGATCCAACCCCTCGGTCGTGAGGTCAACGGATCGGTCCGTCAGGCGCAAACGCACATCGATCTCGGGGTATTCCGCCAGAAAATCAGGCACATGCGGGGCAAGTAACCGCCGCCCCACCCCCAGCGGAGCCGCCACGAACAGAGACCCGCGCGGGGCTTCGGTCAGGTGCGTCACCTGCGCTTCGGCCTCATCCACCGCATCCAGCACCGCCACCGCGCCGGGATAAAACGCTTTGCCCTGCTCGGTCGGTGACAGGTTCCGCGTCGTGCGTTGAAACAGACGCACGCCCAGATGATCCTCAAGCTGAGAAATCCGCGCCGAGGTCACAGCCGGTGAAATCCGCAAATCGCGCCCGGCGGCGGACATGCTGCCCAGATCATAAACCCTGACGAAGGTGCGGATATTGTCGAGATAGGACATCTTATCGTTTTTTTTGATACAGTTTGACAATATACGGGAATACCGAAGAAAAGCCCGTTTGCCTAGTGTGGCGGCAACCAATCGGAGACCTCATTCATGTACGACTTTGCCGTGTTCTGGGACTGGATGGCATTTGCCGTGCGCTGGCTGCATGTGATCACGGCCATGGCGTGGATCGGATCGTCCTTCTACTTCATCGCGCTGGATCTGGGCCTGAACCGCAATATCCCCGGCCCTGCGGATGGCGAGGAATGGCAGGTGCATGGCGGCGGCTTCTACCACATTCAGAAATATCTGGTCGCGCCCGAGCGGATGCCCGACCATCTGACCTGGTTCAAATGGGAGAGCTATTCAACCTGGCTCAGCGGTGCGGCGCTGTTGATGATCGTCTACTGGGTCGGCGGAGAACTATACCTGATCGACGCCGAAAAGGCCGATCTGGCACTGTGGCAAGGCATTCTGATCTCGGCAGCGTCCCTGACTATCGGATGGCTGGTCTATGACTTTCTGTGCAAATCCGGTCTGGGCGAGCGTCCAACCCTGTTGATGGTACTGCTGTTCGTCCTGCTGGTGGCTATGGGCTGGGGATACAACCAGATTTTCACCGGGCGCGCGATGATGCTGCATCTGGGGGCCTTTACCGCCACGATCATGACGGCCAACGTGTTCTTCATCATCATGCCGAACCAGCGCATCGTTGTGGATGACCTGAAGAACGGGCGCACACCCGACCCGAAATACGGCAAGATCGCCAAGCTGCGTTCGACCCACAACAACTATCTGACCCTGCCGGTTCTGTTCCTGATGCTGTCCAACCACTACCCGCTGGCCTTTGCGACCCAATACAACTGGATCATCGCCGCGCTGGTGTTCCTGATGGGCGTCACCATCCGGCACTATTTCAACACCCGCCACGCGCGTGCAGGCAACCCCACCTGGACCTGGCTGGCAACCGCCATGCTGTTCATCGCCATCATGTGGCTGTCGACCGCACCGATGTATGAACCGGTTGAAGAGGCCGAGGCGCAGCCGTTGACGCCCTATGAACAGAAATTCGCAGCAGCCGAAGGGTTTGAGCAGGCACACGACATCGTTCTGGGGCGCTGTTCCATGTGCCATGCACGTGAGCCGGTTTGGGAGGGCATCCTTTGGGCCCCCAAAGGCGTTTTGCTGGAAACCGAGGCGGATATTGCCCGCAACGCGCAGCAGATTTACCTGCAGGCCGGTGTGACCCATGCGATGCCGCCGGCCAATGTGACCTTTATGGAACCAGAAGATCGCGATGCCATCATCCGATGGGTCCGCAACGCCGGGCTGTAACGCGGTCACGGATCACGGCAATTCGGCGCATCGCGCGATTAACCCCTTCCCCAAAACGGTTTCAGATGCTCTAACTTGAATTCAAAGAGCCGTGCAGAAACACGGCACAAGAGATTTCGACTCGGGGGCAGTTGGAGCCAACTGATGCAGGGAAGCAAGCCGCGACGCGGTCTGAGATGCTGGCTATTGGGCGCTGTCGCCGCCCTTGCGCCAACAACGCTGGTTGCGTTGGAAACCACACTGACCGCCCCCGGAGCCCCCAAGGAAGTTGTCGAGCGCCTGAAAGAAACCTCTTCCGTCGCCACCGCCGAAGATCGCGGGCTGGACACGCCGCTGGAAATTCTGTCTGCCGCCCTGTCGGATTATCGGACGCTGGTGCAGATCCTATATGACGAGGGGTATTTCAGCCCGGTCGTCAGCATCAAACTGGACGGGCAGGAAGCAGCCGAGATGAGCTCGCTCACCGTTCCCAATCAGATCAACCGCGCGGTTATCACAGTGGAAACCGGCCCGACCTTCAAATTCGGCACGGCAATTGTGCAACCTCTGGCCCCCGACACGGTGCTGCCCGAGGAATTCGCCACCGGCAAGCTGGCCACCACGGGCGCGATCCAACAGGCGGCCTCGGCCGGTGTTCAGGCGTGGCGGGACGCGGGTCATGCCAAGGCAAGTGTGGCCGGGCAGCGAGTGATCGCGCGCCATGCTCAGGCGCGGCTGGATGCAGAGATTGATCTGGACCCGGACAGGCGACTGACTTTTGGCCAGATGTTCATCAAGGGCGACACCGATGTTCGCCACCGGTCGATCGAAAAGATCGCGGGCTTTCCCAGCGGCGAGGTCTATTCGCCCGCCAAAATCCAGAAAGTCGGCACGCGCCTGCGCCGCACCGGAACCTTCAACGTGGTGTCCCTGCAAGAGCGTGAGAAACCGAACCCAGATGGTACGCTGGATTTCGACGCAACCTTCGAAGACCTGCCCAAACGCCGTCTGACCTTCGGTGTCGAGCTCGCATCCCGCGATGGTGTCGACGTCACCGCCACCTGGACCCACCGCAATGTCTTTCGCCGCGCCGAGCGTCTGCGGTTCGAGGCCGCCCTGCGCAATATCGGCGGGGCCGAGGATCTGGACGGACGCATTGGCCTGCGACTGGATCAACCCGACCGGCTGGGCCCGGACGACAACACCTTCTGGAGCGCGCTGCTGGAGCGTCGAAACACCGACAATTACAACGTGACCGTCGCCTCACTGGCTTACGGTGCACGGCGCACCTTTTCGGATCAGCTATACGCCGAAGCGTCGGCGGGCTTTCAGTGGTCGAACGCAGACGATGCCTATGGTGACGGGCGCAAGTTCCGGTATTTTATCCTGCCATTCCGATCCGAATGGGATCAGCGCGACAGCAAGGTCAGTGCGACAAAAGGGTTTTATCTGGATTCGCAGGTCATGCCGTTTGTTGGGCTTTCGGGTACGGATACCGGCATCCGGCTGTTCTTTGACGGTCGCGCCTATACCAGCCTTGGAACCGGTGGCAGGCTGGTTCTGGCGGGGCGGGTCCAGCTGGGCTCGGTCATCGGGCCGCCGCCGGATGGGGTGACGCCGGACTTTCTGTTCTTCTCGGGCGGGGCCGGGACGGTGCGCGGGCAACCGTTTGAAAGCCTTGGCATTCCGGTCGGCACCGGCGTTGCGGGCGGCAAATCGTTCCTGGGCTTTTCAGGCGAGGTGCGTGGCAAGATCACCGACACCCTGTCGCTGGTCGGGTTTTATGACTACGGTATCGTAGACACGTCCTCATTCGTTGGCACCGGGGCCGAGGATCATGCCGGGGCTGGGCTTGGGGTCAGATATGATCTGGGCGGTTTTGGCCCGCTGCGCTTTGACCTTGCAGTGCCTGTTCAGGGCGACACGGGCGATGGGTTGCAATTCTACATCGGGATCGGGCAGGCCTTTTGATACAGCGTCTTTCATACCCCGTTCTGGTCGTCACACTGACCTGCGCGCCGGTTGCGGCTTACGCACAGGACGAAGGTGGCAGCATGATCGAGCGGTTCCTGCAGGACACGCTGTCGGGAGACGATCAGAACGTCACTGTAAAAGGCTTGGAAGGCGCGCTGAGTTCACGCGCAACGATAGAAGAGATCACGGTGGCCGATGACGAAGGCGTCTGGCTGACGATCAAAGGGGCGGAACTGGACTGGAACCGTCTTGCCCTGATCCGGGGCCGGTTTTCAGTCAACGCCCTGACCGCGCAAGAGATCGACGTGGCCCGCGCTCCGGGCACTACAACGACTGAAGCCCCACCCCCGTCAGCAGAAACCCAGCCGTTTCAATTGCCGGAATTGCCGGTCTCAATCGAAATCGGCGAGATCCGGATCGATGAATTGGCCTTGGGCGAGCCCTTGATCGGCGTGGCCGCAGAACTGACCGTCACTGGCGACCTTTCATTGGCGGACGGTACGCTGGACACAAATCTCGACATTACAAGGCTGGACCGTGCAGGGGATGAGATCACGCTGGCGGCAGGGTTCCAGAACTCGAACAGTCAGATCGATCTGGATCTGAACGTGACCGAAGCCTCGGGCGGGTTGATCTCGACGGCGTTGAAAATCCCCGATAGCCCGCCCATTGGACTGACCGCCAAGGGATCAGGGCCGCTGACCGATTTCACCGCCGATATCGGACTGAGCAGCGACAACCAGCAACGGGTGGCCGGTCAGGTCAGGTTGCGTTCGGCAACGGCCGAGGATGAAACGGCCGAAGACGGGATTGCCTTCACTGCGGACCTAAGCGGTGATCTGACCCCCTTTGTCGCCGACGACATGGACGTATTCTTTGGTCAGGACACACGCCTGTTTGTCGACGGCAAGACACAGCCCGAAGGCGCGTTGCAGATCAGCGATCTGGATTTCACGTCCCAAGCCCTGAATCTGGAAGGCGAGTTGCAATTGGCGGCGGGTGGGACCTTGCAACTGGCAGCGTTGCAAGGGCGCATCTCGCCGCCCAATGGGGAAACTGTTGTCTTGCCAGCCTCGGGCGGTGAGACATCGATTGAAGCCGCTCAAATCTCGGCCCTGTTCGATCAGTCGAATGGCAATCTGTGGGACCTGAGTCTGACGGCCAACGCGTTCAAATCGCCTCAGATCAGTCTGGACCGGGCGCAGATCACCGCGCAGGGCACGCTGGAACAGGGCGACATCGTCAACGTCGATGGCGACGTGCAGGCGGCGCTGGACGGGCTTGATCTGGCAGACCCTGCGATGAACACCGCGCTGGGGGACCGGATCACGCTGGACGGGGCGTTCGACTATGGCAGCGATCAGTCGCTTGACCTGTCGGGGTTCGAGCTGGTGGGCTCGGACTATACGCTGGGCGTCGATGCGCTGATCAGCGGTTTGACCAGCGGGCTGGCCGTGGATGGCTCGGCCTCGCTGGACGCAACAGATCTGTCCCGGTTCTCTAATCTCGCGCAGTTGCAACTGGGCGGGCAGGCCTCGGCCCGGCTGGTGGGCAAAGGCTCACCGCTTGAGGGCAGCTTTGATGGCAAGCTAGAGGTCAAGGGCAGCGATCTGTCCACCGGGCGCGACGACATCGATCCGGTAATCCGGGGCGAGACAACAATCACAGTCGATGCCAAGCGCGGAGCCGATGGAATCACGCTGCGCGACTTTACCTTGATTGCGGATGCGGCACGGGCGCAGGCAAGCGGGACGGTCACAACCCCTGATGGCAACCTGTCAATCGACGGTCAGGCCAAACTGTCCGCGCGCGATCTGTCAGTTTTTTCCGGTCTGGCGAAACGCGAACTTGGCGGCTCGGTTCAGGCCAGCCTGCAAGGGGCCGGAACGGTTCAGACCCTTGAATTCGACGGCACAGCCAGTGTTACGGCACGCGACATCAAAACCGGGATGGCCGAGATTGACCCCCTTCTGAAAGGCGAAACCATTGTCGAATTCGAAGGGGCGCTGTCGCAAGATCAGATCACGATCCGCGAGGCAACGGTCAACGGGAATGCCGTAACGGCCCAAGTCGCGGCGACGATTGACGATCCAACCGGCGACATTGCTTTCGATGGCGCGACCAGTGCGTCTATTCCCGATCTGTCGCTGTTCTCGGGCCTTGCGGGCCGCGATCTGGCGGGGTCGGTCACCGCCAGTGTCCAAGGGAGCGGGGCCGTTAAAACGCCTCGGTTTGATGGTAAGGCCAGCATGACAAGCCGGGACATCAAAACCGGGATGGCGGATATCGATCCGCTTCTGACAGGGCAAACTTCGGTCGAGTTTGACGGGGCCGTGTCTAAGGATCAGATCACGATCCGCGAGGCCAAGGTCAACGGAAACGCCGTGACAGCCCAGATCGCGGCTACGATTGATGATCCCACCGGAGATATTGCGGTTGATGGTACGGCCAGTTTGGATGTTCCCAACCTGTCCTTGTTCTCGGGCCTTGCAAACCGCGATCTGGCGGGATCGGTCGAGGCGCAGCTTCAAGGCAAGGGCGCAGTGGGCAGCAAGGCCTTCGATGTGAACGGCAGCGTCAAGGCAGATGACATCCGCGCGGGGATCGAGCAGGTGGATGCGCTGCTGCAGGGGCGCACGACCCTGACCGTGGACGCCCTGAACGATGAGAACGGGCTGAACATCCGCACCTTCCGCCTGAAAGGAACGGCCCTTTCCGCCAATGCTTCGGGTCAGTTGAGCCGCGAGACCGGGGGGCTGAACTTTACCGCCGCCCTCGACGACTTGGGGCGGTTGTCGGAAACACTCACCGGCCCCCTGAAACTGGACGGCAATGTTGCGCCAACCGGATCGGGGCTGGAGGGCACGGCCAATTTGCAGGGGCCCGACAGCTCTTACGCCAGCCTTGTCGGAACGGTCGATACCGATGGCTCTGCCGATCTGGACTTTGACGCCAAGCTCAACCGGATCGAGCGGTTTGTGCCGGATTTCCCCGGCACCGTCGCGGCAACCGGTAATGCAAAGCGGTCAGACGGGGTCTGGACCATCGACGCCAAGGCTGAAGGACCCGCCGGGATCAACAGCACCGTGGCGGGGACGTTCGACGAAACCGCTGGCACAGCTGATCTGAGGGCACAGGGCGGCGTCAACCTTGGCATCGCCAATATCTTCATCACTCCGAACAAGATCGAAGGCGCGGCCCGGTTCGATCTGGCGCTGAAGGGCGCACCGGCGCTTGAGTCCCTAAGCGGGTCAATCACCACATCCGGAACGTCCTTTGCGATTCCAACTGCGGGACAGACGGTGACAGGGATCAGCGGGTCGGTCGATCTGGCGCAAAGCCGCGCCACCATCTCAATGAATGGCGGCATGCGCGCCGGTGGCGGGTTTACCGTGTCCGGCCCGGTCGATCTGACGCCGCCGTTCAACGCCCAAATCACCACCGCATTGAACAGCCTCGTGCTGACCGATCAGCTGCTTTATGAGACCACGCTCAACGGTCAGATCGTCATGGCGGGGGCTTTGGCCGGAAACAGTTCCCTGTCCGGTCAGATCACGTTTGAGGAAACCAATATCAACCTCGCCGCCGCCTCGGGCGCCGTGGGCGCGGCTCCGATCCCCGAGATCACGCATATCGGCGAAAGCAGCGCGCAATATGTCACCCGCGAACGGGCGCAATTGGTGGTGAAAGAGGAAGCCGCCCAAAGCGACTCGCGCATTGCGCTGGATATCAGTCTGCTGGCCCCCAAAGCCGTCTTTGTGCGCGGGCGCGGCGTAAACGCGGAACTGGGTGGGCGGATTTTCATCGGTGGCACAACGCGATCCGTTGTCCCCTCGGGCCAGATTGAACTGATCCGGGGTAATTTCGATATTCTGGGCCGCAGGCTGGCTCTGACCAAGGGGATCGTGACACTGCAAGGCGATCTGACCCCGTATATCGAGTTCGAATCGTCTGCCAGCACCTCGGATGGAACCGCCACGATTGAAATCGCCGGGCCGCTGGATTCCCCGGAAGTCGATGTATTCTCGGACCCCGAACGCCCCGCCGAAGAGGCGCTGGCCATGTTGTTGTTCGGCAACCGGTTCTCGGAACTCTCGCCGTTTATCATCGCGCAAATGGCGGCGTCGCTGGCGCAGCTCAGCGGTGCGGGCGGTGACGCCACCAAGGGGCTGCGCGACTCTACCGGCGTCGACACAATCGATATCGGCGCGACCGAGGGCGGCGCGGGTCGTCTGGGCGCGGGCGCGTATCTCAGCGACAACCTCTACACGGACTTCACGGTCAACACCGAGGGCGATACCGAGGTGAACCTGAACCTGGACGTGAATGATAACTTTACGGTCCGGGGCACGGTCGATGGCCGGGGCGAAACCGGCATAGGCCTGTTCTTCGAACGCGATTATTAACGGCGAATTCCGATTGGACGACCGATCTGAGGGGCGCTCTCCAAGGTTTTGTGGTCTTCCACCATCCGCGCCAGGCGCGCAATGGCCCAGTCGGGGTAAGCAACCGACCGCCCGGTCTGATGGCTGACATTCATGAACAGCGCCTCTTGCGTCGCGCAGACGGCGTCGTCTTCCTCTGAGATCATCTGAGCGAAATAGTGGCCGCGCTTGTGATCGGCATCCAGCAATCGGAACCGAAAGTAGAACGGCGCGCCAGCGATCACCTCACGCAGAAAATGCAGATGGGCCTGTAAAATGTATGGCCCCTGCCCGTAGGCCTGAACCTGAGGTTCACCAAGCCCCAGATGCTCGACCAGCAGAACCTCGAAAGCATTGTCGAAGGCCACGCCGTAGTAGCCCACATTCATATGGCCGTTATAGTCGATCCATTCCGGTTTCACGTCAAAGCCCCGGATTTCCACAGGTGCCGGGTAAGGTCCGTCATATCCGGACAGGGGGCTATTGGTCATCTCATGTCGTCTCCGCTGGGTCAGAATATGAGGCCGATAAACGTCCCGTCTGTCCAGTGTGGAAGTGGGTGACCGCAACGCTGCGCTACCTACGTGGGGTAAAATCCAATCCTTTCTCAAAAAAAGAAAAAATCTGATTTCTATATGTGAAACGTGTCACTGAACCCAGAACCGGGTCGGCGCAAAAAAGGCTTCGAAATCAATACGGAGAGCCATTTATGAAAGCGGAAGAAGCCGAGAAAATCGTCGGGGCATTGAAAAACAAAAAGGCGAAAGTAAAGGCGATCGGAACCGAAGTGTCCGGGACCAAGGCAACCAAGCTGGAAAAGAAACTGCGCGACGGGTTGGAAGGCGCGTTGGGTGCCGACCTGTCCAAGGTCCGCGTTCACATCGGCGGGAATGCCGCCGATATCTGCAAAGAGCTAAAGGCAAAGGCCTTCACCAACGGGAACGACATCTGCTTTGGCAAGGGTGCGGATTCAAAGAACAATAAGCTGATCGCTCACGAAATCACTCATGTCGTGCAGCAGGCAAAAGGCAAGATGCCAAAACCCCAGAAAGGCAAGGTTCTGGTCTCGGGCTAATTCTTTCCGGTCGTGGGGAACAGAAACAGTGCAACCAAGGTCGGCTCTTGCTTGGGCCGACCTTGGTCGTTTCGGATGGCTTTCCTGCCTATTCCGCCGCGATAGCGTCTTCGATCTTTTCGACGCGAATGGCCGAGAACTTGAACTCGGGGATTTTGCCATAGGGGTCGATGGCCGAGTTGGTCAGGATATTTGCCGCCGCCTCGACATAGGCAAACGGGATGAACACCATATCTTCGGCAATTGCCCGGTCGGCCCGCACCATGATCTCAATCGATCCACGGCGCGTGGTCAGGCGGATCGTTTCGCCCTGCTCGATCCCCATCAGTTTTAGCTGACGCGGGTTCATCGAACAGTTCGCTTCCGGTTCCACGGCGTCCAGAACGGTGGCGCGGCGGGTCATCGATCCGGTGTGCCAATGCTCCAACTGACGGCCCGTGGTGGCGATCATCGGGTATTCGTCATCCGGCGCTTCATCCGGTGGGATGACGTTGGCCGGGGTGAACCGAGCCCTGCCATCCGCGCGTGGGAAGCCATCGCCAAACACAATCGCCTGCCCCGGGTCAGTCTCGGACAGCGACGGATAGGTGATCGTCTCGGTCTCAAGCCGCTCCCACGTGATGTTGTCCAGCGAGGCCATGGTCAGCTTCATCTCAGCAAAGACCTGAGACACGTCGGTGTAATCCCAGTTCAACCCGATCCGCTGCGCCAGTTCGACGGTGATCGTCCAATCCTCGCGCGCCTCACCCGGAGGGGTCACGGCAGGCCGCACCCGCTGCACCTGACGGTTGGTGTTCGACACCGTGCCGTTCTTTTCATACAGCGCCGAGGCGGGCAGGATGATATCGGCATAGTTCGCCGTTTCGGTCAGGAAGATATCCTGCACGATCATCAGATCCAGCTTGGCCAGCGCATCGCGCGCGTGGTTCACATCCGGGTCGGACATGGCCGGGTTTTCACCCATGATGTACATGCCCTTGATGTTGCCCGCATAGGCTTGATCAATGATCTCGGTAACGGTCAGGCCCTTCTCGTTCGAAAAGTCGTCCGAGTTCCAGACGTTGTTGAACTTGGCGCGAATACCATCGTCCATGACCGACTGGTAATCCGGCAGGAACATCGGGATCAGACCTGCGTCCGAGGCCCCCTGCACGTTGTTCTGCCCCCGCAGCGGGTGCAGACCCGCACCGGGCTTGCCGACATTGCCGGTCATCAACGCAAGACTGATCAGGCAGCGCGAGTTATCGGTGCCGTGAATGTGCTGGCTGACGCCCATACCCCAGAAGATCAGACCAGCTTTGGCCTGCGCAAAGGTGCGCGCCACGCGGCGCAACTGATCCGGTTCGATGCCGCAGATCGGGGCCATCGCCTCGGGCGTGAACTGGCGCAGATGTTCTTTCTCGGCCTCCCAGTTCTCGGTCCAGCGGTGGATGTACTGGCTGTCGTAGAGCTCCTCTTCGACGATCACGTTCATGATCGCGTTCAGCATCGAGACATCCGCCCCCGGACGGAATTGCAGCATCTCATCCGCAAACTTGCGCATGCCGACACCGCGTGGGTCCATCACGATCAGCTTGCCGCCGCGCTTGGTGAACTGCTTGAAATAGGTCGCGGCAACGGGGTGGTTTTCAATCGGGTTCGCCCCGATGATGATCGCCACATCCGCGTTTTCGATCTCGTTGAAGGTCGCGGTCACAGCGCCGGAACCCACGTTCTCGATCAGAGCCGCAACGGACGACGCGTGGCACAGACGGGTGCAGTGGTCGACGTTGTTGTGCTTGAAGCCCTGACGGATGAACTTCTGGAACAGATACGCCTCTTCATTGGTGCATTTAGCCGAACCAAAGCCCGCAACGCTGCGCGGGTCTTCGTTACGCAGGGCTTTCAGCTTCGAGGCCGCCAGATCCATCGCCTCTTCCCAGGTCGCTTCGCGGAAATGGGTGCCCAGATTGCCGGGATCGACGTTCAGCCCCTTTTCAGGCGCATCCTCGCGCCGGATCAGCGGTTTGGTCAGGCGGTGCGGGTGGTGGATATAGTCGAACCCAAACCGGCCTTTGACGCACAGACGGCCTTCGTTCGCGGGGCCGTTGATCCCTTCGACATATTTGACCTTACCGTCCTTGACCTTCAGCGAGACCTTGCAGCCAACGCCGCAGAACGGGCAGACGCTTTCGGTCTCGGAATCGTAATCCTTGCTGTCGCCCTTTTGCTGATCGTCCAGCACGGTGGCAGGCATCAGGGCGCCGGTCGGGCAGGCCTGAACGCATTCGCCACAGGCCACACAGGTCGAATCCCCCATCGGATCGTTCTGGTCGAACACCACCTGCGCCGTATGCCCGCGACCGGCCATGCCAATCACGTCATTCACCTGCACTTCCCGGCAGGCACGGACGCAGAGGTTGCAGTTGATGCAGGCGTCCAGATTGACGCGCATTGCAACGTGGCTGTCGTCCAGCAGCGGGATTTTCTCGGCCTCTTTTGCCGGGAAACGGCTGTCTGAAACATCGTTCAGCTTGGCCATATCCCAGAAATGGCTTGAGGTGTCATGCGCCTCTTCGGGCTGGTCGGCGACCAGCAGTTCCATGACCATGGCGCGCGATTTCTCGGCGCGGTCGCTGTCGGTTTTCACGACCATGCCGTCCACCGCCGGACGGATGCACGAGGCGACCAACGTGCGCTCGCCTTCGACCTCGACCATACAGGCGCGGCAGTTGCCGTCGGGGCGATAGCCCGGCTGCGGCTTGTGGCACAGGTGCGGAATGGTGAACCCCTGCCCCTTGGCGGCTTCCCAGATGGTCCAGCCTTCGGGCACGGTGACGTCTTCGCCGTTCAGGTTGAAGGTGACGGTCTTGTTTGGGCTTGCATCAAGCATGGCTCTGTCTCCCCTCAGATTTCATCAGCGAAATGTTTCATGACAAGGCGGATCGGGTTCGGGGCCGCCTGCCCCAGACCGCAGATCGAGGCGTCGCCCATGACCTGACACAGATCCTCCAGCAGGTCCTGATCCCACTTGTCCGCCTGCATCAGCTTCACTGCCTTTTCACAGCCCGCCCGGCAGGGCGTGCACTGGCCGCAGCTTTCATCTTCGAAGAAGCGCAGCATGTTCAGCGCCGCATCGCGGGCGGTGTCCTGATCGGACAGGACCACCACGGCGGCCGACCCGATAAAGGTGCCATGCGGTTGCAGCGTGTCGAAATCCAGCGGGATATCATCCATCGATGCGGGCAACAGGCCCGAGGACGGCCCACCCGGCTGATACGCCTTGAAGGTCTGCCCTTCGGCCATGCCACCGGCAGCCTCGATCACGTCCAGAATGGTCGAGCCCGCAGGCAGCAGGTAGACCCCCGGCCGCGCCACCCGGCCCGAGACCGAATAGCTGCGGAGGCCCTTACGACCATTCTTTTCTGTGCTGTTGAGGCATTCCGGACCTTCGCGGCAGACTTTGGTGACCCAATACAGCGTCTCAACGTTGTGCACCAAGGTCGGACGGTTAAAGACCCCAACCTGCGCCACAAACGGAGGACGATGACGCGGCAAGCCCTTCTTGCCCTCAATCGACTCAATCATCGCGGATTCTTCACCGCAGATATAGGCACCGGCACCGCGGCGCAGATCGATATAGCCTTTCTCGACAATCCCCGCGTCTTCCAACGCGGCGATCTCGGTCGCGAGAATTTCTAGCACCGCCGGGTATTCGTCGCGCATGTAGATAAAGCAGGTCTCGGCCTCGACCGCCCACGCGGCGATCAGCATCCCTTCGAGGAAGACATGCGGCGTGCGTTCCAGATAGTAACGGTCTTTAAAGGTGCCCGGTTCGCCTTCATCGCCATTGACGGCCAGATAACGCGGGCCTTCGTTCATCCGAACGAAACCCCATTTCTTGCCGGACGGGAAGCCAGCGCCGCCCAGACCGCGCAGGCCCGAGGCCAGAACGTCCTCTTGCACCTTCTCCCAATCGCCGCTGTCGCGCAGCTCTGCCAGCTTGGCGTAGCCGCCGTTTTCGGCGTAGGCGGCAAAGGTTTCGTAGTCGGGCAGATGCGCATGCGTATCACCTGCCGCAATCGCCGCCTGCACCTTTTCTGGGGTCGCGTGGTCGATATGGTTGTGACCGATCTCCAAAACCGGAGCCGTGTCGCAGCGGCCCATGCAGGGCGCGCGCACCACGCGGACCTGCGACGCGTCCAGCCCATCCTCCAGCGCCTTCTGCAACTGCTGGGCACCGGCCATTTCGCAGGACAAAGAATCGCAGACCCGGATGGTCAGCGCGGGCGGCGGCGTCTCGCCCTCTTTCACCACATCGAAATGGGCGTAGAAGGTGGCGGTTTCGTAAATCTCGGCCTGACCGATCCGCATCTCGACCGCCAGCGCGGCGATATGGTCGGCGCTGATGTGGCCATGCGCATCCTGAATCAGATGCAGGAACTCGATCAGCAGGTCACGGCGGCGCGGGCGGTCGCCCAGCAGGCGTGTGATTTTCGCCTGCGCCTCATCCGTGAACTGACGGCCTTTGGGCGTGTGCCGCCCCTTGCCTTTACCTGACTTCCAGACGCCCTTGGGTGCGCCTGATGGCTTGGTGTCTAATGGTGCCATGATGCCCTCCGATTAAGGCCCGTGTCTCATCAGACCAGCATATCGTCAAATCGCTTGTCGCAATCGCACGATAACGACAGCTTATCACCGCAAAGACGTCACCACAGCGCGCAGGGCCTCGACCGTGGGCAGCTCCGGGTCGCGGGTCAGGGTCGCCAGACATATTGGTTTGCTGACAATCGGATCGACCAGAGGCAGCACCCGCGTCCCCCTCAGATCGCCCAGCGCCCGCACCAGAACGCGGGGGACAACGGTGGCCGCCAACCCCTCACGCGCCATGACCATCGAGGCGGTGAAGCCGCTGGTCTCGGCCACCACATCCGGGTGCAGGCCCTGTTCGGCGAAAATCCGATCAAGGATGCGCCGGTTCTGCATCTGCGGTTCCAGCAGGCTGAGCGGGAATTCGGCCACACGCGCCCACGGAATAGGGCCGGTTTCATCCGTCATATGGGTCGGAACCAGCAGCACATAGGTCTCTTCATACAAGGGTTGCACCTGCCGCAGATCGGTGCCGATGCTGTCGCCATAGGTGATGCCCGCATCCAGACTACCCTCGTCCAGCCGGTGCTGGATCGCGGTCGCGGACATGGTCTCGATCCGGGTTACAATTCGGGGATGAGCGTCCCGCAACCGCTTGACCAGACGCCCGGTAAAGGCAATCGCGGTCGGAATCACGCCGAGGATCAGCGTCCCGGTGATCTCACCCTTGGCCGCCAGCACCTGCTGTTCCAATGCCTTGGTGTCGTCCAGAATGCGCCGCGCCCGCTGGACAATCATCTCGCCCTCTTCGGTCAATCCCTGAAACCGGTTGGCACGGCGGACGATGGACACACCCAACCGATCTTCGAGGTTGCGAATGCGCATCGAAAAGGCGGGCTGCGAAATCCCGCATTCCTCGGCCGCTTTGGCAAAATGGCGATGCCGTGCAAGGGCGCTGAGGAGTTGGAGGTCGCGGATTTCGATCATTTGGAGATGTCTCTGATACAAGGCCACCGGGTTTTACACGATACCGAAGTGGGGCGCACGCCTTTGTGCACGAACAAGAACTCAATAACCACATTCTGCTTGTCCTTAGCATATTCAAAAAGGGAGAGCGCGCGGTCGACAGGATCCAGCCTGCACTTACCGCTTTAATAAAATATAGTGGTTTCATAAGGTAAGGTGGAATGAATGACAGAGCTGAATACGTTTGTGATTACAGTGAGAGTCCTAATACACAATGCTTGATTTTGATCCCGGCCAACTAACCTTGGCCGCGCGCCGAAAAATAATTAAGCGTGCACGGCGAAATGTCAGTTCAGAAGTCGTCCTGATTTTGACTGCCGGTTTCGCATTGCTGTTGATAACGTCGTTTTGGTTTGGAAACCTGACGTTTCTGCCGCTAGCAGGAATACTGAACATGCGACCAACGGTAGTTTGGATTTGCTTGTCCGCATTCCTCTCAGGCGCTGCCGGCTTGGTTCACGGACTGATCGGAGTAAAGGTTGTTTCGCGTGCGCGGGAACAGGAGTTCTTGATTCATCAATTCGACGAACTAAGAAGCCGCTCTTAAAAAAGATCAGTCGATCACCAAGCAGGCAACCGGCAAAAATCTAATTAGTAGAACGATCCCCGCCCGGCCTTACGCGGCCAGCGACGGATCATTTTGTCACCAAGCTCGGCCGACGCGACGCCTATGCGTTGCAAGCCTTGCTCTACTGGTGACTTAACCAAAACAAGGCACGTCGCAGGCGACCTAACCAGTTCCGGTTCAGGTATTAAACAAAAAGTGCATCACATCGCCGTCCTTGACGATGTAGCCCTTGCCCTCGGCCCGCATCTTGCCTGCCTCTTTCGCGCCCTGCTCGCCATTCGCAGCGATGTAGTCGTCATAGGCGATGGTCTCGGCCCGAATGAAACCCTTTTCGAAATCCCCGTGGATTACACCAGCGGCCTGCGGCGCGGCGGTGCCGGTGCGGATGGTCCAGGCGCGGGCCTCTTTCGGGCCGACGGTGAAATAGGTCTCAAGCTTGAGCAGGTCGTAACCGGCCCGGATCAGGCGGTCGAGGCCGGGTTCTTCCAGGCCCATCTCCTCAAGGAACATCTGCGCTTCGTCCTCTTCCAGCAGGCTGATCTCTTCTTCGATCTTGGCGCTGATTATGACGTGAGAATTGCCCTGCGCGGCGGCCATTTCGGCCACGCGGGCCGAATACTCATTGCCCTCGGTGGCTTCTTCCTCGGACACGTTGCAGACATAGAGCACGGGCTTGGTGGTCAGCAGCTGCAGCATTTTCCACGCTTTGGCGTCCTCGTCGGAGACTTCGACCAGACGCGCGGGTTTGCCGTTTTCCAGCATGGCCTGCGCCTCGGCCAGCAGACGCTCCTGCTGCTGCGCTTCTTTGTCGTTACCTTTCAGCTTGCGCACCAGATTGGCACGGCGCTTTTCGATGCTTTCCAGATCGGCCAGCATAAGCTCGGTCTCGATGGTATCGGCATCGGCTACCGGATCAACGCGGCCATCCACATGGGTCACATCGCCATCTTCGAAACAACGCAGCACATGGGCAATGGCATCGGTCTCGCGAATATTGGCCAGAAACTGGTTGCCCAGCCCCTCGCCCTTCGAGGCCCCTTTGACCAGACCGGCAATGTCCACGAACGTCATCCGGGTCGGGATGATCTGCTTCGATGAGGCAATCGCCGCCAGCTTGTCCAGCCGGTCGTCAGGAACCGCCACATCCCCCACATTGGGTTCAATGGTGCAGAACGGGAAATTCGCCGCCTGCGCGGCCGCGGTCTTGGTCAGCGCGTTGAAGAGGGTCGACTTGCCCACATTCGGCAGACCCACGATTCCCATTTTAAAGCCCATTGCGGCCTCCTGAAAGCGATGTGACGGCGTCTTCTATGCACCTGCGGTGGAATGCGCAAGCAGTAGCGTGACGCGAAACGGACCGAGCCCAAATGGCCACATCACGAAACTGTTCCTAAATCGTGTTCTTGCGCGAATTGAAATTTACATCTTACGATAACCACTTAGCGCGTAACGATGTAACAGCCTTAGAAATACGGTTATGAAGAAGTTCCTTTTCGCCTCTGCTTTGGCGCTTGCCCTTCCTGCAGCAGCCCAGGCTCAATCCTTGATTTTTGGTGCCGGATACGCGGATTTTTCCGATGATGCTGCCGATGATCAGGCCCTTGTTTCGCTGGAATACCAGCATCAACCCTTTCACCAGGCGACCCGGTTCAGCGCCGGTTGGGGTGCGGCCCTGTCAGTTGACGCCGATGGCGGCGCCCATCTCGGCGCCGGTCTGATTGGGGTATACAGCCTCAACGACCGTTGGTTTGTCGAAGGCAGCGTGATGCCGGGATACTACAATGAAGGCAGCGATGAGAATGATCTGGGCGGCAGTTTCCAGATCCGCAGCCTTCTGGGCCTCGGCTATACGCTGAATGGCGGCGATAAGATCTCGGTTGCGATCACCCACAAGTCGAACGCCAGCACGCAGGACCCGAACCCGGGCGTGAACACCCTGCTCTTGCGGTATCATCTGGGCTTCTGATCCGTTCTGGTCCGGGCGGGATTGATTTTCGGTGAAACTTTCTGCACATCAGGTCCAAACCTGATTGCAAGGACATCCGATGACCCGTATCGACGCCAAGTTTGCCGCCCTGAAAGCTGAAGGCAAGAAAGCATTTGTTGCCTATGTCATGGCGGGCGACCCCGATTATGACACCTCGCTGGAGGTGGTCAAAGGATTGCCGGGCGCAGGCGTGGACGTGATCGAGCTGGGTTTACCCTTCACCGACCCGATGGCGGACGGCCCCACCATTCAGGCCGCAGGCCAACGCGCGCTGGACGGTGGCATGACATTGCAGCGGACGCTGGATCTGGCGCGCGCTTTCCGTGAAAGCGACGACACCACGCCGATTGTGCTGATGGGCTACTACAACCCAATCTACAGCCGGGGTGTGGACGCGTTTCTGGCGGATGCCAAGGCCGCTGGCATCGATGGCCTGATCGTTGTTGACCTGCCGCCGGAAGAAGATGAAGAGCTTTGCCTGCCCGCTCAGGCGACGGGCCTGAATTTCATTCGCCTGGCCACGCCCACAACCGACGACAAACGCCTGCCGCGCGTCCTGCAGAACACCTCGGGCTTTGTCTACTATGTCTCGATCACCGGCATCACCGGCGCGGCAGAGGCCGAAGCCACCAATGTCGGACCCGAGGTCGCCCGGATCAAATCCGCGACCGATTTGCCCGTCATCGTAGGCTTTGGCATCAATACGCCTGAAAAATCGCGCGCGATTGCAACTGTTGCAGACGGCGCGGTCGTCGGTTCGGCCATTGTCAGCCAGATCGGCGCAGGCAAGCCGGTTGCCGAGGTGCTGGATTTTGTCAAATCCCTGTCCGACGGGGCCCATTCCGTCTGAATAAACGCATCCTAAACTACTTGAGCAAAGCCGCAGCCGGGTCACCCCGCTGCGGCTTTTGTTTTACCGGGGAGTGAACACGGAAAAGGCAATCACGAAAGGCGTAGTGAGGATCTTCAAAACTTGGTAAGAAAATTTAACCAAAACCTCAAAGGTCTGCTTCATGCCCGTTATTACCAATATCGAAGACCTCAAACGCATCTATGAACGCCGCGTACCACGCATGTTCTACGACTATGCGGAAAGCGGCAGTTGGACCGAGCAGACCTTTCACGAAAACAGCTCGGACTTCGAACAAATCCGACTGCGCCAGCGGGTCGCGGTGGACATGGCCGGGCGTTCGACAGCGTCGCAAATGATCGGACAGGATGTATCGATGCCTGTTGCGCTTGCACCTGTCGGACTGACCGGAATGCAACATGCGGACGGAGAAATGAAAGCCGCCAAGGCCGCCGAGGAATTCGGCGTGCCGTTCACCTTGTCCACCATGTCCATCAACTCGATCGAGGATGTGGCCGAGCACACAACCAAACCGTTCTGGTTTCAGCTGTATACGATGAAGGATACAGACTACGTCAGCCGACTGATCCAGCGCGCGAAAGATGCAAATTGTTCCGCTCTGGTCATAACGCTGGATCTGCAAATCCTGGGCCAGCGGCACAAGGATCTGAAAAACGGCCTGTCCGCCCCGCCCAAGCTGACCCTGAAAACCATCGCGAACCTGATGACCAAATGGTCTTGGGGCATCGAAATGCTGCGCGCCAAACGGCGAGAGTTCGGGAATATCGTTGGCCATGTCGAGGGCATTTCAGATGCGTCCTCTCTGGGCGCATGGACCGCGGAACAGTTCGATCCAAGCCTGGATTGGACGAAGGTCGAAAAGCTGATGGAGCACTGGGGCGGGAAGGTGATCCTGAAGGGTATTTTGGACGCCGACGACGCAAAAATGGCGGCCAAACTGGGGGCAGACGCCATCATTGTGTCAAACCACGGCGGTCGCCAACTGGACGGCGCGCTCAGTTCGATCCGGGTGCTACCGGAAATCATGGATGCGGTTGGCGGAGATACCGAAGTGCATCTGGACAGCGGCATCCGGTCGGGGCAGGACGTTCTGAAAGCTTTGGCGCTCGGCGCGAAAGGCACCTATATCGGCCGCGCCTTCGTCTATGGCTTGGGTGCGATGGGACAAGCCGGTGTGACCACCGCCCTTGAGGTGATCCAAAAAGAGCTCGACACCACTATGGCGCTTTGCGGGGAACGCAAAGTGACCGATCTGGGCCGTCACAACTTGTTGGTCCCCGAAGATTTCGGTGGGCGTTGGCAAAGCTGATGGGCGTGCGCAGGGGGCTCTGCCCCCGCCGCCCTTCGGGCGACTCCCCCGAGATATTTGTGGCCAGATGAAGCATGGATCCTTTATTCATCTGGCTATAAATATCCCGGAGCGCGAGGCAGAGCCTCGCAAAAAGGAAAACCGCCAAAAACCCCTTTCCAAACCCAATGAATCAAGCTAAGGACGCGACTTCACGCGGGCATACAGCCTTGGAGGATGCCCGCCCTAACATTGGAGAATTATCATGGCTGGAGAGATTCCTGATCTCGTAGCTCTGGAACGGACGGGGACAGGCAAGGGCGCCGCTCGTCAGGCACGCCGCGACGGCATGGTTCCGGGCATTGTTTTTGGTGGCGACAAAGAGCCGCTGCCGATTCAGATCCCGTTCAACGTTCTGTTCAAGCGCCTGAAAGCGGGTCGGTTCAAGTCGACCCTGTGGAACCTGAAGGTTGAAGGCCACGAAGACGTTCGCGTCATCTGCCGCGACGTTCAGCGTGACGTCGTCAAAGACCTGCCGACCCACCTGGACCTGATGCGCCTGCGCCGGACCACCAAGATCGCGCTGTACATCCCCGTTGAGTTCATCAACGAAGAAGCAGCACCCGGCATCAAGAAGGGCGGCGTTCTGACTGTCGTCCGCCCGGAAGTCGAACTGATGTGCACCGCCGGTGACATTCCTGAGAAGATCACCGTTGATCTGACCGGCCTGAACATCAACGACGTTGTCACCATCTCGTCGGTTGATCTGCCTGCTGGCACCAAGCCGACCATCGACCGTGACTTCGTGATCGCCAACATCTCAGCGCCGACCGGTCTGTCGACCAGCGACGATGAAGAAGGCGAAGAAGTGGCCGCGGACGAAGTAGAAGTCGTCGGCCAGGAAGCTGCAGAAGAATAAATCCGGACCCAACGATTTGGATTTTGAAACGGGGCTCATTTCGGGCCCCGTTTTCTTTTGGTCGGGCTGGAATCGGGTGGTATTCCGTGCCATCAACCCCCTGCACTGCACGAAGGACGAGACGATGAAACTGTTTGTCGGATTGGGGAACCCGGGTTCAAAATACGCCCGCAACCGGCACAATATCGGCTTCATGGCCGTGGACCGGATTGCCGAGGATCACGGGTTTAGCCCCTGGAAGTCAAAATTTCAGGCCGAGATCGCCGAAGGGCGTCTTGGCGGCGAAAAAGTGCTGCTGATCAAGCCCCAGACCTTCATGAACCGTTCGGGTCAATCCGTGGGCGAGGCGATGCGGTTCTTCAAGCTGGACTCGACCGACGTGACGGTGTTTCACGACGAATTGGATCTGGCCCCCGGCAAGGTGCGTGTCAAGGCGGGCGGCGGGCATGCCGGGCATAACGGTCTGCGTTCGATCCACGAACATATCAGCCCGGCCTACGACCGGGTTCGGCTGGGCATCGGGCATCCGGGGCGCAAGGAAATGGTGTCGCCCTATGTGCTAGGCGATTTTGCCAAAGCCGATGGCGATTGGCTTGAGGATGTGCTGCGCGGTGTCTCGGATGGTGCTGGGCACCTGGCCGATGGCGATGGCGGCAAGTTCATGAATGCGGTCGCCCTGCGCACCGCTCCACCGCGATCATCCAAACCCCCTGCAAAACCGGCTGCGCCTGCCATCAAAGCCGAACCAGAGCCCCAGCCGGACGACCGTTCGGCGATGCAAAAACTGCTGGATAAGTTCAAGTAGAATCCGCGTGCAGTGCCGCCACGTCCCAATTGCGAATTGAACGAACCGCGTTCTACAACAATCCGCAAATTGGAGGAGATCTATGAGAAAATTGTTGAAGTGGGTGCTGCGCATCCTGCTCATTCTGGTGCTGGCAGCGGCGGTTGTCGGATTCTGGAAGCGCGAAGAGATCAAGCGCCTGATGGCCGTGAACTCTCTGTTTTCGGAGGAGAAAATTGTCTACAATTTCTCTCATATGGATGAGGCATTCCTGACGGCGAACCTGCCGCGCGGTGACGGGCCGGTGTCCGAACTTCCTTATGGCGCTGGTATCGAGCTGCCTGACGGAACCGACCAATGGCTTGAGGAACGGTCGCTGACATCCTTGCTGGTGATCAAGGACGGGCAGATTCTGTTCGAAGACTATTATCAGGGCACCACGCCCGAGGATCGGCGAATCTCCTGGTCGGTCGCCAAAAGCTATCTTGCCACCTTGTTCGGTATCGTGATGGCCGAGGGGGCTATCGACTCGCTGGATGATCCGGTGGTGAAATACGCGCCAAGCCTGAAGGGCACAGCTTATGACGGCGCGACGATCCGCAATGTGTTGAACATGGCCAGCGGCGTCACCTTCGACGAAGACTATCTGGACTACGACTCGGACATTAACCGGATGGGCCGCGTTATTGCTTTGGGCGGTGAGTTGGACGATTTCGCGGCCTCGTTGCAGGACACGTTCGTAACCCCGGGCGAGGATTGGCAATATGTATCGATCGACACCCATGTCATCGGCATGGTGATCCGTGGTGCGACCGGGCGCAGCGTGACAGACCTGTTGACGGAAAAGGTCATACAGCCGCTGGGTCTGGAACAGGATGGCTTCTACATCACCGATGGTGACGGGGTTGCGTTTGCGTTGGGCGGTCTGAACTTCACCACCCGAGACTTCGCCCGGTTCGGTCAGATGATCCTGCAAGAGGGCGAATACAACGGAAAGCAGATCGTTTCGGCTGAATGGATCGCCGAAGCCGTTGCGTCCAGCGCCCCGACAGCGCCCGATGAATACGGCTACGGCTATCAATGGTGGATCCCGCCCGGCGCGCATGAAGGTGAATTTATGGCCCGTGGTGTCTATGGACAGCACATCTATATCGACCGGGCGCGCGGTGTTCTGATCGTCTCGACGGCTGCGGATCGTAAGTTCCGTGAACCGGGCATGAACGATGTGAATTTGGGAATGTTTCGCAAGATTGCCGAAAGCCTGTAAGGTAGGTCCATGCAAAAGCAGGACAGCATCAATGTGTTGGGGGGCGTTCTCGCCCCCTGCTCGCGCGATCCCCTGACCGGGTTCTTCCGCGATGGGGCCTGCAACACCTGTCCCGAGGATCAGGGCAGCCATACGGTCTGCGCCGTGATGACCGCCGAGTTTCTGGCCTATTCGAAATATGTCGGAAACGATTTAAGCACCCCACGTCCCGAATTCGATTTTCCCGGCCTCAAACCCGGCGATAGCTGGTGCCTGTGCGCGGGTCGGTTCCTGCAAGCCCATGACGAGGGCTGCGCCCCGCAGGTGCATCTTGAGGCCACGCATCATCGGGCGCTGGAGATTGTGCCGCTGGACATATTGCGTCAACACTCCACCAAGACCGACTGACGCCACCTGAAATTCGGCATCAAAGACCACAGCCCGCCACGACCCGATAAGCCAACGCACCCCGAGAACTTACGAGGGAGCACCTGAGCTTTATCGCAATGAACCGTTTTTAGGTCCGTTTGGCACCGCGTAATTCGAAGGGCTAGAGACCGCTCAGCACGAAGGACAAAGAAAAACCGGCCCCCACATGTGGGCCGGTTCTATCCGTTCGAAGGTTTCAGCGCTTAGTCCGCCGTGCGGCCTTCGGTGTCTGACATGTCGAAGTTCAGGTACTTCGCAACGGTCTGCACATCCTTGTCCCCGCGACCGCACATGTTCATGCAGATCAGGTGAACTTTGGGCAGATCGGGCGCGATTTTCATCACATGGGCCAGCGCATGGCTGGGCTCAAGCGCCGGAATGATACCTTCGGTGGCGCAGCACAGCTGGAACGCCTCCAGCGCTTCTTTGTCGGTGATTGCGACATAGTTTGCGCGACCAATATCATTCAGCCACGAGTGTTCGGGCCCGATACCCGGGTAATCCAGCCCGGCAGAGATCGAATAACCTTCGAGGATCTGGCCATCGTCATCCTGCAACAGATAGGTGCGGTTGCCGTGCAGCACACCGGGGCGACCACCGGTCAAAGAGGCGCAGTGTTCCATCTTCTCGTTCACGCCCTTACCGCCGGCCTCGACGCCGATGATATTGACCTCTTTGTCGTCGAGGAACGGATAGAACAGGCCCATCGCGTTCGAACCACCGCCAATGGCGGCGATGATCGTGTCAGGCAGACGGCCCTCGGCCTTCATCATCTGCTCTTTGGCTTCCTTGCCGATGATCGACTGGAAGTCACGGACCATTGCCGGATAGGGGTGAGGGCCAGCGACGGTGCCGATGCAGTAGAACGTGTCGCGCACATTGGTTACCCAATCCCGCAACGCGTCGTTCATCGCGTCTTTCAGCGTTCCTCTGCCGCTTGTCACCGGGATCACCTCGGCCCCCAGCAGACGCATGCGGAACACGTTCGGGGCCTGACGCTGTACGTCATGGGCACCCATGTAGACGATGCATTTCAGGCCGAACTTGGCGCAGACGGTGGCGGTGGCAACGCCGTGCTGCCCTGCCCCGGTTTCGGCGATGATCCGGGTCTTGCCCATACGGCGTGCCAGAATGATCTGGCCCAGCACGTTGTTGATCTTGTGTGCGCCGGTGTGGTTCAGCTCGTCACGTTTCAGGTAGATCTTCGCGCCGCCCAGATGCTCGGTCAGGCGTTCGGCGTAATACAGCGGCGAGGGGCGGCCCACATAATTGGCCCACAGATCATCCATCTCGGCCCAGAAGGTCGGATCATCCTTGGCCTTGTTGTATTCCTCTTCCAGCGACAGGATCAGGGGCATCAGCGTTTCACTGACGAACCGTCCGCCGAAGATACCGAAACGCCCCTGTTCATCGGGGCCGGACATGAAAGAGTTGAAAAGATCGTTGGCCATGGGTGTCTCCACTCGTCGTACCCGTTGTTCATAGGAGGTGGCGGCGGGATTTGCCATGGGCAAAACGCATCATGACGCGCGATCTGTGTACTGCTGCCAAACGTCCACGGCCTGCTGGGGCGTCGGTACGCCAATGCAAGGAAAGTGATAAAACCGGTTCACATTTGCCAGCCGGTCAGCCGCCAGCATCACGCGGCGATGCGGGCCGGATTGCGCGAAGGTCAGCATCGCCTCGATATCCTGCCAGACGCTGAGCGAGAAATAGAGGCCCGCCTGATGGAACACGTCCGCATGGACGCATAGCGGGTCGCCCTTGGCCTGATGCAACGCCTGTCGCGTGCGCCAGAAGAACTCGGGCGCGTTGTACCAATGTTTCAGCGAAATACCGCCAAAGGCTGCCAGCATGTTCCATCTCCCCTTGCAGGAGATACGAAACAAGGCGCGGATCAGATCACCCCAGCGCGGCTGCGAAGGCTTTGATCAGGGCCGCGTCCTTTTCGCCCGGGGCCGATTCAACGCCGGATGAAACATCGACCTGCTGCGCACCGGTCATGCGAACAGCCTCTGCCACGTTTTCAGGCGTCAGGCCGCCGGCCAGCATCCAGGGACGCCGCCAGTATTTGCGACCGGCCAGCAAGCGCCAATCAAAGGCCAACCCGTTGCCGCCGGGAAGCTCTGCATTGCGGGGCGGTTTGGCATCGATCAGCAGTTGGTCGGCCACATCCGAATACAGGTCAATCGCGGCCAGATCCTCGGCCTCGGCCACGCCAATGGCTTTCATCACAGGCAGGCCGTAGCGGGTACGCACCTGCGCCACGCGGTCGGGGCTTTCCTTGCCATGCAGTTGCAGCATGTCCAGCGGGACGGTCGAGGTAATGGCGTCCAATTCCTCATCCGTCGCGTTGACGACCAAGGCCACTTTTGCGACGCCTGCCGGAACCTGATGCGCCAATACGGCTGCGTCTGCTGCCGTCACATTACGGGGCGAATTGGAAAAAAACACAAACCCAACATAGCCCGCCCCGGCCTCGGCCGCAGCGCGCACATGTTCAGGGGCGGACAAGCCGCAGATCTTGAACCTTACATCGGACATTGGGTGCGCCTTAGCTGGCTTCGTCCAGAATGGCCAGAACTTCGTCTTTGCCTTCGTTCTGCTTTTTCTTCAGCTTCTTGACTTCACGCTCAAGCTTGCGGACTTCGCCTTTTTTCACGGTCGCGTCCTTGCGATGCTTGTGCTCGCGCAGCCATTCCCACAGGAACCCGATGACCAGACCGGCCACAACGCCACCCAGCACCACCAGAAACAAGGGCAAAGTGGTGGTCAGATTGAACCCCAGCAATGCGGCCAGAGCGTCAGGCATCAGCTTGAGTTCAACCGATTGAACATTGGCCAGAGACACCGAAATCAGGATGATCCCCAGGGTCCCGAGAAAAGCATATCGAAGGTAGCGCATCATGGGGTCAGGCTTTACCGTTCAATCGGTCCCTTAGCAACTTACCCGTCTTGAAAAATGGTACACATTTTTCTTCGACCTGAACGGTCTCACCGGTGCGGGGGTTTCGCCCGACACGGGCATCGCGCTTTTTCACAGAAAATGCACCAAATCCGCGCAGCTCGACCCGGTCGCCGCGGGCCATGGCATCTGTCACTTCCTCAAATACGGTGTTCACGATCCGCTCGACGTCACGCTGATAAAGATGTGGATTTTCGTCGGCAATCTTCTGAATCAATTCTGAACGGATCATTCGTACTACCCCTCCCAGGCGGCCGGTGTGACAGGTCTACTGTTCTGACAGTATAGGGAAAAAGCCGGATCAGGGGAAAGCAAACTATGGGCGAAGGCATGGGAATTTGGCGCGGACTCACGCGATTTTTTGCCAGTTTTCCCGTTTTCCACACTTAATGCGCGAGCGATACCCCGAATAAGCCGATGAATCGGAACATATTGATTCGCAACAAAAACGGCCCCGCGCGGGTGCGCGAGGCCGTAATTCATGATTGGGACTGCGCCCGGGCTTAGTCGCCCGATTTCAGCGCTGCACCCAGGATATCGCCCAGCGATGCGCCCGAGTCGGAAGAACCGTACTGTTCCACGGCCTCTTTCTCTTCGGCGATCTCGCGTGCCTTGATCGACAGGCCCAGACGGCGGGTCTTGCTGTCAACGTTGGTGACGCGAACGTCGACCTTGTCACCGACCGAGAAACGCTCGGGGCGCTGTTCGGCACGGTCACGGCTCAGGTCCGAACGGCGGATGAAGGACTTCATGCCTTCGTATTCGACCTCGATGCCGCCATCTTCGATAGCAGTCACTTCGACAGTGATGACCGAGCCACGCTTCACGCCGCCCACGGCTTCGGCGAACTTGTCACCGCCCAGGGCTTTGATCGACAGCGAGATACGCTCTTTCTCGACGTCCACTTCCGAGACAACCGCCTGAACGACGTCGCCCTTGCGGTAGTTCTGGATCGCATCCTCGCCACGCTCGTCCCAGGACAGGTCGGACAGGTGAACCATGCCGTCGATGTCGCCTTCGAGGCCAATGAACAGACCGAATTCGGTGATGTTCTTGACTTCGCCTTCGACCTCGGTGCCCTCGGGGTGGGTTTCTGCAAACACTTCCCACGGGTTGCGCATGGTCTGCTTCAGGCCCAGAGACACGCGACGCTTGGCGCCGTCGATTTCCAGAACCATAACGTCGACTTCCTGGCTGGTCGAAACGATCTTGCCGGGGTGGACGTTTTTCTTGGTCCAGGACATCTCGGACACGTGCACCAGACCTTCGACACCGGCTTCCAGCTCGACGAACGCGCCGTAATCGGTGATGTTGGTGACGCGACCCTGATGAACCGAGCCCAGCGGGTATTTCGCAGCAACCAGATCCCACGGATCTTCCTGCAGCTGCTTCATGCCCAGGCTGATGCGGTGGGTCTCTTTGTTGATCTTGATGACCTGAACCTTGATGGTTTCGCCGATCGTCAGGATCTCGGACGGGTGGTTGACACGACGCCATGCCATGTCGGTGACGTGCAGCAGGCCGTCAACGCCGCCCAGGTCAACAAATGCACCGTATTCGGTGATGTTCTTGACGACACCCTCGACGGTCTGACCTTCGGACAGGTTGCCGATAACCTCGGCACGCTGTTCGGCACGCGATTCTTCCAGGATTGCGCGGCGCGACACAACGATGTTGCCACGGCGGCGGTCCATTTTCAGAATCTGGAACGGCTGCTTCAGACCCATCAGCGGGCCAGCGTCGCGCACGGGGCGGACGTCAACCTGCGAGCCGGGCAGGAACGCAACTGCGCCACCCAGATCGACGGTGAAGCCACCTTTGACGCGACCAAAGATTGCACCTTCGACGCGCTGGTCGTCGGCATATGCTTTTTCCAGACGGTCCCATGCCTCTTCACGGCGAGCCATCTCGCGCGAGATGACGGCTTCGCCACGGGCGTTTTCTGCGGCGCGCAGGTAAACTTCGACCTCGTCACCTACAGCGATTTCAGGGGCTTCGCCGGGATTTGCGAATTCTTTCAGATCAACGCGGCCTTCCATTTTGTAGCCGACGTCGATGATGGCTTGGCCGGCTTCGATCGCCAGAACCTTGCCTTTGACAACAGAACCCTCTTCGGGTGTGTCCATTTCGAAGCTTTCATTCAGGAGGGCTTCGAATTCCTCCATGGATGCGTTAGCCATGTGGCGTTGTTTTCCTTTACATACGTTTTTGCTGGCCGAGCGGTTGTCTCCGCCGGTCTTGTTTGATGGTGCCTTCAGGCGTGATCCGGGGCGCATCCGATTACACAAACACAAAGGGCCGAGGTGACCCGGCCCTGCTCAGATACGTCATCCGGACGTTGACCGCCCGTGTTAAGACGGGTGCTCTATAGCGGGTTGGGTCCGGTCCCGCAAGTCGAAAGCCATCTGCGCCCGAAGACATGCCCGAACTTGCCGGTTTCACAATTACTTGATGCCGCGCGTGTCCGGTTGCCCCCGCTGGCGGGACACGGCACCTGACGGTCAATCACAACAAGACACGGAGCCGTCGCCCCATGGGAGAGTTCGACCTTATCGTTTCACAGCAGCCACAGTGGATTCAGATCTGGATGAAAATCCTGACCCTCGGGGCCTTTATCCTGCCCTTTGCGCTGCTGATCTGGCGGCAATCGCGCCTTGTTGCGGTTGTCACGGTCGTCGGCACCGTGCTGGCGGCGCTGGGGGTCAAGTTTATCTTCACCCAGATGGGGTATGTGCGGCTGATGGGGCTGGGCCATATCCCGTTCTGGACACCGCTGGCCATTTACCTGTGGTTCCAGCAGGCCCGCGCCGATATGCCGACGCCGCCCCGGTGGATCATCCGCTTCGCCCTGCTGACAATCGTGATCTCGCTTGCCTTCGACTACATCGATGTGATCCGCTATCTGCTGGGTGAGCGGACGCCGGTGCCTGTACCGGCGTAAACCGTCACCATCTTGGTTTTTCGCGCACCCGAAGGGCTTGCTAGAACAACTGCAAGTCCTTCTCGCCGCGTTGAATCTCGACAAGGTTCGGCATGTTCTGCACCACCAGCGGCGCCGGAGCCGTACCGGGCATCGCCACTGTAGGTTTCGCCGCAACGGCCTTGTCAAAGGCAGGTCGCTTCAGCTCACCCCGGATATCGCGCAGCAGGGTCTTGTGGTCCGGCATCGTCTTGAGGATCTGCGCAAGGTCCACTTTCGCGCCCTTCCACCACTGGAACCAGATCGGCTTTTTCAACGGACGAATACGATCCCGAATGCCGGTGCCATATCCCGTGTCATAGACCTGTTTGCCCAAAAGCACCGTCTGATAGACGCGGAAATTGAACAGCGTTGCAAACTCGATATCGTGTTCCATCGGCAGGCGGTGCTGCCACAGTTCCAGATTCTCGGCCAGTCGATCCGGGATTTTCATCTCGGTGCGCGCGTCGATCCAATATTGATCATCCGTGCGGTTGCCCAACCGGTAGTGCAGACAGATGAAATCCAGAACCTCGTCATACAGCTTGTTCACCTGCCGATTGTATCTGTCGCGCAACTGCGGCTCGATGTCCCGCGTGGGCAGATGCTCGGCAAACCAGCGGACGGCGTGGTCGATCATGTGGATCGCGGTGCTTTCCAGCGGCTCGATGAATCCACCGGACAGGCCGATAGCGACGCAGTTCTTGACCCAGGCATTGCGCACGCGCCCGACGCGCATCGGGATGACGCGCGGCGTCAGACCTTTGCCGCTGTCGCCCAGCCATTCAAGGTATTCATCCGCCGCCTGATCATCGGTCCGATGCGCCGACGAATACACATATCCGGTGCCCACACGGTTATAGAGCGGCACCCGCCACGTCCAGCCCGCACCCAATGCAGTCGACCGCGTGACGCTTTCGATCTTTTCCGGATCGGGATGTTCGACCTGCAACGCCATGGCGCGATCATTCGGCAGGTATTCAGAGTAGTCCTTGAACGGCTCGCCGAGGGCCTGATTGATGATCAATCCGCGGAAGCCGGTGCAATCTATGACCATCTCGACGTCATGGCGGCCCTTGCGTTCCAGCATCAGGTGGCTGACATTGCCCTGCTCGTCCAGTTCGACCGCCTGCACCTCATCCTGAATATGTTCGACGCCGCGCTTGGTGCAGACCTTAGTCAGCATGCCTGCAAATTTCACGGCATCCAGATGATAGGCATAGCCAAAGCGCTGCTCGAATTCCGGCTGCCCCAAGGCCCGCGCGCCTTTGCACAGACGGGCCAGATCGTCATGAGGTGAGATCGATTGCGTAAAGTCCCGATCCCCATTGCCAAAACGCAGGAAATACTCGGCGGCCTCCAACCCCTCAAGCAACTGCCCATGGGCAAAGGGGTTTACGTAGTCGATCCGATTGCCCTTGGCGTCTTTGTTCCAGTTGCAGAACTTCACGCCCAGCTTGAACGAGGCATTGGTTTCACGGAAAAAGTCACGCTCGGAAATACCCGCCTGACGCAGTGTGACCGGCATGCGCGGTACTGTCGCCTCGCCCACACCCACGGTCGAGATATTGGGGCTTTCGATCAGGCAGATGCGCGGGCGGTCTTTGGGGGCGGACGTGCGGGAAAGCACCATTTCGAGGATAAGCGCGGTCATCCATCCCGCCGTGCCGCCACCCACGATGGTGATTTTGCGCAAACGATTGTTCATGTATTTCTGTCCCTGTTGGCTTGGGGGATTTTATGGCTGCTTCCCCTTATTGTTTGGGGTTTTTGTAGCAGCTGTCCCTTTTTTGCTATGGGAGACTATAGCATCATTCTTGTGTCCAGCTAGGGTCTATGACGCTATATTTTGTTGGGGGTTCCTACACTGCCCGGACCTGTGAACGCTGCAAGCGACAAGCATCAAGTTCAACGTAAACCCCTAGATTTCCTCGCCCTTCTTCAGCAGATCCTCGATCAGCTGCCGCTGCAACTCATCGCTGTCGCCGCCACCGAATTGAATCGCGCCGCCGGTGTAGGATGTGCCATAGGTCGCAGCGATATTCACTGTCTGCGCCAGACCCGAGATCAGCTGGTCCTTTTGCAAGGATGCAAGCGGGTGGATGAACGTCGCCCAAACGGTTCCGTTGGCAATCGCATAACGGGCATCAAGGGCGGTGTCGAAATTGGCCTGCATCATGCGGTGAAGTTCCTCTTTCGACAGCTCATCGGCACTGCGAACCGCCACCATCGCGCGCATCCGATTGGTGCTGACATCGGTGACAACCAAAACCGGCACGTCCGAGATTGTAAGCTGAAACCCCGGCCCAATCGGCTGCGCCTCGGGGTCCAGGGCAAACAGGATCTTGCCCAGCCTTTCATAATCCATCGGAGGCTCAGCCTCTTGGGCGGCAAGACTTCCGGCCAGTAACATCAGCGCAAGGGCGAGGCGGATCATGATCAATCTCCTGCAAGTGTCCAGCTAACCATAGGCGCTGCCATGGCCCCTGACCAAACAAAGCTTAGTGAACAGGATTTTATGCAAGGCCCGCAGGTTTGAACGATCTGCAAAAAACGCGGGCCTTCCTGCGATAACGCGTTCAAAACCCCGCCTCTATGTCTGTTTCACAGGCCGACACCCGGTTCGGCCCGAAAAAGAAAATGAAAAGGACTACACCATGAAGAAACTTGTTTTGACCTCTCTGATCGCAACCCTGCCGCTGGCCGCCGCACCCGCTTTTGCGGCAGATGAAATCAATGTGTCCAACGGCATCTCCGCCGCCGGAGCGCCATTGGCCGCCCACGGAGTCGACCTTGTTGCGCTGGTCAATGACGGCAACCCGGTCGAAGGTTTTGCGACCCATTCCGCCACCTATGACGGGGCGTCCTACTACTTTACCACCGCCGCAAACCGCGAAGCGTTCGAGGCCAACCCAGCCGCCTTCCTGCCACAACATGGTGGCTTCTGCTCGTTTGGTGTTTCGGTCGGCAAGAAGTTCGACGGCGACCCGGATCAATATCTGGTCGCAGATGGCAAGCTGTATCTGTTCCTGAACGCCGAAACCCGCGCCGCCTTCCTGAAAGATGTTGCGGGAACGGCGAAAACTGCTGACGATCAGTGGTCAAAGATTCAAAGCATCGCCGTGGGCGAGTTGTAATCTGACCGATCTGCCCGCGTCGCTACCGTGTCGCGGGCAGTTTCTTTGTTATCACCGCAAGCGCCTCGGCCAGGGCTTCGTCGATGCTCAGGTCGGACGTATCCAGAAGAACGGCATCATCCGCCGCTTTCATCGGGGCTGTGCTGCGTTCGGCGTCGCGGGCATCGCGCTCGCGCACATCCTCAAGCACCTGTGCCCGCGTCACGTCGGCCCCTTTGGCGTGAAGTTCCAGAAACCGCCGTTCCGCCCGCACCTCGGGGCTGGCGGTGACGAACAGTTTCACCTCGGCCTGCGGGCAAATCACGGTACCAATGTCGCGCCCGTCCAGAACCGCCCCCCCTGCCCGCCGGGCAAAGGCACGCTGGAAATCAACCAATGCGGCTCGTACCTCGGGGATCACAGCCACTTTGGACGCGGCCTGAGCGATTTCTGCCGTGCGCAGATCACCCTGATCCAGTTCTTCTGCCGTCAGGGACTGCGCCGCTTCCACAGCTTCCACACCTTGCAGCGTACGGCGGCCAACCGCGCGGTACAGAAGCCCCGTATCCAGATGCGCAAACCCGAAATGCGCCGCGACGGCCTTTGATACTGTGCCCTTGCCCGCCGCAGCCGGACCATCAATCGCAACGGTGAAACTGCTTGTCATTGTCCGACTTACCGATTGTTTCTGACAAGCTGCGCCCCAAGGCGCGCCATCAAAGGCTCGAAGATCGGGAACGAGGTCGCAATCGGGCCCGCATCATCCACCGTCACAGGGCTCTTGGCGCCCATCCCAAGGATCATGAAGGACATTGCAATGCGGTGATCCAGAAAGCTTTCACAGGTGCCGCCGCCGGGGGTGTTGCCAATACCCAGCCCCTCAACCGACCACCAGTCGTCGCCTTCGTTCACCGTGACGCCGTTGGCCCGCAAGCCGCGCGCCATCGCGTCGATCCGATCGCTTTCCTTGACGCGCAGCTCTTTCACGCCGCCCATCATGGTGGTGCCGGTGGCGTTGGCCGCAACGACGGACAACACCGGGTATTCGTCGATCATCGACGCCGCGCGCTCGGGCGGAACTTCAATCCCCTGCATATTCGGAGAGTATTTCGCGCGCAGATCGGCAACCGGTTCGCCGCCCTCTTCACGCTCATTCTCATAGGTCAGGTCCGCACCCATTTCGCGCAGCGTGGTGAACAGGCCCGCGCGGGTCGGGTTCAGGCCGATGCCCGGAACCAGCACGTCCGAGCCGGGCGTGATCAGCGCCGCGCAGACGGGGAAGGCCGCGCTGGAGGGATCACGCGGCACGGCAATGACCTGCGGTTTCAACTCGGGGCGACCGGTCAGGGTGATGACCCGCCCCTCATCGGTGTCCTCAACCGTGATTTCGGCCCCGAAGCCCGCCAGCATCCGTTCGGAATGGTCGCGCGTGGCCTCTTGCTCGATCACCACGGTTTTGCCGGGCGCGTTCAGACCGGCCAACAGAACAGCCGACTTCACCTGCGCCGAAGGCACGGGAACCTCATAGCGCACCGGCACAGGCTCTGCCGCGCCCACGATGGTCATCGGCAAACGCCCACCCGAACGGCCCACCGATTGCGCCCCGAACAGCGCCAGAGGATCCGTAACCCGCGCCATCGGCCGTTTGTTCAGGCTGGCATCGCCAGTGAAGGTCGCCGTGATCGGGCAGGTCGCCATCGCACCCATGATCAGCCGCACGCCGGTGCCCGAGTTGCCACAGTCGATCACCTGATCGGGTTCGGCAAAACCGCCGACACCCACACCGTGAACGGTCCATTCGCCGCCGCCGTGATCTGTCACCTCGGCCCCGAAGGCGCGCATGGCCTTGGTGGTGTCCAGAACGTCCTCGCCCTCCAGAAGGCCCGAGATCCTTGTCTCACCAACCGCCATCGCGCCCAAAATCAAGGACCGGTGCGAGATCGACTTGTCGCCGGGGACTTCGGCAGTACCGGTCAGCGGACCGCAGGGATGCGAAGTCATCGGAATGGGCGTACCGTGTCCGGACATGGGGGCTCCTTTTGCGCTATCAGTGCCCAAGCCGCTTAGCGAATTGGGACCGGTTGGTCCAGCGTCAAAGGTCCCGCAAAACGCCGCTTTGGTCCGGCGAACGGCTAATTCTGTGAGAAACGCCGCTTCGGTGCTACAATACCGCCATTCGATTTGATTGATTTTTGAACCTGACATTGAAGGAACACGCCATGGCCGACGCCTTACCCCTGATGGCCCGAGGGCCCCGAGACCTGTTTCACCCCAAAGATCCACTGCGCCCTGAAAGCAAGATTGAACAAAGGCTGGCTTTCCTTGTCGGCCTCGTTGCCTTCGGCCTGCCGTTGATTCTGGCTGGCGGGGCAATCTTTGGCGGCAGCTGCTTTCGCGACAGTATCAGCCATTTCTACTATGCCCAGTTTCTGGGGGCGATCTTTGTCGGGTTGCTTTATTTCGTTGGTGGATTCCTGATCGCCTATACAGGTGATACATTCTTTGAGGACACGCTGAGCAGCGTCGCCGGGTTCGGCGCTTTTATCGTTGCCTCAGTCCCCACATTAGACAGCGGCTGCGAAAGCCATCAGACATTCCTGTCGCGCGTCTTTGTCGAGGTTAAGAACGCCCCGCCCATCAAGGTCGGACAGGCACCGGATCAAGGCTTTTTCAACCTGTTCAGCACCGCCAGCAACTGGCACATGATCGCCGCAGGCATTCTGTTCGTCTATCTGGGTCTCTACTGCCTGATCGTGCTGAAACGGGTCATCCCGCAACGGCACGAGAAGGACGGCGTGATGATCGACAGCAAGCGGCGGCGCAACAAGCTTTACAGCATTTGCGGATTGACCATTCTGGCCTGCGTCGCGGTGCTGGCGATCAAAGGCGAAATCGGCGGGCCGGGTTTCCTTAAATGGTGGAACAGCCTGAACCTGACCTTCTTTGTCGAGGCCATCGCCTTATGGGCCTTTGGGATCGCATGGTTTGCCAAAGGGCGTGCATTCCCTGCGCTGAACGACAGCTAACCCAGTCGACGGAACGTCAGATAGTGGGGCGTACGCCCTTCGCGCAGCGCCTTCTGTTCGTACCGGGTGGAAATCCAGTCGTCCCACGGCTCGCGCCAGTCCGAGGGGCGCTCGGCCAGCCATTCGAACCCTGCGCGGGGGACTTCCTCAAGCGTCTGGCGAACATAATCGGGAATGTCGGTCGCAACCCGGAAGATCGACCCCGGCTTCAGGGCGCGGGCCAGAGGTTCCAGATGCTCGGGCGTGACAAAGCGGCGGCGGTGATGCCGGGTTTTGGGCCAGGGGTCGGGATACAGCAGGAAGGCGCGTGAGATACTCACCTCAGGCAAAACGTCGAACAAGTCGCGGGCATCGCCGGGATGTACGGCCAGGTTTTCAACCCCGGCCTGACGGATTTTGCCCAGCAACATGGCGACGCCGTTGATATAGGGCTCGGCCCCGATGATCCCGATATCCGGATTGCTTGCGGCCTGATGCACCAGATGTTCACCACCGCCAAAGCCGACCTCAAGCCAGACATCCTTGCCACCGAACAGGGTATTCAGGTCCAGAGGGTGGCGTTCAGGGTTGCTTTCCCAATCCACCGCGCCGGGCGACAGGGCGTCGAGGTCTTCGTTCAGATACGTCTTCTGGCTCTGCTTCAGGGTCTTGCCCTTGAAGCGGCCATAGAAGTTTCTGCGGGGGCGTTGGGGGGTCTCGGTGCTCATGGCGGTCGCCTTACTGTGACAACTCACGAGTGGCAAGAGGCAGAGGTGGGGGCCAGCCCATGGCCATTGGTTTCTCGGACCAATGGCGCAACCAATAGCGACCCCCAATGGTATTTTCAAAAAAGAAGAGCGCGCCCGTCAGGGCGCACCTTTTGATAGCAGAAGGTCAGACCGCCGCTTTCAGCGAATCCGTCAGGTCGGTTCGTTCCCAGCTGAAACCGCCATCAGCATCGGGTGTGCGCCCGAAATGGCCATAGGCTGCGGTGCGCTGGTAGATCGGCTTGTTCAGTTGCAGATGCTGGCGAATACCGCGTGGGGTCAGGTCCATGACCTGCCCAACCGCCTGCTCGATCTCGGCATCCGAGATTTGCCCTGTACCATGCGTGTCCGCGTAGATCGACAAAGGCTTGGATACGCCAATCGCATAGCTGAGCTGAATGGTGCAGCGTTCGGCCATACCCGCGGCAACTACGTTCTTCGCCAGATAACGGGCCGCGTATGCAGCCGAGCGGTCCACTTTGGTCGGGTCTTTGCCCGAGAACGCGCCGCCGCCATGCGGAGCCGCGCCGCCATAGGTGTCCACGATGATCTTGCGCCCGGTCAGACCAGCATCGCCATCGGGGCCGCCGATCACGAACTTACCTGTGGGGTTCACGTGCCATTCGGTTTCGTTGGTCAACCAGCCTTCGGGCAGAGTTTCGCGAATATAAGGCTCAACAATGGCGCGGATGTCGGCAGAGCTTAACGCCTCGTCCAGATGCTGTGTCGACAGCACGATCGAGCTGACGCCAACCGGTTTACCGTCGCGATACACAACTGACAGCTGCGATTTGGCGTCCGGACCCAGCGCAGGCTCGGACCCGTTCTTGCGCACCTCGGCCAGACGCCGCAGGATCGCGTGCGAATACTGGATCGGCGCGGGCATCAGCGCGGGCGTTTCGGTCGTTGCGTAACCGAACATGATGCCCTGATCACCGGCACCTTCGTCTTTATCGCCCGAGGCATCCACGCCCTGCGCGATATGGGCCGATTGTTCGTGCAGCAGGTTCGTCACCTCGACCGTCTCATGGTGGAATTTGTCCTGCTCGTAGCCGATATCCTTGATACAGGCGCGCGCGATCTCGTCGATGCGGCCCATATAGTCGTGCAGCTTTTCCTGATCAGACAGACCTACTTCGCCACCAATCACGACACGATCCGTGGTCGCAAAGGTTTCGCACGCCACGCGTGCTTCGGGTTCTTCATTCAGAAATGCGTCAAGGACGGCATCCGAGATCCGGTCGCAAACCTTATCCGGGTGCCCTTCGGAAACCGATTCCGAAGTAAATGTATAGTTCTGTCTGGACATAAAAGTGCTCCATTAAGATTTCTCTGTCACGCCAGGAAGCCGTTGTGACAGGCTTTTGCGGGGATACGCGCCTTGTTAAACCGGGTCAATCGGTAATTCAGATCGCCCCCTGCGGGCAAAGGCCAAGACACCGGCAAAAAGCAACAATAGCGCGACAAAGACAGCTTTATCCCCGATTTGGGAATAAATGGTCCGAGCCTGCGGTTGTGGCAAAACGGCATCGACATAGCCCGCCTCACCCAAGGGCAAGGACGCGGTAACCCGGCCCAGCGGGTCGATCATCGCCGACACTCCGGTATTGGCGGCGCGCATCAGGGGCAGGCCTTGTTCAATGGCGCGCATACGGGCCTGCACCAAATGCTGGTAGGGGCCGGAACGGGTGCCGAACCACGCATCATTGGTGATCTGCAACAGGAAATCTGCCCGCCCCGGCGCGCCGTTGACGTCCTGCGGGAACACGGCCTCGTAGCAGATCAGCGGCACGGCACGGCCCAAGGCGCCAATGTCCAACAGCTCCGGTCCCGGACCGGCGCTGAAGCCGTGGCCCGTCGTTGCAGCCAGACCGTGAATGCCGAACTGGCCGAGCAGATCGCCAAACGGGATGTATTCCCCAAACGGGGCAAGATGGTGCTTGTCATAGAGACCTGTCCGCGCGCCAACCTCATCCAGATAGATCATCGAGTTATAGATCCGCGGGCCGTCTCCGCGCTGAATGCCCAGCACGACGGGGGTGCCCTGCGCCGCATCGGCAATGGCTTCGAGATATGGATCGGCGCTGCTGAGCCATGCGGGAACCGCGGTTTCCGGCCAAACGATCAGATCGGGCCGCGGCTCGGCCGCCGTGAACTCGATCTGCCGCATGAAGAACAGGGGCGCGTAAGCCGGGTCCCATTTCTGGTGCTGAGGCGCGTTTGGCTGGACCAACCGCACAGTATTTTCGGTGTTCAGAACAGATGGCCTTGAACCGGCATAACCCAGTGTCAACGCAACGCTTGCCACAACAAAAACGGCGGGTACAAGGAACCCGCGCCCGGTTCGCTGGCCCGTCAGCGCCGCACCAACAGGAAGCGTGACTAACAGCATCAGTGCCCCCAGGCCGTAGGGGCCAACCAAGGACAAAAGCTGCGCTGCAGGTGTATCGATCCAGACCTGAGCCAGCCCAGCCCAAGGAAATCCGGTCAGCACATATCCCCGCGCAAACTCGGCAAGCGACAGGGCCAAAGCCAAAAACAGGGCCTGGCGCATTGCGGTCCCGCGCCCGTGCGAGACCCAGAATGCCGCCGCCCAAAACAGCGCCAACCCACCCGCCATGAAGACAAGAGCGAATGGGGCCATCCAGGCGTGGCGTTCTGCATCCACCTGAAACGGCTCAATAATCCAGCTTAGCGCATGGGCGAAATATCCGGTCGCAAAAGCCCAGCCCAACCAAGCCGCACGAGCACGCGTTTCAGAAGCCAGAAACAGCGGAGCGATTAGCACAAAAGCCAGCAGAGTGGCGACCCAGTACCCGAAAGGGGCCAGACCAAATGCGCCCAGCGCCCCCAACGCGGCGGTTGCAACAAACCTCAGGCTGAAGGGCCAGCCCCGGACAGGGGTCATGCAGTCACGTCCGGCAGCATGACACGCAGGCGTTTGATGCGCCGGGGATCGGCGTCCAGAACCTCGAACTCGGGGCCTTCGGGATGCAGGACGACCTCGCCCCGCGCAGGCACGCGACCCGACAGCAGGAACACAAGACCGCCCAACGTGTCGATTTCTTCCTCGTCCACATCCTCGTGGCTGGTCAGGGACCGGCCGATCTCGGCCTCGAAATCCTCAAGCGGCACGCGGGCCTGAACGATGTAGCAGCCGGGTTTTTCCTGAACCCATAGCTGATCTTCGTCGGCGTCATGCTCGTCGGCGATCTCACCCACGACCTGTTCGATCAGATCCTCGATGGTGACCAGACCATCGACGCCGCCATATTCATCGATCACAAGCGCCATGTGGCGGCGTTCGGTTTGCATCTTGGTCATCAGCACACCGATCGGCATCGACGGCGGCACAAAAAGCAAGGTGCGCAGCATTGACACCAGATCGAACTCGGCCGATCCGCCGTTGAACCCATGCGTCAGCGCGAAATCCTTGAGGTGAACAAACCCAAGCGGCGTGTCCAACGTCCCTTCATAGACCGGTATGCGTGACAGGCCGCTTTCGCGGAACAGCTGCGCCAACTCGTCCTTGGTGGTTGTCGAGGGAACCGAGATGATCTCGGCCGTGGGGATCGCAACGTCTTCGACCCGCATCCGGCGCAGGTTGATCATGCCTCGGGGCTGATGGGCCGCGACCTGCTGGCCGTTGACAGAACTTTCCTGATCTTCGTCCTGACCGGTAAACGCGTCAAAAATCCGAGAAAAGAAACCGCTTCTCTCAGCTATTTCCGTGGTGCTGTCCTGTGGTTGCGCGCTGTGCGCCGCCCTAGAACTGCCGTCTGTGTCGCCCATTTTCCTGTTCCAATTGTCCGGGTGAAAGTACCCGCTTCATCCATTATATGGGTTATCGATACCCAGTTTGCCAAGTATCTCGACCTCAACAGCCTCCATCAAGGTGGCATCCGGGTCACGAATGTGATCATAGCCCAGCAAATGCAACATTCCGTGAATGATCAGATGTGTCACGTGATCATCTGTGGATTTCCCCGCCTCGGCAGCCTCGCGCGCGCAGGTGTCATATGAGATCGCGATGTCGCCCAACGCAATTTCGCCAGTGAAATCCGGATCGGGCCGGTCGGGTTTGCCGCCCGGCTCCTCGGCGGCAAGATCCTCGGCGGGCCAGCTGAGCACATTCGTGGGCGTGGGTTTGCCCCGGAACTCAGCGTTGAGCTGTGCGATGCGGTCGTCATCGCAGCCCAGAACGCTGATCTCGCAGATTTCGGCGTCCAACGCGCAATACTCCAGAACCGCCGCAATTGCTGGCTTGGTCAACGCCTCCAGCCCCTGCCAACGCGCATCTTCGATTGTTACTTCCAGGTTCATATTGTCAGCCCAAAGCCCCGTTTCGGGGCCATGGATCAACCTGTCTCACGGCCCGCATCGGCCTCATACGCTTCGATAATGGCGGCGACAAGCGGGTGGCGCACCACATCCTTGGACGTGAAGTAGTTGAAACTGATATTTGGAATGGTCTTCAGCAGACGTTCGGCATCGGCCAGCCCCGATTGCACGCCGCGCGGCAGATCGACCTGCGACCGGTCGCCGGTGATGACCATGCGGCTGCCCTCGCCCAATCGCGTCAGGAACATCTTCATCTGCATCGTCGTGGCGTTCTGCGCCTCATCCAGCACCACAAAGGCGTTGGCCAGCGTGCGACCGCGCATGAACGCCAGCGGAGCGATCTCGATTCGCTTTTCCTCGATCAGTTTCGCCAGCTGCTTGCCCGGCAGGAAGTCGTTCAGCGCGTCATAAAGCGGCTGCATATAGGGATCGACCTTGTCCTTCATATCGCCGGGCAGATAGCCCAGCTTTTCGCCCGCCTCGACGGCAGGACGGCTGAGGATGATGCGATCCACGTGTCCCCCAAGGAACATCGACACGCCAACGGCCACGGCCAGATAGGTCTTGCCGGTCCCCGCCGGCCCGATGCCAAAGGCCAATTCGTTGTTGAACAGCGATTGCACATAGGCTTTTTGCGCATCCGTGCGCGGCTCGACCAGTTTCTTGCGCGTCTTGATCTCAACCGCGCCGCCCTTGAACATCTCAAGCTGATCGCCGTCGCGACTGCCCGTGCCCTGTTCGGAATTGCCCATGCGCAATTCGCGGTCCACATCGGCGGCTTCGACGTCGCGGCCACCCTCCAGACGGGCATAAAGCGACTGCAAAACCTCAATCGCCTGCTTCTGAGCATCCTCTTCGCCCATCACAACCAACTGGTTGCCACGGCGCACGATCTGCACGGACAGCTTGTGTTCGATGTCGGTCAGATTGCGGTCATATTCGCCGCAAAGATCAATCAACAAACGGTTATCGGGAAACTCTACAAACGCCTCGCGCTGGGGCATTTCATCTTGCGGTGGGGTCAGGGCACCGATGGCCAATCCGTTCTCCTGTCTTGGCGTTTCACCCCGAGCGTAGACAACAAATCTTGGTGGGCGCAAGCCACAGATTCAAAAATTCCGATTCGGATGACAAAACCGCCAACCGGCCAGCACGAAAGGACATCAAGGACCCGTGTCAGAACGTGTAGTTGAGGCCAAATTTCAGCCCCTGATATCCGGGCGTGGATTTGGTGGAAAAGTCGGATCCGAGATCCACATCGCGCGAGTCGAAGCGGATATATTCATACTCTCCGGTGATCGACCAATTGTCGTTCAACTTATGCTCGGCCCCGATACTGGCCGAGAATCCTCCACGGCGGTCCGAGTCTTCAAACGACTGGCTGGCGAATTCGGACGAGATACTGCTGGTGGTTTCGATATCGCCCCAGACATATCCAACGCTCACGAAATACAGGATACGTCCGCTTTTGTTGGTCAGGCCATTTCGCAGGCGCACGGACAGCACATTCGAAATCTCGGTTCCGCCGCGCACCGTATCGCTGCCGATTTGCGTTGAGACAGTGTCGTCCAACGAGCCGAAATTGTAGCCAACCTCGAACCCGTAGACATAGTCTCGACCCAGGCTTGTCGGGACAACGCCCCGCCAACCGCCGCGGATTTCACCGTAAGATCCGCTAACGTCCTGTTCGCCAATCGCAAAAACATCGGTACTGGTCCTCAGGCCAAAGCGATCATCGCCGCCCGATCCGTAACCTGCCCCCAATCCAAGGTAGAACGCTTGGACATCGCTGCTGTAACGCAACGGGCTGACCACATCCGGTTCGGTGATATCCCCGATCACATCCCCCGCCATGGTCGCACTGGCCAGAATGGTCACGACCGAGGCCACCGGCAAAACACGCCAGGGACCCGGTATTTTCAATGCCCTAAGAACTTCCACTCGTACCCTCCATCACACGTCGACAAGGCCTGTGATTCGACGCCCAACGACAATTGAAAGACGCTTCCATATTCGTCTGTCAAAAATCTGACCTTCGTCGGAACATAGTTCCAAGCAATAAATCAAGGGTAAATTTTGGAAACAAACACCACAATTGGCCATTCATCGACGGATAATCGTCAACCTAAAGCAGTTCACCCGCCAGCGAATTTGCCCCCGATTCGGTGATGCGAACGTCGCGCAGATCTCCAACCGCTATTTCAGGGCCCTTGACGTGAACCGAATGCAGATACTCGGATTTACCCACCATCTGCCCGTCAAGACGCCCGGATTTTTCGAACAGGACACGCACCGTCCGGCCCACCATCGCATCCTGAATTTCGCGTTGATGGCGCGTGATCAAGGCCTGCAAGCGCTGTAAACGATCATCGGCCGCATCCGGATCCACCTGCGCCCGCTCTGCCGCCGGAGTACCCGGTCGGGTCGAGTATTTGAACGAATAGGCATAGCCGTATTTGACCTGCTCAACCAAATCCAGCGTCGCCTGAAAATCCTCTTCGGTTTCTTCCGGGAATCCGACGATGAAGTCACCCGACATAACGATATCGGGACGCGCCGCCCGGATACGCTCGATCAGGCGCAGATAGCTTTCAGCCGTGTGGCTGCGGTTCATCCGTTTCAATATCCGGTCGGAGCCCGACTGAACCGGCAAATGCAGATACGGCATCAGTTTCTCGCAGGTGCCATGCGCCTCGATCAGATCATCCGCCATGTCGTTGGGGTGCGAGGTGGTAAAGCGGATACGCTTCAGCCCATCAACCTTGTTCAACTCCCAGATCAAACCCGCCAGCGTCATGTCGCCATTTTGGCCCGCCCCGTGATAGGCGTTGACGTTTTGACCCAGCAGGGTGATTTCGCGGACCCCACGTTCCACCAGATCCTGCGCTTCGCGGATGATACGATCCGCCGGGCGGCTGACCTCGGCCCCGCGGGTATAGGGCACGACGCAAAAGGCACAGAACTTGTCGCAGCCTTCCTGCACTGTCAAAAACGCCGTCGGGCCGCGCTTGGCCTTGGGGCGGTTCTTCAGCTTCTCGAACTTATCCTCTTCGGGGAAATCCGTGTCCAGCGCCTTGGCCCCGGTACGGGTCTTGGCCTCCATCTCGGGCAAGCGGTGATAGCTTTGCGGGCCAACCACCAGATCGACCAGCGGTTGACGCCGCATGATCTCTTCGCCCTCGGCTTGCGCCACGCACCCGGCAACGCCGATCTTCAGATCGGGTTTCTCGGCCTTCAGCCCCTTGAACCGACCCAGTTCGGAATACACCTTCTCGGCCGCCTTTTCCCGGATGTGACAGGTGTTCAGCAGAATCATATCCGCATCGTCCGCCGACTTGGTCTCGACATAACCCTGCCCGCCCAGCGTCTCGGCCATGCGCTCGCTGTCATAGACGTTCATCTGACAGCCATAGGTCTTGATAAACAGCTTTTTCGGTTCGGACATGGATCGGGCCTTTGCAGTCGCTGGATCGGCGTCATCTATATGCTTCGAACGCCGCTTGCAATGCGGGCGCAATTACCCGAATTTGGCGGAACTTTCCAGCAAGGCGCGAACGAAAACAGGCGATGCAGTACGAATCCCTCGATACCTTCCTGAAATCGGGTCAGACCGCCCTGCGCAAAGGTCCCGTCGCGCTTGTCTTTGCCGAGGATGAGGTCGAGGTCGAAAGCACGCTGCACCACCACCTGAGCCTCGGGTTCAAATCCGTGATCGCCTTCATGCCCGCCGAGTTCGATCTGAGCGCGGCCATCAGCGAACAGGTGCATCGCGTTACGTTGAAATGCGCCCCGGGGTCTGTTGTCTTCGACACGGTCAACCGCATCACAAAGGCCGCGCCGGGTGTCTGGCTATACTATTGCTACAATGCCGAATATCTGTTCTATCCGTTCTGCGAGACCCGCAGCATTGGCGAGATGCTGGCCTTCCATACCGAGGAACGCCGCGCGTCGATGCTATGCCATGTGATCGACTTGTACGCGGATGATCTGACGCAATTCCCCAATGGCGTCGCCCCGAACAGTGCCATGCTCGACAGTACCGGTTACTATGCCCACACCCGCCACGACGCGACGGGGCAACCGCTCGACCGTCAACTCGACATGTCCGGCGGTCTGCGCTGGCGGTTCGAGGACCATATCCCCTATGAACGACGCCGCATCGACAGGATCGCCCTGTTCAAGGCCGAAAAAGAGCTGACGCTTCAACCGGACCACACATTCAACCAGCCGGAATACAACACCTATTCCTGCCCCTGGCATCACAACCTGACGGCTGCGATCTGCTCGTTCCGCGCTGCAAAAGCCCTCAAAAGCAATGCGGGCTCCACCTTCGACATCCCCAGCTTCCGCTGGCGCAACTCGGTTCCGTTCCAGTGGCGGTCAGATCAGTTGATGGAGCTGGGTCTGATGGAACCCGGCCAGTGGTTCTGATCTGCTCTTCATCTGGCCAAAAATATCCCGGGGGAGTCGCGGCTTGCCGCGGCGGGGGCAGAGCCCCCCATCAGCGTTGCAGCAAGACCGGGAACCAATCCTCGCGCAGGCGCTGACCCGGAACCATGTCATGCCCCGGAAATGGCGGTGAGGTCCGGCCCGGACGGTCCACATACCGCGCGTCATCCCCAACCAACCGCAATGAGAACGCCCTGCGGCGGCTGTCCGAATGATTGCCACGCGCACCGTGCAGCGTGCGATAGTTGAAGGCCACGGCGTCGCCCGGCTCCATCTCAAACTCAACAACCTTCATGCCCTCGGCATCCGGATCGGGAACGGGAATGTACTGACCTTCATCCGGAAAGAACCCCTCTTCACTGACCCAACGGGTCGGCAGAACCTCTTTCTCCCACCGATGCGATCCGGCAACGCAACGCAATGTGGCCTGTTTCACCGGGTCCAGCGGTGACCAGAAGCTGATGGTCTGCTGCCCTTCGACAAAGTAATACGGCCCGTCCTGATGCCAGGGCGTCGCCATCGAGGTGCCGGGTTCTTTGACCAGCACATGATCGTGGAACATCTGCACGCTGTTCGACTGCATCAGATCAGCCGCCACTTCGGCCGCCGGAGAATTCTCAATCACCTCGCGAAACTGCGGGATTCGGGTCCAGTTGCAGTAATCGTCAAAGAACAGGCCGGTCTGACCCTCTTTTCTGTTCTCCGAGGCATAGGGCCCAGGCTCTGCCATGTTCGCCGCCACGCCGTCGCGCAATTGATCCACGTGATCGGCAAACAGCCCTTTTATCAGGACAACGCCGTCGGTCTGGTAAGTGTCGATCATCTCTTTGGATACGAGGGGATGTGGCATGGCGACCTCCTTGATGTTTGCATCGGTTAAATGCCAACCATGTCTTCTGTTCAAATCATATCTTTGGAAGTTATAAATAACCTGATGTTATATATTTCCCTGCGCCAGTATGAATATGTCTGCGCCATCGGGCGTCATGGCAGCCTGTCTGCGGCGGCTCAGGCCCTCAATGTCTCGCAACCGGCGCTGTCCACTGCGCTGACGCGGGTCGAATCGCATCTTGGCTATCCTCTGTTCACCCGCAGGCGCGGGGCGGCCATGGCTTTGACGCCGCAGGGCCGCCGGTTCATCGAACAGGCACAAGGGTTGGTAAGCGCGGCGGCGGCGACCGAAGGCCCCTCGCCCGTGTCGCAGGGATCATCCCAGTTGAGGTTGGGCTGTTTCGTCGATCTGGCACCCTTCCATCTGGCCTCGGCGTTGCAGGCCCTGAAGGCGGTCATGCCGGATGTTGCTGTGTCCTACCGGGTTGAAAGCTTCGAGGGATTGCAGGACTGCCTCATCGACGGACAGATCGACATTGCCATCACCTATGATCTGGGCATGGATGCGGGTTTTGTCCGGCAAAAGCTGTTCGACTCAGTGCCTTGCGCCCTTGTCCCCCCAGATCATCCCCTGGCGTCGGCTGGAACTGTTTCGCTGGCAAGGTTAGCAAATGACCCCCTTATTCTGTCCAAGGAAGGCCTGTCCGCGCAGCATGTGCTGACCCTGTTCCGGCAAAACGGGCTGCACCCAACGGTCGCGCACAGGGCCGCAACGCTCGAGATTCAACGCAGCCTTGCCGCACATGGCGAGGGGATCGCGATCAGCTATGCCAGCCCTTCGAATGCGCTTAGCTACGACGCCAAGCCCTTGGTCAGCCTTCCGATTACAGACAAAGACGCGCCCGAGGCTGTCGTATTGGCCCGGCACGGGACAGGACCGGTCGATGCAACAGTCGCTCTGGCCGAGCAAACCCTGCTGGACAGACTAACGGCGTTTTAGGTTACTGCTTTTTGCGCAGGCGGATAACCACGTCGACCGAGGCGATCTCGACCCCTTCCGGGGCTTCGGGAAGGCGTTGAATGACCAGTTGCTCTGATGGCGCATCGCTCAGGCGGCCCTCGTCTTCCCAGAAGAAATGCGGGTGGTCATGCGTGTTGGTGTCGAAATAGCTTTTCGATCCGTCCACCGTGATTTCCTGCAAAACACCGGCGTCGCAAAACGCACGCAGGGTGTTGTAGACCGTCGCCAGCGACACTGCGTCGCCATTGGACTTGGCCGAGTCAAACAGGCTTTCGGCTGTCACGTGACGATGACGCCCGTCCCCAACCAGCAATTCGGCCAATGCCACACGCTGACGCGTCGGGCGCAAACCCGCGCCTTCCAACCAATTTGTCGCTATGTTCCGGCTCTGAGGTGTCACAAATCCGATACCCGTTCTTGCTGGTTATATATATAGGGTCGCTTGGTCAGGAATTTCAAATGAAATTCATTCGCAAAAACCTTGCGGGTGCAGGGAAAAGAGTGTCGCTGGAACACCATGACGTGGCCTGCCGCTCTTGCAGGACCTTGCATACGGGTGTTAGACGAGGCCAGATATAACGAACTGACCCCTGGCAGGAGAGGCGGCAAGAATGGCCCAATTCCCGAGCAGCTTTGACAAAGACGATCTGCTGAAATGCGCACGAGGCGAGCTTTTTGGCCCCGGCAACGCGCAATTGCCCGCCCCGCCGATGCTGATGATGGACCGGATCACCGATATTTCGGCAGACGGGGGTGCGCATGGCAAAGGCCATGTTCTGGCAGAGTTCGACATTACGCCCGATCTTTGGTTCTTTGACTGTCACTTCCCCGGCAACCCGATCATGCCCGGCTGCCTTGGTCTGGACGGCCTGTGGCAGCTGACCGGCTTCAACCTGGGCTGGCGCGGCTGGCAGGGGCGCGGCATGGCGGTCGGCGTGGGCGAGGTCAAGCTGACCGGAATGGTGCGCCCGGACCGCAAGATGCTGACGTATAAAATTGATTTCAAAAAGGCGATCCAGACCCGCCGCCTGACCATGGGCGTCGCGGATGGTATCGTCGAAGCGGACGGTGAAATGATTTACGACGTCAAAGACATGAAAGTCGTTCTGTCCGAAGCCTGAGCCTGACCGGCCCGAATGTAAGGAGCACGCACATGCGTCGAGTAGTTGTCACCGGTCTGGGGATCGTCTCCTCTATCGGCAACAATGCCCAAGAGGTTCTGGCCTCGCTGAAAGCTGGCAAATCCGGCATCGAAGCCAACGAACAGATGGTCGAACATGGCTTTCGCAGCCAGATCGCCGGAACGCTGAAAATCGACGTGGCCGAGCATGTGGACAAGCGTACCCTGCGGTTCATGGGCCCCGGCGCAGCCTATGCCCATATCGCCATGAGCCAGGCGATTGCCGATTCCGGGTTGGGCGAAGACCAGGTGGTCAACCCGCGCACGGGTCTGGTGGCCGGTTCCGGCGGGCCATCCACAAGCGCCATGCTGACGGCGCATCAGACGGTTCTGAAAACCGGCGCAACCAAGCGGATCGGGCCCTTTGCGGTTCCCAAATGCATGTGTTCGACGATTTCCGCCAACCTCGCGACTGCGTTCAAGATCAAGGGTATCAACTACTCTATCACCTCGGCCTGCTCGACGTCGCTGCACTGCATCGGCAACGCGGCGGAACAGATCATGCTGGGCAAGCAGGACGTGATGTTCGCAGGCGGCGGAGAAGAGCTGGACTGGACCCTGTCCTGCCTGTTCGACGCGATGGGCGCGATGTCGTCGAAATACAATGACACGCCCGAAAAAGCCTCGCGCGCGTTTGATGAACACCGCGACGGATTCGTGATCTCGGGCGGCGGCGGCATCGTCGTGCTGGAAGAGCTGGAACATGCGCTGGCGCGCGGTGCCAAGATCTATGCCGAGGTCACGGGCTATGCCGCCACCTCGGACGGTCACGACATGGTGGCCCCATCCGGAGAAGGCGGAGAGCGCGCCATGCGACTGGCGCTGGATACGCTGCCCGAAGGCCGCAAGGTGGGCTACATCAACGCACACGGTACCTCGACCCCGGTCGGTGACGTGGGTGAGGTCGAAGCCGTCCGCCGCATCTTTGGCGAAGGCAACGTGCCGCCGATTTCCTCGACCAAGTCGATGACCGGCCACGCCCAGGGCGCGGCTGGCGCGCTTGAGGCGATCTTCTGTCTGCTGATGCTGGACAACGACTTTATTACTCCGTCGATCAATGTCGACACACTTGCCGAAGGCATCCTGCCCGGTGAAATTGCAACGAAAACAGTTGAAAACGCAGGACTGGACAGTGTCATGACCAACAGCTTCGGCTTTGGCGGCACCAACGGATCCATGATTCTGTCAAAGTATAACGGGTGAATGTGATGTCGGAACTTCTAAAGGGTAAGCGCGGCCTGATCATGGGCGTCGCCAATGACCGCTCGATTGCGTGGGGCATCGCCAAGGCCATGCACGAAGCAGGCGCAGAGCTGGCATTCACCTATCAGGGCGAGGCATTCGGCAAGCGGTTGGCGCCGCTGGCCGAAAGTCTTGGCAGCGATTTCATGGTAGATGCGGATGTCACCGATGACGCCTCGCTGGATCGTGCCTTCGCAGAATTGGCCGCGCGTTGGCCCACGATTGATTTTCTGGTTCACGCAATTGCCTATTCCGACAAGTCGGAACTGGCGGGCCGGTTCCTGGACACCACACGGGCGAACTTCAAGCACTCGATGGACGTTTCGGCCTATTCCTTTGTCGAGGTCGCACGCCGCGCCTATCCAATGATGAAGGACAATGGCGGCTCGCTGCTGACACTGACTTACCAGGGGTCGAACCGCGTTGTTCCAAACTACAACGTCATGGGCGTCGCCAAGGCCGCGCTGGAGTCGGCAACGCGCTATCTGGCCAATGATCTGGGCCCCGAAGGCATCCGCGTGAACGCCATTTCACCCGGCCCGATGAAAACGCTTGCGGGTGCGGCCATCGGCGGCGCGCGCAAGACCTACAAGTTCTGCGACCAGAACGCACCGATGCGTTCGAACGCCACGCTGGAGGCTGTTGGCGGGACAGCGGTTTACCTGACATCTGACGCGGGTGCCTGCACATCGGGCGAGATTATCCGCGTCGATGGCGGTTTTCACGTGCTCGGAATGCCACAGCCCGATTTCATGTGACCATATCTTTCCCTGCCGCCGCCAAGATTTAACCATCTTTCAGCGGCAGGGATTGCAGCATGAGCAAATTTGACCAGATCATCGCAAGCAATGCCCGGACGGCCCGACGCAAATCGGGCTTCCTGAGCCAACGCGCCCGCGTGCTGTTGCTGACCCTGACCACTCTGCTGGTGCTGTTCGTGTTCTTTACGCAGCCGCAGGTGCGCGGCGCGATCGAAGCCCTACTGGGATAGCCCCACGATCAGTTGACCGAGACGACCTCGATCTCGAAGATCAGGTCCTGCCCGGCCAATGGATGGTTGGCATCCAGTGTCACGGTCGCCTCATTCGCCTCGACCACCATAACCGGCAGCGCCTGACCGTCCGGGGTTTGCATCTGCAACTGCGTACCGGGTTCAAGCGGAATGTCATCCGGAATGCCTTCCCGAGGAATAACCTGCCGCATCGCCGGGTTAATCGGGCCATAAGCGTCAACGCAGGCAATCTCGACCCGCTTTTTGTCCCCGACCGCCAGCCCCGGCATGGCGCTGTCCAGACCGGGGATGATCTGGCCCGAGCCCACGACAAACTCCAGCGGATCGCGCCCGTCCGAGCTGTCAAAGACGTTTCCGTCCAGCAGCGTCCCGGTGTAGTGGATGCGAACCGTGTCGCCTTGTTTGATGTCGGTCATTGGGGCCTCCGGGCCGTTTGGGAACTGAACGGCCAACCCTAGGGGCTTACACAATGATGTAAACCCTTCGCCCTTTAACGCCCTGCCCTTGTGTGCCAACCTGCGCCCGAATGTGGAGGGGAGCAGATGGCAATCACAACTTGTATCTTCGATGCCTATGGCACGTTGTTCGACGTGGCCGCAGCCGCCCGTCAGGCCGCATCCGAGCCCGGCTTTGAGGCATTGCGCGACACCTGGCCCGAGGTTGCAGGGCATTGGCGTCTGAAACAGTTGCAATACACCTGGTTGCGGGCCGTGGCCGATGCCCATGCCGATTTCTGGGATGTGACGCAGGACGGTCTGGACTGGGCGCTGGAAGCCGCCGGTTTGCAAGGGGATGCCAAACTGCGGCAGCGTTTGCTGGACCTGTACTGGGAACTGCAAGCCTACCCCGAAGTTCCGGCCATGCTGAAGGCGCTCAAGGATGGCGGCCTGCAATCGGCGATCTTGTCCAACGGCTCGCCCCCGATGCTGGAAGGCGCGGTGAAATCGGCCGGGATCGAGGGCGTTCTGGACGACGTGCTTTCGGTCGAAAGTGTTGGTGTCTTCAAGCCGCATGTCCGAGTCTACGATCTGGTGCAGGGCAGGTTCGGCTGCGCCCGCGACGAGGTCTTGTTCGTCAGTTCGAACGGCTGGGACGCTGCCGGGGCAAGCGGATACGGCTTTGTCACCGCATGGGTCAACCGCGCCGGGGAACCGATGGACCGGCTGCCCTGGACACCCGCACATGTGCTGTCCGACCTGACCTCGATCCCCGAACTGGCGGGGCTTTGATGCCTGATTTCACGACCTCAGACGGCAGGCGGCTTCATTTTGAGGATACAGGCTCCGGTCAACCGGTGCTGTGTCTGGCGGGATTGACGCGCAACAGCCGCGATTTTTCTTTTATGCAGCCGCACCTTGGCGACAAACGCCTGATCATGATGGACTACCGGGGGCGCGGGCAGTCCGATTACGATCCGGATTTCATGAACTACAACATCTTTCGCGAATCCCACGACGCGATCGAATTGCTGGATCATCTGGATGTGCCGAAAGCTGCGATTCTGGGCACGTCACGCGGTGGATTGATCGCCATGGCCCTTGCCGCCAGCCACCCTGAACGCTTGACGCATGTGATCCTGAACGATGTGGGCCCCGTGATCGAACCTGCGGGCATCGCCAAGATCATGGATTACGTCGGCAAGACCCCGGTTTCGAAAACCTATGACGAAGCCGCCAAGTCCCTGCAATCCGTGATGGAGCCGCAATTCCCGGGCGTTCCATACGAACGCTGGCGTGCGCAGGCCGAGATCCAGTACGCGGCAACCTCTGACGGCCTGAGCCTGCGCTACGATCCTGCCCTGCGCACGGCTTTGCTGGAACAGGCGGCTACCGGCGCGATCCCGGATATGTGGATGTTCTTCGACGCCCTGCGCGACATTCCAACAGGCGTGCTGAGGGGCGCAAATTCGGATGTTCTGGGTGCCGAGACGCTGACCGAGATGCACAACCGCCACCCCGGCTTGATTTCGGCCGAGATTCCGAATCGCGGGCACGTCCCGTTTCTGGATGAACCCGAATCCTTAGACATCATTCGCAGGGTCCTGAGTGTGACATGAGTACGATTGAACTGATCGAAGCCGCCGCTGAACGGCTGCATGGACATGCTCGGGAAACCCCGATTCTGACCTCGCCCTTTCTGGACCAGATCGCGGGTCGACGTGTTCTGGTGAAGCCCGAGTGCCTGCAACACACCGGCAGTTTCAAATTTCGCGGCGCGTGGTCGGCCATCTCGGCGCTGAAACCGGATCAACGGCAGCGCGGGGTGATCGCTTATTCCTCGGGCAACCATGCGCAGGGCATTGCCATGGCTGCGTCGAAACATGGCGTGGCGTCAGTGATCGTCATGCCCTCGGACGCGCCGCAGTTGAAGATCGACAACACACGTGCTTTGGGGGGCGAGGTGGTATTGTATGACCGCGCGAGCGAGAGCCGTGAAGAGATTGGCGAGGCTTTGGCCTCGGATCGCGGGCTGACCCTGATCCGCCCCTATGACGAACCTCAGGTCATCGCCGGCCAAGGCACGGTGGGCCTTGAGATCGCACGTCAGGCCAAGGCGTTGGGCGTTACTCAGGCTGATGTGCTGGTATGTTGCGGCGGTGGCGGTCTGACCTCGGGCATCGCGCTGGCGCTGGAGAAACACGCCCCCGACCTGCGCCCCCGCCCGTGTGAGCCCGAGGGGTTCGATGACGTAAAACGCTCTTTGGCAACGGGGCAGATCCAGAAGAACGCGGCGACCTCGGGCAATATTTGCGATGCGATTCTGACCCCGCAGCCGGGTGAAATTACCTTCCCGATTCTGAAACGCCTTTGCGGCCCCGGCCTGTCGATCACCGAGGACGAGGCGCTGCGCGCCATGGCCTTGGCCTTCCTACGCCTGAAAGTCGTGCTGGAGCCAGGCGGGGCCGTGGCGCTGGCATCGGCCCTGTTCCGGACAGACGAGATCGAAGGTGACGCCGTGATCGTGGTGGCATCCGGCGGAAACGCCGACCCGGAAGTATTTGCAAAGGCGTTGGAATTCCTGACCTGACAATCGCCACAGTTCTGTGCAAAACATCGACACGGACAGAAGGATCAAACGCATGACCTGCGCGGATTTTGGCGATGTAAAGCTGCATTACCGGATCGATGGCGCCCCGGATGGCGCCCCTATTGTCTTTGCCAATTCGCTGGGCACCGATCTGCATCTTTGGGACGCAATTCTGCCCCATCTGCCCGCCGGGCTGCGGATCATCCGGTATGACAAACGCGGGCATGGGCAATCCTCAGTCCCGCGTGGCCCTTATTCCATGGGTGCTCTGATTCGGGATGTCGAACGGTTGCTGGATCACCTTGAGGTGCGCGACTGTGTCTTTGTCGGTCTGTCCATCGGTGGTATGATTGCGCAAGGTCTGGCCGTCAAACGCATGGATCAGGTCCGCGCGCTGGTCTTGTCGAACACTGCAGCCAAGATCGGCAACCCGCCGATTTGGCAGGATCGGATACAGGCCGTGCAACAGGGCGGTATCGAAGCATTGGCCGATGCCACGATGGAGCGCTGGTTTTCCCGGGATTTCCGGGCAGCGCAGAAACATCTGCCGTGGCGAGATATGATGGTTGGGCAGCCGGTCGAAGGCTATCTTGGATGCTGCGCGGCCATTGCGGGCACGGATTTTTATACGCCCACCAGCGGCTTGCGGCTGCCCACCTTAGGCATCGCCGGCAGCGAGGACGGCTCGACCCCACCGGATTTGGTGCGCGAGACGGTCGAGTTGATCCCGGGCGCAGATTTTAAACTGATGCGCAGGGCGGGCCATCTGCCCTGCGTGGAAAAACCTGAAGACTACGCAGCTTTGCTGAACGAATTCTTGACCGGTATCGGGCATATTTGAAGGAGCCAATACATGGCTGATTTCCTTTTGGTCCACGGGTCCTGCCACGGCGCGTGGTGTTGGCGCGACCTGATTCCTGTGCTGGAATCCCTCGGCCACTCGGTCCGCGCCATCGACATGCCCAGCCATGGCGCTGATCCAACCCCCATCGCAGATGTCACGCTGGATGGGTGCAGGGATTCTATCCTGTCGGCGACAACACCGGAAACGATCGTCGTGGGCCATTCGTGGGGCGGGTATCCCATCAGCGCCGCGGCCGAGGCGCAGCCGGATGCCATGCGCGCGCTGATCTACCTCAGCGCCTATGTCCCGCAGGACGGTCTGTCGATGGTCGAAATGCGCCGCCGCGGACCCAGCCAGACGATTGCCGACGCGGTGGAAAAATCCGCCGACGGGCTGTCCTATACCGTCCGTCCGGACTGCGTAAGAGAGCTGTTCTACCACGACTGCGACCCGGACATCACGCCCTACGCCTTTGGCCGCTTGTGTCCTCAGGCCATTCGTCCGCAAGATACACCCTTGCATCTTGGCGCGCGCTACCAAAAGGTCCCGCGCGCCTATATCGCCACCAGCGATGACCACACAGTACCCTTTGAGTATCAGTGCAAGATGAGCGAGGGCATCCCGCCCGCGTTCCGACGCACCATCCACTCGGGGCATTCGGCCTTCTTTTCGCACCCGGATCAACTGGCCAACATCCTGTCTGATCTGAAACAGCAATTGTCGCATGACCAAACATAGATGACCTCGGGCAACTCTTTCCTAACGTAGTAACCCCGCCTAGGGTGCGAGGGTTGAAACGACGTGACGGTTCTGATGCGCCTGCCTTTTGTCTTTGTTCTTTCCATCGTCATGATCGACGCAATGGGCATCGGCTTGGTCATGCCGATCATGCCCCAACTGATTGTCGAGGTTCAGGGCGGTACGCTGGCCAATGCGGCGGTGTGGGGTGGCGTCCTCAGCACCGCCTTTGCCGCGATGCAGTTCGTATTCGGGCCGATTCTGGGTAACTTGTCCGATGCTTACGGACGCCGATCCGTTCTGCTGGTATCCCTGTTTGTCATGGTGTTGGACTATGTGGTCATGGCGCTGGCGGGCAGTATCTGGCTGCTTCTGGCGGGCCGTATCGTCGGCGGGATCACGGCGGCCACGCATTCAACGGCGGCCGCTTTCATGGCCGACGTCTCGAAACCGCAGGACAAGGCGGCGAATTTCGGGCTGTTGGGGGCGGCTTTTGGCGTCGGTTTTGTGCTGGGCCCTGTCGTGGGCGGATTGCTGAGCGAATACGGCACCCGCGCGCCTTTTTGGGCGGCCGCGGGCCTGTCTGCAATGACCTTTGCCATTGGCTTGTTCGTGATGCCGGAAACGGTGACGGACAAGACCCGCCGGGCCTTCAGTCTGAGGCGCGCGAACCCGATCAATTCGTTGAAGGCTATTGCCGCCCTGCCCGGCATTCGCCCCTTGCTGTGGGTCTATTTCCTCTACTCGGTGTCGATCTATGTCTATCCGGCCATCTGGGCCTATTTCACGACCGAGCGGTTCGGATGGTCCCCGCAGATGATCGGCGTGTCATTGGGCGTGTACGGCCTTGCTATGGCAGCCGTTCAGGGCGGGTTGATCCGCCCTGCCACCCGCTATCTGGGTGAACGGGTGACAATCATATACGGGATGGTTTTCGAAATCGTCAGCTTTGGTATTCTGGGTTTTCTGACCAACGGCCTGATCGCCCTGATGCTGATCCCGATCACCGCCATCGGCGCCGTCATTACTCCTGCACTGCAGGCAATGATGTCGCGCGCCACACCGGATTCGCAACAGGGGGAATTGCAGGGCGTCCTGACATCGCTGCATGCCTTGTCGATGGTCATCTCACCCCTGCTGATGACCAGCATCTTCGCGCAGTTCATCAGACCGGACACAATTGTCTACCTGCCCGGCGCGCCGTTCCTATTGGCGCTGGTTCTGATGCTGGCAGGGTGTGTGCTGTTTTTGCGCGCCCGCCCAATCCAGGGCGTAACAGCGACATCAAACTGACGATTTCCGCCTTGCGGCCTGCATCTTCCCGCGCCACCGTGGCTGAAACAGTCCGGCGCATCGCACGCGTCGACACGTCAAACCCACAGGGCCGGAGGGCATGGGATGAAACTGCAGGACCTCGATATCATCATCACAGCGCCACCCGCACCGGGCTGGGGCGGGCGTTATTGGATACTGGTCAAAGTGACCACCGACACAGGCATTACCGGTTGGGGCGAATGCTATGCCTCATCCATCGGTCCCGAGGCCATGCGCCACGTGATCTGCGATGTGTTCGAACGGCACATGCTGGGCGAAAACCCCGAGAATATCGAGTTGATGTTCCGCCGCGCCTATTCCAGCGGTTTCACCCAACGCCCGGACCTGACCGTCATGGGCGCGTTCTCGGGGCTCGAAATCGCCTGCTGGGACATTCTGGGCAAGGATCGGGACCGGCCTGTCTATGCCTTGCTGGGCGGGCTGATGAACGAACGCATCCGCTCTTACACCTACTTGTATCCCCTGCCCCAGCATAACCTGAATGATTTCTGGACCGCTCCGGATCAGGCCGGGGAATGCGCCGCTGAAATGGTCCGGCGCGGCTATACCGCGGTCAAGTTCGACCCGGCTGGCCCTTATACGATCCGGGGTGGGCATATGCCCGCGATGTCCGACATCTCAATGTCCGTGGCGTTCTGCAAAGCGATCCGTGAAGCGGTTGGAGACAAAGCCGACCTGTTGTTCGGCACCCATGGTCAGTTCAACACGGCGGGCGCAATCCGGTTGGGGCAGGCGTTGGAACCCTATTCGCCGCTGTGGTTCGAAGAACCCACCCCGCCGGACAATATCGAGGATATGGCCCGCGTCGCCCGCAACGTGCGCATCCCGGTCGCAACCGGCGAGCGCATGACCACCAAGGCCGAATTCGGTGCAGTTTTGCGCGCCGGTGCCGCCGAGATTCTGCAACCCGCCCTGGGCCGCGCTGGCGGGATATGGGAGATGAAGAAGGTCGCCGCCATGGCCGAGGTCTTCAACGCGCAGATGGCCCCGCATCTTTATGCCGGTCCGGTGGAGTGGGCCGCGAATACGCATCTGGCCGCATCAATTCCGAATCTTCTGTTGCTGGAAACCATCGAAACACCGTTCCATGATCAGTTGATCAATGGCGCAATCCGGGTCGAAGACGGCTTTGTCACGCCACCAAGCGCGCCCGGTCTGGGGATCGAAGTCAACGAAGATCTGGCCCGCGCGCACCCGTACACCGGGGACGGGTTGCACCTGCAAATGCAGGAAGACCCCTGCGATTATGCCAACGGCAACGCCTTTCAGGGCGGAGCCCCCGCCACCGAGGGGTGACAAGCCCGTATGGGTTGGGGCATATTGCGCCAACCCCAATCGGACAAGTGGCCTACCCGTGACCCTGAATGAACTAACCGACGAAACCCCTGATACGTCGGCAAATATGAAAGAAAACGCGGCAAGCGCCGCGGCCTATCTCAAAACACTGGCCCATGAAGGGCGTCTAATGATCCTGTGCCATTTGGGCGACGGGGAAAAATCGGTTGGGCAGTTGGAAGACCTGCTGCAAATCCGGCAGGCGGCCGTCAGCCAGATGCTGGCGCGGCTGCGCGAGGAAAATCTGGTGTCCACCCGCCGCGATGGCAAGACCATCTATTATTCGCTGGCAGATGGGAACACACGGCAGGTGATCGGGTTGCTGTACGAACTCTTCTGCAAGCCCGACGGTTAGCGGTCAGTTCGATACGTAACCGGCAATCACCTGCATCAGCTTGAAGGCGGTCGCAGCGTCGTTTTCGACCACAGCCAGGAATTCCTCCTCACCAATGCGCAGGCAGGACATCTTGGTCTCGGCCACCATGCTCAGCGCGCGGGGTTCCTTGCGGATCAGGCCCAACTCGCCCACCAGCTCACCCGGTCCCACCTTGGTAATCAGTTGATCGGGGCCGTCCGGTTGCGGAAGGAACAGGCCCGCCTCACCTTCCAGAACCACATAGGCCCCATCGGTCGGCTGATCGTCCTTCAGGAACACGACCTGCCCCGGGATCGCCTCGAACCAACGCGCACCAAAGGCCAGCAGACGCAATTGTCTGCGATCCAGGCCGGAAAACAGAGGTGTTTGTTCCAGGGCGCGCAGCTTGCGCGCAAGGTCAGCCGAGGCGGCGCTGTCTTCTTCCACGTCCGCAGGTCCTTCGTCCGTGACCACACGACCTTGCCGGATTTCGACATACATGTCGAATACGTCCGGATTCTCGAACTGATCGTTCAAATAGACGACCGTGGTGTCCGGCATCAGTTCGCGCAGGTTTTTGTAGACCGCTACCTGCGTCTGCATGTCATAGCTGGCCAGCGCGTTTTCCAGAATCAGGATGTCGGGTTTCTTGATCGTCGCGCGGGTGAAGGCCAGCGGCTCGGCAAACACGGCGGGCAGGTTCTGACCGCCCAGCGCAACCGGAACGTCATAGATCAACTCGACAACCAAAAGCCGCGCGCCGTTTTCGGCCAGCACATCGACGATCAGCTTGCGGGCCTCATCGGATCGCGCGCCACCGATCTGGCTGACTTTGCCGAACAGCGCGTTCTCCATCACCGTCAGACCGGGGGCGAACTGATCCGGGTCCAGTGAAACGAATACATCTTGCAACCGCGCTAAAAGCTTGTCGGAATGGCTGTGCCGCAGTTCGAGAATGCGGTTCTTCAGCTCATCCGTGAAGGCCGGGCCGATTTGTTCCGCGGAAATCACCAATGGCACGGCCAGCAGGTTGGCCAATTGCTCGTCGTCCAGACCCGAGGCACCCTCTTTCCGTGTCCGCTCAACCAGTTCGACAGCAGTCTCGTAGGTTGCGGCCTCAAGCCCCAGTTTGCGGAACAGCGGGTGATCGGTGCCATCAAGACCAAAGATCTGCCGCAACATATCGATCACGTCGCGCGTCAAGGCGATCAGCGTCTCATCCAGACCCAACTCTCGCAACTGGCCCAGGAAGACGGTCTGTTTGGCCAGCAAATCCTGCGTCACCGGAACGCGTGGGGTGGCGAACAACAGGTTTTCGGCCACCGGCAACGCGGGGTTATAGCTTTGGCGATCAAAGATCAGCGCCTGCTGCGTCAGGCCCGCTTTTTGAACAGCCTCCTGAACCTTTGGGCGAAGATCGATCAATTTGCGCGCAAGCTCCGGATGGGTGTCCGGATCAAAGACCTGCTCGGCCCCGCGTTGGAACAAGGCGGCACCCGATCCCATTCCATCGATCAGCTTCAACCACCAGTCCCGCAACTCGCTGGCGTCCTGCAAACCGGCAAGGGACGGGTCCAGCCATTCGGTCTGGAACGGATCGTCGCTGTTGCCCGCCCGCAAGGTTTCGGCAAAATCCGGATCATCCGTCTGATCGGACAAGGGCTTGAACCGCATCGGCATCATGACATTGTCACCCAGCGTGCCCTGAAACATGACTGGCCGGGACGAGGCATAGCCGATCCGCGCCGCCACCACACCCTGATGAAGCTCGGACAGATTATGTTCACCGATTGCCACCTTGCCCGCGCTGGGCAGAATCTCGCGCGTCAGCAATTCGCTTACGGCGCGCCGATCTTCTTCGCTTGGGGCCGCGATGCCGATGATCTTGCCGCCCGGGAACGTCAGGTTCAGATCGTCCAGCACCTGATTGCCGTCCATATCGCGGACCGAGACGTGATCCAGAACGATGTCGCCGTTCAGATGCGGGCGTGCCTGTGGCTCACCCTCGAATAGTCTCTCGTCCTGCATTCCCGAAGGCGCGAAGCGTTCGATCACAACGTCCCAGCGCAGCGACATATCCTGCGTCTGGTTGTAATAGGTCAGCAGTTCCTTCCATGGCGAGCTCAGGTCCTTATACGCCGCCAAAGCCGCCACAAGTGCCCCCAGCGAGACCGAACCCTGCAGCACCAGCAAGCCGCCAACCAGATAGAACATGAACGGCGTCAGTTGCGAGATGAAGTTGTTTATGAACTTCATAAAGAACTTCTTCTGATAGATCTCGAACCGGATCCCGAACAACCGCCCCAACTGATCCGAGATCATAGCGCGACGATAGCGCCAGCCACCATTGGCGCGCAGGGTCGAGGCACCGGCGGCATTCTCGCCGATCTGGGCGGCCAGCACGCGCACCTCTTGTATGCGTTTTTTGTTCAACAGGTTGATCTGGCGCTGCAATTTCGGAATCAACCAGGCCTGCAAGGGGATCAGGGCCACCGCCGCCAGACCGAACCAGACGCTTTGCAGGAACAGGAAGGACAGGATAGTAATCATCTGTCCCGCCTGCAAAACCGGCTGGCTGATCGCATCCCCCATCAGCCCGCCCATCGGCTCGCTTTCGGCGGTGATCATCGACACCATCTCACCCTGACTGACCCGCTCGAAATAGGGCTGCGGGAAACGCAGGGCACGGCTGATCAACTGATAACGAAAGCGCCGCAGCATCCGTTCGCTCAGCACCCCTTTCATGGTGTTGATGCGCATCTTCATCAGGCCATGGGCCAGAACCGCCGCAAGAAAGGCAAAACACAGGATGATCAGGAAATTGGTCTGCGGCAGGCTGTATCCCCAGACATCCACAACATCGCTGCTGGCACCGATCGCATCGTTGATGATGCGTTTGGGCAACTCCAACGTCAGGTACAGCAAGGGAAACAGCGTCGAGGTCACGGCCAGCAGGATCAGCTGGTCGCGTTTGGAATACTTCCAGATAAAACGAAAGATCGTGCGCTCTATGGAACCTGCCCCTGCTTGTACTCAAAACTCATGATTGGCGATATGCCGGAAAACTGAACAGTATAAATCTACACAATCCCAGCAAAATTTCGCAAACACGTTTTCGAGCCTCAGATTTCTTTGCCAAATGTGAACTAGTTCATTTACCAATTGACGCATTCACGCCTAGTATCCGCTGAAGGACGATTTCGGGAGGGAACTTTTGACTGCCAGTTTTGGCGCAGTGTTTGTCATGCTCTGCTTGTTGCAGATCAAACATATGTTCGCTGACTATTACTTACAAACACCGAAAATGTTGTCCGGTCGGGGTGAATATCTTCACATGGGCCGTGCGCAGCATGCCGCTGTGCATGTTGTTGGCTCGATCATTGTCTTTCTGATTTTTGGCACGCCGTTGGCCTTTATCCTGATCATCGGCGCGCTTGAGTGGTTTATTCACTTCAATATCGACTACGCCAAAGCCAGCTATTCCGACAAAAAACGGCTAGAGCCCAACCAGCCCGCATTCTGGCGCGCGGCAGGTCTGGACCAGTTGATGCACAATCTGACCTACATCGCCATGGCCTGGGCCTGGGTTACTTTCGCACACTGACCGGGACCGCGTCGTGTTTCCGTCGCGCGGCAATGACCAGCATATTGACCAAGGTGTGACCCGCTAGAATTTGGGCCTCCAGTCATTCAGAACGTTTGGTCGCCTTTCGACTACCCCAAAACCGAAAAACTGCTTTCCTCGTTGATCGGGCGTTTGCGCGAATAAAAGCCGACATCGATCATGCGTTTGATGTAGGGCAGTTCAAACTGAAGCGGTTCGGCGTCGTGATCCGCTCCGCCCTCGCAATAATCGATCAGGGCGGTCATCATCTTCCCGGCGATCGGAGCGTTCTTGTACTGGTTCCCGCTGGTGCCGCAGGCCATGTAGAATCCCGGAAGGCTGGACTTGTCATAGATCGGAATCCAATCCGTCGAGGCGTCATACAGGTCAACCACCCCACGGGTCTTGGACGGAATGCCAAGGCTGGGCACACGCTGAGCGTAGCGCATGGCCTGCGTGGTCCACTGGTCGGTAAAATCGCGGTTGTAGTGGATGTCATCCTCGCACCACTGATGCGGGTCGCATTCCGGGTCTTCTGATCCGACAAGGATGTGATTGCCATGCTCGGGGCGGCAATAACACGCGATGTCGCTGTCCGAGACGATGGTGCCGTCGTTTTCGAAATCAAACCCCTCGGGGGCGGGCACATGCACCACCTCTTGCCGTAGGGGGCGGGTTTCGATGGTCATATCGTCCAGCACATTCGCCAGTTTGTTGATGATGGCCGATCCCGGCCCCGCCACGTTCACCACCACTTTGGCGTGGATTTCCTCGCCCGAGGCCAGCTTGACCCCGGCCACACGACCGCCGTCGGTCAGGATCTCGACCACCTCGGCCCCGGTGCGAACCTCGGCCCCGTGTTGTTTGGCCGCGTCCATCAGGTTCTGTGCCGACAGCGCCGGGTCGGTCACGTACCCCGCTTGTGGCCAGTAAACACCGCCCTGCAACTTGCGGCCATTGGGTTGGCCGAACTCCGGATCATCCATGCGGCGCGCGGGCGCGAAACTATCCAGCGAATAGACCGGCAAGCGTTCAACAACCTTGTCGGGCGACCATTCCTCGAACGGGCAATCCAGATCGGCGCTGTTCTTCATGTGCTTTTCCAGCATGCCATTGGCATCGGTTTTCATCACCAGACAGCCCGTTTCACGGAACTGCGCCAGATTGGCATCTGACGGCAGGCCCAGATATTCGGCCCAATCGCGCCAGTAGTGATAACCCTCCCACGCAAAGGCCGTGCCATCGAAGGTCGAATAATGCATCCGAATGATTGCACAAGACCCTGCGGTTGAGCCGTGCCCGACCTGCGCATTGCGATCCAGCGACAGCGCCTTCCATCCAGCCTTGGCCATCTCAAACGCGATGGCGGCACCGATCACTCCGGTCCCTATGATGATTGCATCCGGTTGGCTCATTCTGTGTCTCCTTCCCAATAGCGCTTGGAATAGGCGCTGAATTCTTCCACTTCTTCTGGGCGCGGCTCGACACCCGTGAATACGTACAGGTAATGCGAAACCATCGACAGCCGCGTCTCCATCGGCTCGTTCAGCTGCGCCAGATCGTATCCGATCTGCATGTAATACAGCACGCGGGCGCGGGTCTCGGATTCGATCTCGGAATAGCCAAAACGCGCGAACATGGCGTGAAGCGCCTGCAATCGTCGGGCATCCGATTGATCCAATGCGCGGCGCACCTTGCCGGATTTGCGCGCCCAGTCGCGCACCGCAAAGTCCAGCGCCGTATCGAACAGGTCGGTGTTCACCACACATCGATGCACGTTACAGACCGCTGCCGTGATCGTCCTGGCCGGTGCCTCTGCCTGCGCGACCAACGCAGCCGTATTGGTGGCCTGCCAGCGCGACAGCAGCGCGTCCAGAAGCTCCTGCCGGGATTTGAAATACCAATAGAAGGACGAGCGCGAGACTGCCATGCGCTCGGCCAGGTTCAGGACCTTGATCTGGTCCACACCGTCCGAGATCAGCACGTCCATGGCCACATTCAGCCAGTCGTCGCGCGTGACCTTGATGTTGCCGACCAAGGGTTCAGCCAGTGGATCATCCCGATGCAGAATTGGTTTGGTGTTCATTCAACTCTCCGGCGGTGCGCCGCCCTCGGCGGTCCGGCGCGCGATGAAATCATGTAAGGCACCCAGCCGGTCGCTGCCGCCAGCAGGGGCCTTGAAATCGTTCAGGATTGCCTTCCAGACACCGGTCGCGCGATGGTTGGCATCAACGCCCCCCCGCTCGGTCCAGGTGCCAAAATTGGCGTAGTCGTGAACGTGGGGCTGGTAGAATTCGGTGTTGTAGCGCTCCATCGTTTGACTTGAGGCGAAGAAGTGGCCGCTGGGCTCGACCTCGGCCAGTGCTGTGTCAAAGCCGATCTCGGCAGTCCCGGCCTGCGCCCCGGCACAAAGCTCCGCGACCATGTTCAGGACCTCGGCATCGCAGATCATCTTTTCAAAGGACACCGTCAACCCGCCCTCAAGCCACCCGGCAGAGTGGATGATCACCGTCGCACCAGCCATCAGACAACCCCAAAGGCCGAACTGGTTTTCATTGGCGGCCTGCACATCGTTGATATTCGATGCCGACCCTGCCGCCGACCGCCATGGCAGACCCAGATGCCGCGCTAGTTGCCCTGCCGCAAGCGAGGCTTGGAAGTGCGAAGGCGTGCCAAAGGCGGGCGCACCCGATTTCATGTCCACATTGCTGGTGAAGGTGCCGTAACAAACCGGCGCTCCGGGACCCGCCAGTTGGGTCAGGGTCAGCGCCGCCAGTGCCTCGGCATGGGACAGCGTGATTGCGCCTGCCACGGTGATCGGGGCCATCGCGCCCATCAGGGTGAACGGGGTGATGATCGACATCTGCCCATGCCGCGCAAAGTCGATCAGGCCTTGCGCCATTGGAATGTCCAGCGTGCGTGGACTGTTGGTGTTGATAATCGTGTAGCAGTGCGGGTTGGCCCGGAACTCCGCATCCGTCAGACCGCGCGCGGTAGAGAGCATTTCAAAGCAATCCATCACCTGCGGCGTCCCGCGCGAGAAGAAGAAGGGGAACTTGTCCGTCAACTCCATCTGCGCCTTGGTCGTGAAGTAATGGCGTAAATGGGTCGGCATGTCCTGCGGCTCGACCTGGGGCGAGATCATCTGGAACACGTCGAAATGATGGGTGAGTTTCAGGAACTCCAGATAGTCTTGCCCGGTCGCGGGGCGTCGCCCGCGTTCCAGATCGGTGGCGTTGGGTGCGCCAGCACCGGGCTGAAACACCAGCGAACCCAGTTCCAAAGTAAAATCCCTGCGCCGTGCCCCGGCGCGGCACGCGATCGATTTGGGGGCCGAGGCCACAGCTGCCTCGACCATATCGCGCCCGATGAAGACCATTTCGCTGTCTTCATCCACCTTTGCGCCACCTGCCGCAAACAGGTGTCGCGCCTCGGGCAAAAGGACTTTGACGCCCAGCTCTTCCAACGTGCGCAAGGCCGTTTCGTGCATGTCGGCGATCTGATCGGCGGGGAACACCTCCATTTGCGGGAACGGGTTCCGCAATTGGCGGTAATTTACGTCGCGACTGGGTGCGGGCGCGGCCTCGGCCCCACGTCCGCGCCGTCGCCTGCCACGCTCAGGGGTTTGCGAGATCATCCTCAGCCCCTCATCGCCTTGCCCTGGGGATCATACGGCGATGGGGCGATCACCCGCGCGGGTCGTTCGACCCCCACCACATGCACGGTCAGTTCCGTACCCGGCGCGGCCTTGTCGCGGTTGACCAAACCCATTGCCAGCGACTTGCCAGTGTAATGGCCATAGCCGCCCGAGGTGACGAAACCAACGCGGTCCTCGCCCGACCAGATGGGTTCATAGCCGCTGGCATCGGCATCCAAAGCGTCCACCTCCAGCGTCACCTGCACCTGCGCCGGGCCGTTGCCATCGCGCTCGGCCAAGGCAGCGTCTTTGCCGACAAAGTTCTTATCCCAGTCGATCCAGCGATCCATACCGGTCATGCCGGGGGTATAGGCCTGGGTGAACTCGGCGGACCAAATGCCAAAGCTTTTCTCAAGCCGAGTCGACAGCATCGCGTTGAAACCGCACTCGCGAATACCGTCCTCGGCCCCGGCCTCCAGCAACATGCGCCTCAGTTTGATGTGATCGCCATAGCGGCAGTTGATCTCGTACCCCTTCTCGCCCGTCACCGACATGCGGGCCACGCGGGCGCGGACCAAACCGATGTCGAAATCTCCACACCCCATGAATTTCAGGCCCGAGATATCCTGTTCCGCCAGTTTCTCGACCACTGCCTGCGATTTCGGGCCAACCACGGCGAACCCGCAGTATTCTTCGCCCAGATCGCGGACCTCAACCCCGTCGATCATGTGATCGTCGAACCAGCGCATGTGCCAGGCGCGCAGATAGTAGCTGCCCATGATCCACCAGGTGCCATCACCCCAGTTCAGGACGGTCAGATCACCTTTGAGGCGTCCGTTCTCGCCCAGCATCGGGGCCAGCTTGGCCCGACCCGGCGCGGGCAGTTTCGAGGCCATGAGTTTGTCCAGCCAGATCTCTGCATTCGGCCCGGTGACCTCGAACCGGGAAAAGCCCGAGATATCCATCAGGCCCACACCCTCACGGATCACCTTGCATTCCTCGGCCACGATGTCATGCGCGTTCGAGCGTTTCAGCGTCGGCGTCTCTTCGAACCCTTTCGGCGCAAAATACAGCGGCACCTCAAGGTCCCAGCTGACGCCCCATTTGCAGCCCGCCTCGGTCATCGCATCATGGGCCGGGGCCATTTTCAACGGACGGCCCGCAGGAAGCTGTTCGTTCGGATAGGTCATCACAAAACGGCGGGAATAGAACTGGCCTGTCGTCTCGCGGATGTAGCGTTTGTTTTGCGCAAAGTCTCCGTAACGGGCCACGTCCATCGGCCATGCGTCGGCCTCGGGTTCGCCATGGATCATCCACTCGGCCAGCGTCTTGCCAACGCCGCCACCCTGAAGGAACCCGGCCATCACCGCGCAGGCCGACCAATAGCCCCGCTTGCTCGGCACCGGCCCGACCAGAGGGTTACCGTCGGGCGAGAAGGTAAACGCGCCGTTTACCCATGTCTTGATGCCCACGTTCTGGATCGAGGGATAGCGTTCAAAACCCAGCGTCAACTCGTTCTCGATCCGGTCGAGCTGCTCCTGAAACAGTTCCTCGCCATAGTTCCACGGCGCGCCATCCATGGCCCAGTGTTCGTGATCGACCTCATAAATGCCAACCAGAACACCCTTCTGGTCCTGCCGCATATAGGTGAACCCTTCGAGGTCCACGGTCATCGGCATCTCAAACTCTGCCTGCGCCACCTCGGGTACGGTGTCGGTGATCAGATAGTGGTGCTTCAGGGGCGAAACCGGCAGTTCGACCCCGGCCATCCGGCCCACCTGCTTGGCCCAGAGGCCAGCGGCGTTGACCACGTGTTCGCAGGTAATCGTGCCCTTATCTGTCACCACTTCCCAACCATCCGCTGTCTGCGTCAGGCTTTCGACCTTGGTTTCCTCGTAGTATTCGGCCCCGCGTTTCTTGGCAGCCGTCGCATAAGCCTGAACGGTGCCGGTGGTGTCGATATACCCCTCGCGATCCGCCCACATTGCGCCCAGAACGCCTTCGGTGGACATGATCGGGCAGCGTTTCTGTGCCTCTTGCGGGGTCAGCAACTCGCAGTCATCGATCCCGATAGACTGGAAGATACGGTAATTGGCCTGCAACCACTCCCACCGTTCGGGCGTGCCAGCCAGCGTCAGGCCGCCGGTCATGTGCAACCCGATATTCTGGCCCGATTCCTTTTCAATCTCGCTGAGCAGGTCGATGGTATAGGCCTGTAGCGAGGCCATATTCGGATCCGCGTTCAGCGCATGGATGCCACCCGCCGCGTGCCAGGACGAGCCCGAGGCGAGCCGCCGCCGTTCCAGCATCACAACATCCGACCAGCCGAATTTGGCCAGATGATACAGAACCGAGGCGCCAACAACGCCGCCCCCGATGACCACGACACGGTATTGGGATTTCATCCCGACCTCCCCTAATCAGAACCTGGAAAGACGCTAGTGGCACTGTTCACTTCTGTCTAGACATTTCTGTACAGTAATCGACCCAATCAGACACCCGCCTGTTTTGGCTGCTTTCAAAGACTGGCGCTGGGCCTGGATTGAACCGTGTGAAACCACGTTTGCGTGGCGGTATTGCCCTCGGGTATCCGCATTTTGATCACGCGCGCGAAATCGACGAAAACGAAGGTCGAGATATCGGCGAGGCTGAAGGTATCCCCGGCGACAAAGGGGCTCTCGGCCAATCTGCCCTCAAGCAAGTCAAAAAACGCCCCGACACGTGCCGCACCACGTTCCGCCAGTTGAGGGATCTGGGCGTAATCGACCGGCCCCGGAATGGCGCGATCCTTGAAGGCCGGATGCGTGTTGCGCAGCGCATCGGCAATCGGGGCCCCGCCCTGTTGTTCGACAAGGGCATGCCACATTAACACCTGGCCTTTTTCGTCAGGTGTACGCCCCATCAGGGGCGGTTCGGGAAAGCTCGCCTCAAGATAGGCCGCGATTCCCAGGTTTTCCGTCAGGACCGCGCCCTCGTCCGTCACAAGAACCGGCAGGGTCGCGCGCGGGTTCACCGCCAGAAACGCATCCTCCAGCTGCTCACCCTTGGCAATCGAGACCTCGCGCGTTTCGATGTCGATCCCCTTTTCGGCGATAAACATGCGGGCCCGGCGGGGGTTTGGCGCTGTTGAACAATCATAGAAGATCATCGGCTGGGTCCTTCTTGGATCATCGGCGATAGACGAAACAGCGCCCTACGACGGCCTCGCCGGGCAAAGGCAGTTCAGTCAGCGTTTCGAAATACATTCGGTCACTCGACACCATCAGCCCGCCCTCGGCCAGCAGCGGCTCGATCAGCGGGGAAACAAGGCGCGCGAAGGCATCGTTCTTCTCGCGATTATGCCCGCCAAGATCCGCGTGGATCAGGCTGGCAGACGCGCCGAAACGCGCGACCGAGGCGGGCAGCGTCTCGCGCACATCGCCCAGAATGACCCGATCCTCGGGCGGGGTGCTGTCCGGGTGCGAGGCCACCGCGCGTTCGAACACGTAAACTGGGCGGTCCTGAATGTGCCGGATCATGTGATGATAAGTCCGGCCATTGCCCAGACCCAGTTCGAATACCGGCCCCTCCATCCCTGCGGTCTGCGCTATCGCAAAATCCAGACAGGCGCGCTGCGACACCATGCGGTCGATGAACAGATCCAGACGGCTTTGATTCTCGGACACGGGGAAATCTCTCCTTGATACCGCTCACCAGCATAGACGCAGGCGGCTGTGCACTAGATGACAAAAACTCAAGAGTTTGTGTAGCAGCGAAGACATAACTTTCATATTCCCGAGACATTTCAGTCTAAGAACGGGTTTGACTAGACGGGCGGAACCGCGCGACACTGACTAAAAAATCACGGGGAGTTGATACAGCCGATGCTACCGTACGGCCAACGGGGTGGAAAACCCGAATGAGCGCGTTGTTGTCCGTCAGAGACCTCAGCATTGGTTTTGGCGTGGGTGATCCTGTGGTCACAGACGTGAATTTCGACGTTGAGGCCGGTCAGACGCTTGCCCTTGTGGGCGAGTCCGGGTCGGGCAAGACTATTTCCTGCCGGGCAGCGCTGCGCATCCTTCCCCGAACCGCACAGATTCGCAGCGGCTCGATCATTCTGAACGATTCCAAGGGCACCGCTGATCTTGTGAAGATCGGCGAGCGTGAGATGCGCGGCATTCGCGGCAATCGGATTTCGATGATTTTTCAGGAGCCCATGCGCTCGCTGTCGCCGCTGCACAAGATCGGCAATCAGGTTAGCGAGGTGCTGTGGCTGCATCGCGGCGCGTCCGAGGCTCAGGCCCGCAAAGAGGTTATCACGCAATTCGAACGTGTCGGTTTCCCCGATCCGCAGCGCGCCTATGATTCCTATCCGTTCGAGCTGTCCGGCGGTATGCGTCAGCGCGCGATGATCGCGATGGCGATGGTGGCCAAGCCTGAATTGCTGATCGCGGATGAGCCGACAACGGCGCTGGACGTGACAACACAGGCGCAGGTGCTTGGTCTGATCAAGGAATTGCAACGCGAAACCGGGATGGCGCTGATCCTTGTGACCCATGACCTTGGCGTGGTTGCCAACATGGCCGAGCAGGTCGTGGTCATGCACAAGGGCCGCGTGATGGAGGCGGGTCCCGCCGCGCCCATCCTGACTGCGCCCGCACATCCCTATACCAAGCAGTTGTTCGATGCGGCGCCCGAAATCCCCGATCAGGATGCCGTGGGCATTCCCATGCCTGACGAAGACCTGATCCTGCAAATGAAAGTGGTTTCCAAGACCTATACGATGCGGGCCAGCAAGGGCTGGCAGGCAGATAAGGAAATTCATGCCTGTCGCGGCGTCGATCTGAAACTTGCGCGCGGTAAAACGCTGGCCATCGTAGGTGAAAGCGGCTCGGGCAAGACCACCGCGGCCCGGATCGCCCTTGGCGCGGAACTGCCCGATCCGGGCGGAGAGGTGCTGTTCCGCACCTCCGCAACCGAAGACCCGATCCCCGTCCACAAAATGAGCCGCGCCCAGCGCACCGCCTTTCAGCGCAAGGCGCAGATGGTGTTTCAGGACCCCTATAGCTCGCTCAGCCCCCGCATGCGAATACAGGATGCGATGACTGAGCCGTTGGAGATTCACCGGATAGGCTCAACGTCGGAACAACGGGACAAGGCCGCCGAGATGTTGCAGCGTGTTGGTCTGAACGCCGACATGCTGAAACGCTACCCGCACGCCTTTTCCGGCGGTCAACGCCAGCGCCTGTCCATCGCCCGCGCCATGATGCTGGACCCGCAACTGATTGTGTGTGACGAGCCGACCTCGGCGCTGGACGTGTCGGTACAGGAACAAATCCTGACACTGCTTGAGAACCTGCAGGACAGTCTGAACCTGTCCTACTTCTTCATCTCTCACGATCTTGCGGTCGTGGCGCGCATTGCTGATGAGGTCGCCGTGATGCGCCGGGGGTTGATCGTTGAACAAGCCCCACCCGAAACCCTTTTCTACAATCCGCGCCACCCCTACACCAAGGCGTTGATTGCCGCTCAACCAGAACCCGACATCAACCGCCCGATCGACCTGAAAATGGTTTCGTTGGGCGCCGGCGCGCCGGACAGTTGGGATGAAGCCTTTCGTTTCTCTGACACCGTGATACCTTCACTTGTGGAATTGGAGCCGGGCCATAAGGTACGTTGTCATGTTTAAGACCACTCGCCATTTGTTTTTTGCCGCATCGCTGGCCTTTTCTTCGACCTTGGCCGCCACAGCCGAAACACCAACCCCGCAAGAGGCCGAATACTGGGCCGCAAAGGTTGATGCCGGAGACTTGCCACCGGTTACCGAACGCTTGCCGAAAGAGCCTTTGATCGTCGATCTGGCCGCCAAAGGGCGCGAGTTCGGAACGCCCGGCGGGACCCTGCGCACCATGGTGACCCGCTCCAAGGATATCCGTCAGATGGTCGTTTACGGATATGCCCGCCTGGTCGGCTTTGACGAGAATTACGAGATTGTCCCCGACCTGCTGGCCTCGTTCGAAAACGAAGGCAACCGCAAGTTCACCCTGAAACTGCGCGACGGGCACAAGTGGTCGGACGGCTCGCCCTTCACGTCCGAGGATTTCCGCTATTGGTGGGAAGATGTTGCCAATAACGAATTGCTCAGCCCGTCCGGCCCCCCGGATTTCCTGATCGTCGAAGGCAAAACACCCACTGTTTCATTCCCGGATGAAACGACCGTGATTTTCGAATGGGATGACCCCAATCCGGATTTCCTGCAATCGCTGGCGCAGGCCCGTCCGCCCTTCATCTACCGGCCAGCCGCTTTCCTGAAGCAATATCATGAGAAATTTGCGGACCCGGAAGAGCTGGCGTTTCAGGTCGAAGATGCCCGCGTCAAAAGCTGGGCGGCCCTGCATAACAAACTGGATAACCTGTATAAATTCGACAATAGTGAGTTGCCGACCCTGCAGCCATGGTTGAATGCCAGTTCGGGCAAGAAGATCCGGCACAGCTTTATCCGCAACCCCTATTACCACCGCGTCGACTCGAACGGTGTGCAACTGCCCTATATCGACGTGGTCGAGATGGAGATTGTTGCCCCCGGCTTGGTTGCAGCCAAGACCAACGCAGGCGAAAGCGATTTGCAAGGCCGTGGTCTGGCGTTCCGCGATGCCTCGATCCTGAAAAAGGGGGAAGAGGTTGGCAATTACAAGACATTGCTGTGGAAAACCGGCGTGGCCTCGCAGATCGCGATTTATCCCAACCTGAACTATTCGGACGAAGCTTGGCGCAATGTGCTGCGCGACGTGCGTGTACGCCGTGCACTGTCGCTGGCAATTGATCGCAACACGATCAATCAGGCGCTTTACTTCAAACTGGCAAAGCCGATGGCGATGTCGGTTCTGCCCGCCTCGCCTTTCTACAGTGAGGAAAACGCCAAGGCCTGGGCCGACTTCGATGTCGATCAGGCAAATGCCCTGCTGGACGAGGCCGGGCTGGATCAGCGCGACAAGAATGGCATCCGCCTGCTGCCCGATGGCCGCCCCATGGAACTGGTGATCGAAACCGCCGGTGAGCGACAAGAGGTGGAGAACGCCCTGCAAATCGTCACCGACACGTGGCGCGAGATTGGCGTCAAACTGGTGATGCGCCCGCTGGACCGCGACATCCTGCGCAACCGTGTCTTTGCCGGGAACACCATGGCCTCGGTCTGGTTCGGATGGGATGACGGGTTGCCGCAGGCCCATACGTCGCCGTCTTATCTGGCACCGACCGATCAGGTCTTTTTGGCCTGGCCGAAATGGGGCCAGTATTATCAGACCGGTGGCGAGGTTGGCGAAGCCCCCGATATGCCCGAGGCCGAGCGCCTGATGGAACTGGCCCATGAATGGGAGATCGCCACCACGGATGAAGAGCGTGAGGCCGCCTGGACCGAAATGCTGAATATCCACGCCGATCAGCTGTATGCCATTGGCATCCTGAACGGCGCACCGCAGCCCATCGTCGTCTCGAACCGTCTGCGCAATGTCCCGGAACAGGCCATGTGGGCGTGGGAGCCCGGCGCGCATTTCGGCGTTCACCGCCCAGATGAGTTCTTCTTCGCCGATTGACAGGAGCAGCTAAATGGTCATGCTGCGCTATGCGGTGTATCGCTTTTTCACGATGCTGCTGACCCTGTTGGTGGTCTCGGTCCTGATTTTCGTGATCATCAACCTGCCGCCCGGCGACTATCTGAGCAATCAGATCGCCGAACTTCAGGCCTCGGGCCAATCGGCAGGCGTGGCCAAGGCCGAGTTCCTGCGCACGGAATACGCGCTGGACCGCCCGATGTGGGAGCAATACCTGATCTGGATGGGTTTCTGGCCCGGTCCGCACGGCTTTTCGGGCATGTTGCAGGGCAACTGGGGCTGGTCCTTTGAATTCGACCGCCCGGTGTCCGAGATCGTTGGCGATACGCTGTGGCTGACCGTCGTCGTGAACCTTGCCGCGATCCTGTTTGTCTATGCAGTCGCCCTGCCCCTTGGCGTGATTGCCGCAGCGCGATCGCGGACATGGATCGACTATACCTCGGCCTTTGTCGGGTATTTGGGTCTGGCGACGCCGAACTTCCTGCTTGCGCTGATCCTGTTTTATTACGGCCACCAGTATTTCAACTTGCCCATCGGTGGGCTTATGGACCCTAAATTCGAAGGCCAGCCGATGAGTTGGGATAAACTCAAATCCATCCTGATCCACCTGATCGTTCCAACCTTCGTCATCGGCACATCCGGAGCCTCGGCCATGATGCAACGCCTGCGGGCGAATATGCTGGACGAGTTGGGCAAGCCTTATGTGGAAACAGCCATCGCCAAGGGCATGGCCCCGTCGCGGATGCTGACCAAATACCCCCTGCGCGTGGCCTTTAACCCCTTCGTGGCCGATATCGGCAACCTGCTACCCTCGATGGTGTCGGGCTCGGTTCTGGTCTCGGTCGTTCTGGGCCTGCAGACCATCGGCCCGACCCTGCTGACGGCGCTCAAGACACAGGATCAGTTCCTGTCGGCCTTCATCCTGATGTTCGTGGCCTTGCTGACGCTGATCGGCACCATGATCTCGGACATTCTGCTGGTGATGCTCGATCCACGCATTCGGTATGAGGGGCGCGAAGCATGACCGACCGCCCCGATGATCGCTTTGTCGATGACGCCCCATTCGACCCGCAAGCCTCGGTCCAGCAGCTGGAACGTGCCGATCTGGACGCGCCAAACTGGGTGCTGGTCTGGCGGAAATTCAGAACCCACAAGCTGGGCCTGATTTCGGGCATCTTCCTGTTGCTGTGTTACCTGATGTTGCCCTTCGCCGGGTTCATCGCACCCTATGGCCCAAATGACCGGAACGGCGAACACCTTTATGCTCCGCCTCAATCGATCAACTGGTTCCACGAAGGGGAATTCAAAGGCCCGTTCATCTATCCCATCGTGGCCGAGGCGGATCTGGAGACGTTCCAGTGGAAATTCGTTCCCGATACCGAAGACCCGCGCCCGATCCGCTTCTTCTGCGAAGGGTCGGAATACCGGCTGGCCGGCCTGATCAAATCCGACACCCACCTGTTCTGCGCCCCGGACGGCGCTACCCTGTTCCTGTGGGGTTCGGATCGGCTGGGCCGTGATGTGTTCAGCCGCATCCTTTACGGCGCGCAACTGTCCTTGACGGTGGGCCTGATCGGCATTTCGGTCTCATTTTTCCTTGGCATCCTGTTCGGATCCATGGCCGGGTATTTCGGCGGGCGCATCGACTGGACGATCAACCGGGTCATCGAAGTCCTGCGCTCTCTACCCGAGCTTCCCTTGTGGCTGGCCCTGTCCGCCGCCGTGCCATCGAACTGGAGCCCGGTTGCGGTGTTCTTCATCATCTCGATCATTCTTGGCATCCTCGACTGGCCCGGCCTCGCCCGATCCGTCCGGGCCAAATTCCTGTCGCTGCGGGAAGAGGAATATGTCCGCGCGGCCGAGATGATGGGCGCAAGCTCGGGCCGGGTGATCCGCAAACACCTGTTGCCCAACTTCATGTCCCACCTGATCGCCTCGGCCACGCTGTCGATCCCTGCGATGATCCTTGGGGAAACGGCACTATCCTTCCTGGGCCTCGGCCTGCGCGCACCGGCGGTCAGTTGGGGCGTGATGCTGAATGACGCGCAGAACCTGGCCTCGATCGAGATCTACCCGTGGACCGCCATCCCGATGCTGCCAATCATCGTCGTCGTACTGGCCTTCAACTTCCTTGGTGACGGATTGCGCGACAGCCTTGATCCCTATCAGCAATGAGTCTGCTTGCCGCACTGCCTGCATCTGACGGCTATCGCACCACCGGGTCCGGGGCATTGCCCAGCGCCTTCGCGGTCTCTGAGCTTGCAACTGCCAGCCTTGCTGCCGTGGGTCAGGAGGTATCGCGCCTGATGGTGGCGCTCAACCTGACGCCCACAGCGCCCGACATCGAGGTCAACCAACGTCTGGCCTCGCTCTGGTTTCGCTATTCCTTCAAGCCCGATGGGTGGCAGATGCCCAGCCTGTGGGACGCCATCGCAGGGGATTACCGCGCCGCAGATGGCTGGATTCGGCTGCACACCAACCTGCCGCACCACCGGGCCGCCGCGCTGAAGGTCCTGGGCACCGAGGCCGACCGGGATGCGGTCACGCAGGCCCTCAGGTCGTGGTCCATTGGTGATCTGGAAAACGCCATCGTCGCGGAAGGCGGCGTTGCCGCTGCAATGCGCAGCCGGGTCGAGTGGCAGGACCACCCCCAAGGTCGTGCAGTCGCCCGAGACCCGCTGATCGGATGGCACAGCCCCAGACATATCACGCTGCGTGATCGGCCCCAGGCCACCGCTGAACGCCCGCTGGCAGGGTTGCGCGTGCTGGACCTGACGCGGGTTCTGGCGGGTCCGGTCTCGACCCGTACGCTCGCCGGGCTTGGGGCCGACGTGTTGCGCATTGATCCACCGGATTGGGATGAACCCGGCGTGATCCCCGATATTTCTCTGGGCAAGCACTGCGCTTATCTGGACCTGAAATCAACTGATGGGCTGGCGCGACTGCAGGCTCTGCTGGCCGAGGCGGATGTCTTTGTCCATGGCTACCGTCCCGGTGCTTTGGACGCCTTGGGCCTGACCAAATCCAAGCGGGACGAACTGGCCCCGAACCGGGTCGAGGTCACGTTGGATGCCTATGGCTGGCAAGGCCCCTGGGCCGGGCGGCGCGGGTTCGACAGTCTGGTGCAGATGAGCGCCGGAATTGCACATACCGGCATGGGCTGGGCGCAGGCGGACAGACCAACCCCGTTGCCGGTTCAGGCATTGGATCATGCAACCGGATACCTGATGGCAGCCGCCGTCCTGTCTGCACTGGCCGAGGCGGCGCAAAGCAACTCGGTCATGCATGCGCAACTGTCCCTTGCCCGCACGGCCGAGCTTCTTGCCGTTTTGGGCAAGACCGACGCAGCGGACGAAATCGGGGAAGTCACAAAAAGCGACTATTCCAAAACCATGGAAAATTCAGGCTGGGGCCCCGGATACCGGCTGAAATCGCCCCTTACCGTGGGCGGGACCGAACTGCGCTGGCCCCGTCCCGCCAACAAACTGGGCACATCTGATCCTGTCTGGCCGACGCCGGCCCCCTGACACACCCGCCGCGCGGCACGCGCGGCCCGGCCCAACGCTTTGGGTGGCGTCTCGTCAGAGACGCAGACCAAAGGGGCGGGAGAACCCCTAGCGGTCGTCGCCGCCGGGGCCGATATCGTCCAGATAATCCTCGTCAATCGCGGCCTGCACAGCGCCGGTTACCGCCTCGCGCTGTTTTGGCGTCAGGTCTTCGGCGTTCTTGTCATCTGCCAGCCGCACAGTGACTTCGCGGTGGGCAAAACGGATACCTTCGCGGGCAAACAATTCGCGAATTTCCTGATACACCTTCTTGCGCACCAGCCACTGATCGCCCGGTTTGGTCATGAACTTGACCCGGATGATCATCGCGGAATCCTGCATCTCGATCACGCCCTGCGATTTCAGCGGCTGGATAAAGTTCTCGCCGATCACCGGATCGCTCAGCAATTGCTGGCCCAGCTTCTTGATCAGTTTGCGCACCTTTTCCACATCGGTGTCATAGGTGACACGCAGGGGCAGCTTCATGATCACCCAGTCGCGGGAATAGTTGGTCAGAACCTTGATCTCACCAAAGGGAATGGTGTTCAGCGCGCCCAGATGGTGGCGCAACTGGAACGACCGGACCGAGATCTTTTCGACCGTCCCTTTCACATCCCCAATGTCGATATACTCCCCCTTGCGGAACGCATCATCCAACAGGAAGAACGCGCCCGAGAATATGTCGCGGACCAGCGTTTGCGAGCCGAACCCAACGGCCAGACCAACCACACCAGCACCGGCGAACAGCGGGCTGACATTGATGCCCAGTTCCATCAGCACGATCAGCACAATCGTGACCACGACAACGGCCAGAATCGCCCCCCGGAACAGCGGCAACAGAGTCGCCAACCGACTTTGACCGCCTTCGCCACCTTCATCACCCAGTTCGGCCTCGGTCCCGTCATCGGATTCTTCGGCGATTTTACTGTCGATCCAGATGCGGAAGAAGTTGAACAGGATGTAGCCGATGAACAGGATCACCATGACATCCAACGCGCGCCCGACGGGCAGGTCCTCGCTCCAACTGGCCTCGGGGTTCCAGATCACGACCAGCGCGTACATACCGACCACAAAGGCCAGAATACCGGCGACACGGCGGGCAAGGTCTTCGTAGGTCAGGATCGTGTGCTTTCGTTGCGTGGCCTCTGGCGTGTCCGAAACGAGTTCGCCCTCCAGAGGTTCGTCCGCCGTGGCATTCTTTTCTTCGATCTGGCGGTTACGGTTGAAATAGCGTTCCAGCAGATAGTTCATCGCACCATAGGCCACGACGACGGACATGAAGATCGCGTAGCTGCTGGCCACAATCGGGACCGAGTTTTCATTCTCCAGCACCAGATCCACTGCCAGCTTGAACCAGCTGAATACCATGTAAATGATCAGCACCGGGGCCCAGGCGAATGAGATGAACCGCAAGATCCACGACACCTGACCGGGCGCGCGCCCACCCCGGATCGCATTGGAAATGGCACCTGCATTGAACAGGATCATCAGGATATTGCCCAAGGCCCCCACCATGGTCAGGCCACCATAGACCATGGCATAGACATTGTAGTTCAGCCCGAAATCCGCCACCCAGGTCGAGAACATAACGACCGAGATGTCATAGGTGGCCAGTGCCGACGCCCAGATATACAGCCGCTTCGCGTTGCGGTCGGAAAAGGGCGGCAGGCGATATTGGCTCAGATACGGCGACAGCACCATCCGCCACAGGTCGGACACCGTGCGTGACAGGAAAAAGGCCGTGAAGATGGCCGTTACCGTGAATTGGATCGAGATATCCTCGGCCTCGCCAAAAAACAGATACCCGACGATCAGGGCCATCAGCATCGCAAATATGGTTCCGCCGATTCCCATCAGGAAGCGGAACACAAGGAACGGCATTTTTTCGCGATAGCCTTGGGGGTTTTCTTTGCTTCGGGCCACGACCCAGCGTTTGGCAAAGCGTTTGCCGTATATTTCCGTCGACAGCCATCGGCCTAACAACAGGAACAGGACGTTCCAAACCAGAACCTCGACATAGGTCTGAATGCGCCCATCGGGGCTGGTTTGGCGCAGGACGTACTGAACCTCGAATACCGAATAGGGCAAGGCTTCCAGGCGCGAGGCGACCGACTCGCGGAACTTCGAAAACCGCTCTTGCGCCCGCATCAGTTGCGATCCGTCGGCCATTGGGTTTTCCGCCGAGTCCTCGGACGCAGCCCCTCCGCCGGAGGTCGAGGTCACAACCTGCCCCGCACTGTCGATCACGATGACGCTGGCACCAGCCTCGCTGGCGGCGCGGATCGCGGCGGCCAGATCGCCTTCGCTGGCTGTCTCGGTCTCTTCGGTTGATCCTGTCGGATAACCGGGGATCAGAGAGGTTTGCGCAGAAACTCCAGCGGGCAAGACCAGAAGAACAGTCAGCAACGCCAGGATCAATCCAGCCAGAAAGTTAGGTTTCATAGGGTCTTGCATCCTAAACTCAAGATGCCGCTCAGAATACAGAACCCTTACGCTCTGTTCAAACCATCACGGCCATCGAACTCAATATCGTGCCGGGGCGTGGTCCTGGCGCAATGGGTCACTGCGGGTATTTTCAACTTCGCAAAAATTGAATATGACCTGTATTGCGCCCAGGCGCTGCCCAACTGGCCGTTTTCTCGACCATTCCGCTAACAATGCCAAACCCCGGAGAAAAATGCCCGCGATACAACATTCTTCTGTTGCCAATTCGCAATGCCTCGCGCATTTGCGATTGGGCCTTTCCGCCTTTGGCAAGCAAGGCTTAACAATATAAGATAACTGGTGCGAACGCGCGGATCCTGCACCAAGACCAGAAAAACAGGCACCAATATGAGCCTCGGCACAAACACTCTCAAATCCGGTCGCGCGCCGCGCATCCTGTTTTACAGCCATGATACCTTTGGTTTGGGTCATCTGCGACGCTCGCGCGCATTGGCGGCGGCGGCAACGCAGGCAGACCCAACCGCATCGGCGCTGATCCTGACCGGCTCGCCCGTGGCCGGGCGGTTCACTTTTCCCCGCCGCGTCGACCATGTGCGCCTGCCCGGCGTGACCAAGCGCGCCGACGGATCTTATGCCGCGCGCACTATCGGCATGGGAATCGATGAAGTGACCGAGCTGCGCGCGGGTCTGATCCAGACAGCCGTGCAGCAATTCGATCCGGACATGCTGATCGTCGATAAGGAACCCACCGGGTTTCGCGGCGAATTGTTGCCGACGCTGGAGTATCTGGAAAACAAGTGCGGCACCAAGCTGGTCCTTGGTCTGCGCGATGTGCTGGACGAGCCCGAGGTGCTGGCCGCCGAATGGGACCGGAAAGACGCCGTTACCGCGACCGAGCGGTTTTATGACGAGATCTGGGTTTATGGCCTGCGCTCGATCTACGACCCGACCGCTGGGTTGCCTCTGAACCCCGCAACACAGTCCCGCATTCATTGGACCGGCTATCTGCGGCGCGACCTTGGCCCTGTCGGTGAACCGCCTGAACAGCCCTATATCCTGATCACCCCCGGTGGGGGCGGCGATGGCAAGGCCATGGTCAATCTGGTTCTGTCCGCTTACGAACAAGACCCCAATCTGTCGCCCCGCGCCGTTCTGGTCTATGGGCCATTCCTGTCCGGCGAACTGCGCGACGATTTTGAAGCCCGCGTGGCCGCACTGAATGGCCGGGTGACGGCTGTGGGCTTCGAATCCCAGATCGAAACCCTGTTTGCCGGTGCTGCCGGTGTGGTCTGCATGGGGGGCTACAACACCTTTTGCGAGGTTCTGTCCTTCGATAAACGCGCCGTCATCGTTCCGCGTACCACACCGCGTCTGGAACAGTGGATCCGCGCCTCGCAGGCCGAGGGGTTGGGTCTTGTCCGAATGCTGGACGAAACCCGCGACGGCCTGACGCCTGATGCGATGATTCAGGCCATTCGTGCACTGCCGCAACAGCCGTTGCCGTCCGAGACGATCCAGGCTGGCCTGCTTGACGGTCTGGATTACGTGACCGACCGGATCGAAACCCTGCTGACCGGCGAACAGGAACGGGCCACCGGATGAGTGCAAATACGCCGAAGCTGGCGGTGCTGGTCAAAGGCTGGCCGCGCCTGTCCGAGACGTTCATCGCGCAGGAACTGGTCGCCCTTCAGGACGCGGGCCACGCGTTTGACATCTGGTCACTCCGCCACCCGACGGACACCAAACGCCATCCGCTGCATGACCGCTTTACCGGTCGCGTGCACTACCTGCCCGAATACCTGTATCAGGAACCCCAGCGGGTCTGGTCCGCACGCGCGATTGCCCAGGGTCTTCCGGGCTATGCAGAATCATACCGGGTATGGCGGCAGGACCTGCGTCGTGATCCCACCCACAACCGCATCCGCCGCTTTGGGCAGGCTTGCGTTCTGGCTGCGGAACTGCCCGGCGACACACGGGCGCTTTACGCGCATTTCATGCACACGCCATCCTCGGTCGCGCGCTATGCGGCCATCATGCGCGGCGTTCCATGGAGCTTTTCTGCCCACGCCAAGGATATCTGGACCTCGCCGGATTGGGAGAAACGCGAAAAGTTGCAGGCGGCGACACATGGCGCAACCTTCGGGGCCACCTGCACCGCCATCGGGGCGCAACACCTGCGCGGCTTGGCGGATACGCCGGATCGGGTCGATCTGATTTACCACGGACTGGACCTTGGCCGCTTTCCATCCCCGCCCGAGCGCGCGTTGCGCGATGCGAATGGGCCGTTTCACATGATCTCGGTCGGGCGGCTGGTCGAGAAAAAGGGCTTTGATCGCCTGATCGCGGCCTTCGCCCTGCTGCCCAAGACACTGGACTGGCACTGGACCCATATCGGCGGCGGCGGCCTGGGTCAGGCGCTGCAGGATCAAGCAAAGGCGGCAGGCGTTGCGCACCGCATCACCTGGAAAGGCGCTTGTGATCAGCCCGAGGTGATTGCTGCGATGCGGGATGCGGATCTGTTCATGCTGCCCAGCCGAATTGCCGAGGACGGCGACCGGGACGGGTTGCCGAATGTCCTGATGGAGGCGGCATCGCAAAAACTGCCGATCCTTTCGACGCCCGTTTCCGCCATTCCCGAGTTTATCGAGACCGGAACGCATGGCGTTCTGTCCCAGGACGACCCGGCGGCTTTGGCCGAGGCGATGGCCCAGATGGCGGCGCAGCCAGCGAAAACTGCCCAGATGGCCCAAGCCGCTTATGATCGTCTGCTCGCCGAATTCCGGATGGACCCCGGCATCGCTCGATTGTCGGCCCGGCTGAGCGCTTTGTGCACGGATGCCGCCTGATGGCGCGCGTCGCGTTCTATGCGCCGATGAAGTCGCCCGACAACCCAAAACCTTCGGGCGACCGGGAAATGGCCCGCAATCTGATGCAGGCCATTTCGGCGCAAGGGGACCGGGTCGATCTGATCTCGGACCTGCGCATCTATGACAAAACCGGAGACGCGGCACATCAGCAATCGCTGCGTTTGGCGGCAGAGGCCGAGGCGCAGCGCTTAATCGCTCGGATGCCGGCGGACGTCAATCTTTGGGTGACCTATCACAACTACTACAAAGCCCCCGATCTGGTGGGCCCTGTGGTATCAAAGGCGCGCGGTATTCCTTATGTTCAGTTGGAAAGCACCCGCGCCTCCAGCCGCCTGACCGGCCCCTGGTCGGGCTTCGCCCGGGCGGCGCACGCGGCCTGCGATGCGGCGCAGGTGATTTTCTATCACACGGCAAATGACCTGATCACCCTGCAGCGCGACCGCTGCAACAATCAGGCTTTGGTTGAGTTGCCACCCTTTTTGCCGATCTCCGACCTGCCGCCAAGCGGCACCGCAGACGGCCCGATGCTGAGCGTCGGGATGATGCGCCACGGGGACAAGCTGGCCTCCTACACCATTCTCGCCAAAGCCTTGGCGCATCTAACTGGCGACTGGCACCTCAACATCGCAGGGGACGGCCCCGCCCGCCCCGAGGTCGAGGCCCTGATGGCACCCTTTGCGGATCGCATCACCTTCTTGGGTCAACTGGATCGGGACGCTCTGCAAGCTGCCTACCAAACCGCCAGCCTGTTCGTCTGGCCCGGCGTGAATGAGGCCTATGGGATGGTCTACCTCGAAGCACAGGCAGCCGGTCTGCCCGTAGTGGCGCAGGATCGGCCGGGGGTTCGGGACGTTCTCTGTCCGTCGGATTACCCATCCGTGGATGCCGGGGTACTCGGATTTGCCATGCATCTTCAGGCGCTGCTGGATGACCCCGCCAGACGCCGAACCCTTGGTGCCGACGCACGGGCGCATGTGGCGGCGCATCACCTGATGCCGCGTGCGACCGAAGTATTCTGGTCAACGGTGCGCCCGTTGGTGGAGGCATCGGCATGACCAGACTGGCCCTCTTGCGACACGGACACACAAGCTGGAACCGCGCCGGGCAGATACAAGGGCGCAGCGATATTCCCCTTGATGATGACGCGCGGGCTGAATTGGCGGGCTATGATCTTCCACCCGGATGGCAGCAGGCTGACATCTGGTCCAGCCCATTGGCCCGCGCCCACGAGACGGCGCAGTTGGTATCGGGTCGCACTCCGCAGACATCTGCGGCCCTGACCGAGATGAACTGGGGCGATTGGGAGGGGCTGCGCGGCGTCGATCTGATTAGAGACCCCAAAAGCGGCTATCGCCATATCGAAGACTGGGGCTGGGACTATCGCCCGCCCAATGGCGAAAGCCCCGCCGAGGTCTGGCGTCGCTTGCAACCATGGCTGTCTGGGTTGCAGCGGGACACGGTCGCGATCTGCCATATCGGCATCATGCGGGTGATCCTCGCCCGCGCCTGGGGTTGGAATTTTGAAGGCCCCGCGCCTTTCAAGATCAAACGCAATCGGCTTTATGTCGTTGAGATGCCTGACCTGACCGCCGAACCTGACCCTGTGCGCCTGATCCCTCGCGGAGCCACGCAATGAGAGTGATGATCGTCGTCACCCATCTGCTGGGCACGGGCCATCTGAGCCGCGCGCTGACATTGGGCCGCGCCTTTGTGGATGATGGGCAGCAGGTGCTGGTTGTGTCGGGCGGCATGACCGCGCAGCAATTGAACACGGACGGCATGACCCTGTTTGGCCTGCCGCCACTGCGATCAGACGGGACGAATTTCACGCGCCTTCTGACAGAGACCGGCGTGGTCGCCGATGCAGGGTATCTGACTGCGCGGAGCACCGCTTTGGTTCAGGCGATACACAGCTTTCAGCCCCAGGTTCTGATCACCGAGCTTTTCCCCTTTGGCCGCCGTGTGCTGGCCGCCGAGTTCGAAGCGGGGCTGGAAGCCGCACACGCACTGGAATCGCGGCCCATCATTCTTTGTTCGATCCGCGACATTCTGGCGCCGCCCTCGAAACCCGCGAAGGCCGAACGCGCCGATGACATCGTGCAGCGTTATTATGATGGTGTGCTGGTGCATTCTGATGAAAACATCACCCCGCTTTCGGTCAGTTGGCCGGTGTCGGAACGCCTTGCCGAACGGCTGCATTATACGGGGTTTGTCGCACCAGAGGCACCAAGCCTGCATCCAGACGCCGTGGGACGGGACGAAGTTTTGGTCAGCGCAGGCGGCGGATCTGTCGGCCAGCCGATCTTTCGCGCGGCCATCGAGGCCGCCCGAAAGATGTCCAACAGGCGCTGGCGCCTGTTGGTGGGCGGGCGGGACGCAAAGGACCGCATTGCCGAGTTGTCCGGGTACGTTGATGGGGCACCGGTGACACTGGAACCCGTGCGCCCGGATTTCAGGCAGATGCTGCCCCATGCCGCGGCCTCAGTCAGCATGTGCGGCTACAACACCGCTTTGGATATCCTGCAATGCGGAACGCCTGCGGTGTTTGTGCCCTTTGACGACGGCAAGGAAGTCGAACAGGGGCTGCGCGGTCAGAGTCTGTCGGGTTTGCCCGCGATCGAGCTGCTGCACAGTCAGGACCTGACCGGGTCTGTGTTGGCCCAGCGGGTTGAACGCGTGATTTCCGACGGGCGGCGAAAGCCCGAACGCGCAGGGTTTGACGGCGCACAGCGCAGCGTCGAGATCGCCAAACACTTGTGGGAGCAACGGCCATGAACCCCGACTGGAGCCCATTGGACGCCGAACTGGCCCTGTGGCGCGAGGGCGACCTGTCCCTGCCCCTGTGGTGGCGGGACGATGATGCGACGACGCTTACACCGCAATTGGACAGGCTAACCGAACTCTCCGAGCGGTTGGGCTTGCCTGTCCATCTGGCTGTGATCCCCCGTGATGCGGATGCAAAACTTGCGGGATATGTCGACCAGCATCCGGTTTTGATCCCCGTTGTCCATGGATGGGCGCATCAGAATCACGCACCCGAAGGTGAAAAGAAGTCCGAGTTTAGGGCGCATCGACCACTGGATGCGGTTATCGCCGATGCAAAAGCGGGGCTTACCCGTATGACAGAGATGTTCGGTGATCGGCTGCGACCGATGTTTGTCCCACCTTGGAACAGGATCGGCGATGAAGCCGTCGCGCAACTGCCCGCGCTGGGCTTTCGCATCCTGTCCACGGCAACGCCGCGCAAGGCCGCGATGGCCGCCCCGGGGCTGGAGCAGATCAACACCCATCTCGATCCCATTGACTGGCGTGGAACACGCGGGCTGGTTGCTCCGGATGTTTTGATCTTGCAGGTCGTGGACTTTCTCAAGGATCGCCGCAATGGACGGGCAGAGAATGCTGAACCGTTCGGAGTGCTGACCCACCACCTTGTCCACGACCCGAACATCTGGGCCTTCACCGAGGCCCTGCTGACGAAACTACTGGACGGCCCCGCACAGGCGTGGACCGCCCCCAAGACCTGAAGAACGGAGTTCCCCTGATGAGCCGATTGGATTCCATGCTGCGTCGCCTGACTGCCCAGCGCGACGGGCTGAACTGGGCCGCATCCCGGATCGCGGATAAGGACGGCGATGTGCTGGACATGGGCCTGGGCAACGGGCGCACCTATGACCACCTGCGAGAGATCCTGCCCAACCGGCGCATCTGGGTGATGGACCGGGTGTTGCAATGCCACCCCGACAGCACCCCGCCCGAACAGGATTTCCTGCAAGGCGAGGCCGAGCCGATGCTGGAAAGGCTGGCCCGTGAAGGCCACAAGATGGCCATGGCGCATTATGATTTCGGACGTGGGATCAAGGAAGAGGACGTGGCCGAAGCTGCCCGCCTCAGCCCGTTGATCGCGCAGGTGATGCAGCCCGGAGGGTTGCTGATCTCGGGCCAGCCATTGGTGGGCTTCGATCAGATCAAAGGGCCCGAAACCATCGCACCGGACCGGTACTTGTTTTACCTTGCCTGATCAGGCCACGCGCTGCCCACGCGACCAGACCGCCTTCAAGGCCGGAACATCGCCCCGCATCTGAAACCGGATCAGGTCGGCACGCGCGCCGCTGCGCAGCTCTCCCCGGTCGTGCAACCCTGCGGCTTGCGCCGGGGCCAGAGTGACGGTCATGAGACCGCGTGCCATGTCGCCCCACATCTCACCCAGACGCACTGCCGACAGCAACAGGGCCGACGGCACATAATCCGACGACATGATGTCCAGATGACCCAGCCGGGCCAGTTCCTCGGCCGCCACATTCCCGGAATGAGAGCCGCCACGTATGATGTTCGGCGCCCCCATCATCACCTTGATGTTGTGGTCATGACAGGCGCGCGCGGCCTCGACCGTTGTCGGGAATTCGGCCAGACAAATGCCGTGGCCTGCAGAAACCTTCACCTGATCTTCGGTCGTGTCATCATGGCTGGCGATCACCGCCCCGAACCGTTGCGCGGCCTTCACGGTTTCGACCTCGTGTGTGTCACCGTGTTGGTCGCGCAGGCCCTTCAACTGCGCCACGTGCTGCAAAAACGTATCGTCGTCCATCGCGTATTTGCCCTTCACATAGGCCTCGAACTTTGACAGATCGCGAAACTGCCGCTGGCCCGGCGTATGGTCCATGATCGACACCAGCCCAACCCGGTCCTCGGGGCCGAACTCATTCAGTTCTTCGACCAGCGTTTCCGAGCACACCTCGGCCCGCAGATGCAGGAAATGGCTGATCTTCAGCGCATCCTGTTCCCGCAGGTCCCAAAGCTCCTGCGACAGGCCACGGGCGTATTTCCCGTATCGCGCGGCCCCAGACGGGATCGAGCCCACGCGCATGGCATCGAAGACAGTGGTGATCCCGGTGCTGGCCAACTCGGCATCGTGGGCAAGGATCGCGGCGGCATGCGGCCAGTCCACTCGGGGGCGCGGCTGGATATGGCGTTCCAGATTGTCCGTGTGCAACTCCACCAATCCGGGGCAGACATAGTCGCCGCCGCAATCGATCGCCCCCGTCGGAACCGAGGTGCCTGTGTCCATCTCCGCAATGGTGCCACCGACGATCCGAACGCTGCCGGTCACGGTCTCTTCGGGCAACACAAGCGTGGCATTGGCAAGGATCATTTCTTCTGTCATCTGAACTTCACGCAGTTTGAGATATTGAACGGCCACGTAGCTAGGAGGCCAATGTGACATTCACGCGATACGCGATCTATTTTGCCCCGCCCGTTGACGCGGAATGGACGAGATTTGCCACCCGTTGGCTGGGCTGGGACATGGAGGCCGGAACGCAGGTTACGCACCCGGTTGTCGACGGCATCGACGTGGCCACCGTCACCGAGGTTCCGCGCAAATACGGGCTGCACGCAACGATGAAGCCCCCCTTTCGCTTGCGCGACGGCCAAACCGTGGACGCGCTGCACGATGCCTGCGCCGCGCTGGCCGCGCGTCACGCGCCGGTCACGCTGGACGGGCTCGAGATCGCGCGTCTGGGCCGGTTTCTGGCCTTGCGCCCCGTTGGGAACACCGATGCCCTGAACGCTCTGGCCGCTGGCTGCGTGCAGGATCTGGATACGTTTCGCGCGCCCGCGTCCGAGGCGGAACTGGCCCGCCGCCGGGCGGCAAAGCTGACCCCGGAACAGGACGCCAATCTTGTTCAGTGGGGCTATCCCTATGTGCTGGACGCGTTCCGATTTCACATCACGCTCAGCGGGCGATTGGACAAAACCACGCTGACAGACGTTGAAAGCGCACTGGCCGATCATCTGGCCCCGCTGCTGCCGTCGCCCTTTCAGATCAACGATCTGGCCCTGATGGGCGAGGCTCAGGACGGTCGCTTTCACCTGATCCATCGCTACGCCCTTTCCGACTGAAGCTGCGCAAGGATTTCGCTGACCGTGTCATCCAAAGCGCCCGAATTGTCGATCTTGATCACCCGGTTCAGCCCGTCCGGCAGGGGCGTTTTGGCCCGGCCCAGACGCTTGGCCTGATCCGCCGCGCTTTCGCGATCCCGCGCGGCCAGACGCTGTGCAAGCACCTCGGCATCAGCGGTCAGAGAGATCACGATCAGATCGCCAAACACCTTCTGCGCCTGCACCAGCACAGCGCGCGAGAAATTGACCAGCACTGCCTGACAGTTCTGTCGCTGTTCGGCGATCCCGGCTGGTACGCCATACAGCAACCCATGCGCAGGCCAGTGCATGGCAAAGGCACCGTCCAGCACCATCTGCTCGAACACCTCGACCGAGACACGGTCGAACTCCTCGCCCTCTTCCCCTTCGGGCCGGGTGATCACCCGCCGCAATCGCTGAATACCCGGCGCGCGCGCCTCCAGCGCCGCCATGACGCTGTCCTTGCCAACGCCTGATGGACCCACAACCGCTATGACCGGGGCGAGTGTCATGCCGCCTGTCCGGGCGTGAATGTGGACACATCCACCGCGCGGTCGCAGACCCGATCACGCGCATCAACGTCGTGGAATATCCCAACAATCGCCGCGCCACGCGCCTTGGCCTCATCGATCAAGGACAGAACGGTTTCCCGGTTCTGTGCATCCAGACTGGCGGTCGGTTCGTCCAACAACATCGCCGGATACTCATGCGCGAAGCCGCGCGCGATGTTCACACGTTGTTGTTCGCCCCCGGAAAAGGTCGTCGGGCTCAGGGACCACAGCCGTTCCGGTATGTTCAGCCGCGCCAACAATCCCGCTGCCTTGTCCAACGCCATCTGCCGATCGCATCCAATCGCCAGTAACGGCTCGGCCACTACCTCCAACGTCGGCACGCGCGGCACAACCCGCAGGAACTGGCTGACATAGCCAAGCGTGTCCCGCCGCAGAGCCAGAATCTCGCGCGGTTCGGCTTGCGCAACATCCAACCCAGCAACCTGTACCGAACCGGACGCGGCCAGATAGTTCCCATAGATCACCCGCATCAGCGTGGACTTCCCCGCACCGGACGCCCCGGTCAGGGCAACACATTCGCCCGGCGCCACCGTCAGCGAAGCCCCCTCCATCACCGGGATCACCGCACTGCCCTGATTGTGCAGGGTAAAGCTCTTGCTGACGTCCTTCAGCTCAATCATCACTTCATCTTTTCCCAAATACTCAAACCTGCAGGACGCTGGACACAAGCAACTGCGTATAGGCATGTTGCGGATCGTCCAGCACCTGATCGGTCAACCCGGCCTCGACCACGTGCCCGTCCTTCATCACTATCAATCGATCCGCCAGCAGGCGCACCACGGCCAGATCATGGGTCACAATGATCGCGCTCAGGCCCATTTCGCGGACCAACCCGCGCAACAGGTCCAGCAGACGCGCCTGAACCGAGACGTCCAGCCCCCCGGTCGGCTCATCCATGAACACCAGTCGAGGGCCCGTGACCAGATTGCGCGCAATCTGCAACCGCTGCTGCATCCCGCCGGAAAACGCTGTCGGGCGGTCATCGACCCGGGATGCTGCGATCTCGACCCGGCCCAGCCAGTCAATCGCCTTGTCGCGGATTTCGCCATAGTGCCGGTCGCCTACGGCCATCAGCCGTTCACCAATGTTGCCTCCGGCACTGACCGACATGCGCAACCCGTCGCGCGCGTGCTGGTGCACAAAGGCCCAATCGGTGCGGCCCAGCATCCGGCGCGCAGGTTCCGACATGGTGACCGTATCCACCGGTCCATCTGCGCGAGTGTCAAAGATCACCTGCCCCGCATCCGGTTCCAGATGACCGGCCAGACAGTTCAGCAGGGTGGATTTCCCCGACCCGCTTTCGCCAACGATCCCCATCACCTCGCCGGGGTAGAGATCGAAGCTGACATCCGCACAGCCGATCCGCGTGCCATAGCGTTTCTCGATGCCCTTGACGCTCAACAATGGCACGTTTTGCCCCATCATTCCGCGCCCCAATCCGGAGCAACCGTCTGAGGCTGATAGCTGCCAAACGACCACTCATGCCCTTCTGAATCGCGCGCCCGATAACGGCGCGTTCCAAATTCAGTATCCTCGGGCGGGTAAACAATTTCGGCGCCAGCCGCCTTTGCGGTTTCGAAATGGGCGTCCACATCCTCGACGACCAGATAAACGCCGGGGCTCTGCACCTGCACGGCATCGTCGACCGTGCCCATCATGATGACGCCGTTGCCATATCGCATCTCGCCATGCATCAGCCGACCGTCCTCGCCATCAAAGGCCTGAACAACCTCCAACCCAAACGCACGCTGCAAAAACTCAACCGCAGCCTTTGCATCGACATAGCTGAAATAGGGAACAATCGAAGGCCTTCCTGTCATCTCATCTCTCCTTGCAATTCCGGCTGTGTTTCGCCCAATCGCCCCAAATGGCCCGCCGCGCGGCGCGAGCGGCAGTAATCGGTATCCGAGCATACGAACATCCGGCCACCCGCATCATCCATGATGACCTCGTCCAGATAGCTGTCTTCGGCCCCGCACAGATCGCAGGCGTGATCGGCCTTGGTGGCCTCAAACGGATAATCCTCGAAATCGAGGCTGACGACCTTGGTGTGCGGCGGCACCGCGTAAATCCGCTGCTCGCGTCCTGCGCCAAACAGTTGGATCGCGTCCATTTCCAGCTTGGGGTTGTCGAATTTCGGAATCGGTGACGGATCCATCACGTAGCGGTCGGACACTTTCACCGGATAAGCGTATGAGGTCGAAATCGCCCCGTGCTGGCTAATGTCTTCGTAGAGTTTCACATGCATCAGCCCGTATTCTTCAAGGCTGTGCATCTTGCGCGTCTCGGTTTCGCGCGGCTCCAGAAAGCGCAAGGGTTCCGGGATCGGCACCTGATACACCAGGATCTGATCCTCGGTCAGCTTGGCCTCAGGGATGCGGTGGCGGGTCTGGATGACGGTCGCCTTCTCGGTCTGTTCGGTGGTTGCGACGCCTGCCGTGTTTTCAAAGAACTTGCGGATCGAGACAGCGTTCGTTGTGTCATCCGCCCCCTGATCGATTACCTTGAACGTATCGTCGGGCGTCAGGGTTGCAGCCGAAACCTGCACCCCGCCCGTACCCCACCCATAGGGCATCGGCATCTCGCGGCTGGCAAAGGGCACCTGATAGCCCGGAACGGCCAAACCCTTGAGAATGGCACGGCGGATCATCCGCTTGGTCTGCTCGTCCAGATAGGCGAAATTATACTCGCTCATAGGAACCCTCTTTCAGTTAGAGCGATCTCCAGCGCCTGCGGTGTCGTGAAATGGATACCATCCATTCCGACCGCCCGAGCGCCTTCGACATTGTGCAATCCGTCATCAATAAAAACGCAGCCCTCGGGCGCAATTCCCGCCCGTTCACACAGCAGATGGAATATCCGCGCGTCCGGCTTCATCATCCCTTCTTCGCCAGACACAACCAGAGTTCCGAACACCTCACCCAGACGTGGGTGTACTTTTAACCCCTCGGGCCAGGTTTCAGCGGACCAGTTGGTGATGGCATGCACCGGTGTTCCCTGCGCCTTGAGCCTGTCCAGCACGTCCCAGGTCCCGTGGATCGCATTTTCAACCGTTCGGGCGTAAAGATCGACATATCCGGCGAACAACTCCCGGTCCTGCGGGTCCTCCAGCTCCTGCGCCAGATCAGCAAAGCACTCGCCATTGTCCCCGCGCGCGTTTTTTTCCCGAAAACCTGTCCGCTCAATAAACGCATGGGCGGCGTCCTCGGAACCCAATGCCTCGACCCAGGCCAGATGCGGCTGCCAGTCGATCAGCACACCACCAATGTCAAAAACAACCGCCTTCATTCCGCAGCCTCCCTGGGCGTAATGCGTTCTTCCGCCTCGCGGCGCAGTTTGCGCACCAGTTCCAGTTCGGACTGAAAATCCACGTAATGCGGCAACTTGATGTGTTCGAGGAACCCTGTGGCCTGAATGTTATCCGCATGGCTCAGAACAAATTCTTCATCCTGCGCGGGGGCACCCAGATTTTCCTCTCCCAACTCCTCCCACCGCAGCGCCCGGTCGACCAGAGCCATCGAGATCGATTTGCGTTCGGATTGACCAAAGACCAGCCCATAACCGCGCGTGAATTGCGGCGGTTCGGTTTTTGAGCCTTTGAACTGGTTTACCGTCTCGCATTCGGTCAGTTCGACCTCGCCAATGTCGATGGCAAAACCCAGTTCCGGGATGTCCATCTCAACCGTGACCTTGCCGATCCGCAACTCGCCGACAAAGGCGTGGTTGCGGGCATAGCCGCGCTGGGTCGAGTAGGCCATGCCCAGCACAAACCCTTCATCCCCGCGCGTCAGAGATTGCAGGCGCAGCGGGCGGTTCGAGGGAAACTCCATCGGTTCACGTGTCAGATCGCCCGGGGTTTCATCGCTAAGGGGTTCGTCTTGGATGATATCCTCGCCTTTGAGGAATTCGGTGATATGCGGCGTTGGTTCGGTACGCGCTGATCCTTCAGGGGTGGCAGGCACCTCGCCATCTGCGGCCAGTTTGAAATCCAGCAACCGGTGGGTGTAATCAAAAGTCGGGCCCAGAACTTGCCCGCCCGGTGCGTCCTTGAAGGTGGCCGAGATGCGACGGTCGCAAGCCATCTGCCCTGTCTCGACAGGGTTCGAGTAGCCAAAGCGTGGCAGGGTGGTGCGATAGGCGCGGATCAGAAAGATCGCCTCGATCAGATCCCCGCGCGCCTGTTTGATCGCCAAAGCGGCGAGATCAGGATCGTACAGGGACCCTTCGGCCATGACCCGATTGACCGCAAGGCTCAGCTGTTCCCGGATCTGGCCGAGGCTGAGCTCCGCCACATCTGTCGCGCCGCGCCGTTCCTCGGCAAGCCAGCTATGGGCGTTCTCAATGGCTTTTTCGCCCCCTTTGACAGCGACATACATGACCTAGCCCTCCGCCCTGATCTGCGTACTGCGTGGCACGGCAGCGACCTGTTCTCCGCAGGTCAGAAAGAAATCGCACCCCAACGGGTAGAGTTTCGAATTCGCCTGAAACGCAGCGATGTCGGGCACAGCCAGATGCGCCACATCCTTGATGCCGGGACCGGACAAAACAGCACCCACCTGTTCCAGCGCCTCGCATTCGACAATCAGAGTGGCCGAGCGATCCGGGTATTCCGGCGTTCCGATGCGATAGACGTCAAGCGGGGCCAACGCATCCCAGGTTCCAACCGCAAAGTCGGCCTCGGGCGCGGGTACCAGCGGAGCGCCGGTGTGAAAGGTCAGCCAGTTGCGGACAGCGTCGGTGTCAACAGCCCCGGCCAGATTCAGCTTGGTTTCCGGGTCACACAGCGTCAAAAGCAATGTTCCGGCGGCCGCGGACAGCGGGCTGGGCGGCACAACACCGGTCAGCGGGCGGATTTCGCCGGGGCGCGCCATCACTGTCATCGCAGCGCGGAACGCATGAGCGGCCTGGATCGGTGCGTTGTCGAAGCCACCCGAGAATTGCGTTTGCGCCGACATCAATCTTCCCCCCGGACCATCGTGAAGAACTCGACCTTGGTTGCGGCTGCTTTGGCCGCGCGCGTGGCCTTGACCGCCTGCATCTGCTGTTTCAGCGGATCAAGGAGTTCGGACCGCAGGGTTGACGCCGCCGCCGTCTGCATCATCGCATCGATCACCGCCGCCGCCTCGACCTTGGGTTTCGAGCGTCCCTGAACGTAGCCATGCCCAACCGTGCCATCCTTCAGAACAACCGAGCAACGCGTAACCGTCATTTCACCCAGGTTGAACGGCGCACCGGTTCCACCCGCGCGTCCGCGCACCATCACGCCGCCGGTTTCGGGCCGACGCAACCACTCAAAAGGGGGACGGTCCGCAAGATCCTTCCAAAGCGTCAACATTGCATCTTCCGGAGCGCGCGCCAAAAGGCCCATCCACTCTTGACGGGCAGCCGTCGCGATTTCTGTTTGATGTGTCATCAAAGCCTCTTGGCTGGGTTGTCTATCTATACTATACAACTAGACAAATATTAGCGTGCGTGCGTGCGCCGTGCAATCAGAACTCTGTGAATATTTGGTGACATGAGCAAAACGCCGATCTGGAAAAGCATCGCCCTCAGCCTGACGTCGGATATCGCCGAAGGGCGGTATCAAACGGGTGATCGCCTGCCGACCGAGGCGCAGTTGGCGGCAACTCATGGGGTCAACCGCCACACGGTCCGGCGTGCCCTGTCGGATATGGCCGATCAGGGGCTGGTCCACGCACGGCGCGGAGCGGGCGTGTTTGTGGCGGCGAGGCCCACGGATTATCCCATTGGCAAGCGGGTGCGTTACCACAAGAATATCTCAGCCGGCGGCAAGATCCCCGGCAAGAAAATCCTAGCGCTGACCACCCGTGCGGCGGATGAGGCAGAAGCCGAGGCTTTACAGCTTGAACAAGGTGCCTCGGTGCACGTCTATGACGGGTTGTCTTTGGCGGACGGGCAACCCATCGGCCTGTTTCAAAGTGTGTTTCCGGCTGAGCGGTTTCCCGATCTGCTCAAGGCCCTCTCGGACACGCAATCCGTTACCAAAGCCCTGCAAACCTGTGGCATTTCCGATTACACCCGAATTTCGACCCGGCTGACAGCGCGGGCGGCGACCGCAACACAGGCGCTTCATTTGCATATGGCAGAAGGGGCTCCCGTGCTGTTTTCAATCGGCATAAACGCCGACCCGGACGGCAATCCTGTGGAATATGGCCGAACCGTTTTCGCCGGCGAGCGTGTGACATTGACCCTGAATGAGGATTGAACCCAAGGGGCTCCCGCCCGTCTTCGCCCTCCTGCCGGAGGCCTCATCCTGTTGGGCGTAGCGCCGCGCGCAGCGCGGCGCCGGGCCCAAGGTCGCCAAGGGGGATCGGCGCAGCCGATGCACCAGCGGGCGCGGGAGAGTTTGCCTTTTCCTATTCGTACTTCTCCAGGAAGGCTTCGGCACTCAGGGTGCGGAAGTCCGGAAGGGCCGCCCGCAAACGGGCATTGTCCCAATCCCACCATGACAGGGCCAACATCCGGTCGGACACCGTGTCAGAGAACCGACGGCGTATCTGGGCCGCTGTGACGCCACCAACGATGGTGTAAGGCGCGACATCCTTGGTCACAACGGCACCAGAGGCGACGACTGCCCCATGCCCGATGGAAACCTCGGGCTTGATGATCGCCGCATGACCGATCCAGGTGTCGTGGCCGATCCGCGCCGTCCGGCTGGCACGATGGGCAAACCATTCGGCATCGTCCTCTTCACCGTCCCAATAATCTGCCGACCGGTACAGGAAATGGTGCAGCGAGGCTTTCTCTATCGGGTGATCCGTTGCCCCGATCCGGGTGAAGCTGGCGATATTGGCGAATTTGCCGATCTCGGCATTGGCAATGTCACAGGTCCGGTCGCAATAGGAATAGTCACCCCAGACCGTATTGGCGAGGCGGCTACCCGCGCCGATTTCGACATATTCCCCGAACCGGCTGTTACTGATCTGGCAATCGGGATGGATGAACGGCTGATCCGCGCGCAGTCGTGGCATTGTCTCGTCCGTTGTTAGATCAGGGCAGCAGGAAGGGTTTGCGCTTGGGATCGCGCGGTTTGCGTGCCTTTCCAATCTCCCCCTGTATCAGGCGACGCCGCAACCAGCCCGAGAACCAGTCCATCAGCATCACCATCAGGATGATCAGGACGATGTAATAGGCGACCTCCTCCCAGTCTTTCTGCGTGATGATCGCTTGGGTCAGCAACAGGCCGATACCGCCGCCCGTGATCGCACCGATCACGGTGGCGCTGCGGGTGTTGGATTCCAGGAAATACAGAAGCTGGCTCAACAATACAGGTGTGATCTGCGGGATGACCCCAAAGCGATAGCGCTGCGGCGCGTTTGCACCGGTCGATTGCACGCCCTCAATCTGTTTCTGGTCCACATTCTCCAAAGCTTCCGAGAATATCTTGCCGAAGGTGCCGGTATCCGTCACCAGCATGGCCAAAGCGCCGGTCAACGGGCCGGGCCCAAAGGCGCGGGCCAGAACAACCGTCCAGATCAAGGCGTCCACGCCGCGCACAAAGTCAAAGATACGTCGTGTGACGAACCGAACGGATTTCAGCGGGTTGAAGTTGCGCGTCGCCAGAAAGGCCAGTGGCAAGGCCACGATGGCCGCGCCGAACGTGCCCAGAAACGCCATCAGGATCGTCTCGAATATGGCCCAGGCCACGTCCTGGTGCCGCCACATCTTGTTGGTCCAGAAATCGTTGAAAATTGCCCCGGCTTCCCCGGATGCAGCGCGCCCGGCGAGATCGGAGAATGACTGGCCGTAATAGGGGCTGTCCAAAGTGAACCAGAACAGCTCCCACCCGGTGAAATACCGAAACACCTCGGCCCGGTTCCGGGTCACAGTCAGGCGACCGGCATCGGTGGTGATCGCCATCCGGTTCTTTGAAACATTGATCCAATCGGGCACATCGCCCGGCGGCAGTTCGGCCTGCACCCCGGCGGATCGGGTCGGTGTGGCGCGCACGGTGCCGTAGCCGGGAATGTCATATTCGATGGTCTCCGGACCAAAACGCACCACATGCCCGTCTTCCAGATCGATGACGGTCGTTTCGCCCAGCGTCACCCAATCCGGCGCCTCGCCTTCGGGGTAGGCGCCCTTGCGCTCGCCTTCGATGGCGGCTGAGACCTCACCTGTGCGATTATCCCGCTCGATATGGGTTTTGTAACTATAACTGTCGGCGACCAGAGTTCTGCCGTTTTCCAGGTTCGCCCGCCCCGCCAAACCCGGCACGTCGAAGGCGAAGAACACATAGACAAGATAGACCAGCACCAAAGCCGGAAGGCCGAAATTCACCAGACGTTTTCGGCTGAACAGACGGTCCGCTTCGGCCTTCAGTTCAACAACGGTCAGATCGGTTGCGAAGGTGCTCATGCCGAAGCTCCTTTTTCCGACCCATGGGTCAGGCGGTCGCGCAGCACACCCGAGATCTGGTCCACGACGACAATAGTGACAAAGAGAAGAAGGAAGATGGCGGCGGCCTCGTCATAGCGCCCCTGCCCCCAGGACATCGAGTTGCGCAGCTCATAGCCCAGACCGCCAGCCCCGACGAAACCGAGGATGGCCGAGGCGCGGATGTTGATCTCGAACCGCAGCAAGGCATAGCTGACATAGTTCGGCCCGACCTGCGGGATCACACCCAGATACATCCGTTGTGACCAGTTCGCACCGACCGAATGCAACCCCTCGACCGGTTTCAGCGAGGCGTTCTCATTCACTTCCGAGAACAGCTTGCCCAAGGCCCCTGCCGTATGAATGGCAATCGCGATCATCGCCGGAACCGGACCACCGCCCAGAACAAAGATCAGCACCAGCGCGATCACGATCTCCGGTATCGCCCGGCAAATGTCGGCAATGCGGCGGAACAGCGGGATCAGCGAAGGCCAAAGCGCCATGCCCCGCGTCGACATCAAGGCCAGAAACGTCCCCGCGATAGTCCCGATCAGGGTCGATGCTGCGGCGATGTTGATTGTCTCGATCAAGGCCGGGAAGAACGTGACCAGATTCTCGGGCATCGCGCCGATCTTCTCCCACGCCTCGGCCAGAACCTCGGACGGGTAGTCGAAGATGCGGTGCCAACCATCGATAAAGCTGCCCGCGTTGCGGCTGTCTGCTGTACGAAAGCCCGCGACCATCAGCGCCACAAACAGGATCAGAAGGATACCACCATAGACCCGCTTGCGCCGTGTCATCTCGGAATAGTCGGCCCGGATCTGGGCGACGCTGGGGGGCCCTGCGGTCAGGTCTGTCATGGAATGCTCCTGAGTGGAAAAACGGGGCCCGGCAGGTACCGGACCCCGATCTTGGAGGATGCAGGCTTAGTTCGACTTCAGCTTGCGCGCTTCGATGATGATTTCGTAAGCGTCATGGGTGATCGGTTCGAACGCTTTGGCCTCACCAGCGGCAACGCCGTAGAAGCATTCACGGTCCTTTTCGGCCAGACCCGCCATCAGCGCGGTCATCTTTTCCTTCACATCCGCAGGCAGCGCGGTGCGCAGTACAACCGGGCCTTCCGGGATCGGCTTGGACTGCCAGATCATGACCATGTCGTTCATGTCGATCAGACCCGCATCAACCGCACGACGCAGGGCACCGGAGTTGAAACCGTCTTCCCAGTCACCCAGTCCATCGGCCCAGGTCACGCCGCCATCAACGTCGCCGTTATTGACAGCAACGATGGTCTGTTCGTGACCGCCAGTGAACTTGACTTCACCAAAATAGTCGCCCGACTCCATGGTCGAACCGGTGGCCTGTGGGATTTCGATGGACGGGATCAGATAGCCCGAGGTCGAGTTCGGATCGCCGAAGCCAAAGGTCTTGTCCTTCATGTCTTCCAGCGAGGTGATGCCGCTGTCCTTGCGGGCAAAACCGATCGAGTAATAGCCGTAGCCGCCATCGGTGTTGACCTTGACCAGAACCGGCTCGACCGCTTCGGGGTCGCTCAGATAGGTTTTTGCGTAACCCGATGCGCCCAGCCACGCCATGTCGATTGTGCCGCCCAGCAGGCCTTGAATCACGCCATCATAGTCGGCAGGCGCGAACAGCTTGGTTTCAACGCCCAATGTTTCTTCGGTGTATTCACGCAGGCATTCGTTGTTGTTCAGGCGGTCCTGAGCGTTCTCACCGCCCAGAATGCCAATGCGGAACTCGCTGATGTCGTCAGCCAGGACCGGCGCGGCCAAGGCGGTGGTTGCAGCAAGGGCAGCAATCAGTTTTTTCATCTGTCTCTCTCCAGGTTTTTGTGCCGGCCTTTCATCGGCCGGTCGATGAAAGGGGTTGGGTGGCTCAGATGGTGGCTTCTGCTTCCATCAGGGCCTTCTGGGTGGCGTCCAGAGTGTCGATCTCGGTCGAGGTCGCCTCTTCCGAGAAGCTGGCATCAGCGCCATAGATTTCGCGGGCGACGCCGGTGGTCAGTTGCTCGGGCAGGCCGTCGAACACGATGCGACCGTCACGCATTCCGACGACGCGGTCGCAGTAGCGGCGCGCCGTGTCCAGCGTGTGCAGGTTGGCGATGACGGTGCGGCCATCTTCCTCGTGGATACGACGCAGCGCCTGCATCACCACCTGCGCATTCATCGGGTCGAGTGAGGCAATCGGCTCATCCGCGAGAATGATCCTAGGGTCCTGCATCAGGGCGCGGGCAATGGCCACGCGCTGCTGTTGTCCACCCGAAAGCGCCTCAGCCCGTTTGGGCGCGTGTTCGGCAATGCCCAGACGGTCCAGAATATCGATGGCGCGGTGAATTTCGGCCATCGGGTACAGGTTGAACATCGTCGCCAGCGTCGAGTGGCGGTTCAACGTGCCGTGCAACACGTTGGAAACCACATCCATGCGAGGCACAAGATTGAACTGCTGGAAGATCATCGCGCAATCCGCCTGCCATGCCCGTTTCTCTCGCCCCTTCAACTGGGTCACGTCGCGGCCTTCGAACAGAATCCGACCTTCCGTCGAATCCGTCAGACGGTTGATCATCCGCAACAGCGTCGATTTGCCCGCACCCGAACGTCCGATGATGCCGATCATGCACGGCTTGTCCACATCCAGCGTCGCCGCGTCCACGGCTGTATTCCCGCCAAAGCGTTTGGTCAGTTTCTCGATCCGCAGCACGTGCCACCCCCAATTCGTGTTGGCGGTCTGCTACAGATGCCGTTCAACGAATACGTGTCACTGCGGTGAAAGTTTTGTAACGGCGCACGGGTCGCAGGGGCTACCCTTTGCGTCACGGCGCGGGTATACGCGACCGCGACTCTTTTGCTGACACGAGGCCACCATGAGCTTTGACCGCACCATCAAGATCGCTCCGTCGATCCTGTCCGCCGATTTCGCCAATTTCGGGGCCGAGATTCAGGCCATCGAAGCCCAAGGTGCCGACTGGGTACATGTGGACGTGATGGACGGCCATTTCGTCCCGAACCTCACCTTCGGCCCCCCGGCAGTCAAGGCGTTCCGCCCGCATGTGAAAACCGTGATGGACGTGCACCTGATGATCACGCCGGTCGATCCCTACATCCAGGCCTATGCCGATGCGGGCGCCGACATCCTGACCGCCCATGTCGAGGCCGGGCCGCACACCCATCGCACCCTGCAGGCCATCCGCGCGGCGGGCATGAAAGCAGGCGTCGCCCTGAACCCCGGCACCCCTGCCGAGGCGGTCGAGCATCTGCTGGACCTGACCGATCTGGTTTGCGTGATGACGGTGAACCCCGGGTTCGGTGGCCAGAAGTTCATCGACATGACCGCCAAGGTCCGCAAACTGCGCCAGATGATCGGCGACCGCCCGGTACATATCGAAATCGACGGTGGCGTCGATCCCCGGACGGCACCACTGGTTGCGGCAGCGGGTGCGGATGTGCTGGTGGCCGGATCAGCCGTATTCAAGGGCGGATCGGTGGATCAGCCGGAGGTTTATGGTGAGAACATCCGGGCCGTTCGCGCGGCGGCTGAGGGTGGGTTGTCCTAATTCAGCAGCTTATGGCGGCGGCTGACTGGGTCTGTGCCGAATGGATCCCGGGTCACAAAGTCAGTCGCTATGTAGCCATTCGTGCGCCGCTGACACGGCGTTTTCGGGCCCGGCCACGGGAAGCGGAAACGCTTCTTGGGTATTTTTGTTTCGCGAAGACGATAAGCTCTGACACACGTGTGCAGTGGTGTGGGAAAGACGAAAAAGCACGGGCCAACCAGCCAAAGAAACTCCCATTGTATTTTCTTCCCTGTGCGACATACGCGCGAATGTTGACACGGTCAGCAATCTCGGAGCCTACAGCCATTTTCATCATGGACCTCACAGCGACCCGAGTGTTGCCATCAATCATGCGCAATCCCATTCTGTCGCCTGATAGTTTGGTTGCGCGTTCGTAGGGGAAAAGCAAAATATTGAAGATCAATAGCTTCTCCACACTGTTAATGAAGAATTGCAACCAGCCAAACCGGAAATGTTTAGCTGCCAATGCGCCCACAAATCGCCCCACAATAAATCGCAGTTCGTCCTTAGTGTTTTCGTTCCTCAGAAGCTCGGAATTCAGAAGCAATATCTTGGTGTTGAGAAGCGACAGGATTGATGCATTGTAAGATCCATCCTCATGAACATATGCCTCGACCGTTCGGTTGTAACCAAAAAGCTCCTTCGCTTCTTTGATCGCATCGTTGGCTTCAGGGAAAGACGCCGCTGAAACCTGGACAAAATTGTTCATCCAATGCGCGACAGCCAACCTAAGGCTAAACCACAGCGAGAAAAGGATGATCGGAACCAGCAAAAGAATGGTTCCAAAAGTTGCGACTGTTAGCAGCGCCGTTACGAAACCAAACGGAATCAAAACAAACAAGGTTATGTAAAAGCGTGGAGTCTCAGTAGGATGTCTTAGTTCCTGCATTTCATTTTTTGACAAAGGCATGGGAAATCCCCCACAAAAATCGTGAAAAGTAATAGATTATGAAATTACATCTATTTTGTAAGACGAAATCAACTGTTCAGTCTTTCTACGGAATCGCGGAACCCGGTCGTATTATTGAGTACTATGCGCTAACGCCAAATGTTCGGCGATGACTTTCGCAGCGAAGGGCTCGCCACAAAAAAGGCCGCCCCTTAGGGAGCGGCCTTCTCAATCTCAACGACGAGCCGGGCTGAAGCCTGGCCTACCGATTACTCGATGATCTTCGACACACTACATTTGGTGTGTCTCGGGATCATTGAGTTCAAACAAAAAAGGCGTCCCGAGGGACGCCCTTTCCGTTTGATCATTCGCAGGTGCGAATTATTCAATAATTTTGGAAACAACACCCGCACCAACGGTGCGGCCACCTTCGCGGATGGCGAAGCGCAGACCGTTTTCCATCGCGATCG
>NZ_JBQFTC010000003.1:0-314916 GCF_056538425.1 Ruegeria sp. BG5 | reverse complement strand
ATGAAGATGGCCGCTATGCGGAGTGGACGCTTGACGATCAAGGCGTGCGTGTGAGCGGCCAGCCGATCACCAACGTCATTGATGTCGAGGTTTTCTACGGCGTTGATCTGGATGGCAGCGGCTTTATTGGTCTCGCGCCAAAAGTTACCCAACAAAAGATGGCCCAACTTGCGCCGATTTCGGACAGTTTGTCAGATGAACCGGAATTCGATTTTGTTCCCTTGGATACGAATCATGCCGCTGAGGGCGAAGAATTGCTGGCAAATGACTTCGATCGCTCCGAGCGGTTGGGCTTGGACGGTACATCGGAGCCGGTGTCGATTGACATAGTTGATAGCGGTGGCGATCTGGGTATCGCGAACATTTTGGAAGATGACGTTTTCCTGCTCTGAAACGATTGGAGCGGTGCCGTCCTGTGGCGTCGCTCCACAATCTGAAGCAATTGCAGATTTCCGGGTTCAATCACGCAGTTGCCGGCGTTCCAGACCAATTTTTGTCTTTCGACTGAGCCGCGTCAGGGCCAGGTGGAAGTCTGAGCGCTAGGTTGAGTAGGGCTCAGATGACTTCAAAATCCTCTTTCGCCGCTGCATCTCGGATGACGCATATTCGTCATACAGGCTTTGCTGCTCCATATTGACCAGGTTTGCGGGGATATCCAGTTGGGCCAGCGCCTTGGCGATACGCAATCTGATTTCCGACACGTCATCGGCCAGAACACAGTATTTAGTGAGATACCAGGTCAGAAATTTTTTCTGAAAAGCCGGATCAATCGGCGACGGTTTTCCACAAGCTTTCAGCAAACTGTCAAGTTCGGTTACATGTGTCGTGGCCAACGCGAAATCCGATTTCGCGAAGGTGATCACATTGGCCCCTTGCAGCAAAGCCTCGAATAGGACACCGGAGTTTCCTCCAACCACGCAGGACGCCTTGTTTATCAGCCCATGGATCGAACCGTCCGTCAGATAAACGCTTTCGAACTTGCGCTGCAAGTCAGTCAGCATTCTTTCTACGGCACGGGATTTACATGAAGGGTGGCGTTTTATGACCAGAGTCTGGCCAACTTTCTCACAATAATCCGCCAACGCAAACGCGACCTGAGGCGGTTTGATGTGGTTGAGCTCGGCTACGGTATCTTCGACTGTTTGCAGCGGCATGAAGATGAATTGCCCCGGCGGGTGGGACTTGATCTTTGACTGCTTGTACTTTGATGCGTTCCTTTCAGCCTGCGATTTGGCCAGACCCGCTACAAAACGCTCTGCGTCCCTTGACGAAGTCCGCTCAATACGATCCAGGAAGTTTGACGGATGGGTCGCCAATTCCGAGAAGCCGGAATACCCGAGCCTGTCCAAAGTGTAATAAGGTGGAACGTAGCTTTCTTTGAAGCGCAGAACATTTCCCGCCCGGCCAATGGAATGGAAACTGATGACCAATTGACCTGGTTTGTAAAGGCGCGGGCTCTTGTCAGCGCCAAAGGGCAAACGCACGGGCCGCACACGAACAGAGAGATCGCTTAATGCCAACATGACCGAAGAATAGAACAAGCGGTGCCTGTCACCGTCAGACGGATTGGTAAGGTGGCCATCGGACAGTTCCAGAATGACTTCAGCGTCTGTCGGCGACATTATTTTTCCCTCAATTCACCCATGGGATACAACAAACGCCCAACTATCCGGTGCAGTTTATTGTCTTGATTGCGTGCAAACAGGACAGGGTCAGCGTCGAATTGTTCCAGCCGTTCAGGGTGACGCTTCGATTTGAGTACGGGCCGGATAATCGGCCGCCAAGCACGCAAAACTCCAAATGGACCCATAACGTTCCAATCAGGAAAGATCAGGTCAACGATGAGTTTGTCACGCTTTTTCCGCGTCCACTTCTCACGCGCGAACCTTGCAGGGTTTCGCTTGTAAATTGCCTTGGTCTGGGGCGTAAGGCGGTTTTTCCAGACCCGGCGCAAGACCGGAGACAGCAACCAAAGCCGCCAGCCAAATATACCATAGTTGACGAGAATCTTGGATCGACCTACAGCATTCTGCATTGGCTCTGCTTCGAGTTCTTGGACCGGCTTGAAGCGATCATAGGCTTTGGAGACGATCGCAATTTCGTCTTGATACAAAGCGGTTTCGGCCGGTTTGGCCTTGTCGCCGCCAAACAACGTGCCTGTCGATCGTCCAAGCCACAGCTGTGCGATGTTTGCATTCGTCTCCTGACAGGCAGATCTGATCCAGTCTTCGTTGTCAGGGGTCAGCAGCCAAGGTTTTGGCATTGGCAGGTCGCGCGACTTCCTCCAGTTGCTAAGGCCTGTCGTCGCCTCTTCGATGAAGTCCAGATATGCCTCTTTTGTTCGAAATGGTCTTGAGTTGTAGCTTCGGATTAACTCAACATGCGGGCCGGACAGTTGAACGGAATTGGTCTGAGATTTCGATGGCATGGGAAGCCTGGTCAACAGTTCCAAATCTGTCGATTGGGAAAAATCCGTAACAAGATCGTTGTCTATCAACTCGGACTTCTGGAAAAGACGAATGGTTATCTTCTCCCGCTCAATCGTGCTGGCCCAGGCGTTCAACACGTTTCGGTAGTCCAGGAAACGGGCAACCTCGGCGCTTTCCAACCAGTTGGAAATCGGGTCTTCAACTCTGCCGATTGCTCCGCCGGCCACAAACTCGCAATATTGCGCGTTGGCCCATTCGACCTGATCGCGCAGATAGACGATCATCTCAACATCATAGCCAGAGAAGTACTCTGGAATTTTATGCGCGTTCTTTTGTAAGAAATACGCTTCGCTGGAAAGGACAATGGTATGAATGCGTCCTTCCATAAGTTGAAGGCCGCGTTCAATATATTGCAGGAAAAAGCGATCGTCTGACACGATATAAGGCACAACGCCCGCGTGTCCCGCCTGTTTGTGCGGTCTCGACTCCTGCCAGAACAGACCGACTTCGGGATACCACACCCCATTACGCATCAATTCAGGTCGGTTCTGCTCTAACAGGTGTTGAATGTAGGTGCTGCCGGTTTTTGTTGAGCCGATATGAACAACAATCCGGGGCTTGTCGAAAGGTTTGCTGGCCGCTGGCTTGGCAATCGTCACGCGTTCGTTACGCGCGTAGGTATTCAAGGCGGTCTGCAGGTCCCGCTGGGGTGTGGCTGCCTGCGTTTCCTTTAATGTGACCTCGTACAACTTGTCCTGTGGTATCGGCTCTCTGTTGATCACATAGTCCAGTATGTCAGCACGTTCTGCCAAAATACTTGCGGCAATCAATGGATAAGCCGAAGCTCTCGCAAGCGATTTGTTATTATGTACAAACTCCGAGAGGACTTCGTCCGGTGAGATTTGGCAATGCTCAAGGATCTGCTTCACGCTTTTTATGAACGCGTCACGCTTACCCGGCCCTTCAGAAACGGCAAACCGATAGGCTTCACCATCGACCAATTGAGCGAGCAATTGTGACACGTTGTAGCGAAGATGTTCGCGTAGCGGGCTGCTGGCATCGCCCGCACCGGCATCGAGCAGGGTATCGAGCGTGAATTTGAAGTTCTGCAACATTAGCTCGAAGTCTCGAGCGGTACGAACGCGACGGGCCGTAGAGCCAACTCGAATTCGATACGCCGTAGAATCTATGTTGCGCAGGCTGATTTTTTCTGCGTTCACAAGGGCTTTCACAAGAAAAGCTCTCTCTTCCCACTGCGTAGTCCGGAAGTGGATATCGTTCTGCAGCAAGAATTCCCGGCGATACAGCCAGACCCAGAAATGCCTGTTATTCAGAATATTTGGCGTATCCGCGTAAGTCGTTCGATAGACGTCGTCCTCAAAGAAACGTTCGGCTCTGTCCTGCTTCTTTTCAACCAGTTCATCGCCGACAAAAATAGCCTCATAAGCCTTTCGGCCGCGCACCATGTCAAAGTCTTCGGACTTTGCGTGATCGTACAGAGCGCTCAGTGCTTTGGGGTTTGCCAGCCAGTCGTCACCATCGATGAACCAAACGTATTCACCACGCGCGGCCTTGATCGCCTTGTTGCGCGCAAAGCCCTGGCCGACGTTCTTGTCCAGAATAATCGGGCGAATCCTTGCATCATTCATCGCAAGGCGGTCGATTATCTCCTGGCTCCCGTCGGGCGTACAATCGTTTACCGGGATGATTTCTATGTCGCGTAGTGTTTGCTTTTGAACCGAAGCAATGCACTTTTCGATATAGTCTTCAACGCCGTAGACAGGGATTACGACTGAAACTTTCGGCGGTTCTTCGGCCTCGGTTTCGGCGCGTGGCAAATCAAAAGGTCTGTTTTCTTCGATGTATTGGAGAACATCTTCAATCTCGCTCGGCGCAGTGTGTCCGGGCACGTGGTAGATCGTGTACCAAACATAAAAATAGTAAAACAACTCCTCCAGCGAACGTTCCCGCTTGCGGTGGGGGATTGTCTTCCGGTCATCGGTCAGACCCCATCCCGCATAGAAAGGTGCTCCGAAACAAACGACCTCCTTGCCGGCAAACAGTGCTTCCAGCCCCATTTGGCTGGTCGCGACATAGACTTTGTCCACCATGTCAAACAAAACAAACGGGTTCACCGGCTCGCGGATTAGGCGCACACGACCAGTCGACGACAAGTGCGAGTAGTAACCGCTTCGAGTCTCTTTTTCCCATGACGTATCTGGGTGTGTCTTGACCAGAATCTCAGCGTCCGGATTTTCCTTCAACGCCGCGACCAACATCCTTTGGAAGTCATTCTTGCTGGCCTTGCCGAAAATGGTTGAGGCATCCGCGAAGGCTTGGTCACACACCAATACGCGCCGCTTATATGTCTGACTCGTCGGTGGAGCCTGCATGGGTTGCGCATTGTATTTGCTGATGCGCTGGGATGCTATTCTGTCGATCAGGCTTTTAGCACGGGCGAGTTGCTCGGCTGACAGAGATTCCTCGCTGTTCAGTTTGTGTGTCAAACGGTTTGGGAAATCCGACATATAGTAGTGCGATATGTCGTCATAGACATAACCCAAACAGGCATAACGCGGGTCGCCTTCCCGAAAGGAATGAGACCAACTGTGGGTGCTTGCAAGAAAACCTTGCTCAAAGAGAATAAGATCCGCGTCGATTGGTAAAACGTCGTACAGACCCAACAGCCCCTTGTGAGATTTCTGTTCATTCTGAAAAACTGCGCCGGACCCGAAATAGCCCCGTCCCCGATCTGCATTGGGTGCATTGAAAGGCTGGATATTGGCAAACAAGCTTTTGAGGTTGGCGCCGTAGCCGTTGTCAAGTGTTCCGTCGGCGTAGCCGAACACGGCCGGATCGTTTCGCAATGATAACACATGCTCACGAATGTCACGCCCGGCCTCATGGCTTGATTTTCGCAAGTCCAGGAATTCCGAAAATCTAACTTTCTTTTGACCAAAGCTCTGTTTCATTTTGGCGTCGCTTTTATTCTTTTTAAACATCGAAACTTTGGCGCTACGTTGTTAGTTCTGAAACTGCCACCAGAAGTTTCGTCTCGAGATTGGCGTTAGCATTTGGCAACCCGCGCTCGCGGGCCTCACAGAACATCTCTTCCCATTCCGCGAAGATCGTCTCTTCGGAATAACTAGTGTGAAAACGCGTCAAAGAGGTGTTGCCCATTGTCTCTCTGAGATCCGGATCAGACATCAAGCTTTTGAAGGCATTGGTCAGATTCTCTGTTGGGCTGTCAGCCGCACACAAAATACCATTTTCGCCAGACGCGATTTGTTCGTTGATGCCGCTGCAGTTTTGGAACCCGATCAGCGGCAGCCCATGCGCCATCGCTTCCAGGCCACAAAGTGGAAATCCTTCAAAGAAAGATGACAGAACGAATGCGTCGGCATCTTTGTAGTACGGATAAGTGTCGTGTGTCTCACCGACAAATTCGACAGACTTGGCGATTTTCAAGGCAGTCGCTTGTTTACTGAGATTTTCACGTTCCGGCCCGTCGCCAACAATTCGAAGAACCCAGTCCTGGTGACGTGGGTAGCTTCTGGCGAAGGCTTCGATGATCAGATGAACGTTCTTCCTGGGAACGAGACGTGCGACCGTCAGCAGCACCTTCTTTTTCTTTGACCTGTCCCCAGGCCGCGCGATCTGCGTTGGTTTTTTGACGGTATTTGGGATAACTCGGATCCGTTCCTGCATGAAGTTCGGCAGTGTCGAGCGGAAATCTTCGGTCAGCAAGTGAACCAGAGTGGCGCCAAAGAAAGCGGTTTGCCGTTCAAAGACAGTATTGGTTCCGATCCAACGCGGATAGCGTGGGTCAATATGCTCGGACAAAACAAGAGGCACACCCGCGCGATGCGCGCATTTCACGTAGCGCTTGAACTCTCGGTTCATATGCAGCCCCACAAGAACGTCAAACGAACGACTGGCAATGGCCAGCATCATCTGGTCATCTTCGCGCTCATTACTGTCTTCACCGAAGTAATTTAGCTCGATTGTGTCGTCCAGCGGCCATTGCGAGCGTTGTGCCTGGTCGTCAAATGTAAAGATCGTAACGTCATGACCACGTTTCGCCATGGCATTTGCCATCATCTGCCCAACGTTTTCCGTCCCGCCTTTGCCCTTGGTTATGAAGGGGACAAAAAAGCCAATGCGCATTTTCGCGATTGGGGGCGGCGATTTCAGAGATTTCCGAGGTACAGGCACCTGTTCAGGTATCGTATTCCACTTCCAGTTGACTTGAGTCAGCTGTCCTTCGAACCGTTGCTTCGCATCGAAACCTTTCGGGAAACGCCCCGCATCCCGCAGCGTTTCAAGGTCTCCATTTGCCCTGTGCAATGCGCCCTTTGGTAACGGGCCGGGGCCACGCTGAGCGATTCCGAACAGATTGTAGCCGTGGTGAATGAACCGTCCTTCGGACAGATCGAACCCGGCGTCAGCAAGGACATACATCAAGGTGCCGAGGTTCCAGCCCGAGTTGACATGCCCCCCCACGACCTGATGTTTGAATGGCGGAACGGCTATAAAGAGGTGGCCATCAGGTTTCAGCACACGCCGGATTTCACCTAGCGCGCGGCCGGTGTCAGAGACATGTTCCAGAACATGAGCACACCAAACGCAATCGAGACTGGACGTGGCGATCGATTGCATGTCGCAAATATCCAGATCGGGCAGCAGTTCAATGCCCTCCGGAAAGCCCCCTTGGTCTTCGTCCAAATAAGCTTCCATGTCCATGCCGGATGCCAGAACATCCCAACCTGCACTGAAAAAGCTGCGGGCTGCCAGACCAGATCCAGTACCGATGTCTAATATGCAACCTTTCTGAGGGAAGCTGGTGATCACTTCATCGACCAGGTCTTTTTGGCCTTGGATTGACTTGGTTACGCTGATGTTCATTCGGTTCACTGGCTTGAAAGTCCTTGCGCGAGTTCGTTCGGCGTTTGCCCTAAGCCTAAGGCTCGCCGCTCTAACGATTAAAATTGTCTAACATTTTTGAAAGTGGGTGCAACATCGTATCAACCGAGCTGCTTTGGCGAAAGAGTCAGTTTCGCGAACCAAGTGGGCATCCGCGACTGAATTCAATGCGCGCGACGTTGCTGTGTCGTGCCAAGAAGCTTACTGCTGCAGGGCACTATCCTGCGCGATCGTGGGTTACTTGCGTGTTTTGGGTTGCGTCAAGGTGCTAATAACTAAGAATAAAATTCTAGCTTCTTCGCGGGGCCTCAAAACAGAGGCCTGTTCGAAAAAGTTTAGAGAACGCTGGAGGCAAATATTCCGATGAATGCCGACGGCGGCAAAGGCTATGTGGCCAAGCGTTGGTAAGTATAAGCGGGCTGTCGCCTGACCCTGAGCCTCAGGCGACTATCCGTCAGCTAAGCTCATGTAGAAGCGTTTTCCCTGCAGGTATGCGCCTCCGGCGTCATCCTGTCGCCTGATCCCTCAAATACGCCAGAAGATTCACGATATCTTCGTCCTTTTTGAGGCCCGGAAACTGCATTTTGTTGCCCAGAACCACGCCCCTTGGGTCGCGCAGAAAGGTGGATAGGGTCTCGGATGTCCAGGTGATGCCGGACTCCTGCAAGGCCTCTGAGTATCGGAACCCGTCGACCTGTGCGGCCTGGGCGCCGATGATTCCGAACAGCGATGGGCCAACGCCGTTGCGCCCCTCTTTCACCTGATGGCAGGCGCTGCATTTACGAAATACCTTTTTACCGGCTTTGACGTCGCCGTCCAGCGCGACGGCAGCGACCTGAGGCGAGGATACGGGCGCAATGCTGGCCTGTTCGTCATCCAAATGAAAGACAAACCGCGCGGTGACGGGAACGGTGCGGGTGATGCCCGGCAGATCGGCCAGTTCCATCAGCTTGTCGATGCCCGCATTCACGCCCGCATCTTCGGTGCTGACGAATACCATGTCGCTTGTTGTCACCAGTACGGAGTTCTCCGTTAGGCGCGCGACAAACAGCTCTGCGTCAAATTCGACATCTGTTCCGACCAGCGACAGGGCGGCTTCGCTGTCCAGCGTGGTGGTTTGGCCGACTTCCAATGCGGTCAGGTTCTCCATATCGATCTTGGCGGTCAGGGTTGCGGTGCCCGCTTTGCGAAAGACGTATTCGATCATCCGTTCGTTGCGGATATCGATGTTTGTCTCGACCGAGGACAGGTCGATCTCGACCTCGACCTGCCCATCCGGGCTGACCTGACCGCTAAGCGAGGTGAAGCTGTTGACCTCGCCCACCGTGTCTTTCTTGATGCTTCCATATGCAAGATGAGAGCTTTCGGGCACCAATGTCCAACTTGCCGCAAAGGCCGGGCCTGCAACAATTGCCGACGCAAACGTGACTGCCTGTATGAGATGTTTCATTTCATTCCTCCTCGGGTTATGCCAGTCCTGAGCACGCGGGCCCGGTCCGTGGAGGAGAAACACACACAGGTCGCATTTTATTCGATGGCTGGTGAAATGAGCTCGGAACAGGCGGTGCGGACCGCCGTGCAGACGCATTCCAAACGTGTCTGGCGCTTTGCGCTGGCGTTGTCGGGCGCGTCGGATGTGGCGGATGATCTGGTGCAGGCCACATGTCTGCGCGCGCTGGAACGCCACCATCAGGTGACATCGCAGGATCGGCTGGATTCCTGGCTGATGACAATCTGCCGCTCGATCTGGTTGAATGAGGTGCGCTCGCGCGCGGTGCGACGGGCGCAGGCGTTGTCGGTGACGCCCGAGGCGGAGCTTGTTGCGACCGGCCCCGATTCAGAAACGAATATTTTCGCCGCTGAAGTGTTTACACAAGTGATGCAGCTGCCAGAGGCGCAGCGCGAGACGGTGATGCTTGTGTTCGTCGAAGGATACAGCTACCGCGAAGCCGCCGCGTTGCTGGACGTTCCCATCGGCACGATCATGAGCCGGTTGTCCAGCGCCCGGCAGAAATTGAAGACCGTAATGCAACATGATGCGGCAGGCACCGCGCAACGGAGTGGCAAATGACGTTTTCCGACGAGACGCTGCAGGCGTATCTGGAAGGCACACTGGACGAGGCGCAGTCTCGGGCCATCGAAGCCGCGGTTGAGCAGGACGCCGCGCTGGAAGGCCGCCTGATGGCGCTTGATCCGTTTGCGCCCGTCGTGCAGCAGGTGTTCGAGGGCCTGCCCGCCGTTGCCCCGGAGATTGACCTGCCTGCGCCCTCTGCCCCTGAACGGTCGGGCGGTGTGGTGCGGTTGTTTGCCGTGGCCGCATCCGCCGCAATTGCTGCCTTTGCAGTGACCTTCTGGGCCACGCGCCCGGCCGAGTTGGGTTGGGCGCAGCAGGCGGCGATCTACCAGTCGTTATATGTGCCGGAAACCATCGCCGGGTTGGATGTCTCGCCTGCCACGCTGGATGCGCAGATCGCTGAGGCTGAAAAGACGTTGGGCCGGTCTTTGAGCCGCGAAACGCTCGAATCTCTGCCGGGGCTCGAGTTAAAGCGGGCACAGATCCTCTCGTTCAAGGGCAAGCCGCTGGTTCAGATCGTGTTCGCGGATGAGCAGGGCCAGCCGCTGGCCTTCTGCGTGATCCGGCAGGGCCCGGCTGCCCCTGCCAAGGACGTCAAGCAGGCGGTGCTAAGCGGTCTGGCCACCGCGACATGGGCGCAGGGCGGGTATGGCTATATGCTGCTGGGCAGCGATCCCCAGACGGACCTGAGCGGTGAGTTGGGCGTGTTGACCCAGACATTTGCGGGTTAAAGCGCTTTGCGTTTAACTTGAATCGGAATGCGATGCCTCTCCCTTTGGTTGAACGCGCATTCCGATGAATGTGCCTCAGACAAAACGCAAAACGCTGTAGAAGAAACCCCTTGTGAACCGTCCAAAATGCCCAAAGAATACGGGCATGAAGTCGAAACATGTCATACCTGCGCCTGAGGATGAGGCCGAAGACGCCACACCGCGCAGTATCTATGACACCGACCCCCCGGATGACGATGATCTGTGGTTCCTGCCGCCTGAAGAGGATGAACCACGCGACGATTTCCTGCCCCCCGGTCCTCGGGCAGATACGCGGGTTTTGTTTGATCCGCGCGATTGGCGCAGGGCGCAAGCAGAACTGTCCGCCGAACTGGCGGATCTGGCTGTCACCTTTGGGGCGTTGGACGAACGCTTGCGGGCCGGACCCGAGGGGTGGACCCATCGTCTTGCGCTGATGGATGTGTCCGATCTGGGCTGGTGGACCGGGGATCGCATCAGCGTCGACCGGCTGGCCCTGTGGACGGGTCTGCGGATCGGCGCGACCAGTGATGATGTACAGGCGCTGTTCCGGGCAGGTTGGGCCGTGCGGCGTCTTACATCTGGCGCGGCGCCCTCGGCGCACGGCTGGGAGACCGGACTGGCCGCATTTCTCGACCGGATGGCGCAGGGGATCGAAGAGGTGCCCGAAGCCGTTGCCGATCTGGCCGAGGTCATGCGCAATGCCGAAGGGTTGCACCCGGTCACGCAGGCGGCCATCGCGTTTCACGCCTGGCGCGCGCTATCCGAAGGAATTGGTCAGGATACAGAGGCCGCGATCATTGCTGCGCGTCACGCCGCCTCGATGGGGCGGGGCGGGGCGCTGTTCATGCCGCTGGCGCTGTCCGGTCCCGGCGCCTTGCGCGGGGTTGGCGAGCCGGAAGAAAAACTTTCAGCGTGGATCACCGGGGCAGGGCAGGCGGCGCTGGCGGCCCTGTTGCATCTGGATCGCGTCAGCGCGTGGGAGGTGCGTGCCCGTGAAGCCACGCAGGACCTGTCCGGGCGCACGCCGCCGGTGCTGATCGACGTTCTGACCGCCTGGCCGATGGTGTCGGCCCCGCTGGCCGAGGAGCTCACCAAAGCCTCGCGCGCGGCGGTTCAGCGCAATATCGACCGCTTCATGCGGCGCGGCCTGATCCGCGAGGTCACAGGGCAGGGACGTTACCGCGTCTGGACGGCAGCGCTGTAGTCCAGCAGCCATTCGCGAAAAATGCGCGCCGGAGGCCGCAGGTCGGTGCGGGACGGGTAGATCAGGTGATAGGCCTCTTGCCCGGCGACCTGAGCGTCGGGAAGGCAGGGCACCAGCCCCGAAACCTGCATGATCCGATCCGACGCGGGCGCGCGGGCCAGCGCGATCCCGGTACCGCTGGCCGACAACTCGGCAGCCATGATCGAATTGTCAGCAAAAAAGAACCGGGCCTGCCCGGCGGGTAAACGCATGGTTTCGAACCAATGCGGCCAGCTTACGCGATGGGTCGAAACCTCGATCAAAGTGAACTGAAACAGATCCTGGGGGGTTTGAATCTGGGCGGCAATCTCTGGCGGCGCGACGGGGTACAAAACCTCGCGCAGCAATTCATCGCCTTCATTGCCGAACAGGGCGGGGTTGCCGAAGACGATTTGCAGATCCGTGAACCGGTTGGCGAAGTCCGAGGCAATATTCCCGGTGGCCAGCGACAGGTTGATCTGCGGTTGCGCGGCCTGAAACGCGGGCAGGCCCTTGGCCAGAATCCCATGGGCGAACAGCAAAATGGATTGCACATAAAGCCGCTGCTCGCGGGTCTCTCCGAACAGGCCGGTGGTTGCGGTTTCCAGCATCAGAAGGGATTGCTGAACCGATGGCAGATAAGCTCGCCCGGAGTCGGTCAGCGTAACCGCATGGGCGTGACGGTGGAACAAAGGCGTGCCCAGCCGGGTTTCCAGCGCTTTGACCTGCTGGCTGACGGCAGCGGCGGACATGTTCAACTGCGCGGCGGCCCGCGCAAAGCTTTCGGTTCGCGCCGCAGCTTCGAACACGCGCAACCAGTTGAGAGAGGGAATGCGGCGAGACATGGGCGCAGGCTAAGTCAAGCTTAGCCTGACAGGCAAGAGGTTCAGTTATGGAATGCTGAAAAGCCGGGATAGGCTGAAAGCGCAAAGCGAACAGGTGACCGGATGTCTATGAATACCACTTTGACCCAAGAACAGGCCGACCAGTATTGGCAGGACGGCTGTCTGTTTCCTCTTTCCGTCTTTTCCAAAGACGAAGCCGCCGGGTATCGGGCGGAATTGGAACAGATCGAGCGCGACTGGCTGGCCGCAGATCTGCCCTTGCCGCTGAACACCTATAAGCGGATCAACGCACATCTGGTCGTTCCGCTTGCCGCGCAGATTGCGCAGGACCCGCGCGTTCTGGATGTGGTCGAAGGCGTTCTTGGCCCCGATATTCTGATATGGTCGGCTGAGTTCTTCATCAAAGAGCCGAATACCAAACACACGGTTGGTATGCATCAGGATCTGACCTATTGGGGCATGGGCGAGACGCCCGATCAGGTCACGGCCTGGATTGCGCTGTCACCGGCAACGGTTCAAAGCGGGTGCATGGATTTCGTGCGCGCCAGCCACAAGAATCCGATCCTGCCGCATACGGATACCTATTCGGACACCAACCTTTTGTCCCGTGGTCAGGAGGTAGCCGTAGACGTTGCAGACAGTGACAAAACCCATGTCGAGCTTGCACCCGGTCAGATGTCGCTCCATCACGGGTTGACGATCCATGGGTCTGGGCCGAACCAGTCCGAAGATCGGCGGATCGGCCTGGCGATCCGTTATCTCAGCCCCGGCGCCCGGCAATTGGTGGCCGACAAAGACTATGCGCTGCTGGCACGAGGGTCTGACGCCCACAGCAATTTCATCCCGGTTCAGCCGCCGACCGAATTGTTCTCATCCGAGTCTCTGGCGATCTATGAACAAGTGCGCCGCGATCAAAGCAAGGCATTGACCGACGGGGCCAGCAACTCGGTTCCGCTATACGCTGCGAAGTGAGGGCGAGTTCATCGGGCGCTCAGCGCCCGACCCCCACATAAGTTTCAAAACCGGATTTCAGCACTTTGCCTTCGGAATAGATGTTGCGCAGATCGACCATCCGGGGCGTGTTCATCGCCTTGGCCAGATCGTTCAGGTTCAGCGCGCGGAACTCGTTCCATTCGGTCAGCAAAACCACGACGTCGGCCCCTTTTGCGGCGGCATAGGGATCCTCGCACCAGTCAACACCGGGCAACAGAGCCTCACCTTCGGATTTGCCTTGCGGGTCGACCACGCGCACCTTGGCCCCGCCGCCGATCAGGGCCGGGACGATGGTCAGCGATGGTGCATCGCGCATGTCATCGGTGTTGGGCTTGAAGGTGACGCCCAGCATCGCAACGGTTTTGCCGTTGAAACTGTCATTGCAGGCCTCGCGGATTTTCTCGATCATCCGCTTCTTCACCTCATCATTCACGCGTATGACGGTTTCGGTGATCTGCATGGGATGAGCATGCTCCTGACCGATCCGCGCCAGTGCGGCGGTGTCTTTCGGGAAACACGAGCCGCCATAGCCCGGCCCTGCATGCAGGAACTTGTTGCCGATACGCCCGTCCAGGCCAATGCCGCGCGCGACCTCTTTCACATCGCCGCCCACCCGTTCGCACAGGCCCGCGATTTCGTTGATGAAGGTGATCTTGGTCGCCAGAAATGCGTTGGCGGCATATTTGATCATCTCGGCGCTTTCCAGATCGGTGGTCAGGATCGGAAAATCGCGCAGATAGAGCGGGCGGTAGATCTCGGCCATCACTTCGGCGGCGCGGTCGTTTTCAACACCAACCACCACTCGGTCGGGGCGCATAAAATCGTCAATCGCCGCACCTTCGCGCAGGAATTCCGGGTTCGAGGCGACATCGAAATCCGCATCCGGATTGGCGGCAGAGACAACCGAATGCACCTTGCGGTTGGTGCCCACGGGCACTGTCGATTTGGTGACGATGACGGTATAGCCGGTGACGGCCTGAGCAATCTCTTCCGCGGCCGCCATTACATAGGTCAGGTCTGCGTGGCCATCGCCGCGGCGCGTCGGCGTGCCGACCGCGATGAAAACTGCATCCGCGCCGTCCACGGCTGCGGCCAGATCGGTGGTGAAACTCAGCCGTCCTGCGGCCACGTTCTTGGCCATCAGCACATCAAGGCCGGGTTCATAAATCGGAACGTCTCCGGCCCGCAGCATCTCAATCTTTGCTTCTGCCTTGTCGACACAAATCACGTCATGGCCAAAATCCGAGAAACACACCCCCGACACCAGGCCCACATAGCCGGTGCCGATCATCGCAATACGCATTCTAAAAAATCCTTCTCACCAATTACCGCCTGCGGCGCGGATACCATCAAAGAAACTGCGCCCAGTTTCAATGCCTGACAGGGGCTTTGACCGGCATTCGACAGTTTCTTGCTGTTCTGACGGTGTGATTTGGTGCAGAGGATTCAATCTCTGGGCGCGCAGAGAACGGGTTGAGGCAAATCCACTCAACCCGTTCAGTCTGCGCCGGGTAACGAAAGGGCGTTACGTCAGAACCAGCGCCCGACAGCGATGGCAGTTGGTGACACGGTTGTGCTGTCCGAGGTTGCGGACAGCACCTTGTAGGCTGCTTGTGAACCGGATGGGGTATCGAAGCCCACGAACCGCGCCAAAGCGCCGCCGTCGCCGCTAATTGCGGGTGTGTCCGCGAAGGTTGCAGGGAAGGCCCATGTCGCGGTGGCGCTGGCAAACAGCGCACCCTCGACATTTGTGCAATCGGTCGCGGGCAATGTGGCGGTGCAGATTTGGGTCCCGTCGGCAAAGCGCACATAGTCCCCGGTTGCGCTGCTGCCGCGTTCGATCACTGCGCCGGTCGGGGTGCCTGCCGCTTCTGACACTGTGCCCAGCAGGTTGCCCGGCCCATAGCCGTAATCCGCGCGCATCAGGCGACCCGAGGTTGTGTCATCGGGGCTGCTCTGGACCGCCGACCCAGCTGCGTGGCCGGTGGCGGGATCAAAGCTCAGCGCTTCGGTCCATGTCCCGCCATCCGGGGACACTTTGATCGAAAAGCCAGTGCTGCCGGACAGCCCCATCTCTGCATGGCCCGTCCAATTGGACTGGAACAGCAGGGATGCGGTCTCGGACGCGCCGGATTTGTTGATCTTTAGCTGGTGACCGCCGCCATCATGGCTCAGCAACGTGGCCGGGCTGCGAACAGACAATCGGTTGGTGCTGTCATAACTGGTGGCGACACCCAGACCGTCCAGATTTTGCGTCGCAATCGGAGGAGTAACCCACGCGTTGCCATCCCAAATCTTCGATTGCGCGCTGGCCAGATCCCAAGCGCGCCATCCCGGTTGAGGAGAGACAAAACGCCAGGCGTTGTCCAGCCATGCGGCCAGTTCACCGCCATGCCCCGACCAGTCCCCGCCGGGTGTCGCACCCAAAGCGTGGATTTCACCCTGCTCGGGTGCGGGTGGTGGCGTGGTTGCGTCGACAGTTGCGACGGTTAACTGAACAACCAGATCCAGCTCGCGCAGCGCCTCGTTATGGGTGACATGTTTCTGCGCCTGAGACGGTTGCAGGAAAGGCAGGTTCAATCGGGGTGAGTTCTGAGACACGGGGCGCGTCCTCCTGTAGCTGTCGGTCCGACGTTTCTGTTGCGCGCCACCCTGCCGCGAGGCGCGTGAATCCCGTCTGACCGGGCCGAACGCCCGATTTACCTGCCGCTAATAGGTGGTTTCCAATTTGGGGACAAACCTTGACTGAGCGCTGATCTGTTCAGGCATTCGCCAAGGGTGTTCTGGGTGGGTGATTCTGTGAACCCAACTTTCAGACGCAGTTAGCTGCGCGCGTAGATATCTTCGTACCGGATGATGTCATCCTCACCCAGATAGCTGCCGGTCTGAACCTCAATCAATACCATCGGAACCTTGCCGGGGTTTTCCATCCTGTGAACCGCGCCCAACGGGATGTAGACCGACTGGTTTTCCGACACCAGGCGGACCTCATCGTCAATTGTGACTTTGGCCGTGCCCTTGACGACGATCCAGTGTTCGGACCGGTGGTGATGGGATTGCAGGCTCAGCGCTGCGCCGGGATTGACGTGGATGCGTTTGACCTGAAACCGGTCATCGACCACAAGGCTTTCAAACCACCCCCACGGGCGGTGATCGACGGGCAGGGATTCCGCCTGACTGGCGCCCTTGGCCTTCAAAGCGGTGACCGCCTGTTTGACGTCCTGAGCCCGGTCCATGCTGGCGACCAGAACCGCATCGGGCATTGCGACGGTGATAATGTTTTCAAGACCCATGGCCACCACCTCTTGCGCCGGGGATTCCGAGCGGATCAGGACGTTGTGGCAGTCGATGGTCGTGGCCTCTCCGGTCGTGGAAACGCCGTCTGCGTCGGGGTGGCTTAGTTCGTGCACGGCGGTCCAGCTTCCCACATCGGACCAGCCGGCGGCATAGGGAACAACGCTGAGGTTTTGGGCCTTTTCCATCACCGCATAGTCGATCGAAATGTCGTCAGCCTGCGCCCATTCCCCGGCATCCAGCCGCAGAAAGCCCAGATCGGTTTTTGCCTGATCGACAGCTTGTTTGACGGGGGCGATCAATCCCGGTGCGTGTTCTTCGAACGCAGCAACGATGTCGCGCACGGCGAACAGGAAAATCCCTGAATTCCACAGATAGCTGCCATCGGCCAGCATGGCCTTGGCATTGTCCAAATCCGGCTTTTCTACAAACCGATCCAGCGGCACGGCCGCGCCGGATGTGTCAGGCGTCTGGCTCAGCTTCAAATAGCCATAACCGGTTTCAGGCCGGTCCGGAGTAATACCGAATGTCACCAGATCCCCGCGGTCAGAAATCGCGTTCACGCCTTGCGCCACGGCGGCATGAAAGGCGGATTTGTTTGGGACCACGTGATCAGACGGAGCGACAAGCATGATCGCCTCTGGATCGCTGTTGGCCAGATACAACGCAGCCGCCAGAACCGCAGGCGCAGTGTTGCGCCCCTCGGGTTCGATCAGGATCGGGCCCGGGTCGATGCCGACGGCCCCCAACTGCTCGGGCACAACAAAGCGGAAGGCTTCGTTGGTCAGAATCAAGGGCTTGGCATACGGCGCGCCGTCCGGCCCGCGCATCCGCTGGGCGCAATCCTGCAACAGGCTCGTCTCACCCACCAGCGGCACGAACTGCTTGGGATAGCTTTTGCGCGACAGGGGCCACAGCCGGGTGCCTGACCCACCGCACAGAATGACGGGATAGACGGTATTCATGATGCGCACGCCTTTGAACTGCAATTACCCGACGGTATCGCCTTAATTGCAGTCAAGGGAAAGGGCCTGTGATTATTGGGCCGCTTTCCCCGTGGCAACGATGTCATTCAGATATTGGCTCAGATCGCCGCGCAGATCGTCGCGGGCCAGCGCAAACGCCACTGTGGCCTGCAAAAACCCGGCTTTCGAGCCGCAATCGAAACGCTGCCCGTCGAACTTGTAGCCAAAGACCGGAACGCCGTTGCGGATGTCTTCCGCGATCGCATCGGTCAGTTGAATCTCGCCACCGCTGCCGGATTTCATCGAATTCAGGTTATAGAGGACCGACGGGCCAAGCACATAGCGCCCGATCACGGCAAGGTTCGAAGGTGCCTCATCCGGTTTGGGTTTCTCAACCATACCCCGCGTGCGCACAACGGTGCCCACATTGTCGCCCACATCCAGAACCCCATACGAGCTTGTTTGTTCATGCGGAACTTCCATCGCGGCGACCATGTTGCCGCCTGTTTCCTCATAGGCTTCGATCATCTGCTGCAAACACGGTTTGTCGGCGGCGATGACGTCGTCGGGCAGCATCACGGCAAAAGGCTCATCCCCAATCAGACGCCGCGCGCACCAGACCGCGTGGCCCAGCCCCAACGCCTTGTGCTGACGGATATAGGCAATCGCGCCGCTTTCCATGTTGGTGGCGTTCAGCGTTTCCAGCAGATCGTGTTTGCCTTTGGCCTCTAACGCCTGTTCCAGCACCAGATTGTGGTCAAAATAATCCTCAAGCGCCGACTTCCCGCGCGAGGTTACAAAGATGAATTCCTTAATCCCGGCAGCGCGCGCTTCGTCGATGGCATATTGCACCAGCGGACGGTCAACCAGGGTCATGATTTCCTTTGGAACCGATTTCGTTGCTGGCAGAAATCGGGTGCCCAGCCCGGCTACGGGAAAAATCGCTTTGGTGACCTTACGTGTCATAGTGCCTCTCAATTCGTAATTCGGCCGGAAGGTCGCAGCGCGTCCGGCATTTCCTCATAGGCTGCGAAACCAGATCAATCAATGATGCCCGTCCTTGTGGGCGTGAATAGGATAAATCGTGCCATTTGGAAGGGTCAGAGTCAAAATCCAATCGTTAACGTGAAGGATTTGTCATCCGGAGTTTACCCATTGTGCATTGCATATGCCCCGATCAGTTTTTCAGGCTGGCTTTCATGCGCTGTTCCGGAAAACAAGTCGCGCTTTGGCCTGTCGCCTCTTGCCAGCGTCCGATTGATCGGCGGGTTTTGAACCCCGGCAGCCCATCCGCCCCGCCGACGTCATGGCCTTGCGCTTCGAGCGCGCGTTGCATCGCCGCAATGTCCGAGCGGTAGAGGCCGCCAACCTTCCCCCAGCGGCCAGAGAAATCGCCGACGCCAAACTGGATCCGGTCCCCGACATGGCCGACAAACAGGGCATAGAGGTCGCTTTTGTTGTACTCTTTCAGCACGTAGAAATTCGGCGTCACCACAAAGGCAGGTCCGTTGCGCCCGGCGGGCATCATCAGATAGCCTTCACCCGCCAGTTCATGGGCCGGGAAGGGCTTGCCCGAGACGCGCGTGATGCCCATTGCCGCCCAATCGCGAATGGGCCGCCCCTGATCCGGCCCTTCCAGCGCGCAGGACACTGTGTTGGGCACCGTCACCTCGAACCCCCAGTCTCGACCAGTGACCCAGCCATGCCGGGCCAGATAATTCGCAATCGAGGCCAGCGTGTCATCGGCAGAACCCCAGATATCCGCCCGCCCGTCGCCATTTCCGTCGGCGGCATAGGTCAGAAAGCTGGATGGCATGAATTGCGGCTGCCCCAACGCCCCGGCCCACGAGCTTTTCATGTCCCGAACATGCCCGGCTTCGGCAATCTGCAGCGCGGCGATCAATTCGCCGGTGAAATAGTCCGCCCGTGTGCTCATGAACCCTTTGGTGGCCAGCACCTGAAAGGCGTCATGTCGGATCGGGACCTGTCCATATCCGCTTTCCCGGCCCCAGATGGCCAGAAGGATGCGCGCGGGCACACCGGTCTGCGCCTCAACCCGCGCAAGGGTTGCGGCATGACGTTTTGCCATTTGCCGCCCGACGGACGTTGCCCCCAGAACCGAGCCCGCGTTGAAATACCGCCCGGGCGAGCCGAACTCGGCCTGCTTCTGCTTCTTTGGCGTCTTCGCCTTACTTCCGGGCGGGACAAGATCGGGCAAGTCCCAGTTCAAAGTGACACCCGAAAAGGCGCGGTTCATGGTGTCACGAGAGACACCCTTGGCACGGGCCTGCGGCCAGATCGTTTGGTTCAGCCAGGACTGAAATTGCCGCTCAACCGCTGCGCGATCCTGCGCATTGGCGCTGCTGGCCGCAAAGACCAACAGAAGGATGGAAAGAAATGCACGCATCGGATGTTTGCTGCCCTGTGCCTGTCTGGTTAAACCCAAAGTTCTTGCCGTCAAGGATGCAGGAAGTGGGCAAATAAATCCATTCCTGCTCTTCCAATAGACGAATCCTCTGCGTTCTCGAAAAAACCTTGAGAATTGTCCTGCACTTGCCGATAGTTGACGCTAATCGGGGGCCACAGAGGACAGGCAGGTATGAGTACCATCAGAATGCCCCTCGGGTCGGTTTTGGCGCTGATCGCGGTGGCTATGCTGGTTGCCTCGGCCCAGATGGCGGGTGCCAGCGACAGTTTCATGGACCCTCAGGGCCCTATTGCGGCCGTTCAGAAAACACACCTGTTGCGGGCGACGGTGCTGATCCTTGTGGCGGTTGTGCCTGTTCTGGTGCTGGTCCCTCTGATTGCGCTGCGCTATCGCCGCCGAAAGGGTGGCACTGCGGCTTACAGGCCGAACTGGGACTTTTCTGGCCCATTGGAGATGCTGATGTGGGGTATCCCGGTGGTGATCGTGGCGATCCTGTCCTTCTATCTGTGGAAGGCGACCCACAGGCTGGATCCCTATGCTGCACCTTTCGGGGGCGAGCCCGCCGTGCAGGTTCAGGTTGTGGGTCTGGATTGGAAATGGCTGTTTATCTACCCCGAACTGGGCATCGCCAGCGTGGGCGAACTGGGCATTCCCGTCAATCAGCAGATCGCCATGACGCTGACCACGGATACGGTGATGCAATCCTTCATGATCCCGGCGCTTGCGGGGCAGATCTATGCGATGCCCGGCATGACAACTCAGCTACATTTGGTGGCAGACCGGCCCGAGAGGATGCAAGGCGAGAACACCCAGTATAACGGGCGCGGCTTCACCAAGCAGAAATTCGAAACGCTTGCCATGCAGCCTGACGAATTCGAGACATGGGTCGAAAGCGTCCGGCAAAATGGCATCGTGTTGGATCAGGCGACCTATCAGACCCTCGCCATGCGCACAGATCGGGATGAGGTACAGGCGACGCTTGGAACTGCGCAAATGCCTGAAAACGCGCTGTATTTCCGACTGGACGATGGCGATCTGTTTCAGACGATCCTGCATCGCTATCACTCGGGACAGGCTTTGCCATTGGATCAACAACCGGGAACAACCGCTTACGGGCAGGAGGTCGGGCAATGACATCAGAGTCCGGCTTTTTCGGTCGCCTCAGCTGGGATGCGCTTCCCATCACGGGTCTGATCCAGAACCCGAACGCAAATGAGATCGTCGCCAATGCCGCCGCAGCGGTGGTTATCGTTGGCGCGGTTGCGGTGGTTGCCCTGCTGTCATGGTTCCGCCTGTGGGGTCCGCTCTGGCGCGATTGGCTGACCAGCGCTGACCACAAGAAAATCGGCATCATGTATGTCGTCTTCGCCATAGTTATGCTGGCGCGGGGCGTGCTGGAAGGCGTTGTCATGCGCGCCCAGCAAGCCGCCGGGCCGGGAGAGGGTTTCCTTGAGGCCGAGCACTTCGCTGAACTGTTCAGCACCCATGGCACGATCATGATCTTCTTCGTGGCCGTGCCCTTTGTGTTTGGTATCGCCAACTATGTCGTCCCGCTGATGATCGGCGCGCGGGATGTGGCCTTCCCGGTGATGAATCAGATCAGCCTAGGCCTGACCGTTTCAGCAGGCATGATGCTGATGGTGTCGCTGGTTGTGGGCCATTTTTCGACCGGAGGTTGGACGGCCTATCCGCCCTATACAGGGGCCGCGTTCAACCCCGGCGTTGGGCCGGATTACTGGATCTGGGCCATTGTCGTCTCTGGGATAGGAACCACGCTGACCGGGATCAACTTTGCCGTCACGATCTACAAGCTGCGTGCACCGGGCATGACCTTTATGCGTCTGCCCATGTATTGCTGGACGATCATCAGCAGCTCGATCCTGATCGTCTTTGCCATGCCGCCTTTGGGCGTTGCGGCCCTGTTGCTGGCCGCTGACCGCTATCTGGATTTCCACTTTTTCACCAATGACCTTGGCGGCAACATGATGAACTACGCCAACCTGTTCTGGCTGTTCGGCCACCCCGAGGTCTACCTGCTGGTGCTGCCCGCCTATGGCATCTACTCCGAGATCTTCGCGACCTTCTCGGCCAAACGACTTTATGGCTACACCTCGCTGGTCATCGCCACCATGTCGATTGCGGTACTGTCCTTTACGGTCTGGCTGCATCACTTCTTTACCATGGGCCAAAGCGCGCTGATCAACGCCGTCTTTGGCATCGCAACCATGCTGATCGCGATCCCGACCGGAGTGAAGGTTTATGACTGGATGGCAACCCTGTGGCGTGGGCGGATCCGCTTCTCGGTGCCGATGCTGTACGGTCTGTCGTTTCTGATGCTGTTTGTGATCGGCGGGCTCAGCGGTGTGATCCTGGCAAACCCGACTGTCGACTACCAGGTGCATAACACCTTGTTTCTGGTGGCTCATTTCCACAATGTGTTGCTGCCGGGCGTGCTGTTCGGTTTGCTGGCTGCATATAATTATTGGTTCCCCAAGGCCTTCGGGTTTCGCCTGCATGAAGGTTGGGGCAGGGTGACCGTTGCGCTTTGGACTATTGGGTTCATGCTGACGTTCCTACCGCTGTACTTTGTCGGCCTGATGGGCATGCCGCGCCGGTCTTACAGTTGGGAAGACCCCAGCTTTCACCCCTATATGATCGTCGCCGTTATCGGAGCGCTGGTCATAACGGCGGCGCTGTTTTCAGTTCTGGTCCAGCTTTGGGTCAGCATCCGCGACCGGGACAAGACCCGCGTGCCTGTAGGGGACCCATGGGATGGGCGCACTCTGGAATGGTCGATCCCGGCGCCGCCGCCGCCCTATAACTTTGCCATCATCCCGCAGGTGACGGACCGGGATAACTTTGCCATCGCCAAGGAACGCGGAGCAGCTTATCCCAAGCCGGACGCCTATGAAGACATCGAAATGCCCCGAAACACAGGGATCGGCTTTATCCTCTGCGTGACCAGTGGCATCTGGATGTTCGCCTTGGTCTGGTGGATCTGGTGGCTGGTTGCGCTTATGACGGTTGCGATGATCCTGGCCTTCATCCTCTGGACTTTCGACACCAGCACCGAGATCACGATTCCAGCCGAAGAGGTGCGCAAAGAGCATGAGGCCTGGCTAGCTCTGGTCCACAGCGAAGCCGCCGTGGACCGTGACCATGAGACCGCGCCGGAAAACCGCGGCCTCGCCCGCCCGGATTTGGAGGCGGTCACATGAAGCGCGCGCCAACGCACAGCTATCCGGGGATCAACCTCGGCGACCGCCACGCCAGCGCCCATAAGGCGTCCGAGGTCGTCACCTTTGGCTTCTGGGTCTTCCTGATGAGCGATCTGGTCTATTTCGGCCTGATGTTCGCCATCTACATCACCATGATCGATGCGCAGGCGGGCGGGCCGGGACCGCATGAGTTGTTCGATCTGACCAGCATCTTCGCCCAGACCATGATCCTGTTGGCCAGCAGTCTGACCGTTGGTTTGGCAATGCTGGCCCTGAAATACAACCTGCCCCGGCCAAGGATCATTCTGTGGTTCGGCGTGACGCTGCTGTTGGGGCTCAGCTTCCTTGTTCTGGAGATCCGGGACTTTATCGCCATGGCCGAAAAGGGCGGCATCCCGCAGCGTAGTGGATTCTTGTCGGCCTTCTACGGTCTGGTTCCGTTGCATGGCCTTCACGTGGCCGCCGGCTGCGTGTGGCTGGTGGTGCTGGGCATCCAGTTGCGTGTCATGGGCATGACCGATCTGGTGATCTCGCGCGTGGTGAGGCTGGCGCTGTTCTGGCACTTTCTCGACCTGATCTGGATCGGCATCATCACAATCGTCTATTTCGGAGGGCTGACTTATGGATAAACGCTCTGAAATGCACCGGCGCGAGCGGCGGCGTTATGTGGTTGGTTATGGCGGCTCGCTGCTGCTGACCTTTGCCATGTTCGGCGTGGCCTATCGCTGGGGGATCGAAACGACCGGAGTGTATCTGACCATTGGTCTGCTGGGGCTGGCCCAACTGATCTTTCAGCTTGTCTACTTCCTGCATATCGACCGCCGCCGCAGCAGCCGAGAGGATCTGGATCTGATCCTGTTCTCAACCCTTGTTCTGCTGATCATCATTCTGGGCACAGTCTGGATTTTGGGCAATCTGGCGATCCGTATGCATGTGCACCCGATGTAAGAAGGTCTGAGTTATGAAGTCGCTGAAGCTTGTCGCAATTCTTGTCATGCTTGCCGCGATTGGTGCGGGGCTGTTCCTGTTCTGGCGACATGAAGAGAGGTATCCGTCCACGCAAGACGCCTATGTCGGCGCGAATATCATCTACATCGCGCCGCAGGTGACCGGGCAGGTGGCCAAGGTACATGTTGACGAAAACCAAGCGGTCAAAAGCGGCGATCTGCTGTTCACCATAGATGACACGCAGTTCAAGGCGTCGGTGGATCAGTCCAAGGCCAATCTGGACAGCGCCGAGCAGCAGGCCAAATCATACGCAACTCAGATTGCGGCCGCCGAGGCATCGGTCGCAAGCGCGCAATCCGCTTATGACACAGCGCAAAAGGCGCTGGAACGCGCCAAGGTTCTGTTCTCGACAGGGGATGTGGCGCAGTCTTCGCTGGATCAGACAACCTCGGATTTCGCGCAGGCTTCGGCACAGTTGACCAGCAGCCAGTCCAGCCTTTTGGCCTTGCAAAGCGGGCTGGCGGCGAAGCAAGACGATATACTGTCAGCACGCGCCCAGCTGGAGATCGACAAGGCCAATCTGGCCTGGACCAAGGTCTTTGCTTCCGCCGATGGCTGGATTGCCAACCTGACCCTGCGGCCCGGATCGTCAGTGTCCGCCAACGCGCCGCAGTTTTCCATCGTCGAATCCGCCGACTGGTGGGTCGATGCGAATTTCAAGGAAACCGCGCTGCCGCGCATTCGTCCCGGTCAGCCGGTGACGGTTCAGATCGACATGCTGCCGGGAGTGACTTTGACGGGCAAAGTCGCCTCGATCGGGCGCGGGTCGGGGGATACATTCTCGCTGCTGCCCTCCGAGAACTCCAGCGGCAACTGGGTTAAGGTCACCCGCCGCTTCCCCGTTCGGATCGAGCTTGATCCGACCGATGCGCCCCTGCGGGTCGGCGGCAGCAGTAAAGTGGTCGTGGACACAACAGCGGCAACACAATGACCGGCGTGACAAGCAGCCACGTCAATCCGGTGATCGTGGTCGCCGTGGTCTGCAGTGCTATTCTGGAAGTGCTGGACAGCACAATCGTCAACGTGGCCCTGCCGCATATTCAGGCCGCATTCGGGGCCACAACCGATCAGGCCACGTGGATCCTGACCAGCTATATCGTCTCGGCGGTTGTGGTGATGCCGCTGACCGGCTTTGTCGCGCGTCGGGTCGGGCGACGCCGCTTGATCCTGACCGCCGTGACCGGCTTTGCCTGCATGTCGATCATGTGCGGCCTGTCCTGGAGCCTTGAGACCATCGTGTTCTTCCGGCTGGCGCAAGGCATGTTCGGGGCCTTCCTGATCCCCTTGTCGCAATCCATCCTGTTCGACGCCTTCCCGCGCGAAAAACGGGGCGAGGCGATGGCCGTATTTGGCCTCGGTGTGGTCGTGGCCCCGGTTCTGGGCCCAACGATGGGCGCGATCCTGACCGAGTATTTTTCGTGGCGGATGGTCTTTTTCGTGAACCTTCCCATTGCGGCCATGGCGCTGCTGTTGCTTGCCGGAGAGCTGCCGAAAGACGAGACCGAAGAGGTGAAGATCGATTGGCAGGGCCTTGCGCTTCTGGCCCTTGGCATCGGGTGCCTGCAATTCATTCTGGATCAGGGTGAGACCAAGGACTGGCTGTCCTCGCGCATTATTCAGGTTGCGCTTGTTGCGTCGGTTCTGGGCGCGCTGGGGTTGATCGTACATTGCCTGACAGCAAAAACTCCGGTTGTTGATCTGCGCCTTTTCGCGGACCGCAACTTTGCTCTGTGTAATCTGGTGATCGTGGGGTTTGCGGTGTCGCTCTATGGCGGCATCGCCATTTTACCGACCTTTGTTCAGACGCTGCTGGACTATCCGGTCATCGAATCCGGCCACCTGTTCATCCCGCGTGGTCTTGCGGCCGGCGTGTCCATGGTCGCAACCGGGGCCGTACTGGTGAAACGGTTTGACCCCCGTGTGCTGGCCGGGGTCGGAATGACGCTGACCGCAATCAGCAATTTCATGATGGGGATGCTGAACTTGAATGCAGGATTCTGGGAACTGGCCATTCCCGGCATCATCAGCGGTCTGGGTATGGGGCTTGTCTTTGTCCCGATGTCCATTCTGGCCTTCGAAAGCATCAGCAAAGCGCGGCAGGACGAGGCCTCGGGCCTGTTCAACGTCACCCGTCAGTTGGGCTCATCGGTTGGTATTTCACTGGTCGGGACTTGGGTCGTGCGGGGATTGCAGACCAATACCGCGGTGCTGAGCCAGAACGTCACGCCCTATAACCCGGCGGCACAGGCTTATCTGGCGCCCTTGGGGCTGACACCGGACAGTGCCCAGGGCGCGGCCATTCTGGGGCAAGAGATCGCGCGACAGGCCGAGATGATCTCGTACCTGACCGTGTTCAACAATCTGGGGCTGCTGGCGCTGGCGACTTTGCCGCTGCTGTTCTTCTGCCGGGCCCCGAAGCCGGGCACAACGGCTCAGGTACATGCCCATTAGCGGGTTAGAACCAACCCCAGCCACAAGGCCCCCCAGCACAGAATAAGGCTGACCATGATATTGCCTGCGGCCACTGCCAATGTGCGCTTGCGGCGTAATTCCAGCGTTTGATAGGCAAAGCTGGAAAACGTCGTGAACCCGCCGCAAAAGCCGAAAACCAAGCGGTTCTGCTCGTCCCCCATCTCGACCGGACCGCCCAGATAGCCGATCCACAGGCCCAGCAGCAGGCTGCCCAGAACGTTCACGATCAGCGTGGACAGGGGCAGGGCGTGGGTGACCCGCAATGCCAGCCAATGGCGCAGAACCGCACCAAGCCCGCCGCCCAAGCCGAACATCGCATGCAGGTACAGGTCAATCATTGCCGCCCACCTTTTGCATGAAACCACCGCCCCAATGCCTCACCCACAAGGGCCGCAGCCAGACTAAACGCGATCTCAAGCGCCGCAGCAGCGGGGGCCGTCCAAAGCGCGGTTTGGGCCAGCCGGTCAAGTTCTGCCACGAATGAGGAAAACGTTGACAGCCCGCCACAGAACCCAACGGCCCCCAGATGCAGAACATGCGCGTGGACCCGGTGCCGGATGGCATACAGCCAGCCCAGCACAAAACACGCGAAGATGTTGATGCCAAAGGTTGCGGTCAGGATGGGCACGCCGGGAATGTCCAGCGCAAACAGTTCGCGCAGAAGCGACCCAAGCGCCCCGCCCACGAATACTGACAGGAACATCAGGACACGCCCATGTTTCGCAGTCTTGCCGTTTGGTCCCGCCACCCGTCCCGCCTATTGCTGTCGCTTGACCGGCATACTGTGCGCGAACCGCGGGATCAATCAAACCTGTAACGTGGTTTCACATTCCCGACCGGTTTGTTTCCGCGAAACCTAAGGGCTTGCAATCAAAAGCCAAGATGTTTCACTTTGGCGTCAACGCCTTCGGTCTAAATCACATGGGTTCAGACCGTCCCCACCAACAACCCACCCAAGGAGATCAGGAATGGTTGTACGCAGGCTCTATTATTTTCTGAGTTTCGTCTGTCTGCCCTTGGTGGCGATCCTGGGCTTTTTCTGGCCACCGGCGCACTGGCTGCTGGTCATTTTGATCCCGTACGCCGTGATCGGGATGTATGACATGCTGACCACCAAGCATAACGTGCTGAACAACTATCCGGTGCTGGGGCATTTTCGGTACATGCTGGAATTTGTCAGCCCCGAGATCCGGCAATATTTCGTGGAAACCAACGAAAGCGGGCGGCCCTACAACCGGATCATTCGCAGCCTTGTCTATTCCCGCGCCAAGGGTCAGGTCGATACGCAGGCGTTTGGTACCCAATATGACATCCTGACTGTGGGCTACCATCGGGCCAACCACTCACTTGCGCCCAAGGATGTGCATGAAAGCGAAGAAAGGGTGATGCTGGGCGGGCCGCAATGCGACAAACCCTATGACGCGTCGCGCCTGAATGTGTCGGCCATGAGCTTTGGCGCGCTCAGCGCCAATGCGATCCGGGCCCTGAACGGCGGGGCGAAGGATGGCGGGTTTGCGCATAACACGGGCGAAGGTGGGCTGTCGCCGCATCATCTGGCCGAAGGTGGCGATGTCATCTGGCAGATCGGCACCGGCTATTTCGGCTGTCGCACGCCCGAAGGTGGGTTTGACAAGGACAAGTTCGCGGAGAAAGCCAAGAAAGACGTCGTCAAAGCGATTGAAATCAAGCTCTCGCAAGGGGCAAAGCCTTCGCATGGCGGGGTGCTTCCGGCCGCGAAGGTCGACAAGGAAATCGCCGAGATCCGGGGCGTGCCCGAACATCAGGATGTGATCTCACCCCCCGTTCATTCCGCTTTCGACGGCCCCACCGGGTTGATCGAATTCGTACAGCATCTGCGCGAGATGTCAGGCGGCAAGCCGATCGGCTTCAAACTGTGCATCGGCAACCCGTCCGAGTTCATGGCGATCTGCAAGGCCATGCTGGAAACCGGAATTCTGCCAGATTTCATCACAATTGACGGCTCGGAAGGCGGAACTGGGGCAGCGCCGGTTGAATTCACCAACCGTCTGGGGATGCCGCTGAACGAGGCGTTGATCTTCGTGAACAACTGCCTGCGCGGTGCCGGGCTGCGCGACAAGATCCGGATCATATGCTCGGGCAAAGTGGCCACCGGCTATGACATGGTCGAAAAATTCGCCCTTGGCGCGGATATGTGTAATGCCGCGCGCGCGATGATGTTTGCGGTGGGCTGCATTCAGGCGCTGCACTGCAACACCAATCGCTGCCCCTCGGGCGTGGCGACACAGGACCCGATCCGGGGCCGCGCAGTGAATGTTCCGCAAAAACGCCAGCGGGTGCATCGCTATCATGATGCCACCTTGGAAAGCTTCCGCGAGTTGCTGGGCGCGATGGGGAAACAGACCGTGTCCGAACTGACACTCGCTGATATCCGCCGCCGTACTGCCGACGAACGGGAGTATTCTTACGCCGAACTATACACGCTGGTCGATGAAGGTGCGTTTCTGTCCGACACGATTCCGCCCGAATATGCAGCGGATTGGCAGCGCGCATCAGCCGCGCATTTCTGACGGCGTCAGTTGACGGTCGAACGGGGGTTATTGGCAGCGTGCGTATTGATCCGGCGCACGCTCCATTCCACCGCGTCCCGCATGGTTCGTCCCAACGCGACGTCGAAGGCATTGACCAGATCGGGCGTCTGATCGCTGGCGGCCACTACGTTTTCCTGAAACGAGCTTGAGGCGATGATCTTGTCTTCATATTCATCGATGATCTTGATGTTCACACGGACTTCGATGCGGACGGTTTTGCCGTTTTCGGTCTCGGACACCACGATGCCCTGAAATTCGCGCAGATCCGGCGCTATGACATAATCGGCGCGAAGACCCACGGTTGAACGACCAACAGCCGCAACCTTGCCCGAGTTCTCATAGCTTTCGACCAGCAGCGCCTGCACGATCAGCGGGGCCCGATCCACCCATCGCGCGCGCGGCAGGTATTGAACCTGCAAAGGGGTCGGTTGCACCGCGATCTGGTCGGTGTTAACAGCCGCCGTCGCGGTGGGTTCTTCAACCACGATCTGCTTCTGGATACGCGGCAGCGAGGATGCGAACGTGCTTTTGGGCGTCAAAAGATACAGGTCGTTCGGTTTTGAGGCCTGCTGCAATGTGCCCAAACCGGCGCAGCCGCCCAGTATCACAGCCACCAGGGATAGAATAAGGGGCCTTATCATTGACGGAACTCCGATGCTTGGGTGCCCAGCAAAAAGCGTGCCGGGTCGCGTTCGACCTTGTCGACCAGGCGATCAAGGCTGATGACCAGACGCTGGGATTCTTCAATAAACCGAATGAACTGCGGTAATCCGACCCGCAGGAAATCAGACACCTGACGCCGATTGTCCTGCACCACCCTGTCGATGGTGCCCAGCAGCTCTTTCGCGGAATTCGACGCGCTGAGCACGTCGTCAGAGATCTTGTCGATCTTGTCGGTAATGCCTGCGACGGTTTCGGTCACCTGATTGGCGGCCCGGCGAATATCCTGTGCCACCGGGGCGACGTCGGTCTCGATCACCTGATTGGCCGAGTCAAAGGCCCGCTCTGCCGAGGCCAGCGCCCTCTTAGCCGAGTCCATGGTCGAGGTGATCGATCCAAGCGTCGTGTTGGCGTTCAGAACGGTCTCGGTGATCACGCTGAGGGATGCGCCAGCCTCCTGTGACAACCGGGTGAGGTTCTCGGCCAGATCCGAGCCGCGTTCGATGAACGGGCGGATATCCTGTTCGATCACGCGGTTGGTCGTCGTCAGGGTCACCTTGGCCTCATCCAGCGCCTCTTTTGCGGTGTCGGAAGCGGTTTTGATCGACTTCAATGTGTCCGTACCGGTTTCAAGGGTGGATTCAGCGGAACTGATCAACGGGTCCAGCTTTTTGGTGAAGACCCCGATATCCTGCGCCGCATTGCCGATATTGGCCGAGACGGATTCGAAATCCGAAAGCGTCTTGTCCAGCCGACCGGTGGCCGAGGCGAGGTTGTCCAGAATGTCGGATACGGCCTTCCGGTTCTTCTCATCCACGACCGAGTTCAGTTCCTGTAGCAGGGTCACGGCCTCGTCCAGCACTTTGGGCGCGCCTTCAAACAGGGACTGAATGGTGCTGCGTTTGCTTTTGATCACGCTGTCCTGCGGCAAACGCGCTGCCGAGGCGGAGCCCCCCGTCAGTTCGACATAGCCGACCCCGGTCACCCCCAGCGATTGCAACTGCGCAATCGTTTCTTCGGTGACCGGAATATCGGCGTCCACCTCGATGCGCACACGAACCTTCGACGGATCGTCCTCATCCAGATTCAAGGATATAACCTGTCCGACCGGCAGACCGTTATAACTGACGCCGCCCGCCGCCGACAGGCCCGAGACATTGTCGAACAGCACATCGTAATAGGCGTATTGGCGGGTCACTTCGAATTTGGCGAGCCACAGGAAGAAGCCGAACGCCCCTAGAATGCCCGCAAGGGTGAACGCGCCGATCAGAATGTAATTCGCCCGGGTTTCCATCGCCTCTACCTGTCCTGCCCTTTGTCCTGCGCCGCGCGGGCGCGGGGGCCTGTGAAGTATTCCTGCACCCAAGGATGATCGACCTTGGTCATCTCTTCAATCGGACCTTCGACCAGCACGCGCTTTTCTGCAAGCACGGCAACCCGGTCGCAGATGGCATAAAGGCTGTCCAGATCGTGCGTGACCATAAAGACGGTCAGTCCCAGCGCCTGCTGCAACTCGCGGATCAGGGCATCATAAGCAGCCGCACCGATGGGATCCAACCCGGCGGTGGGTTCGTCCAGAAACACGATCTCGGGGTCCAGCGACAGCGCACGCGCCAGCGCGGCCCGTTTGCGCATACCGCCCGACAGTTCCGACGGGAACTTGCCACAGCTCAGCTGGGGCAGTCCGACCAGGCTGATTTTCAATGCGCCCAGCGACTCCATCAACCGTTCGCTGATACCGGTATGTTCGCGCAGCGGGGCCATGACGTTTTGCAGCACAGTCAGCGAAGAAAACAGCGCGCCATCCTGAAAGGCGACACCCCAGTGGCGTTCAATGCGGCGGCGATCTTCTTCGGGGCCGTTCAGAACATCGACGCCCAGAACCTCGATACTGCCCGCCGCAGGTGTGTTGAGCCCAACAATCGTGCGCAACAGTACCGATTTACCGGTGCCCGAGCCGCCGACGATGCCCAGAACCTCACCCCGCCAGACATCCAGATTCAGGTCGTCATGTACCACTTGCGGCCCGAACTGATTGCGCAGCCCACGCACACGGATCACCGCCTCGCGCTGTACGTCCACCGGGGTTGTCTGATGCTGCACGGTGCCGTCCATGTCAGATCCCCAGCTCTGAGAAGAAGATCGAAAACAGCGCGTCGATCGCGATCACCATGAAAATCGACTGCACCACCGAGGCGGTGGTGCGTTGCCCGACGCTTTGCGCCGAGCCCTTGACCTGCATGGCCTGCCAGCACGCGATGACCCCGATGACCAGCGCAAAGAACGGGGCCTTGATCAAGCCAACGGCCAGTTGCCAGACATCGGTGCTTTCGTTCAGGCGCGTGATGAACATGCCGGGGCTGATGCCCAGATCGATCCAACTCATCAACGCGCCGCCGAACAGCCCGGCCATATCGGCGACAAAGCCGAGAATTGGCAACATGATCAGCAGGGCCAGAACACGTGGCACCACCAGAACCTCGATCGGGTCCAGACCCAGCGTGCGCATGGCGTCAATCTCCTCCTGCACCTTCATCGACCCGATTGAGGCGGTAAAGGCCGAGCCTGACCGGCCCGCGACAATGATCGCGGTCAGCAAAATCCCCAACTCGCGCAGAACCGAGATTGAGATCAGTTCGACCACAAAAATCTCGGCCCCGAACTGTTTCAGCTGCGTGGCCCCCTGAAAGGCCAGAACAACGCCGATCAGAAACCCCATCAGCGCCACGATGGGCAGGGCCTTGAACCCGGTTTCTTCCATATGCGTGAACAGGGCCGCCCGCCGCAACCGCCATGGCATTGCAATCGTGCGGGCCAGCCGGTGCAGGGTCAGACCCAGAAACCCGAGGATCGACAGCGTATCCTTCCATGCCCCGAAGGTGCTGCGACCAACGCTCTCGACCCAATCGGCGAAGGTCCTGGGTTTGGCCAGCCGCCCCGGCTTGTCGGGGATGTTGTGCGATACGGTATCGATCAAAGCGGCATGTGCCGGTTTCAACCCCAGAAACTGAAGCTGCGCGCCATTGGCCGTGAACCGCCGCGACAGGTCCGCCACCAGCCACGCGCCACCGGTATCCAACGCCTCGACTTCCGACAGGTCCACGGTCACGTCGCCGCCAACTGGCTGAACCGCGGCGAAGTCGCGTTCGACCGTTTCCAAGGACTGCGTCAGCAGCGCGCCCGAAATGCGCACATGTGTGCCGGTGCTTTCGCGCTCAGAGGTGATCTTGGGCGGCGTCATGAGGACATGTGACGGAAAACGCCCACGGGCTGCAACGGCTTTGTTGCTTTCGCGGGGATTTGGGAGATCAGAATGGCCTGGGTGTGACACTGCTTGGCGTCAGAGTGCAGATTCCCGGTCGCATTGTGACCCAATTCACTTGTTTCAACCGAAGGTAATGCTACCTTATTACATGTGGTTGAGTTTTAGTTGTTTGGTTGTGTGTCATGTCTGACCATCACGCGAATGTTGATGTCGAAATCGGGTCCGAGCGCGGGTTCGGATTTGTCTTCACAGCGGTTTTTCTGATCATTGCCCTGTGGCCTGTATTTGGCGGCGGATCCCCGCGTTGGATACTGCTTTTCATTGCAGGGATCATCCTTGCGCTGACTTTTCTTGCCCCGCAGGTTTTGGCCAAACCGAACCGGCTTTGGTTCAAGTTTGGTATGCTGTTGGGGGCCATTGTCGCGCCTGTCGTGATGTTTCTGGTCTTCATCACCACCTTTGTGCCGTTTGGCCTGGTGGCGCGATTGTTGGGCAAAGACCTTTTGTCCGAAAGGCTAGATAGCAGTGCAGAAAGCTATTGGGTCGTCCGCAAGGACCAGCCTGGCAGCATGAAACAACAGTTTTAAAGAAGGGAGTACCAGACGTGACATTCGTTTCCGAGCTCTGGTCGTTTTTGAGGGTCAGAAAGAAGTTTTGGCTGCTGCCCATCTTTGTGATGCTGGCTGTATTCGGTGGACTGATCGTCCTTAGCCAAGGTTCTGCCATCGCGCCGTTCGTTTACACGCTGTTCTGATCTTATGACGTACATTCTGGGCATTTCCGCGCTGTATCATGACAGCGCCGCAGCATTGTTGCGCGACGGCCAGATCGTGGCCGCCGCACAGGAAGAGCGGTTTACCCGCAAAAAACACGACCCCGGATTTCCGGAAAAGGCGATCCAATACGTGCTGGCCGAATCAGGCATCACCTTGGCGGACGTGGACAATGTCGTGTTCTACGACAAACCGTTTCTGAAATTCGAACGATTGATCGAAACTTACATCGCAGTCGCGCCGCGCGGGTTCAATTCGTTCCGAATGGCCATGCCGGTCTGGTTGCGTGAGAAGCTATTTCTGAAGGATTTGCTGAACAAGCAGCTTCGCAAAATCGATCCCGGTTTTACCGTCGATAAGATCCTTTTCTCGGAACATCACGTCAGCCACGCCGCCAGCGCGTTTTACCCCTCACCCTTTGAAGAGGCGATTGTGCTGACGGTGGATGGTGTGGGCGAGTGGGCCACAACCACGGTTGGTATCGGGCGCGGCAATGAGCTGACGATGGTCAAGGAACTGCATTTCCCGCATTCGCTGGGACTGCTCTATTCCGCCTTCACCTATTACACCGGGTTCAAGGTCAATTCCGGCGAATACAAGGTCATGGGTCTGGCCCCGTACGGGGTGCCGAAATACAAGGATCTGATCCTCGAACATCTGGTTGATTTGAAAGAGGACGGCTCGTTCCGGCTGAACCAGAAGTACTTTAATTATACGGCCGGTCTGACCATGACCAGCAAGGCGCTTGAGGATTTGTTCGGCCAGCCCGTACGCAAGCCCGAAACCGATCAATTGACGCAGTTTCATATGGATATCGCTGCATCCGTGCAGGCCTTGACCGAAGAGATCATGCTGCGTATCACCCGCGATCTGGCGCGCGAACACGGCATCCGAAATCTGTGCATGGCGGGCGGTGTCGCCCTGAACTGCGTGGCAAACGGCAAGATTTTGCGCGATGGCGCGTTTGACAACGTCTGGATTCAGCCTGCCGCCGGGGACGCAGGCGGGGCACTAGGGGCCGCCTGCGCTGCGTGGCATCAGGAATTGGGGAACCCACGACAGGTCACCTCGGGCGATCAGATGCAGGGGGCCTATCTGGGCCCACGTTTCGAAGATGATGAGATTGCCGCAGAACTGACCCGTGCCGGGGCCAAATTCACCACCTACGAAAACGGTGAACTGGTCGATCAGACTGCGCAGGCGCTGGCGGACGGAAAAGCGGTCGGATGGTTTCAGGGTCGGATGGAGTTCGGGCCACGCGCCTTGGGCGCACGCTCGATCCTGGGGGATCCACGATCCGAGTCGATGCAGAAAACCCTGAACCTGAAGGTCAAATACCGCGAAAGCTTCCGCCCCTTCGCGCCGTCTGTCCTGCGCGAGGACGTCGCGGATTGGTTCGAGCTGGACGGCGACAGCCCCTATATGCTGATCGTGGCCGATGTTCAGGAAAAAATCCGCCGCCAGATGACGGATGAGGAAAACGATCTGTTTGGCATCGACAAGCTGAACGTCAAACGATCCGAGATCCCGGCGGTGACCCATGTGGATTACTCTGCCCGCATTCAGACCGTGCATCAGGACACGAACCCGGCCTATCACGCGCTGATTTCCAAGTTCAAAGACCTGACCGGATGCTCTTTGGTCGTGAACACCTCGTTCAACGTGCGGGGCGAGCCGATTGTCTGCACTCCGACCGATGCGTTCCGCTGCTTCATGGGTACGGATATCGAGGTTCTGTCGATCGGCAACTGCCTGTTGCGCAAAGAAGATCAGGACTCGGCGCTGAGGGAAAATTACGAGACCAAGTACGAGCTCGACTAAGTTCTTGCGAGGTCAGTCGTTCCGCGACACAGTCCGCACCAGAAACTCGGGTGCGGAATCGAGGTGCGCGACATGGGTCAGGCTGGGAAAGTTCTGTTCATCATAATCGACCAGCTTCGGGCAGATTGCCTGTTCGGAGCGTTGGCGGATCATGTAAACCTGCCAAATCTGCGATCCTTCATGGCCGAGGCGGTGACGTTCAAACGGCACTATTCGGTGACCAACCCCTGTGGCCCGTCACGCGCATCGCTGTTGACCGGGCAATACGCGATGAACCACCGCTCGGTCCGTAACGGTACGCCGCTGCGCCACGATATTCCCAATATCGCGACCGAAATGCGCAAGGCTGGCTATCTGCCGATGCTGTTCGGCTATACCGACACCCCGGCAGACCCGCGTGCCTACGACCCGAATGATCCGATCCTGCGAACCTATGAACAGTCGATGGAAGGCTTCCTTGAAGTTGTCGAGATGCGGTTGGAGGAATCCTATCCCTGGCGCGCGCATCTGATGAAAAAGGGCTATGCGTTCGACAGCTATATGGACGTCTACAAGCCGGTTTCGCCGTCAGGTGGGCCGCCCAAACTAAACGACCCGGCGATGTATCGGGCCGAGGACAGTGACACGGCCTTTCTGACCGACGCGTTTCTTGAAGGCATCGCGTCGCATCACGATCAGAACTGGTTTGCTCATCTGACCTATATCCGCCCGCACCCCCCATTGGTGGCCCCGGCGCCGTACAACACCATGTATGACCCGGATAGTGTGCCTTTGCCGGACCGGCTGGCCACGCCCGAAGCCGAAAAAGCCCTGCACCCGTTCTTTGGCCCCAAGCTGGAGGTCTACACCGAAAAAGAGTTTGTGCACGGTTTTGATGCGGTCGCGCCCACGGATAAGAACATCCGTACCCTGCGGTCGATCTATTTCGGACTGGCGAGCGAGGTGGATCACCATATTGGCCGCGTGGTCCAGTACCTGAAGGACAGCGGACAGTATGACGATACGCTGATCGTACTGACGGCGGATCATGGTGAGATGCTGGGCGACCGGCATAGCTGGGGCAAGATGACGGTCTATGACGCGGCCTATCACACACCGCTGATGATCCGGATGCCCGGAAATCAGGCGCGGGCGGGGGCTGAGGTGACGGTTCCCACTGAATCCATCGACATCACGCCGACCATTCTGCAATGGGTCGGGCAATCCGCCCCGAACGAGATGGACGGTCGGTCCCTGATACCCTTATTGCAGGGCAATGTGCCCGACGATTGGCGAAACTATTCCTTCAGCGAGCTTGATTTTTCCGAGCCAGAGAACCCGACCCTTTGGCAACAGCGCTTGGGGACGGGCAACAGCGATTCATGTCTGGGCATCCTGCGCGATGATCGCTTCACGTTGATTGAGTTTGCAGCCGACCTGCCGCCGATCCTGTTCGACCATCACGGCAAGGGTGAGTTCGAGAACGTCGCCGGTGACACGGCCTATGCAGATGATCTTGCCCGGTTGTGTCGGCAGATGCTGCGGCATTGGATGCGGAACATGGATCACACCCTTTCGCTGCATTCCATCACGCATGAGGGCGCAAGGTCCCGTAATAGGTACTAAGCCTCGGAGTTCGGAAAAATCCTAGACAAATTCATATCTTACGATATCGTCGCCTTGACTTGATGCATTTGATTTCTTTTCCGCCAGGCAGCGTGACGGTTTGATTGGTTGATTGTCCTGTGTGAAGGCCTGCGGCTTCTCATATGAACGGTATCCCGGCCTCTGGGGTGACGTGGTTACAGGAGATGGGCGATGATCGACTGGTTTGTGAATGTGTTGCGCAGCTACCCCGAACTGGCGGTGTTTCTGTCCATCGGCATCGGGTTTCTGGTTGGTCCATGGAAGCTGTTCGGGTTCAGTCTGGGCACCGTAACCGCAACTCTGCTGGCTGCTGTCGTGATCGGGCAGGTGCATATCGAGGTCGACTCGGCCGTCAAATCCACTTTCTTCATCATGTTTATCTTTGCCGTCGGATACGGCGTCGGGCCGCAGTTTATCCGAGGGCTCAAGGCCGATGGCGCGCGCGAGGTTCTGTTTGCGCTCAGCGTACTGGCCCTGTGCCTGATCGTCCCGGTTGTTGCCGCCAAGATTGCCGGGTTGGAGCTTGGTTTTGCCGCCGGGCTTTATGCTGGATCGCAGACAATCTCGGCTGCGATTGGGGTGGCGACGGATCAGATCAACCAGTTGGGGCTGTCGTCCGAGCAGGCGCAAACCTATGCCAACCAGATCCCGATTGCCTATGCGGTCACCTATATCTACGGCACCATCGGCTCGGCCATCATTCTGGCCAAGATCGGGCCGCGTCTGATCGGCGTTGATCTGGTCGCCGCCTGCAAGGAATACGAGGCGAAGCTGGGCGGTGGTGCGGCCGTGGACACGGGCGAGGGGATCGTTTCGGGCTATCGCGCCATCGAATCCCGCGCCTTCGTGATCCCCGAGGGCAGCGATCTTCTGGGCCAACCCGTCAAAGACCTCATGCCCGGCGTCCGCATCTATGCCGAGCGGATCAAACGTGGCGACCAGATCGTCGAGGTCGAAGATGATACGATCCTGCAGGCGGGCGACACCGTCATGTTCTCAGGCCGCCGGGCCGACCTTGTGGGATTGCTCGAAGCCAAGCTGAAAGAGGCTGACGCGCCGGAACTGCTGAGTATCCCGTCCGAAAAGCTGGATGTTCTGATCACCAACAAAGAGGTGCACGGAAAAACGCTGGAGGAGTTGGGCAAGCTGTCCATGGCGCGCGGCGTCTATGTCTCGAAGCTGATGCGCAACATGGTTGAATTGCCTCTGTTACCGGGCACCGTGCTGCATCGCGGTGACATTCTGACGGTGCTGGGCAGCAAACGTCATGTCGAGGCTGTGATAGCCGAAATCGGCTATGCTGACCGGCCCGTAGATACAACTGATCTGGCCTTTGTCGGCTGGGGCATTTTCCTCGGTGGGTTGGTCGGGACGCTGGCCATCACGATGGGCGGGTTTCCGATCAGCCTGTCGACCACGGGCGGCGCATTGCTGTCAGGTCTCTTGCTGGGTTGGTTGCGTACGGTGCATCCCACATTTGGGCGCATTCCCGGCCCGTCATTGTGGTTGATGAATACACTCGGCCTGAATGTCTTTATTGCCGTGATCGGAATCACCGCCGGGCCGGGCTTTATCGCCGGGCTGCAACAGGCGGGTATTGCCTTGCTGCTGTGGGGGATCGTGGCGACGTCCTTGCCGATGATCTTCTCGGTCTATGTGGGACACTATGTCTTCAAGTTTCACCCGGCCATCCTGTTCGGGGCCTGCGCCGGTGCGCGTACCACCACGGCGGCGCTGGGGATGATACAGGAAGCGGCCCAAAGCCGAATTCCCGCGCTGGGATACGGGATGCCCTATGCCATCGGAAACACGCTGCTGACCATCTTTGGCATGGTCGTTGTTTTGATCCTCAGCTGATTTGGAAAGGTTGGATTCATGGACAGACTGAAACTGCATGACTACGAAGCGCTCAGCCCCTTTCAGATCAAGGATGAGCTGATCAAACTCGCCTCGGACGAGGCGCACAAGTCGAACTCGGCCTTTCTGAACGCAGGCCGTGGCAACCCCAACTGGATCGCCACCCGCCCGCGCGAGGCGTTTTTTGCACTGGGTCAGTTCGCTGTGACCGAAGCCAAACGCGTCATGAACCACCCAGCGGGTCTGGGCGGGATGCCCGCGCAGAACGGATGCCATGAGCGTCTGTTGAAATGGGCCGAGACCCACGCCGAAACGCCGGGCGTCGATACGCTGCTTGAGGTGATCAAACACGCGATCTTCGCCTTCGACTTTAACGCGGACGCGTTTGTGCATGAACTAACGGATTCGATCATCGGCGACAACTACCCGGTGCCGGATCGCATCCTGAAACACAACGCGATCATCGCGCATGAATACCTGATGTGGGCCATGTGTTCCGGCCATCAACCGGATGCGAAATTCGATCTGTTTGCGGTTGAAGGCGGCACGGCGGCCATGTGCTACATTTTCAAAACGCTCAAGGCAAATCGGTTGCTCAACCCCGGGGACACCATCGCCCTGTGCACACCGATCTTCACGCCATATCTGGAGATGCCCGAGCTTGAGGATTACAGCCTCGAATCCGTGCATGTCGAAACCGATGAAGAGGACGGTTTTCAACTGACCGATGCAGCGGTGGAAAAGCTGAAGGACCCGAAGGTCAAAGCCTTCTTTCTGGTCAATCCGGGCAATCCGTCATCGGTTGCATTGAACAAGGCCTCGCTGCAAAAACTGGCGGATCTGGTCGAAAATGACCGACCCGATCTGATCATGCTGACCGATGATGTTTACGGCACCTTCGTGCACGATTTCACCTCGGTCATGGGATTCGTGCCGCGCAATACGATTGGAGTGTATTCCTACTCGAAATATTTTGGCTGCACCGGCTGGCGTCTGGGCGTGATCGCGGTTGCGCAGGACAATATCTTTGACTTGAAACTGGCCGAACACCCCGATGAGATCAAAGAGAGTTTGGACAAACGCTATGGCACGCTCAGCCTGACGCCGCGCGACATTCGGTTCATCGACCGTCTGGTTGCGGACAGCCGGGATGTTGCACTGAACCATACGGCGGGACTGTCCCTGCCGCAGCAGGTGATGATGACCCTGTTTTCGCTGGTCGAGCTGGTGGATACCAAAAAGGACTATCAGGCCGCCTGCATGGAACTGGTCCATCGCCGCTTCAAAATGCTGACCGAGGCTTTGGGCATCGATGTCGATGCAGGCGAGAACTATGACGCCTATTATGGGATCATCGACTTCGAATTCTGGCTGCGAAAATATGTCGGCGAAGAGGTCGTGGACTGGATCAAGCAGAACGTCCACCCGCTGGATATCGCGTTCAAACTGGCCGAAGATCACGGCATCGTCCTGCTGAACGGCAGCGGGTTCGACGCCCCGGGCTGGTCGGCGCGCGTGTCCTTTGCCAACCTTCCGGACGAGGCCTATTCCCAGATTGGCCGCGCCGTCCGGGCTGTCGCGCGTGGATATGTCGAAGCCTACAGAGCCGCCAATAACAAACCCCTGCACGGGTAAATCAGCCCCCTACACCTGCGGGCTGTCTGGTGCTACGGATAACCTGCGGGGGAGGGTGATTTTGGACATTTCGGAACAACGCATCAAGGCGATGACAACCGCCGGGCTGAACCTGATTGGTCAGGCCCTGTCGATCTATGACAGCCAATTGCGGCTGGTCCTCAGCAACCGCCGGTTTCAAGAGATGTTCGACCTTCCCGACGAGCTGGTGCAACCGGGCGCATTGTTCCGCGACACGATCTATTGTCTGGCCAGCCGAGGGGAATACGGCGACGAGGACAGCGTCGAGGAAATGGTCAAGGTGCGGGTCAATCAGGCTCTGGCCTTCGAACCGCACTATATGGAGCGCGTGCGTCCAAATGGTCAGGTGATCTCGATTGAAGGTGCGCCATTGCCGCAAGGTGGTTGGGTTGCCGTTTACACGGACATTACCGGAGCAAAACGCGCCGAAAACCTGCTGCGCGCCCGGTCCGAGGAATTGTCCGGCCAATTGCTGACCCATGCCGAGGAACTGTCGGCCACCAACCGCCAGTTGGCGGCGACGATCACAGCGCTGGAAGAGGCCAAGCGCGAGCTGACCGAGATTGAAGCCCGCACGCGGATGACGACCGAAATGATGCCCGCCCATATCGCCCATCTGAACACCGAAGGGCGGTACGATTATTCGAACCGGCGTCTGAGTTCGGTCATGCCCGGTCGTCCGTCGGATATTCTGGGCCTGCATATCTCGCAGGCGTTGGGGGCCAGCGCCTTTGGCCGCGTCGAAAGCCATTTGCAAAGGGCCTATGACGGCAATACGTCTGTTTTTGAATTCACCGAAGATCAGGATTCCCGCCGTATCCGAGTCTCGTTCACGCCGGACGGGGCAGGGGGTGTTTACGTCATGTCGGTGGATATAACCGAAGAAACGCAAGCCCGCGTTGCCCTGCAACAAACCCGCCGCCGCGAGATGGCCGCGCAGATGACCAACGGGCTGGCGCATGACTTTTCCAACCTGCTGACGATCATCCTTGGGATGCAGTCCCAGCTAACCAAGATGGACCTGCCCGAGGACGCCCGCGCTCTGGTCGCCGCAACCCAGAAAACGGCGCGGCGGGGTGGTCAGTTGCTGAACCGGATCGCCGATATGACGGGCAATCGCACACCGCAGCCCAAAGCCACCGATATGCGCCGTCTGCTCGAGGATTTGCGGATTGTCGCCACCCCGTCTTTGCCGCGCGGTGTTGGCCTGTCGGTTGTCAATACCTTGCCGGATCAGGCCCTTATGCTGGATCCGGGTATGTTGCAGGACGCGTTGCTGAACCTTGTGCTGAACGCGCGGGATGCTTGCGGCACGTCTGGTCAGGTCACGATCAGCGCCCACACGGTCGGCAATATCTGGGTCGAGATCACGGTGTCAGACACAGGTCCCGGCTTTTCGTCAGAAGCGCTGGACAAAGCGCTGAACCCGTTCTTCACCACCAAAGGCAGCGATGGCTCGGGCCTTGGTCTGCCGATGGTTTACGACACGGTTAAGCTGGCAGGCGGTGATCTGAACCTGCGCAATACGCCCTCTGGCGCATCGGTCGTGCTGCGGCTGCCCTACCGGCCTGCCCCCCCTGAACAGGATGGTCTGGTGCTTTTGGTCGAAGACAGCGATGACCTGCGCGGACAGTTCCGGGATATGCTGATCGATCTTGGCCATTCGGTGATCGAGGCGACCTCGGCCGATGAGGCGCTTGCGTTGACTGCAAATGTGGAAGGGATTGTCATGGTGCTGTCCGACATTCGGCTTGAAGGGCCCGCTACGGGTTTGGACATGCTGGCGCAGCTTCCAACGGAATTGCCCTGTATCCTCATGACTTCTTTGCCTTATTCCGACCCGCTGCATCGGCAGGCCCTTGCCAAAGCGCCCGTGCTGAGTAAACCCTTCTCGCAGGCGCAATTGTCCGCGCTGATCCGAACCGAGGCCGCTTGATGACCCAGCCGTTGGTGACCATTCTGGATGATGAGCCCGAAATCCGTCGCATCCTGACAGATGCGCTGGAAGAGGCCGGATTCCGCACCCAAAGTTTTTCCCGCGCGCGCGAGTTCGAGGCTGCGTTGAAACGCGTCACACCGGATGTCTGTCTGGTGGACTTGTCTCTGCCGGATACGGACGGGTTGGCACTGGTCCACAGGCTGGCGCTTGAACAAGGGGCGGCGGTGATCATCATTTCGGGCCGGGCTCAGGTACAGGACCGGGTCACGGGGCTGGAACTTGGGGCAGATGACTACATCACCAAGCCATTCGACCCGACCGAAGTTGTGGCGCGCATCCGCGCCCGGCTGCGGTCTCCGCGCGGGCAGGCGCCGAATTCCGACGTCGCGACGTTCAACGGATGGACGGCGTATTTCGATCGTTATGTTCTTGAGGATGGCTCAGGCGTCGAGACACCGTTCAGCCATGCCGAGGGCGAGGTTCTGCGCCTGTTTCTGGAAAGCCCCAAACGTTTGATCAGCCGCGCCCAGATGCAGGAGTCACTGGGCGGTGGGGCCGGTGACAGCTTTGACCGCGCGATGGATGTTCGTATCTCTCGGCTGCGGACCAAGCTGGGAGAGGACCCCAAGAACCCGCGATTGATCAAAACTATCTACGGCGCGGGATATATTTTTGTGGGTGACGTAACCTGGAAATAACTTCCATTTCCCCGAAGGGGAATGGCGCAATCGACCATCGTTCTTAACGAAACCCGGGTTACTCTCGCAGCGCCTGATCTTTGATCTTCACAACGGGCTGCAGAATGTAGTCCAGAACAGATTTCTTGCCGGACAGGATGTCCACTTCGGCGATCATGCCGGGGATGATCTCGACCGCAATACCCTGCGCGTCCAGCATGGTGCTGCTGGTTCTGATCTCAACAACAAATACCTCTTCGTCGTTGCGCTCGGACCGGGTGATTGTATCTGCGCCTATGCGAAGAATTTCCCCATCCAGGCCGCCATAACGCGCAAAATCATAGGCCGTGATCTTCACTTTTACCGGCTGGCCTGCGTGCAGAAAGGCAATGTCCTCGGGTCGAACATAGGCTTCGACCAGTAACGAGTCATCCAGCGGAACAATCTCGATCAGATCCTCGCCGCTTCTGGCCAGACCGCCAATCGTGGTGCGATGGATACGGTTTACGATCCCCCGAACGGGTGAGCGTACCTGCGCCCGCGATGCCCGGTCGCGCAGGGCGGGAAGGGCAGGCTCCAGCGCCGCAAGCTCGGCTGTGGCCAGCGCCAGATCGGTCAGGGCCGCGGTTCGAAACCGGCTGCGCGTGGCTTTGATACGGTCGTCGATTTCGTCCAGCCCTGTTTTCAACCGGCTTGTCGCCGCCTCGGCCCGAACCTTGCGACCCTGCCATTCCGCCTCGCTGCGGCGCAAGGTCAGCAGGGTGGTGGCAGGCTCCATCCGTTGTTCGACCAAAGGGGCCATGATTGCCCGCTCTTCGGCCAACACTTTCAGCGTTGCGTCGGCGGTTACCTGATCGACCAGCCCTTCTTCGTATTCCTGATGTTTCTGTTGTCTTTGACGTTCGAGGATCGCGACTTCCGCGCTTAGTTCGGCTTGGCGACCCTGATACAAGGCGGTTTCCGACTTCACGACATTTGGTGCACCAGTGATCAGCTTTGCGTCAAAACGAAGATCTGTTCCTTCGATTTCAGCCTGCAAACGTTGCACGCGCGCCATGAGACCATAGGCACGCTGCTGTTCCTGACTCAGCTGGCTTTCGATCTGCGTGGTGTCGAGTTCCATAAGCAACGTGCCTGTTTCGACAACCTCACCTTCGCGCACGTGAAGCGCCTGCAGCACTCCGGGCTCGGTCGCTTCGATCATTTGCAGGTCGCCTGAAGGCACAATGCGCCCGTCCACCCGCGTGACGTCGTCGAGCTCTGTCAGATAGGCCCATGTCCCCGCCGCAAGCAGGCAGGCCAGGATCACGATCAGCAACAAAGATCCGCGCAACGGCGAGCGCCCGCGCATTTCACGCGCGAGTTGGGCCAGCTCAGGATGCTGCGACATTCAGATGCCTCCCCACCCGACGCGCGTGCTGCGCCAGCAGGCTTTTGGGTCCGTCCGCGCCGATCTTGCCACCCTCAATCACAATCACCCTGTCGACCAGTTCCAGCAAACTGGTCCGATGGGTGACAATGATCATAGTCGTGTCCTTGGTTGCCTCTTTCAGACGCTGGATCACCTGCGCCTCGGTCTTTACATCCATCGCGCTGGTTGGTTCGTCCAGCAGCAATACGGGCGGTTTGCCGATCAACGCGCGCGCCAGAGCTATGGCCTGTTTTTGCCCGCCCGACAAACCCTCGCCCCGTTCTGCCAGTTGTTGATCATATCCTCCGGGGTGGCGCGCGACGAAATCCTCTACCCCGGCAACACGCCCGGCCTCGATCAGGTCCGCGTCGCTGGGCCGGATCGCTCCGCTGACAATGTTGTCCCGAATGGAGCCTGAGAACAGCCACACATCCTGCAAAACCGAACCGACATTGCGGCGCAGGTCGCCGGGATCAATCTGGCGGATGTCCAGACCATCCAGCATGACCGAGCCCACTCGGGGCGTGTAGAGCCCCAAAATCAGCCGCGCGATTGTGCTTTTGCCCGAGCCGATTTGCCCCAGAATGGCGACCTTTTCACCTTGGTTCACGGTGAAAGATACGCCGTTCAGGATGTCTTCACTCTGATCGGGATAGGCAAAGTGAACATTGCTGAAGGAAATGGCACCCTTGACGCCGGTTCGGGATATCCAACTACGGCCTTCGGGCCGCTCGCTTTCGGCCTGCATCAATGCGTTCAGGTGGCGATAGGCGCTGCGCGCTTGATTCACCCGAGTCAGCGTCTGGGCCAGTTGACCCAAAGGAGCCAGCGCGCGGCCCGTCAGCATGACGGATGCAACCAAGGCGCCCATGCTGGCCTGACCTTCGGTGATCAGGAAAACACCGTAAAACACGATCAGAACCTGAGCCGCCTGCTGCGTGAACCCCGTCAGGTTCAAAGCGAACTGAGTGACCGCCCGACTTTTGGCACCATGCGACGATTGCCGTTCAATCGCATGTTCCCATCGATTGCGCATCTGTCGTCCGGCGGCCGTGGTTTTGATGGTTTCCAAACCCGTTACAGCTTCGACCAATACAGATTGCTTTGATTGTCCATCCTTAAGGCTTTTTTCGGCCATGCGTGACAGGATCGGTTGCACGGCCAGCCCGGTCAGCAACACAACAGGGACGGCAAGCGCGGGGATCAGCGCCAGATCGCCACCCACCAGATAAATGACAAAGATGAACAGGCCGATGAACGGCAGGTCGACCACAGCGACCAACGTGGCCGAGGTGAAAAACTCGCGCAACGTTTCAAACTCGCGCACCGTGCTGGTCATTGCACCGGTCGAACCGGTGCGCGATTTCATCTGGATGTTGAGAAGGTGATCAAAAACACGCCGCCCCATGAACAGGTCGGCATTCTGGCCTGCCCGATCAATGAAACCCGCCCGCAACAACTTGAGAATGAAGTCAAACAGCAAGGCCAAGCCCACGCCGATGGTTAACGCGATCAGGGACTCGGTTGCTTCGTTGGGAAGAACGCGGTCATAGACCACCATGATAAATATTGAAGTCGAAAGGCCCAGCAGATTGGCCAGCGCTGCGGCAAGGGCTACCTGAATATAGGACCACCGGTTGGCGGCCAGAGCGGACCAGAACCAGTGGCCGGCATGGCCGGGGGCTTTTGCGATCAACTCCGCCTTGTGATCGCGCCGGAACAGGATCGCGTATCCGGTATAGGCTTTTGCAAGAGCCTGTTCGGCCACTTCGCACAGGCCTGTACCGATTTCGGGATCGAAGATAAGCAAGGCCCCACCGGGCGCGCGCCCGTGGTAGGTGACGGCCTTGCCCCCATCCAGTAACAGCATCGCGGGGACAAGGGTGTCGTCAAAGGCTTTGAGGTTCTGGGCACCGTATCCCGCTTGCAGCCCGGCCCGTTGGGCAACGCTGAGAATGTCTCGCACGCTCAAATCGCCATTCTGTCCGGATTGCGCCGAATGAAGTGCGGCCAGAGTGATGGGCCGCTCTAACGTTTCGGCGATGTTCAGCATGCAGGCTTCAATTGCCGATACCTGCTCTTGGGTCGATGGCCTGTCGCTGTGATCCATCATGGTGTGCCCCAAGTGTTGAAGGACAGCCCCAGCAGGTCGAGTATGTCGCCTGTCAGGCTAAGCGCGGCATAGTTGGTCAGGAAAAAGCTCTGTTCGGCCAGGATCAGACGTTCCTGAGCGTTCACGTAATCCCTTTGCGCATCCAGGATTTCGATCAGGCTGCGACGGCCTATGGTGAATTGCGCCCGCGTTGCCTGAACGCTTTCGGCATTTGCCTCGACCGCGATTCTGGCCGCGCGCAATCGTTCGGCCCCAGCTTTCTGGTCCGAGCGGATGAACCCAAGCTCGCGCGTGATTTCCCGGATCAGCGCTTCGCGCGCGAATTCTGCGTCTTTGACCCGAGCTTGCGCGGCTGTGATGGCGGCCCGCCTTTGACCGGTGCTGTCGAGCTCATAGTTGAAGGACAGATCCACACCGAAATTTGCGTCGCGATCCGTGTCCTGATTGGCAAAAGCAGCGACCCGAATGTCAGGCTGCCGACGTGCCTGCGCGGCAGTCCATTCTGCCTTGGCAGCCAACAGGCTTGCGTCTGCCCGGCGGACCTGCGGGCTGTTCATCACGATCTGCGCATCGGTCCGGTTCAGATCGGGTGCCCGAATGGGCTGCGGCAACGGCCCGGCCGGGGTTCCAAACACCTCGCGGAACCGGGCTTCGGCCCGGTCAACTTGGGCGATCGCATCGGCAAGGCGGGTGCGGGCATCTGCCATGCGCGAACGGGCCGTCAACACATCCGCGTTAGACCCGGCACCACTGACCGCCCGTTCAGAAATCTGGCGGACAAGATCTTCGTGCGCGGTGACATTCTGCGAATTGACGTCGCGAATTTCGCGCCGGTCCAGCACCACCACATAGGCTTCGATGGCGGCAAGCGCGGTGGCTGCCGCCGTCTGCAACTGATCGCCATGGCTTTCATAAACCCGAGCCTTGGCGGCGGTCAGATCACCCCTTGCTGCGCCACCGTCATACACAAGTTGCGATACGCGCAGATAAGGCGATACATCCGCAATGTCCGAGTCGATCCGCTCGGACCGCGCGTTCACACCCAATGAGACCTGAGGCAGAAACGCTCCCCTTGCCGCATCCTGATTGGCGGCTGCAACTTCCATGCGTGTTTCGCTTTGCGCCAGCGTCGGGCTTGTTTCGACGGCGTTTCGAATCCGCTGGCCGAATGCGCTTTGCGTCAGCGGGGCAGAGGGTTTGGTCGCCCCGGCACCAGCGGTGCCACCGGAGAACGAAAGTTCAACGCCCGACAAATCGGGGGGCTGCGTGCAGCCGGACACGTGGAGTGCGATGAGAATGCAGCCAGCGATTTGAACAATAATATTAAACATATGCTTGGACACCTTCCGGTTGATTAAGGCCAAAGGCGTGTTCTTTGGCTTGCGCACCGACAACAGCGTCCAAAAATCCGGATATCTCGGATGAGGCGCGTCCACTCGCGCGATCTACCATCTGACGCTGTGCTTGCGTCAGCCAGGCAACGTGAGACAGCGACACCTGATGAGCATGGATCAGCCGCAAGGCACCACTATTGGTCAGAAGCGATTTGTGGCTTTGGGGCAGAGAGTGCACGGCCCGCAAGCTGACGCCGAGCAAACCATCCGGGCACTCGACACTGGTAAGCTGATCCAGGGGGCTAAACAGATGCATACCCTGAATGACCCGGCACAAAGTCAGTGTGTTCTGCTTAGCGGCGGCGCGTTGGCAAAGAAAACGCTGCACCTTTACCAACTCGGGTGTCAGCTTGCCGTCCGCATCAAAAAAACACTCGTCGCGCGGGTCGTCGGTGACAAGTCCAAGGGTTTCGTCGACCATCAGGCAACCCGCCGGTTGGGGTTCGGACTGCGCGCCTGTCAGGTCTACTTGAAACGGCGGGCAGCGGAGAGCTGACGGCAAATATTGCGCCAACCAGGTTCCTTCGTCCGACACAAATGGCGTTGACCCCGCGGCGTGTACAGACAGCAAGGCAACGGCTTCGACTTCACCCGAGACGACGCGAAACGCGATTGGAAATGCGGCCGCAGCCTGAAGGATTTCCGGCTCAACCACCGGGCATTCAGGAAGATGCCGGGCAAATTCAAAGGATGTGAATCGCCGCCAATACCGATGCCCGTGGTTGAGACGCGTGACCGGAGTTAAGCCGTTCTGCACCATAACTGCCCCCTCGTTCTGTTTGGTTTCCAGCCTTTTGCCGAGATTTTTTTACCCGTGGGGACGACCTATGCGGTCGCCCCTGTGGGGTCCGTGTGCAGGATGTTGTCAGCAGTCAGCCCGCTCAGATCGTCCAGCCCGTCAAAGATCGCAACAGTTTCGACCGAGGCTGTATCCGGTGCCGAATAGTCCACTTTGACCAAAGCGCTGTCGGTGCCGTCGGTTGCCAGCACATAAAGCTCGTCCCCCGCCAGCGCGCCCGAAAAGCTCTCGACTGCGGCTTCGATGGAACCAGCAGTGAGATCTGTCAGAACTGTTGTCAGGCCGACAAACCCGGTATCCGCGCCCAAAGCATCGCCTGTCGCAAGGGTTTCGAAATTTGTGCCGTTGCCGCGCAACGTCAGCACATCCAGACCATTGAACATCAAAGCGTCCGAGACATCGGCCTCTGAGCCAAGCGAGAACCCGGTGATCGTATCAACCCCGTTTTCTGCCGGATCAGCCTCGAACACGACGACATCGCGACCCGCATCGCTGAGGTCGATCATGTCATCGCCGTCGCCGCCGCGCACGATTGTGTCGATGCCTGCGGCGGTCAGGGTATCAGCGCCGTCTGTTCCCAGTTGAAAAAACGTCGGCCCTCCATCCGGGGTGGTGATCGTCAGTTCAATGGGTTGGGTCGGGTCTTGCACCGTCATCGTGAAGGTGACCAGCGGTTGCGACAGGTCCGTGAACGTGGTTGCCGCACCGCCAAATCGAATGACGTCGCCGGTTCCCGGGCTGGCCAGGAACAGATCGAACTCACCATTCTCGGAATCCGATCCGGTGTCGTATGTGACAACGGACGAGTCAAACTCAAGATCCGCAGTCATCGCCAGACCACTTGAGATATCGCGATCACTGTCGGCGTAAATCGCAAAGGTCACTACTGATCCGGACTGCCCGATTTCCGAGATGACATACGCCGCGGGAACATGCGCCGTTGTCTCGCCGGTTGCCGGCACAGGATCAGGCCCGCCGGAGACTGTTGCCTGAGCGGTGAAACTCAGGTCATCACCGGCCTCGGTGCCCGAAAACTCAGCGGCCGGAACCGTCAGAGACCAGGTCCCGTCGGCAGCGACTGTTGCCGTTCCGACAGAGCTGCTTCCGAGCAAGACGTCTACCGATTGACCCGCGCTAAGCCCAACAGACGTGCCGCTGACAACAAGGCCGGATGTTTGCGCGTCGGCCAGCGAAACAGAGCCGTTGGTGCCAAGTGAATTCAGGTTCAAAAGCGGTCGGAAATCCGTGGTGATGGAGGTTGTGGCCGGGGCTGAGGCATTCCCGGCATCGTCCGACACAGTTGCCGCAATTGGGAAAGTCCCTGTATCCGACAGAGCAGCCAGATCCGAGGCTGGGACGGTTGCGGTCCAGGTACCTCCGGTCACGGTTGCAGTGTATGTCTCGGTGCCCAGCGTGACCGAAACGGTCTGGCCGTTCTCAGCCGTTGTGGAGCCCGAGATGGTAAGGTCACTGTCGCGCTCGATCACGTCCAGCGTTGCGCCGACCGGCAGAGCATCCATCGTGATGGACGGTGCCGAGAAATCGGTGGCAAAGGTTGTGGTTGCTTGGTTGCCGTTTCCAGCCGCGTCTTCGACCGACGCAGTGACGTCATAGGTCACAGCGTCTTGCAGCCCACTCAGATCGGAGGCAGGGGCAGTGAAGGTCCAGCTCCCCCCGGACACGGTTGCGGTGCCGCTTACGTCCACGGTGCCGTCGGGGCGGGCGATCTCTACGGTTATAACGGTTCCATTCGCCGCATCTGATGTTCCCGATACGCTCAGATCGGTTCCCTGTTCGGCGGCGTTCATAACGGCCCCGTCAGAGAGGGTGGATATCGCAATCGTGGGCGCAGTAAAATCCGTGTCGAAACCGCTGCTGGCCTGAACCGCCGGATTGCCCGCAACATCGGACACGTCAGCTATGACGGAAATTGTCGCAGCGTCCGACAGGATTGCCAGATCGGCTGCGGGAACTGTGACGCTCCACCCTCCGCCAGAGGCGGTTCCGGTATATGTCACATCATTCAGAGTGACCGAAACGACTTGCCCATCCTCAGCTGATGTGGACCCTAAGATGGTCAGGTCTGTGGCTTGTTCCGCAGCGCTCATGACTACCCCGTCCGAGAAACTGTCGATGCTCAGCGTCGGCGCGGTGACATCCTTCGACAGGTTTACATCCGCTTGCGGGGCGGCCAGTCCGTCTGCGTCCGAAACATCAGCCGTGATGGTGAAGTCGCCCCCGTCCGCCAGTGCCGTCAGATCTGCGGTTGGGACAGTGACGCTCCAGGTGTCGCCAGAGACTGTGCCGGTATAGGTTTGCCCGTCCAAGGTGACCGTAACCGTCTGACCGTCGCCGACATTCCCGGTTGTGCCGGAAATCGTCAGATCCGACCCGACCTCAACTGCGTTCAGAACGGACCCAACGGCAAGAGGTGAGATATTGATTGATGGACCTGTCAGATCGACCGGTACCGATACCGTGACGGGGACAGAAGGGTTGCCCGCTGTATCGTCAACCGTCACGCTGATGTCGGCGGGAACGCCTGTGGTCAGGCTGGACAGGTCAGCGTTAGGGACCGTCACGCTCCAGCCGCCGCCGGTCGCTGTGCCGGTGTAGGTCTGTCCGTCCAGCGTGACGGTAACGGTCTGGCCATCTTCGGCTGTGGTGGCGCCCGTCAGGGTTAGATCACCAGTTGTGTCGACCAGATCAATCGATCCCCCGGCGACCGGATCCAGTGTCAAGGTTGGCGCGCTGAAATCAGTATCAAAGCTGCTGCTGGCCTGAGGCGCGGGGTTCCCGGCCTGATCCGAGACATCTGCTGTGACCGAAATCGTCGCACCGTCTGGAAGCGACGCGAGGTCCACCGCAGGAACGGTGACGCTCCACGTGCCGCCAGAGACCGTGCCGGTGTAGGTTTGCCCATTCAGGGAAACCGTGACGGTTTGTCCGTTTTCTGCATCGGTTGTACCAGTGATGGTCAAGTCCGTTGCCTGCTCGGCGCTGTTCAGGACAGCGCCGTCCGAGAAGCCGGCCACCGACACGGTGGGCGGCACGGTATCGATGTCGAATGTAACGGTCTCAGTCGACAATTCCTCACCCGTGCCATCCAGGTTGCGGATTGTGATCTCTGAGACCCCCTGCGGCAGGCCGCTGACCTCAGATGGGGTCAGGGAAATGCTCCAACTGCCATCGGCGTTGGGTGTCGCTGTTGTCACCAGTGATCCGATTGTCACCTCGACCGTGCTGGTCCTATCGGGCGCGGTGACTTCGGTGCTGGCGCTATTGAGCGCCGTACCCTGCAAATCGGCAAGATTCAGACTTGGGTAGCTGGGTGCAGGCGGCGGCGCAGGAGTTGGGGCGGTTGGCGCAGGTTCGGTGTCGTCGCCACCGCCGCCGCCTCCGCCGCCCGCTGCTGCGGCGGCTCCGGCAAGGCCAAGACCACCCAAGGCCGCCCCTGCGCCACTGATGCCGCCTGCGGCAGCACCGCCAGCCTCGGCAATGCTGAACTGAGCGATTTCGGCAACCGTTGCCTCGGCAATCATGATGGCGCCGCTGTCCAGAATCTGAACGTTTTCAGCCGCAACAATCAGGCTGCGGCCATCCGCCATTTTCAGCAGGACATCGCCGTTTTTCAAAAGCTTGGCCGACTGAACACCGGGGATGGTTTCGGCAAACTGAAAGGCGTACAGCTCTTCAATCGTGGCCTGAGACAGGGCGGGCAGCGCCATCAGCGTGGAACCCAGACCGCCCGCCAGACCGCGCCCGGCCCAGCGTTTCATCTTGCCGTCGATCCACTGACGAATGTGCTGTTTGCGATCTGCGCCCGGATGAGATTTGGACTCAGGTGCTTTGGTCATCTTACCCTCACATTTGTTTTCCGCGGTTTCGGAAGGGGGACAGTGCGCCCCGTTTAGGCTTTTGCTCATCTGTCTTTCCCTTTGGTTTCTGCGGCGATCGAACCCGAAAAAATTGAACTAAACTGAAGCCGAACTCCTCGTTTTTACCACATTCCTGCTTTGGTTTCGGTCCGGGCATCAGTTGATCCTGTTCGCAACGCCAGGGGTGGCGGTGGGGTGATGGCAATGATGCTGCAATTCGAAACTTTGGTCGCAACGGGGAGCACGGCGCTCGATTCAGGTATCGGCGATACGGCTTTAAAAACGTTTAACGGGGACACGTATCTCTACACCGTGACGGGCCCGGCAGGGGGGATCGCGGTTTGGCACCTGGTGGATGGGTCCATCCCTCAGCTGGTCGACACCGAGTATTACAGCGGCACAATCACGTTTCAGGTGGGGCGCTCGGGAACGCCTGTTTCCTTGGCTGGAACCGACCAATTGGCGTTGGATATAGATACCGCCACGGGGCTTGTGGGCTATGATTTGAACCCGGATGGCACCATCGGTGATCTGCAGGAAACAGGTACCCTGAGCGGCGGAGGGGATCTGTCCGCTTTGGTGCAATTATCCGTTGGCGCGACCGACCTTTTGGCGATGGCGCATGAAGATACCGGCCAGATCGCGACCTATGTCATCAATGGCGACGGCACGCTGAGCCTTGCCGGTCTCACCACAGGGTCTGCCGATTCGATGCTGGCGATTCAGGTTGGGGCAGAGCAGATCGTGATCGCCACCGACGCCGCCAGCAACAGCATCACAACATACACGGTCGCAGGGACCGGTACGCTGAGCGCGGTCGACAACAGCGCGACCACTGGAACGTTGGGCATCGCGACACCAACGGCGGTCGAGGTTGTCGAAGCCTTTGGCGAATCCTGGGTGATTGTTGCCGGGTCGGGCAGCAACTCGCTAAGCGTCATGAAGCTGCACAGCGATGGCAGTCTGATCCCGACCGACCATGTGCTGGATTCGCTGGATACCCGGTTCGCCTCGGTACAGGATCTGTCGGTGATCGAGGTGGACGGGCGGGTTTTTGTGGTCGCCGGTGGCGGCGATGATGGCATCACATTGTTCACCATGACCCCGAACGGGCAGTTGGTGCATCTGGACAGCTATGCAGACACTTTGGACAGCGGGCTGCAGAATGTCGAAAGCCTGAGCGTTGCGCATGTCGGGGACGAGTTGCAGATTCTTGCAACCAGCCAGATCGACGCGGGTGTGAACCTTTTTACGGTGTCCGTCGCTGATCTGGGTGTGGTGAGCGAAGGCTTTGGTACCGTAACCGGCACTGCGCTGGATGATATGCTGAGCGGTGGCGTACTGAACACTGACCTGTCGGGCGGTGCGGGCGATGACATTCTGATCGCCGGGGCAGGGGCGACCACCATGACGGGCGGGGCAGGGGCCGACATCTTTGTCATGCAATCGGGCAGCGGCCCGACAACGATCACCGACTTTCAGGCAGGCGTGGATCGGTTGGACCTGTTTGATTATCTGTTGCTGCGATCCCCCGCGCAGCTGACCGTCACCTCAACCGCCGACGGGGCCGAGATCACCTATCGCGACGAGGTTGTTCAACTCACATCAGCCTCGGGCGGTCCTTTGACGAGCAATGAAATCTTTGGTGCCGGTTTTGGCGGGCCGGACCATATCCCCGTCGATTTCAGCGATCTTGGAGTGACCGATCCGCCGAGTTCTGATGGCATTCAGGGCAGCGTTTCGATTGATTCCGAGGGGGCCAATCCGGGGCTGGGAGATGCCGAAATTCATTTCACTCCCGACGGCAACAGCACGATCAGCACCACAGCGGATGAGGATGGCAGGTTCGACTTGGGCCTGCCTACAGGGACCTACACTGGCGAGTTGGACATCACCAAAGGGTATTCGACCGCCAGCGCCGAAATCACAGCGCTGGATGCGCTTCAGGTGTTGCGGATTGCGGTCGGGCTTGAACCGACATTCGGGCCCGCCGCGCCGGAAAACCTGATCGCTGCTGATATTACACAGGACGGTGCGATCAACGCGCTGGACGCGCTGGCGATTCTGCAAGTGGCTGTTGGGCAACCGTCAGCACATGACGCGAAATGGGTCTTCCTGGATGCCGACGCGGATCTTTCCGGCATTACCGCGTCCAATGTCGACTATAAAACAGGTGTGGATGTGGTCGCCATTGATGGGGTGATCGAGGCGGACATGACGTCAATTCTGTTGGGTAATCTTGAGATGGTCTGAAAGACATATAACTATGATTATGTTAATATTATCTTCTTGCATCTGATAAAAACAATGTCGTTGCTGTATCAACTTCATAAAGATTGCAGCCAGAACACCCTAAACACGTGAAGATGTGGCCTCGGTCGGTATGTTATCCGTTTGCCGAATGGTCGGGTTAGCGATCAGATCAAACCCGTTGCGATCTTGCGAGGAAATCGCGCGGGCGGCTTGTATGCCGGTAAGGCTGGCCCAATCGGCTCCGGGACGGTTCACATGGTAGATTGAAGAAAACTTCTTAACTTCCTGAAACACGGCGGTTCGGTAGTTTGTCTGTTGTTCACGCCAACTGGCAGCTGCATTGGTACGCGGAAAATGAATCACTTTCGAGCCCAGCATGTCGCTGGACTTCACAAGGCCTGCGCCCTCGAGTTCCGAGATCGCCTTTTTGACCTGATCTTCCTCGCTGAGCTGCAGGATGGGCGCGTTTGCGGCACAGAAATACTCAACGCAGTAAACGCCCTGCCCTTCGGGAACCATCCCGCCACCAAAGGCCCCAAAATTGGTTATGCGCCCGCATTCCAGATTGGGATCGTTCACTTCGAGCCATGCGTGCGGAAAACTGTGAGGGGTCTTCAGGAAAAGGTAGACCAGCAGCACTGACCGATCCGCCTCGGGCTTGGGCTGTGGGGTCTGGACGTCACTGTCAGCATGCTTTTTCAGCATGCCCCACAGGTTTTCGATCGTCATGCTGGACACAACGTTGCGAACGGTCGCTTCGTGCTCGACCTCATCCTGGATCCAACGGACAAGCACGTGCTCGCCTTTGATCGGTTTCAGATCGGTGACCGTGGCTCCGAACTGTATCTGGCCACCTTTATCGTCATAGGTGGCCGCAAGCTTTTCAAAAAGTTGACCGGTGCCGAAATACGGGTGTCGCCAGGCAAGCTGTTTTGAAACGCCCCCACGTCGCGCCATCGTAAAAGCCTGTTTGACAGATGCCAAACGCCCGGATTTGGTGCCGTTCCCGGTTGGATCTGCCTCGGGTGGCGGCATGTCAACCCATCGGGCACCGCGGAATTTTTCCCAATACCCTTGGGCCAGCAATTTTGCGAATTTGCTGCCAACGCGGGAATACCAAAAATCCTGATATGTCTGGGGTTGTTTGACCATTCCCTTGATCCAACCCTTCAGCATCGCAGCCCCGCCCGTTGCCAGCCATGTTACAGGCATGCCGCGCGTTGCGCCCCGATGCCCGCCAGACATCTCAACGATCCTGCCCTGGTACAGGCTGCCAACGCGGTGCGGGTAATCCCTGTAGTCATCGCCAAGCATTTGGCTCCAAAGATCATCAATCTCGGGAAACCGGGCGTATAGCTCTTTACGCCCCAAATCGAGAATGAAGTCCCCCCAGCGGGGGGACCGCATCAGGCCGCCAACCTCGGTGCCTTGTTCGAGAATGATCGATGATTGCCCGGCTGCCTGAAGTTCCAACGCCGCGCTCAGGCCCGACGGGCCCGCGCCAATGATAATCGTATCGGGGATGCTTGTGCTGTCGCTGAGTGATTTGGACATTCTTAACTATTGCAATGGTTAAAATTCATTTTCGGAATGTATAGCAAGTTTTTCCGCGCCGTGTTAGCAATTAATCGTGTTAGGCGTTCTTGTGTCGCGTCTATCAACCGACGGTTATCAGAACGATTTTGTATTTTAGTAAAAGTTAAACGGGTAAAAAGCTGGTGTTATCGGGGTCACAATCCAACGGGGGATTTGTTCTTTCACTCGACTTTGAGTTGATGTGGGGCGTCTATCCTTCACAAACAGTGGAAAGCTACGGCGCCAACGTCCTTGGCGTTCGAAACGTTGTCCCGCAACTGTTGGACTTGTTTTCCAGCTTCGGGATCAAGGCCACCTGGGCAACCGTCGGGTTCCTGTTTTTTGACGACCGGGATGAGCTTTTGGCCGCCCTGCCCGCGCGCAAGCCGAAATTTCGCGACAAGAGAAACACAACATATTCCTTTCTCGAACAGCTGGGCGAAAACGAAAGAAAGGACCCCTATCATTTTGGCCTGTCGCTGGTCCGGCAAGTAGTTGGTTGCCCGGGTCAGGAAATTGGCACGCATACATTTTCGCATTACTTCTGTCTGGAAGAGCCGCTGGATCAGGATGCCTTCAAGGCCGATCTAGATGCGTCGATTGCAGCCTCGGCCCGGGTGCAGAGCCGCCCCAGAAGCATCGTGTTTCCCAGAAATCAGGTTTGTGACAAGGCGCTGGACGTCTGTCGTGACCGAGGCATCGATGTGTTCCGCGGTCCGGGCCCGTTTGGCTTTGATACGCCAAGCGCGCGACGCGACGAAGGTTTGATGCGCCGCGCATCAAGGTTGGCCAACAGCTATGTCCCCAGACCGCAAACAACCTCGGTCGATGCAAGGCGCGAGGCTGGTTTGTGCAACGTTCCGGCCAGCCGGTTTTTAAGACCCTATTCAAACAGATTTCCCAGTGCCGCGCGGCTGCAAACCAGCGCAATCCGGCGTGAAATGCGCAGCGCGGCCAAGGGTGGGCAATTGTTCCATCTTTGGTTTCACCCCCACAATTTTGGTGTGAACACCGAAGACAACATCTTAATGCTCAGTCGCATTCTGAGCGAATATGAAGAACTGAAATCCGAGTATGACTGGCCATCTTTGACGATGGCGGACGCGGCCAGTCTTGCCCGGAGAACAGAACCGGTTGCGGGTTGATGGGGCGACAGGAATGCCGGATTTGACACGGAAAATAAGTCAATCATCTGCGATATCCCAGCAGTCCGGGGTCGCGGTTTCGGATCTGATGGATCCGTCCAACGGTCAGAGCCATTGCTGCAGCAGGAGGCTGCCCAAAGTGATGGTGATCGCCAGCCTGACATCTTCACTGGTCAATTTCCGCTTTGATCTGTTGAAGGAAATGGCCAAGCGTGCGGACGTTCTGGCCTGCGCGCCTGATGACGACCCCGAAACTCAGGCCCGCCTGTCCGAGATTGGGGTCGAGTTTCTGCGTGTTCCTATGGATCGAACGGGCACAAGCCCCGCAAAAGATGTGCAGACATTGCTTGGATTGGTGCGGGCGATGCGCTCGTATTCTCCGGACACTGTGTTTGCCTATACAATGAAGCCGATCATCTACGGCGGTTTGGCCGCGCGCATGGCGGGCGTGAAACAGTTTCTGCCGATGTGTACGGGGTTGGGCTATGTGTTTGTGGATCTGGAACACAAGCTGCACAAGCGGATTCTGAAAGCCGGGGCCGTGCGTCTGTACCGACATGCGCTGAAACGCGTGCCAGAGGTTCTTGTTTACAACCAGGATGATGCGGCCGAGTTCAGATCCAAACGCTTGGTTGGGCCTGAGACCAAAGTGACCATTGTTCACGGATCCGGTGTCAACCTTTCAAACTTTCCCAGCTCACCTCCGCCGAAAGGACCTCCTGTATTTCTGATGGTCGCAAGGTTGCTTCGCGACAAGGGCGTTTTCGACTATGTCGAGGCCGCCAGACAGCTGCGCGCCATCCATCCGGAAATCCGGTGTCAATTGCTGGGGCCCCTTGATGCGAACCCCGCCTCGGTTCAGCCGCAGGATCTTGAGATGTGGCGGTCGGAAGGCATCGTGGAATACCTTGGTGAAACAAACGATGTGAGCCCGTATCTGGCTGCTTGCTCAGTATTTGTGCTGCCCTCCTACCGCGAAGGATTGTCCCGGACGGTGCTGGAAGCCATGGCCACCGGGCGAGCCATCGTAACCTCTGACGCGCCGGGATGCCCCGATCCGGTTGTCGAAGGCGTCACGGGATTTGTCACTCCGGTACGTTCCCCGGATGATCTGGCGCAGGCGATGCTTCGGTTTGTCGAAGATGAAAACCTTGTCCCCGAGATGGGCGCTGCATCGCGAGTCCGCGTTGAAGACAAATACGACGTGGTCGGTATCGTCAAAATTCTGCTGGGCAAGCTTGGGTTGTCCGAGATTGCCCTGCGCTAGGGCTGCGGCGTCTTGCAGATCCCGTGATGACCCGGCGATTGCATGCACGAAGGCAATTCAGGACGGCCGTATCGGATTGTTGTTTCGGTTTTTGATGGTGCGGGTGGAGGGACTTGAACCCCCACGCCTTGCGGCGCCAGAACCTAAATCTGGTGCGTCTACCAATTTCGCCACACCCGCAACCGGGCACCTGCGTGCCGGACTGAGGCGCTGCATAACAAAGCTTGTGGCCGAGTGCGAGGGGTAAATTTGATCCGATGGCAAGTTTGTCACGAGCGGACTAAACCCCGTTAATCGGCAGGGGTTTTTGCCGCGAAAGACACTGCTTGGCGTTCGATCCCAGCGACGGTTGAGTAAGTTACTCTGGCAGAAAGTCCACGAGTTGGAACGTATCTTGATGTCGATGAGCCGACGGAATTCGGGTGCCACAATTGTTCTGATCGGCGATACAATGGCTCGTCAGTGTTCGCCTTGGGAAAACGCGTTTACGTTGTGTCGGTCAACACTTAGGGTGCAAAACGGAACGTCTTTTCACCCTAAGTCGCGGACAGCCTTCAGCCCAGAGCGGCGTTGCCTGTCAGGGTTTTGGGCGAAGAAAATTCGACATGGCGGAAAATAATATAAGCAAAACAATATTTTAAGGTGGTTGAAACTCCAATCGCATCTTTTCCACCTCACCTTGCGTCAGGTTTGAAAGCAGCGTTCTACTCGGCCGAAAAAATCTTCGGAACCCCGTAATACACTCAAAGGTTGAGGCATTCCTGCGCAAGCCGCATCACATTTGCGCCACATTTCAAGCACCAAAAAATCTTATTCGCGTCAAATTAACACCGCCTTGGCCGGGCTTGTTGAGCGCAGGAGTTAATGAGTCTTTTTCGCCGCCTTGGCACCGTACGAGTTTTCCGCTCAACTCCAGTACAAGGTTCTTTGCCGTGACCAATCTGAACAACTCCGCTGCCGCCGAGCAAGATGCGATCTTTTTTGCTCGTGAAAGTTTTTTGGGTGAACTCAAGACCCTGAACCGCGATCATCCCGATACAGGCTTTGGCATTTCCCTGCGCACCCATTCGGGCGAGCATTACCTGCTGGCCAACGCGCGTATGCCCCTGCCCGCTGCCAAGTCCGACGGGTTCCCGACGGGCCGGCGCGTGGCCTGTCTGGAAAATGGCGACCGCTTTAGCTCCATCGAAGTTCTGGCCGATTCCGTGGCTTATGAAACAATTTCCCCTCGCGCCGAGGCCGAGATTCTGGGGAACGCGCTGGACTTGATCGCCCGTATCGACACCCTGACCAGCCTTCCTGCAGGCCGCATGTCGCATGAGCCGCAGATTGCTGCCACCGGAACCGGAGGCTGACCCATGGCGCGCAATGACCACCTTTTGTCTGTCGGAAACGAAGCCCTTGCGCCGATGACCTCGGCAATGTCGTCTTTGACGGCACAGATCGACCAATTGACAGAGGTGGCCGATGCGCGGTCTTCGGCCCGGCTGGCCACGCTCAAGACGCGGATGGAGAATTTCACCGCCAGCATCACCATGGTTGGGCAGGTCAAGGCGGGTAAGTCCTCGATCGTGAATATTCTGGCAGGCCGCCCTGCGCTGTTGCCTTCGGACGTGAACCCGTGGACCTCGGTGGTGACGACGCTGAATATTAACACGCGCCCCCCCGGTGATACGAAATCCAAGTTCACGTTCTTCGAGCAGGAAGAATGGGACAATCTGATGGTCGGTGGTGGCCGTCTGGGCGAGCTGGCGAACCGGGCCGGTGCCGATGACGAGATGGACGATATCCGCCGTCAGATCGCCGAGATGAAGGCCAAGTCCGAAGATCGTCTGGGCAAGCATTTCGACCTGATTCTGGGTCAAAGCCACCAATACGACTATTTCGACGAAGAACTGATCCAGCGCTATGTCTGTCTGGGCGACGAGGACGATCCGGATATTGACCCGAAAACGGGTCGTTTTGCCGATGTGACAAAATCGGCCGAGCTTTTCATGGATATCCCGCAATATCCGATCTCGCTGAAGCTGTGCGACACGCCCGGTGTGAACGATACCTTCATGGTGCGCGAACAGATCACGCTGCGCAGCCTGCGCGGGTCCGAGGTCTGTGTTGTGGTTCTGGCCGCCAGTCAGGCGCTGACCACAATGGATATGGCGTTGATGCGGATCATCGCGCAGTTCGAGAACCGTCAGATCATTCTGTTCGTCAACCGCATTGATGAACTGTCGGACCCGGTCAGTCAGGTTCCTGAAATCCGGGATCGCATTCAGGACACGCTGAAACAGAACAGCATCGACGCCAATACCAGCGTTGTGTTCGGCAGCGCCCTGTGGGCCGAGGCTGCTTTGACCGGCAACCCGGACATTCTGACCGAAGAATCCCGGCAGACGCTGAACACGTTCTATCTGGCTGCTGGGTTTGGCGATCAGGCTCCCTCGCTGGACAAGATCTGGGCGCTGTCTGGCTTGCCCGACCTGCTGCTGGCGATGAATGAACGCATCGCCGAAGGCGCAGGTGCGCGTTTGCTGGACCGGGTACGCCACCGCGCGCGCAACATCGCCAGCCAGATCCGCGCAACGGCTGTTGCCAAGACCCTGTCGGGCGGCGAAGGCGTTGTTCGCGATTTGGACGGGGCCTCGCCCGAGGACGCCATTGCCACTGTTGCCTCGGAATATGAAAAGAAAGTCGCCGACCTGACCGCCTCGTTGCGCGACAAGGTGCTGGAACGTCTGAACGCGGCTGAGGCCAATTTTGTCAAACGCGCCACCGACTCGTTGATTGCGCATCTTGAGGAGAATGGCGAACAAGGCACCTGGCAGTACGATCCGGCGGGTCTGCGAACGCTGCAAAAGGCGGCCTATTTCAGCTTTGCCCGGTCCATGAAGAAAGAGGCCGGGGCGCTTTATTCCGCGGCCACAGCGGATGTCGAGGCGCTGTATCACAAGCTGCTGGGCAACCATCTGGGCGAGTTCAGTATCGAAGCGCCCATCGTACCCCGCGTGCCGCCCCCATTGGGCATCGGGCGCACCATCGCGCTGGATCTGCAAAGCACCTGGTGGCGCAGGTGGTGGCAACGCCGAAAAGGGTTCGAAGCCTATGCCGCCGACTATACCCGTCTGATCGCGTCCGAGGCGAACTCGATCACCAAGGATATCGAGGAAAACCAGATCGCAGCGGTTCTGGAAAACGTCCGCGCCGGGCTGGCCGATTTCATGCGCGAGCAGAAAGAGACTCTGCTGAATATCTCGGCCTCGGCTGAAAAAGGCGGGCAGACTCCGGCTCTGATGGCGAATCTGCAATTGCAGAAATCGCGGGACGAGATTCTGGGCGACATCCTGAAAGACCTTAGCAACGAAGCGGCATAAGTAGAAAAATGGCAAAAGACACACATAACCGTTTCGTTTCCCCCAAGGCATGGGAGCGTATCGAGCATTGGTCGCGCCGGAAGCCGGTTTTCGCCTTAATGGGCGAATTCAGCGCCGGGAAATCGACCCTGATGAACTTTTTGCTGCGCACGCACACCCTGCCGACGCAGGTGACGGCAACGCAGTTGCCTCCGGTCTGGTTTAGCTGGGGCAATCGTCCGGCCTATGTCAAACGGCATGATGGCAGCACCGAACAAATCGAACTGGATCAGCTGGAAACCGTCGGCGTCAACGATGCGCAGTTCATTCGCATCTTCCTTGAGGCTGACATTCTGGAGGCGGTCGATCTGATCGATACGCCCGGTATCTCGGACCCCAAGATCTCGACCGATGTATGGCAACGTGCCGTTGGTCAGGCCAATGGGGTTTTGTGGTGTACCCATGCCACGCAGGCCTGGCGCGAGACCGAACGGGCGACCTGGGTGTCCTTGCCCGAACGGTTGCAGCACAATTCGCTGCTGCTGGTGACACGGGCAGATGCGCTAAGCGCCAAAGACCGTCAAAAGGTTCTGCGCCGCGTGAACCGCGAGGCCGGGCATCTGTTCAACCGCTCGATTCTGTTTTCCGCACGTGATGCGATTGAAGCGCGCGACAAGACGGGGGATGCCGAGATGTGGTCGCGCAGCGGCGGCGGCAAGATGATCGACAGCTTTCTGGAGATCACCGAGCAAATCATGGACAACCGCGCCGATCAACTGGCGCGCTATCAGATCGACAAAAGCCTGTCCGACGCGCCCAAGGTGCAGCCGCTGCGCCCGTCGAAGACCACCGAAACGGCAGCGCCCGATGCTTCGGCCCCGCTCAAACTTGTGAACCCGTTGACGGATGCGGGCGAAGATGCCTCGGTCGTGACCAGCTTCCCGGTTCGTCCCGCGCGGGTGGAACGTCGCCCCGAAGATGCGGATCGCACACGTATCGACGCAGCCGAGGCCGAGCGTTTGCGCGCCGAAATGGTGCCCGAGTCGACGCCCGAGATTGACGAAAGCAATGAGGACGAGCTGCGCGCCTATTTCCGGGACACGGCCAATGATCCGCTGGACATCGAAGCTGTTCCCGATCCCGAGGCCGATTTGGAAGACTATGATCTTCTGGATGACGCGGAACTGGATGATGAAGTTGAAAACATCCTGGCAGACGACGCATCGGATGAGTCCGAGGATCTGCTGTCATCACTGACGAATACGTTGAACGAAACACCCGAAGCGATTGCAGACCCTGCGCAAGATCAGGCGCAACCTGAAGAGCGCAGCATCGAGGTCTCGGTATCCTCGATCACGGCACTGATGGCCGAACAACAGGACGAGGGCGCAGAGGAATACGAGCCCGAGCCCGAAACCAGCGGTCTGGTCGAGATCAAGGCATCAGCCGATTTGGTCAATGGTCCCGAAGCCCATGTGGTCGATCTGAATGATCTGACCGAAGTGGCGGTTGGCGCGCCCTTAAGCGCCGCAGCCATGTGGGAGGAAGTGACCAAAAACGAGGATCTACCCACGGACGCAGAAGCCTTGATCAAGGTCTTTCAGTCCTTCCTGTCCGAGTTCGATCAGATCGCGGTCGAGCATAATGCTAAGCAAGCCAGGGAAACGCTGCGCTCGATCCCTAAAACCAGCGATAACAGCGGGGCGGAATGGCATGTCTTGTAATCGAAATCGGATTGGGCTAACCGCCTATTAGTGAGGTAAAACAGTTAGTTAAATGTCAATTCAGGCTGCCTTGAACACCGCGATTGAAACGATACCCGACTGCATTGCAGCCGGGTATGTCGACATGGAAACGGGGATGCTGCTGGGCACCAGCACGGCCGATCCAGACGGCGCGGTTGATCTGGATTCACTGGCAATCGCCGTGGCGAACCTGTTTCAGGGGCGCGGGGTGGCGGGTTTTGAGGCGCTTTTGCGTCAGGCTGGAACAGAACACGAGGACAGTCCGGGGTTTGGGGAAATCGCGGTGTTCTCGAAAGACCGGCTGAACATCTTTCTGCGGACCCGGGAATATCCCGATCATGTGGTCTGCTACATCTGTCGCAACAGCGCGAATGTCGGGCTGGCGTTGACGAAATCGCATCTAAGCCTGGGGCCGGTTGCGGCCGCAGTGTGAACGGGACCAGAGGGGGTCACGGCATGATGGACACGGACATACTCGACATGCTCGAAGATATCGGGCGGTCGTCTGTTGCCCGATTGTCCCCGGCGGTGGTGATCGCGGGGGACACGGCTGCTGCGCGCCGGGCCGAAGTCTTGCGGGTGATCCGTGGCACGATTCTGCCACGTCGTCTGGAGTTCACGGCCGCCAATGGTGATTGTCTGGCGATCGAGGTGAACAGCTCGCGCGTGACCGATGTATTCCGCGTTGTCTCGGGCCCCGTGCCCCATTTTGATACAGCGGCGCGTGACGAATTGATTGAAAACATGGCGCGGCTGGTGACGGATATTGCATCTGCCCCTGCTCCGCTGGAGTTGCTGTCTCTGCAACCCGACAGGGCGCTGGAAGCTGACGATGTCGGCGTCACCCTGCGGGAAATCGAAAACGCCTGTGCCAAGATCGATCTTCCGGCGGAACCGATTGTTTCGGTGGTACCCGATGACTCAGAACCTGTTGCCGAACTGCCCGAGCAGCAATCAACCGGCTCACTTGCCCAGACGTTTTTTGCGGGCGCAGAACGCTTTGCGTTTGGGTCCGTTCTGGCCTCGGCGCAGGACGGCGATATCTCTCACATGGCCGAAGAGTGCGCCCCCGGCGGGCCGTTGTCTCCGGATCAGGCGCTGCTGGCGCAGTTTGCGGCCGATTTGGCCGGTTGGGACAAGGACACTCAGCCCGCGCTGGATCATCCCCAACTGATCGTCATGCGCCCGTCCGGCGGCAAGGGTGCTGGTTTGGCCGTTGTGAATGACGGCCAGCAGATCGCAATCGCCGTGCATGAAGCCCGAAAACTCGGGGCGGTTGTCAATCTTTGGACTGCGTTGCAGGAGGCGAACGGATGATCGCCTCCAAAACATTCAAATTTTCTAATAATTCAAGTCGTGTAGTTTTATCAGGGTAACGAGTATGAGTGAATCCAATCGTCGCGAGTTAATCCGCATAGCCGAGGACATGAATGAGACGAGCCATGACGAGACCCGTCAGTTCATCTCGCGCATTGTCGGCGATCTGTCCAATCTGAAACCGTCGATTGCCTTTGTCGGGCAGATCAAGGCGGGCAAATCCCGTTTGATCAACGGGTTCACCGGGCAGGCCGAATACCTGCCCTCGGATGTGAACCCGTGGACCACGGTGATCACGGATATGCACTTTGGCCACCCCTCGGGCCGGACCGAAGGGGCCGAGTTTCATTTCTTCGACAATCACCAGTGGCAGTCGCTGATCGCCGAGGGTGAAGAATTGCGCAACATGTTCCCCGATGACGAGGACAGCTATAAGCGCGAGATGATCGAAGAGCAGGTCGAGGCGATGAAAACCCGCGCGCAGCGGCGTCTTGGCGACAGCTACGAACAGCTTTTGGGCCAGCATCACGATCTGGAAGAGCTGACCTCGGACGATCTGGCGCGCTATGTCTGCGCCGGAGATGACCCGACCGAGGATGGCCCGTTGGATCCCGGCAGCGACCGGGGTCTTTACAGCGACATCACCCGCAAGGCCGAGGTTTATTTTGATATCGGTCACTTTCCTTTCCCACTCACGGTGACGGACACGCCGGGGGTCAACGACCCGCTGTTGATCCGCGAAGAAATCTCGCGCCAGTACCTCAAGGAATCCGATTTCTTTGTGGTGGTTCTGTCGGCGCATCAGGCCCTGTCGCGTGCCGATCTGAAACTGTTCCGCCTGATGCAGGCCTTGGAGCTTGGGCAGATCGTGGTCTTTATCAACCGCGTGGATGAACTGAGTGGGGGTGCCGGGGATGCCACCAAGGTCCGTGCCGACGTTCTGGACGGGTTGGAACAGGCGCTTGGAAATTCGAATATCGATGTGCTGATGGGCAGCGCACAATGGGCACACTACGCGCTGACGGGCGATGAAACCGGCGTCAACCATGATGACGTTCTGGCCTGGCTGCGCGCGCACCCCGAGCAGATGCGGCAGTATCTGGACGGGGTAGAAGAGATCAAGCAAGGCCCCGGCCCGATCAGCCGCGAGGCTGTCTTGCGCTTTGCGGCCATGATCGCATCGGGCCTGCCGGACCTGCGCCGTCACGTGACGCAGGCGTTGATTGACGGGCCGCGGGATGAGCAATTGCGCATGGCTTGGCAGCACCTGAACAGCTTTGCGCAGGGTGAGTTTGAACGTTCGCAGGCGCATCTGCGCGCGCTTGAGGACGAAACCGGCGAAGCGACGGCCAGCGCGGATGAAAACGACAAAACTCTTGGCGAACTGCGCGGCCTCATCGCAGAAAAAACACAAGACATTACCCGCGACATGGACGACATCCTGTCGAACTTGCGCGGCGTGATGGATGACACCGTGGCCGAGGCGGTCTCGGTCGTTGTGCGTGGTCCCGAGGGGAAGTCACCCTTGCTGGCCAAAGGCGATACCGAGCTGAACTTTACGCCCCTGCGCGACCGGATGCGGGAACTGGTTCAGGGGGCCTCGCAAGTGGTGCGTCAACGGATGCTCAGCGAGCTTTATGCCATCGACATGCGGTGCAATGCGGCGCTGCGCGCCCTGCCCGGTTGGCAGGAACCGGTCGACAATCGCATGAACACCAGTGCCGTGCGTTGGTTCCGCCCGGACACGACCGCGCTGACCCGTGGCATCACGGTAGAGTTGCGTGTAAACTGGCTGTCGCGCCTGATCTCGCGCAACAGCGTGGTGTCACGGGCCGAGCGGATGATTGTGCAGGAGTTCGAACTGATCGGCGACGATCTGATCGACACCACGCGGGATGATTTGCTGGAACGGCTGAACACCGTTCTGGATCACTACCTGGCCCTGTTGGCCGGGCATCTTGAACACAGAAGCGGCGCAGGCGAAACCAATGCCGTTGCCGAGGCGCAAACAGCCTTTGACCGGGCGCGGCGCATCAGGGATGAGCTGGAGACCATCTTTGGACCCGGCCATGCGGAAGAAAGACAGGCAGAGGCTGCGGAATGATCGACTTTCCCGGAACCGAACAGGAAGTGCGCCAGCTTGGGCGCTTTCTGACCGCGACAGAAAACATGGAGCCCGACGCCGCGCTGGAAGATATGCGCGCGCGCGCCCTGGCCCATGCAGAACGTCTGTCGAACGCGGTCAATATCGGTTTCGCGGGGGAGTTCGGGGCCGGTAAATCCAGCCTTGCCAATATGCTGGCCGGGGCAGATATCCTGCCCACGGGTCCGCAGCACCTGAAGTTGCCACTGGTAATCGTTGCCTATGCGGACGCGCCCGAGACAACCGTTGGATGGTGGGACAGGCAGCCCAAGACCTACTCCGGCATCGCGCTGGAAAAGGCGGCGGCGGATGAGCCTGATTTCATCTCGGTTGGGCTGAACACCCCTGCCTTAAAGGAAATCTCGCTATTTGATCTGCCCGGATCGGGCGCGTTGGACGATACGTACAAGCAGACGCTCGAATTGCTGAAATTCGTGGACTGCGCGATCTGGTGCACCAACGGAACCAACGCCTGGCGCGAGACCGAGCGCCATTTGTGGGCACAGGTTCCCGCCGAGCTGCGCGACAACAGCCTGCTTGCCGTGACCCATGCCGACCTGCGGCCCGTGCGCGACGCGCTGGACCGGGTTTTGGCGCGGTTGAACAAGGACAAGGACGGCCTGTTCCGCGCGGTTGTTCCGATTGGCACCCCGGTCGCGGTCCGCGCCATGGCGCAGGAGCCCGAGCCGGACTTTGACCTGTGGGAAACCTGTGGTGGTCAGAATCTGGCCGAACAGGTTCTCGAGGCTGCCTCGGACCGACGCAAACACGACCTGAACGCTGCGCGCGACGATCTGAAACGGGACTTCCTGCCTTATCTCGAAGCCCTGCAAGGCCCTGATGCCGAGCCTGAACAGTCAGACGCGCCATCGATGCAAGCGACGCTGGGCTCTGCCCTGCCGCCCTTGAACAATCCGATTCTTGAAGATTGGCTGGCGGCAATTGCCAGCATTTATGAAGACCTGCGCGATTCCTCATCAATCGAACCTGCGGCCTTTCTGCAAAGCTGTCAGGAAATCGTCGAAGATTTCGCCGAACGGTTGGAGCAAGGCGGTGAAATCGACTCCGAGGCTGACTGGATTCCGGCCGAGTTCGAAAAGGCCACGGACCTGCTGCTGTTGCTGCAATTCGAAAGCGGCGATGCGCCGTTGAAAGATGCGATCAGCATTCTGGTGCAGCTGGGCGATAACCTCGCCTGGGCTGGCAGCACGGTTGCTGCGGCGCAGCCAAAAACCGGAACCTGAGCCGTTCTCGCATAGATTGAGCTGCATTGCGGCGATTCGAAAACAGCAAAAACCGATTCTTAATTGTTTCGAAATCGTAGACCAAGCGTCTCAAATCGGGGCGTCAGTTTTCAAGTTTCTTAGCTATAGAGACAACATATTGTGTTAGTGGATGGTGTGGTATCTAAATATAGATATCGCACAAAAACGATCCATAGTGAAGCCATCAGGCGGCCCCAATAAAGTCAAATTTGAAACGTCTAACCGTTCTCAAGTGTCCTGCGGTTGTTTTTGGTTGTGAGTTCGTGGGCGATTTGCCCGGTTATTGTACCGCAAAACGAGTAGAACGGGCGGAATGAAATGAGCCACAACCAGGCGGTCGGTGCATCGCACGACGAACCTCAGATCGAAGGACTTCAACCCGGCGCAAAGCTTTTGCGCGGGCAGTATGAAATCCTGAAATATCTCAGCAATGGTGGATTTGGAATCACCTATCTGGCGCGCGACAGCCTGGAGCGTGACGTGGTGATCAAAGAGTGTTTTCCCGGTGCCCTGTGCCGCCGTAACGGTGATCTGGTGGCGCCGAACGATCCGGCATACAAAGACGACCTGCGCGCCATCATCGACCTGTTCATTCAGGAAGCCCGCAACCACGCGCGGCTTGTGCATCCCAATATCGTCGATGTGCATCAGGTGTTCGAAGACAACGACACCGCCTATATCGCGATGGACCTGATCCGGGGGTGTGACCTGCTGGATTACGTCGAGAACCCCGAAAACGAAAGCGGCCCGGACTTTATCGTTCAGGTGACCGAAAAGATGCTGTCGGCGGTGTCGTTCATTCACCAAAGCGGGATGCTGCACCGGGATATTTCGCCGGACAACATACTGATTGACGAAAATGGCGACCCGGTTCTGATCGACTTTGGCGCTGCACGGGAACAGGCGGCCAACAAGTCCGCGGCGCTGCTGACCTTGCGGGTGATCAAGGACGGATACTCTCCGCACGAGTTCTACGTGCGCGGGGCCGAGCAAGGCCCAAGCAGCGACCTCTATGTTCTGGCCGCGACCTTGTATCACGCGATCAGCGGAGAGCGCCCGATTGATGGCCAATCCCGCCTGAACGCCTTCAACAATGGGCAGGATGATCCCTACGCGCCGCTGGCCGGTCGGTTTGACGGCTACCCCGAAGGGTTCCTTGAGGCCATCGACAAGGCGATGGAGGTTCACGCTACCGACCGCCTGCAAAGCGCGCTGGACTGGTTGCGGATGTTCCGTGGCCCCGGCGTGATGTTCGATACGTTTGCCTACCGCCCGGTTTCGGTCATCGTCGGGATGGATCGCACGGATAAAGAGGCGGAAAAAGCCCGGATCAAGGCCGAGACCGAAAATGCCGAAGCGGTCGTGACGGCGCTGCTGGCTGGAAACGCCGATATTGCGCTGGGGAACGAAGACAAAAAAGACGATGAACGGGCCAAGTTCGCCGCAAAAGAAGACACTCCGGTCGCGGTGGACACCGTGGTTCAGAGCGGGTCTGGCGGCAGCGGCAAGCTGTTGGCCGGTGTGGCTGTGGTTGCATTGGCAGTTGCCGCGGGTGGCTTCTTTGTCTTGTCGGGTGGCGACAAAGCGGATGACACGCAAACTGCGTCGGTGGTTGCCACAGATGCACAGCCAGCAGTGGTTGAGTCTGAACCCGCCGAGGAAACGGTTGTAGAAACACCCGAAGCCGCCTCCGAAACGGTGGCCACACCTGCACCAGAAGAAATTTCAGAGCCGCCTGTCGAGCAGGCAAGTTCCGACGCTGCGGAAGCGGCTGCCACAGAAGCAGCCGCCGCAGAACCGGACGCGGCGGTCAATGATCCGGCCCCCGCCGAGACCGCTGTTGCGGAACCGGCTGGTCCGGTGGATCTGGCCGAGAACCAGATCGCATTCTCGCATTGGGATGTGGATATTCCTTTCTCGATCTCGCGCCGCCGCGCGTCGACCGGGCATACGTTTTCGATAACCGGCGTTGATCAGAATCAGGACATGTCGGTCATCGGTGATTGGGTTCAGCGCGGTTCGACGATCTTTACGCTCAATGGCAGCCCGGTTCGGGGTGATGCGTCCTTTGCAACGCATGTTCTCGACAACCTCAATGTTGACCCGGACGGCTATATCCGTGTTGCGGCCCGGTATCGCCCCTTGGGTGAAACACGGGCGCAGAACGGTTTGTTGGCCCTGCCCGCCATCCGCTCGGTCGGATTGGAGAACGGCTATATGTTCACAATCCGCAGCACGGGTGACGAGAGTTGGCAGACCGTTGTGTCAGACGTTCCAGCCGAGACTGCGGGCGACCTGCAGAAAGGCGATGTTCTGCTGAGCGAGGCGCAGGGTGGTGTCGCACTCAACGGCGCAGAGAGCCTGGACGAGTTGCTGGCCGCGCTTGTTGCCGAAGAAAAATCCCAGGCCCGTTTCACAGTGACACGGAACGGAAGTGAAACGGCCGCTGTGATGCCGCTATCGCAGGAGTGATCTGACCGGTTCGAATGTGATTTGCCAGTGTGTATTTGCTGAGGATGGCCGCCTTTCAGGCCATCCTGACGGGGACCGGCCCGCCGCAGAAGGTAAGAGTTTTCCAGGTTTTTCAATATGATGAACGCCGCTGTGCTGTCTTGCGCAGAGGTATGTTGCAGCCCCCGGCACACATGTTGCGTGCCAAGAGATTGAAGGTGTCGACGCCATGTTCAAATACAAAAGCCCTCTTAGCCGGCTTCTCGAAGGCGCCGGCAAAGCCAAAGAAGACGAAGCCACGGAAACCACGTCGGCAGCGGCCAGCGAAGATCCCATCGAGGAAAAGCAGGAACAGCCCATCGCTGATTTCAACGCCCTGCGCGCGGCGCTGGCAGGCGGGAATATGTCATCCGAATCCTATGAGGAAACGGATGAATTGATGCCGGAAGAAAAGATGCCGGACTTTTCTGAGGAAGATGCCGCAGAGGTTGAGGAGCCGGTTGAGCAGTCGATCTTTGTGGAAGACGAGGCCGAAACGGCTGACATGGGTGCAGAGGAAGAAACGCCCGCACCGGTCGCGGATGAGCAGATCGTGACCCTGCGCCTGACCACCGAAGACGCGGTTGAGCCAATCGAAGAAGCACCCTCTGAGCCGGAAGCGATTGCTGAGGAACCGGTGCAGACCCCCGTTGAGGAACCGGTCGCGGAAGAACCAGTGGCAGAGGTCGTTGAAACCCCCGCCCCGGTGGCTGAAGCCGCGCCTGAAGTGACGCAGGAAGTTGAGGCAGCGCCACAGCCCGCCCCGGCGCAGGACCGCCGTTCGCGCGTCAAGACCACATTCCTTGGGTTCGAGCGTGCCGACACGCATGTTCAGGACCTGATGGAAACCGCTGAGCCGGTCGCTAAAACCGAGGCCGTGCAAGAGACCTTCCCTGTCGGGTGGCTGGTTGTCACCTCGGGGCCCGGACGTGGGGCCAGCATCACCTTGACAGAAGGTCTGATGCAGATTGGCCGCAACGACGATCAGGCGATCCAGCTGGACTTTGGCGATACGGGGATTTCCCGCTCGAACCACGCGGTGATTGCTTATGATCCGGAAGATCGCAAATGCTATCTGGGCCATGGCGGCAAGGCCAATCTTGTGCGCCTGAACGGCAAGCCGGTGCTGAGCACTGTGGCGCTGTCCAGCGGCGACCTGATCCGCATCAGCGAAACCTCGATCCGGTTTGCAGCCTTCTGCGACGACGGCTTTGACTGGCGGGATTCGTAATAGATGCTGGCGACTCCGGCATATGATATTGCGCTGATCCTGAACCAGGGTCAGCGAGACACGCAGGAAGATGCCGTGGCCGCGCGGATGTTCGATGCGGTCGACGCGGGTTACATCGTGATCGCTGACGGCATGGGCGGTCACGAGGCGGGCGAGGTCGCCTCGGAACTGGTAATCGCATCCTGGCGCGAGTCGCTGGATGCGGAGCTAAGCGGTGACACCCTGGCTGAACCCGCAGCGGTTGATGCATTGCCCCTGGCCGCGATGCTGGCCAACACGGCGATTGCGAACCACAACGAAGAAAAAGGCGGCGGCTTCAATATGGGGTCAACGCTGCTGGGCGCGCTTTTCCTTGACCAGCGGATGTACTGGATTTCAATCGGTGACAGCCCGCTTTATCTGTTTCGCGATGGTGTTCTGACACAGGTCAACGAAGACCATTCGATGGCCCCCGTGATCGATGCGCAAGTGGCCGAAGGCAAGCTGACCGAGGCGCAGGCGCAGTCCCATCCGGATCGCAATCAGCTGACCTCGGTTGTCATGGGTGGTGCGATCCCTAAGGTTGACTGCCCTGAAACGCCGCTGACGCTGAGCTCGGGTGATGTTGTGATCCTTGGCAGCGACGGGTTGCAGACCCTCTCGGACAGCGAAATCGAGGCTGTTCTGCGCGAACACAAAACCGCATTGGCACAGGAAATCGCGGACGCGTTGCTGCGGGCCGTTCTGGCCAAGGCCAATCCAGATCAGGACAACCTGACAATCGCAATCGCGAAACCGACACGACCCTAACAGGCAAAGCAACAGGACCCATGAGAAAGCACCTAATCATATCAAGCCTTGCCCTTGCCGCCGCCACCGGCGCGGCCTCGGCGCAAGAGGCATGTTCGACCTACGAGATTCAGCGCGGCGACAGCCTGCGAGAACTGACGATCCAGGTCTATTCGACCGAGGATTTCCGCATCATTTACGATGCAAACCGCGATGTCATCGGGTCCAACCCCAACATCATCCGTGTCGGTGACGTTCTGACCCTGCCCTGCCTCGAAGACGTCGGCCGTGCGGTTGCTCCGCCGGAAACCGAGGCGGAACGTCTGGCCGCCGAAATGGCATCGGAATTGGTGAAAGCCGCAGAAGAGCGTGCGGCGAAGGCGATTGCCGATGCCGAGGCCCGCGTTGCGGCGGCCGAGGCCGAAGCCAAGAAAGCCAGCGAAGACGCCGTTTCGGCGGCCAAAGCGTCGGCGGTAGAAGAGATTGAAGCGGCCCGCGCCGAAGGTGCCGCGTTGATCCGAGAGGCCCGGTCGGAAGACCGCCCCGAGATCCGCGACAGGCAGATTCTGCTGATCACAGGCGGCAACTACGCGCCGTTCACCGACGAGGAATTGCCGAACCGTGGGCTTTACACCCGTCTGGTCGAAACCGCGATGCTGCGCGCCGCGCCCGAGCAGGCGTATAAGATTCAGTTCGTCAACGACTGGTCCTCGCATCTGGACCTGCTGATGCCAACGCTGGCCTTTGACGGAACCTTCCCGTGGTCGCGCCCCAATTGCGAAGAGGCGGCAACCCTGTCTGAAAGCGACCGTGAGCGCTGTGAAACCTACAATTTCTCGAACCCGTTCTACGAAGTTGTGGATACGTTCTTTGCCCTTGAAGGATCGGGTTACGAACAAACGCTGACCTATTCCGATTTCGCGGGCACGACCATCTGCCGCCCCGAAGGCTGGTCGCTATCGCATATGGATGCCGTCAGCCTGTACGAGCCGGTCATCAGCCTGATGCGTCCCGTTTCGCCGGATGACTGTTTTCACGCGGTCATCGAAGGGCGCGCGGATATCGTCGCAATCGAAGCCCATCTGGCGGTCGAGGCAATCTCGCGGCTGGGCTATGAGCATCGCATCATCGAAAACCCCAACCTTGCGGCGATCAAGTCGCTTAACGTCATGACCCACAAAGATAATCCTGATGGGGAAGCGATCCTTGAGACGCTGAATCAGGGTCTGACAATCATGCAGCAATCCGGCGAATGGCGCGACATCGTGTCGTCTGCACTGCGGCATCAAATGGAAAATGGCTAAGGCCCCAAATGGCCTGACAAACGAATAGTCTGGAGGAAGTGGACATGTTTGAATTTAATCTGAAGAAAGTTGTAATGTCGGCCGGCGCCGTTACCGCGCTCAGCGCCGGTGCTGCCGCAGCACAAGAGGCCTGCACCAACTACACCGTTGCAGACGGCGACACGATGGCGACCATCGCGATTGCCGCCTATGGCACCTCGAACTATCAGCCGATCTTCAACGCGAACCGCAACATCATCAACAACCCCAACGCGCTTGAGCCCGGCCTGGTCCTTGCTCTGCCCTGTGAAGATGGCAGCCTGCCAAACGGCCAATCGGCGCAGGAAATCATCGCAGCGGAAGAACAGCGCGCGGCCGGCGTCAAGCGTTCGAACGTCTACGCCCCGCCGATTAAGATGGTTGCCGGTAACGGCTGGGAGCCGTTCACAACCGAGGCGCTGAGCGGCGGCGGCATCATGACCCGTCTGGCAACCACCAGCCTGCAGCGGGCTGGCAACAGCCGCGATTATTCGGTCAGCTTCGTAGACGACTGGAGCTCGCACCTGGAGACCCTGTTGCCGCTTGGGGCATTTGATATCTCGATCGCCTGGACCGTTCCGGATTGCACAAACCGCACATACGAATGGTCGGCTGAAACAACGGCGCGCTGCACCCAGTTTGTTGCGTCTGTTCCGGTCTACGACGTCGTCGGTGGCTTCTTCACTCTGCCTGAAAGCCAGTATGCAAGCGCAACGGATTTCAGCGATCTTGAAGGGTCCACCATTTGCCGGATGGCGGGTTGGAGCATGGTTGTTCTGGAAGAAGTTGGCTTGAACCGTGAGAACACAACCGTCGTTCAGCCCAGCTCTGCGCGTGAATGTCTGGATGCGGTTCTGACCGGCACCGCGGATGTGGCGGCGTTCGAAGTTGATCTGTTTGCATCCACCATGAACGACATGGGCCTGACCTCGGCTGACATCATCGAAAACCCATATGTTTCGACCCTGTCGTCGATGAGCTTCCTGGCGCACCGCACCAACCCGTTCGCGCGCGAATACATCGCGATGATGAACAAGGGTCTGAACGAAATGCGCGAGTCCGGCGAATGGTACGCAATCATTTCGGACTCGCTGCGCGAGCAGAACGAAAAACTGAACGCAGCTTCGAACTGATCCCTCGGTTCAGCTGAACTCACTGGGCCGGTCCTGTGACCGGCCCTTTTTTGTTTTTGAGTCCCGGTCGTGCCCGCTGAGTTCCAGGCCATTCGGATCGTGCAAGTGGATGGTCACAGCCAACCCCAGCGACCTTGCGTGCCTTCCTGCGCAGGCAAGTATACAAAAGCCAGAAAAGCGTGTTTTTGGTGCTGGAAAAGCAAATGGCCAGCACCCCAAATGCTGGCCATTCAACGAGTGAGTGATTTAGCCTTGCGGCCTCACCGGTTGTAAAACTTTGTTGGCCTCAAATTACACAGATAAACCCTGCACGAGAATTAGGGGAATCCCGTAGAAACGGTAAAATTCTAGTCAAGTGCTTGTTTATGTGCGCATTTAAGTCGGTTCTTTGGCCGATCTGCACTATGTTTCGCGGTCATCCGAACCTATTGGCCGGTTCGGTACATGCCGGTAGGGTGGTGGGATGTTTCGACGGTTGATCACAACCGCACGGGGCAAAATATTTCGCCTCAACGGCGCGATGAGCGTTCACAGAATTACCTTAACCATGTAACTGTAGGTCTGTGTAGTTGTTTGATATTTTATAGGTAAACATGGCTCGTCGCGCCTTGAAACTTCTTCTTTGTTCCGCTGGTCGTCGCGTTGGGTTGCTGAACTGCTTTCGTGCGGCCGCCGAACGCCTTGAATGTGATCTCGAAATTCTTGCATGTGATTTGAACCCGGATGAAAGCGCCGCCTGCGCTTTGGCTGATCAGGCGTTTGCAGTGCCAAGAACCGACGATCCCGGTTACATCCCTGCTGTTTTACAGATCGTGCGCGATCATGGTGTGGATCTGGTGGTCCCCACGATTGATCCCGAACTGTTGCCCCTGTCCGTGGCGCTGGACGAATTCGCCGCCGTAGGCGCGCATGTGCATGTCTCGCCCCCGAATGTGATCGAGGTTGTTCGGGACAAGCATCAAACCTCTGCCGTTCTGGCCGCGGCCGGAGTGCCCGTTCCGCGCACATTGGATCACGCGGGAGTTCTTGAGAATCCAGACGGTGTGTCCTGGCCAGCTTTCGCGAAACCAAGCGGCGGCAGCGCCAGCCGCGGGCTTCAGGTTTTCAATTCGATAGACGAAGTGCCCGACGTTTTCCCCGAACCCATGATCTTTCAGGACAATCTGAGCGGATCGGAATACACGATTAACATGTTTGTCGATCAGGAAGGCCGACTGCAAACGGTGATACCGCACAAACGGATCCAGATCAGGGCGGGTGAGGTCGAAAAGGGCCGCACGGAACGCCGCGCTGACCTGCACAAAATTGCCGAGGGGATTGTGCACGCACTGCCCGACCTGCGAGGGGTGGCGTGCTTTCAGATCATTGACGACCCGAAACTTGGGCCATGCGTCATCGAAATAAACGCGCGTTTTGGGGGGGGATACCCGCTGGCGGACCATGCAGGCGCGCCGTTTGCGCAATGGTTGCTGGAAGAGGTGGCCGGATTGCCATCGTCCCCCCATAACGATTGGCGCGACGGGGTGCGCATGATGCGGTATGACAGCGCCGTGTATATCGATTGATGCTGGTCTTTGATCTGGATGATACCCTGTATCTTGAACGCGATTTTGCGTTCAGCGGGTTTGCATATCTCGAACGCTGGGTCGCAGAACATTACGGCGTTTCAGGATTTGGACCTGCCTGTCAGAATATCTTTACAACCGGAGACAGGCGGAAAATCTTCAATACCGCCTGTGCGTTGCTTGGGCTACCAGACACTCAGGACTTCATTGGTCGACTGGTGCAGGAATACCGGCTGCACGTTCCAAAAATTCAGCTCAGCCCGGACGCGGAACGGTTTCTGAGTGCCGCAAGCCATCCGATGGGGTTGATCACCGATGGGCCGGAACGGATGCAGCGCAACAAAATCGCCGCGCTCAAGCTGGAACAGCGTATCGCGCATATTCGCCCCACCGGCGCTTGGCCCGAGGGGTTTGGAAAACCGCATCCCCGCGCATTTGAAGAAATGGAAAGCCTGGCCCCCGGCGGGTCAAAAATGGTCTATGTCGCGGATAATCCGGCCAAAGACTTCGTGACGCCGAACGCGATGGGATGGCAAACGGTGCAGGTTTTGCGGGCCGGAGCCGTTCACGATCCCAACCCACCGGATCAGGCGCACGCCGCGCAGGTAAGGATCATTGACTTCGATCAGTTGCCGGACGTGATCGAGTTTTCCTGAAACATCGAGTGGCTTGGAACAATTTGATCGATGACCTGATCCCAGTCACTCAGCACCCGAGAGGGTTGCAGCCAGTACCGGTTTTCCACCGCAGATTGCCTCATTTTCGCAAGGCTGTCTTTGTCCGTCAGCAGCCCTGCCACTGCGTTCGCCAACGCCGGGGTGTCCTCCGGAGCAACGAGGATGCCGTTCTCTCCGTCCCGGACAATCTCTCGCGGGCCGTAGGCGCAATCGAAGGCCACAACCGGCAAGCCGGAAACGGTTGCCTCGGCAACCACATTGGGAAACCCTTCGAACCGCGACGGGAACACCAGCACATCTGCGTCCTGCATCCAAGCGCCGGGTCGCGCGCTTGATCCGGGCAATTGAACACGGTCGGTCAGACCCATTCGTTGAACCTGACGCTCAAGCTCATCGCGTTTTGGGCCATCACCAAAAATCGTCAATTTGGCGTCAGGCACCCGGCTGATGATTTCGGGCATGGCATCCAGCAACAGGTCAAACCCCTTTTGCCATTCCAACCGGCCCACGGCGACCATGTTTGCGGCCCCCTCCCCCAACGTGACATCCGAAAAAGGCGCGCAAGGATTGGGAATGACATGTGTGTGGTTCGCCAAAGCGTCAGGTAAATCCTGACGGGCGCGTTCGGTTTGCATCACGATGGCCGTGGCCGAGCGGGCCAGCGTATTGAACCCTTTCAACCAGATCGGATGGGCGTGCTGCGCTTGCGGATTGTTACGCTCTGACACCAAAACGGGGACGTTCAGACCCGTGTTTGCCAACAGGGTCAGCACGTTGATCTTGGTCAGGAACGACATAATCAGATCAGGTTGCACCTGCCGCACAGTCTGCCGGATATGAAGCAACCGCCGAAATTGCACCAGCTTTGAGAATCCGTCGCCGGGGTGAATAACATGCAGGTTCGTCGCCTCGGGGTAGTCGAAATACGAACTGTTGTCGGGGGGTGCCATCCCGACGATATGCACCTCATCCCCAAGGCTCAACCGATGCTCGGCGATCATCGCGATGTTCTTTTCCGCCCCACCTGCACCAAAACCGCCTTGAACCATTAACAACTTCATGGGGGTTACTCGGCCGCGTTGTGCAGACGGCCACTTATTCCGCTATCTGGCAAATCTGCGTGTTGCGATTGGGTGTCCGGGATGGTGTGCAACGGATGGGGCGCGTTCACCTCTTTCTCGATCAATGGACGGTTCAGGTCTTTGGATTGAAGGAAAATCCGGCCGATATACTCGCCCAGGATCCCAAGGAACATGGCGTTCAGGGTCATCGATAACAGCAGCAGGATCGTTGTCGTCGCAAAGCCGCCGGGCCAATCCTGCCCGAAAAACAGCTTCCCGATGATGTAGCCCATCATCAGCAAAAAGGTCATCAGGCCCACGGTCAGGCTGATCATCGAGGCCAGTCGCAACGGCAGCAGCGAATGGTTGATCAACCCGTCAATGGCCAGCGACAGCATTGCCTTGAACGGAAACTTTGACTCGCCTGCGGTCCGGGCATCGCGATCATATTCAAACCCGACCTGCTGAAATCCCATGCCGCTGATCAATCCGCGCACATAGGGCGAGCGGTCGTCTACAAGGCGCAGTTCGTCCAGAATGCGGCGATCCGTCAGGCGGAACTCACCCGCGTTTCTGGGTAGATCGTCATTGCTGATCATGTCGATCAACGCATAGAAACCCCGCCGGGCCGCGGCCACAATCGGACCGTCGGGCAGGCTGCGGCGAATGCCATAGACGACGTGATTGCCCTGCCGCCACAAGTCCAACATCATCGGGATCAATTCGGGCGGGTCCTGCATGTCGCAATCCAGCTGAATCGAACATGCGCCGTTGGCAGACCGATACGCAGTCAGAACCGACGATTGATACCCCATGTTTCGGGCAAAGCGGATTACACGGACCCGGTGATCCTCGGCTGCGATCTCGGACAGAATGTCAAAGGTGCGGTCCGTCGAATGGTTGTCGGTGAAGATGATCTCGGGCTCGTAATCGGGCAGATTGTCGAAGACGTTGACAACCCGGTCATAGGCCGTTTTGACGTTGTCTTCCTCATTCAAGGCCGGAATTAGAATGGATACCAGTGTCATGCGCGCGCTCCCGCCGTCGCTGATGATGCTTTAAACTGCTTTGCCCATTGAAAAGTGCGTGTCAGGCCGTCCAACAGTAAAATCGCGGGTTGCCAACCATATCGCGCCTTCATCTGGCTTGCGTCGGGCAACAGGACATTTGGCTCATCAACCGGTGCATCGCATTTTAGCATGCTTTCACCGGCTCCGGCCAAAGTTCTTAGATGCTGAACCACCTCTGACATTTCGGGCGCATGGCCCGTGCACAGGTTGATGACCGGGCCCGCTTTTTCAGGGGCGTCTGCGATTTCCATCAAGCCCTGAACGACGTCATCCACATGGATCAGGTCCCGCCGGTCATGGGGCCGCCGAAGGTGAACAGGTCTGTTGCTGAGCAGGTTTTCAATAACCTGAGGGATCAGGAAATCTTCGGATTGTCCCGGCCCGTAGGTCAAAGCCAGACGTGCGGTCACGGCGACAAAGGGCAATCTGGACGCCGCCATCTCAAGGTATTTCGTGCCCGCCAAAAGAGATGTTCCGTACGCGTTTATGGGATGTTCCCGCTCTGTTTCTACAAAAGGCAGGGGAACATCACCGTATTCTGCGATGGTACCGGTTCGGACAAAGGCCCGAGGCGGCGACGCGCAGGTCGCGGCCGCCTTGATCAGACGGGTTAAACTCTTGAGGTTTTCGTCGATGCTCTGATCCAGGTCCGAAAGGTCTGGCGCGTTCGAAAACCGTGTTCGTGCCGCTGTGTGAAACACCGTGTCCGGAGCAAAATCCTGAAGGCAGTCGCGCAGCGCGTGCTCATCAGAATAGGCGCAGCGATACGTCGCAACGTCTGACACAGCGGTCCCGAGACGGCCAAGCGATGATCCCGGCCGTGTCAGGATCGCAACCTCGTCCCCCCGGTCCAGACAGGCCCGAGTGAGGTGCGATCCGATGAACCCTGATGCGCCTGTTATGAGGACACGTGCCATCGCCGGATCCTCAGGGAAGGATAACCGGCATTGGCAGCGGGACGATGAATTTTCCGCCCTGGGCTTCGAACTCGGCCATTTGTTCGCGGATCTCGTCAAAGAAGTTCCAGGCCAGCACCAGCAGGTAATCGGGCTTGCGCTCAAAAACCGCTTCGGGCGGCAGCACCGGGATCAGCTTGCCGGGCGAATACAGCCCCTGCTTTAGCGGGTTGCGGTCGACCAGGAAATCAAGCGTCTCAACCCCGATGTCGAAATAGTTCAACAGTGTGTTGCCTTTGGCCGGTGCGCCGTAGCCTGCGACTGTCTTGCCGTCGGCTTTCAGGTCGGCCAGAATTTTCAGCAGGCTGTCGCGCAGCTCGTGCACGCGGTCGGCGAACTCTTCATAACTGGCGCGGTTGGTCATCCCTGCCGCGGCCTCGTCCGCTAGCATTTCGGCCACGATGGGCGCAGGCGTTTTGTTCAAAGTCGCGCGCTGCATGAACACCCGCATCGAACCGCCGTGGACCGGCAGTTTGGTCACGTCGACAACGTCCAGACCCACCGCTTCTCCCAGCTTGACGATGGACAACAAGCTCAGTTCCGAGACGTGCTCGTGATACACGTTGTCAAATTCATTGGTTTCCAGAATGGCTTTGCCCCAAGGCACCTCAATGATGAACACACCATCGTCGGTCAAAAGATCAAGGACACCGGCGGTGAAACCGTGCAGGTCGTCGATATGGTTAAAGGTATTTGTTGTCGTGATGACGCTTGCAGGGCCTTCCTGTTCGCGCACAGTCTTGGCGGTTTCCGGGTTAAAGAAATCAACATGGACCCGCACGCCACGCTCATTCGCGATTTTGGCAAGGTTCGCCGCCGGATCGATTCCCAGACATTTGCCACCCAGCCCGTTTGCGTGGGACAGCATAAGCCCGTCGTTACAGCCGATATCCACGATCATACCGCCTTGCGCGCGATCAACCGCCACCTGGGCGAGCCCCGCGAAATGGGTATGCATCGTAGCCGCGCCAGACGGCACGTAGAGGTAATCGGTGAAGAAATCAGCCGGAACCTGGTCGGCGACCTGTATCAGGCCACAGTCCAGACAGGCCTGCGTGTTCAGCGGAAATGCGGGTTGCGGTTCCGACAAGTCCTGCGTTTTGGCGAACATATTGGCCGGAGGGTGATTGCCCATCGGCAATACCAGCATCAGATTTTCTGATTTACAGGCCCGGCACGTTGTGCGGGATGTTGGACGTACACTCTGCATATTCATCACACTACCTTCATTTCAATTCAATATGCGCAAAAAGCGCGACAGCTATCTGTTTTAGGTTGCGTACCGTTTGCGGTTATGTGTCCGGCAACCGGTATCTCAGGAAGTTCTGCGTCACAGAATTGCTTAGCAGATGGTTCAAACACAGCGTTGCCTTGGGGGCGTATTACCAATCTGTGCCTGTGTCTTTTTCCTTTCCTCCTTTTCGGCGAATGCGACCCGATGATTTCGGATCAAAACACCTTTTGCTTGAACACCTTCTGATACAGCCAGGTTTCGACCGTTATGTGCGCCAGATGCGCGACCAGTACGCCCAGCGGAATTGTCACCAGGATAAAAATCGAAACCGACAGCGGAAAGTTCGAACCGAACCACCCCATCTTTTCGAAGACCATGCGCATTGGCAGGTACACGTAGGGGTGTGTCAGGAACATGCTGTAGCTGATCGTGCCCAGATAGAAGATCCATTTGCTGGAAAAAACGCGGCCACTGATGCTGCCCGGTGATATGGCCAGCATGAAATACAAGACCGAGAACACGATGGTCAGTGTCACATTCGGATCGACGAAATCTGACGGGATATAGAGAACCTTGCCAAGTTGCAGGAAATAGACCGCGCCACCAAATGCCAGTATCTCGCCAACCGGAACCAGTTTGCCGGTTGGAAGCATGCCCCGATCTGCAAGCAGCCGGATCATCACGCCGCCAAGGAAGAACAGCGTCGCCGGGAAATAGAGTGTGAAGGCCACCGCAGCCAGTACAGACAGCGCCAGACCGATCTTCGATGGGCGATGGATGGCAAATGCCATGACCAGCCCGGTCAGAAGGTAGAACCACATCTCATAGACAATGCTCCAGGCGTTGGGGGTCAGTTGCCCGGTATTGGTGAAATTGGTCAAGAACGTTAAGGCCAGAAAGATCTTCCACGGGTCCTTCAGTTCCGGCGCCGTGTTGGTGACCGCGTTCAACACGATGAACAACATCGTCATGGCAAAGAACAGCGGATAGATCCGAATCAGACGTCGCGCAGCGAACCCGCCCGGCGAATATTTGATCGAGCTGGGAAGGATAACGAAGCCGCTGATGATAAAGAAGAAAAACACTACATTGGTTCCGAAGTTCCAATAGTGTTCGAGACCCGCGAAAACAGAAGGATCATCTGCATAAGCGTTCAGTGCGGTCCCCCCGGCCAGATGGGCAATGAACACCATCAGCGAGGTTACGCCCCGAAAGGCATGCACCGTCATATTGAACGACGCGGCATGCCCTTTCGGTGCCGCCTGCGCCTTTGCTGAACCCTCAGCAGGCGCGGCGATCTCCGGAGAAACCTGGGTCTCTCTGACGTCGGTCATGCAGGGACCTTCCTTGCGCCATGCGTTTCGGCGAATTTGTTAAAGGTTTCATGCATATAGGCAATCTGCGCGTCGTCCAGACCGTGGTGGCACGCCAGAAGGATACCGCCACGCATCACCGCATCGGCAGCGGGATAGCCGTCGGGGCTGGTTTGGCACGTGACATTCTTCATGGCCGGTTGTCGCAGGATGTTGCCGGTAAAGACGGGGCGGGTCTGGATGTCCGACTTCTCAAGATAAATCTGCAATTCGCGGCGCGTGAACGGCGCGCCTTCGCGCAGGGTCAATGGGAAGGCCAACCAACCGGTCCGCGAACCCGGCAGTTGTTCGGGCAGGATGAACCAGTCTTCATACTGGGCAAAGAACGCCCGATGCGCGGCAAATGCCTTTTCGCGAACCTGAATATTGTTGTCCAGTTTGCCCAGTTGAACCAAGCCAAAGGCGGCGCTGATCTCGGACGGTTCCAGATTGTAGCCGAGGTCTTCAAACAGGAATTTCGCATCATACTCGATACCGTCCAGCATCACGTTGAAGCGGTTCTCGATGGCCTCGGATTCCACAAACAAGGACGACGAACGCCCCCATGAGCGCAGCAACAGCGCTTTGCGGCCCAGATCGTCATCATTGACGCACAGCATGCCGCCATTGCCCGCACCGTTGATGACATGGCTGCCATAGAAGCTGGTGGTTGAGACGTCGGAATAGACACCCGTGCTGGTTCCATCAATTGTCGCGCCCAGCGTATCGGCGCTGTCTTCGATCACTTTCAGACCATGGGCATCGGCCAGTTCGCGGATACGGCGCCAATCGGGCAGGTTGCCAATCAACGATGGGATCATCATGGCCGAAGTTTTCGGCGTGATCATCCGTTCGATGGCATCCACATCGATATTGTAAGTCCCTGGGGCCGCATCGACAAATGCGGGGATCAGGCCCTGTCGGACCAATGGGGCCACGGTTGTCGCAAATGTCAGCGCAGGCGTAATGACCTCACTGCCTTTCGGCAGGTCAAGGATTTCCACGGCGAGGTAGTTGGCCGATGATCCGGAATTGACCATCACACCATGGCGCTTGGCAAACAGGGCCGAGACCTGCTGCTGCATCTCGCGCACTTTGGGGCCCATTTGCGTGGATGTTTTCAGCACCTCGACCACGGCATCGATCTCTTCCTGGCCATGCACTGTTTGCCCGTAATTCACTCTCATTAAAGTCGTCTCCTTAGAAAACTGCTACTGGGCCGCAAGCGGCGGTTGCGCGTACCGCTGCGACGACATCAAATTGCTGTAGTGATCGATCTGCGCATCGGTCAGACGCGCCATATCCTCGCCCGAAAGCTGAGCCTTGTACCATTCAACCGTCATTCGAATGGCTTCGGACAGGTCCAGTTGCGGCCGCCAGCCCAACTGTGACTGGGCCTTGGTGCTGTCCAGCCGAAGCAGCCCGGCTTCGTGCAAATCATCCGGCGGGGTGCCAAAGGTAAACTTGGGCGCGCCGTCCCCCCAGGTCTCGGTCATTATCTGCGACAGGCTACGGACATTCACTGTTCCGGATACATCCGGCCCGAAGTTCCACGCGCCCGCAAAATCCTGACCGGACCCCAGCAGCCGTGCCGCCAGGGCCAGATAGCCTGACAACGGCTCAAGCACATGTTGCCAGGGCCTGATGCTGTTGGGGTTGCGAATATGAACCGGCGTGTTCTCTGCCGCGGCGCGGATGATGTCGGGGATCAAACGATCCTCGCTCCAGTCCCCGCCGCCAAACACATTGCCCGCCCGTACGGTGGCCAGACGCGGGCCGTCTGGGTCGGCAAAGAAGGAATGCGCGTAGGACTGCGCCAACAGCTCGGTACAGCCCTTGGAGGCGCTATACGGGTCTTTGCCGCCCATGGGATCGTTTTCGCGATACCCCCAGACCCATTCCTTGTTGTCATAGCATTTGTCACTGGTGACAACGACAACCGCCTGCAAGGATTTCATCCGCAGCGCGGCGTCCAGAACATGCGCCGTGCCCGAGACGTTGGTGGCAAATGTTTCCGCCGGGCTTCGGTAAGATCGGCGAACCAAAGGTTGCGCGGCCATGTGAATGACCAGATCGGCATCCACATCCGCAAGCGCCTTGTCAACCGCTGCCGCATCGCGAATGTCGGCAAACCGACTGTCGGTGAAACCGTCGACCTTGCACAGGTCAAAGAACCCCGGCCCCGGCTCAGGCGGCAGGGAAAGTCCGACGACGTCTGCCCCCAGCTTTCTGAGCCAGGCACAAATCCACCCGCCCTTGAAACCGGAATGCCCGGTTACAAGAACCCGCCGCCCGGCAAAAGCGGCGTCAAACTGAGGATCGACTTGGTCCGTCATGTTCCGATCTCAAATCGCCAGTGCAGGATAGCTTTCGTCGCCCTCGTCGCTGAAGTTCATCCAGGGCGGCAGTTCATCGTCGCACAAGGCGTTCAGCGTGTTTCGGTCGCGAATGGTGTCCATCGGGTGCCAGAACCCGTCATGGCGGAAGGCCATCAACTCTCCGTCGCGGGCCATCTGGGTCAGCGGCGTCATTTCCAGCGGTTCATTGTCGTCGACCATGTAGTCCAGAACGCCGGGTTCGAAGACAAAGTAGCCGCCATTGATCCAGGTATCGCGCTTGCGCACCTTTTCGGTGAACGCCTCGACCCGGTCGCCTTTGATTTCGATGTTGCCAAAACGCGCCGGAGGTTGAACGGCCGTCACAGTCGCCAGTTTCCCGTGGCTTTTGTGGAAATTGATCAGCGCATTGATGTCGATATTGCCCAGCCCGTCGGAATAGGTGCACATGAACGGCTCATTCGGGTCCAGCCACTCTTTCAGTCGGCGAATTCGACCGCTTGTCATTGTGTGCGCACCCGTGTCGACAACCGACACGTTCCAGCCGCCGGGGGCCGAGGGCACAAGCTTGAGCTCTCCGGTATCCAGAGCGACCGAGATGTTGTTTGCGATAAGATGGTAATTTGCGAAAAACTGTTTCAGCAGCAACGCTTTGTAGCCCGCTGCAACCACAAAATCCTTGTGGCCGAAATGACTGTAAATATCCATGACCCGCGCGATGATAGGACGACCGCCTACCTCGACCATGGGTTTCGGGATCGAAACCGTCTCTTCGGCCAGACGTGAGCCCAGTCCACCAGCCAGAAGCACCGTTTTCATCGTTTTTCCTTCCTTGTTAAAATCAACTCAAAAAATCGAGAACCACCCAGAAGAATGCCCGACGCGTCGGTTACATCGTCACTTCGTGGGAAACGAATCGAGCCTTTCGCGCTCATTGACCCGCCTCCTTCGGCTTCAAGTATACCACACCTTGGCCGTAGCGATTATCAAGACCCGCGATTTCGGCCTTTTGGTACCCATTCGTCAACGCGTACTGCAACAATGATGCTTCCAGCGTTGAATCGTATCCTAAAACGAAAGCGGCAGGCGGGGTTTCGTTGAACAAATCTTCAATCTGGTCGTCACCAACAATCTGGTAGTGCTGCGCCAACTCGGTCGGCGTAAATTGCGCGATACGATACGCAAATGGACCGGTCGCGAATTCAGGATAGACAGGCAGATCCGCTTCCAGCGGGTATAGCGGCACCAATGTTGCCACAGGCCCTTCGGGTTGACCGCTTTGCGCGATGGCTTGTTGCAGGGCGGCTCCGCCTTCGACGAATTTCTGGGGTGTAAATTTGCTTGGGTTTGTGGCCGCGAGCATCCCCAACCCAAGACGCGGCAATCCCAGCACCAGCATCACAAGGATGCCCGCCCCGATCATTGGAACGACTTGCTGACGGCTGGCGGCGGGCAAAAGGCGGTAAATCAGCGCCAACAGGATCGGAATGCACACGATCGGCTGGACATAATATTGCGGAAAGCCCGGCGTCGGCACAAATGCAAACACCGCCGTAAGGCACATGATGGCCAGAACAACAATGGCCTGTCCAATCCCGGAATTTGCCAGCGCCCCCGAGGACACCCTCAGGCTTGCCACCATCAATACCAAGGTTAGCAGCGCCATTGTCAGGACAAGGGATGACCCCGACAGCCAGGCGGAATAGGCAAGTTGAAGCTTGCTTGCCAACCCAAGCGCCAGTTCCGGCTCGGACGCGGCGTTGGCCTCCCAATACGCGATATGGGGGCCTGTGTGAAACTTCAGGACATGCGCGATGAACAGTTGAGGATCGGACAGCAGGTACCAAAACAACGGCACAGCCCCCAGCAATCCGCCAACCAACAACGGCAGAACAACGCGTTTCAGACGTTCGCTGAACGTGAATCCTGCGGGTAGGAAGAACGCGGCGATTGCGATCGGCGGAATGAACATCACCGCACTGACCTTCATGCCTGCGGCAATCGACAACAGGACACCAGCCAACACCAAGCGCCAGGGTCTGAGTTCGGATTCCAGCGTCTCGCAGACAAAAAGCCCAATACCCAAGACCGCAAAGGGCAATGGCAGAAGGTTGTTGGTTGCGGCCATCCCGGCCTCGGTCAGGAACGATTCACTTGTGAGCAGAGCAACCAGTGAAAACGTCGCCAGAAATCCTGATCTGGTCAAACGGTAGGTCAGCCATCCCGTGCCGATCAACAGCAACAGCCACGCGGCAAACACCCCGAACCGAGCCGAACCCAAAAGGCCAAACCCTTCGAACAGGGTGTTGAACCCAAGAAAATACCAGGCTGAGTACGGCACATGGTTGTAGAAAAAATCGGAATACAGGCTTTGATCCTGCATCAGGCTGCTTGGCGGGACAAACATCAGCTCGTCCCGGCGCAGCCCGTAGCTCATCAAACGACCAAACACTGAGACCAGCAGAAACACCAAGCTCGAGATCGTCACCAGATTCAGCAGCAGACGCCAAACGTTCAGCCGTGAAGGGGCAACCCTTGCACCTGAGGTCTCGTATTGAAGATCGCTCATGACGGGTCTTCTCCGAAAGCTCGGACCTGCAGCGCCCATGAGATCAAGAGGTAGGACATCACCACAATCGGACCCAATGCGATTGCCTGAGCCAGATAGGCGTCAAGTCCCGCTTGCATCAGCCAGTGCAGCAACACTGCGTTCACAAAGTATATCAGAACATAAGAAGAGGCATAATAGGGAAGACGTCCATATCCCTGCACACCAAAGACATAGCGTTGGTGAATACGGAAATTCCACAAGACGCAAAGGGTAAACTGAAGCAATAGCGCAAGCTGGGCCGGGACGTTCAGAACAACCAGCGCGGCGAACACAAGGTACCCGAACGCTGTGTTTACCACACCGCTTCCCAAGAACCGTATGAGCCTGGATCGCATTTCCGGCGGTGACTCCACTGGACTCAGATAGGATCCTGCAGTTTTGCTACGATCACTAAACAACGTATTCAAACCATTTAACCAATATTCGTCAAAACTATGACGAGAACAAAAAACCGGGCAGCCAATCAGCTGCCCGTAGTAGCAAATTCCCCAGTTTGAGGCAGAGGCGCCTTCCCTTTCAGGCCAGCAACAGCAGGTGCAACAGTCACACGCGCCGGCTTGTTTTTCAGGTCCGAGACGTCAATCGGGCGCAGCCCGTTCACGCCATAACCCGGCACAAGCTCTTTCAGAAGCCGCTTGGCGGTCAGCTCGTCACATTCGATTGCCGCCGCTTCCAGCTTGCGGATCATGGCCCGCAGTCTCGCAGCCGGAACACCTTCCGGGCGCGCGGAACCGACACCGGGAATACCGCTGTCATGGCGCTGTTCGGATGCGTCAAACAGTTCTTCGAACAGTTTTTCACCCGGACGGGCACCGATGAACTTGATGTCGATGTCCTCATACGGTTTCAGGCCTGCCAAACGGATCATCCGCTCGGCCAGATCAACGATTTTCACCGGGCGACCCATATCCAGAACAAAGATCTCGCCATGGCTTGTGTCTTGTTTCAGGCCACTGGCAGCCGCGACCAGAGTCAACTGCACGGCTTCGCGGATGGTCATGAAGTATCTCTCCATGCGCTTGTCCGTGACCGTCAGCGGTCCACCGTTCGAGATTTGCCGCTGGAACAGCGGGATGAGCGAGCCGGACGACCCCAGAACGTTGCCAAACCGGACCGAGAAGAACCGGGATTGTTCTTCCGTCTCATTGGTAATTCTGTCCTGCGCCTGAACATAGAATTCAGCCACCCGTTTCGTCGCGCCCATGACATTGGTCGTGTTGACCGCCTTGTCGGTCGAGACCTGAACCATGGCAATTGCGCCAACATTGCGGGCTGCGTCGGCCACGTTGCGCGTGCCGATCACGTTCGTCAGAACACCTTCGCAGGGGTTCAACTCGACCATCGGCACATGTTTCAGCGCCGCGGCGTTGAACACCAGTTCCGGGCGGTGCCGTTCGAAGATTGCGTTCACACGGGTTTTGTCGCGAATGCTGGCGACATACATCCGGCGCGGAACGTCGGCGAAATTCTGCGACAGATCCATGTCGATCGAGTAGGCGTTGAATTCGCAGTTATCGATCATGACCAGCTCTGCCGGATCAAACGAAGCGATCTGACGGCTGAGTTCGCTGCCAATCGATCCCCCTGCGCCCGTCACCAGAACGCGGCGGCCCTTGAACATCTCGCGCAGCATCGACCGTTCGACTTCTTTTTGCGGACGATCCAGGATTTCTTCGGGGTCAACATCCTGACCCTTGCCGGTGTCGTGATCTTCCAAACCGGGAACGCGCGAAACGGAAATCCCGTTGGCTTCGCACCAACGTGTGATCCGGCGAATGCCGTCGCTTTCGAAATGCGTCACGGGCTCGGTCAGAAACAGGCGACGGGGCAGATTGTTCCAGGATTCGAGTTTCTCGATGACTCTCTCAGAGTCCAGCAAGGTGCCAATGATCTGCACATCGTGGAAATACAGGCCCTGTGTGTTGCGGGCGTCATCGATAATGCCAACCGGCTGGAATTTGGAGTCGGTGTTGCGCAGGGACCGAACAAACAAGTCGCACGCAGCGCCCGTTCCGACCAGAAGAACCGGCACTTTCGTCTGCGCCTGGCAATGGGCCATCAGGCTGGCGTTTTGCCGTGTCAGCTCGCGGCTGCGCGCGACAACCCGCAATGCGCTGAAACACAGGATCATGACACCAAACTGAATGACATACACCGCAAACGGAACACTTGCTGTGACGGTCAGGATCGACCCGATCGCCGCAAGACAGCACGCTGCCAGCCCCGCGCCACGCATGATCAACACAATATCCCGAAGCGAGGTCGAGCGCGCATGACGACGGTAGACACCGGCCAAGGGGAAAACCACCAAGCCAATAATACATGACAGAATGGCCAACGGTCCGGTTGCCGGAACCAGATTTTCAGCGATGGACCCGCCACCGGCCAGGTTCAGCGCGACAATCACCGCAAATGCGGACGCGACAAGGTCACCGATGACAAGCCGGTGATTTGCTCTTAGCTCGTTGAAGATTTGAGACTGCCAAGACTGGAACCCCGACAGCAATCCCCCACTTTCCTTAAATTTATTTCCCTGAGACCCAGCCCCGGAAGAAACATAATCGAAGTCACTCATACGAACGCTCCCGCGCTGCTACACACCTCTTACTGCTGGCTTGACGGATATTGGTATTGGCGCAATTTTCGCACCGCAGACATAGAACTCAAAAAAAACAACCGACTAAACGCCAGCTGGTCGATTTTATGAATCGTACTGTCTTACCCCCTCCACCTGTGCGCCTTAAAAACCTCGCCCAGGCTTGATTAACCATCTCACTCGCAGCTGCCGACAATCGGCTTACAAACAACCATCTCTGGTTCTAACTATGCCCTGACGTTACCACAGGGCAAGGCGGAACAAAAAGTAATTTTTTCACACAAGGACCCGTGAGGGGGTCTGACCCCGAAAATTTGATGTAAAACACTGGTAAAGAACATTTTTATGTCTGATTTTTGGTCATTCAAAGAGCGTTTTTTGAATATGATTTGCTCAAAAAAGCCGAGAACAGTTTTGATGCTTGGCCGGGTCCGTTTCCTTTCCGGAAACAGGGGTGCCATGTGTCACTTTATTAGGCCACTGGGCGACTCGGCAGCCAAAGGTTTACGGGAATCTCTCGCTGCGGTGACGGTAATTTTGTTTAATCGTGTCAACAACTTAATTGTCTCTTGCGAAAGATGTAATTTCCTCGGGCGAACTCAGTGTCTTTCACGCTGCGCTGGTCAGACTGAAAATTTCCACGCCTTGAATTCACGAGAACCTTGCAAGGCCTTCTATTTTGCGGACAAGGTAACACGCAGTTCGAGTCACTTTGTTGGACGAAACCGCTGTGAAGGTCGACGTTTAAATTAAATTGATCCGTGTGCTAGTTATTTAGGCGTTCCGCCGTAGTGAAACAGTGAGCTTGGTCGTGAATAGAGTTTTCGAAGTCTTCGTTTGCATTCTGGCTGCTTTGCTGGCTGCACCGTTCTTCGTCATTGCCTGCCTGATCGTTATGATGAATCTGGGCTTTCCCTTGTTTTTCAAGCAAACACGCGCCGGTAAGTCGGGCGGGGTTTTTAGCATCCACAAACTCAGGACAATGACAGACGAGCGCGACTCGGCAGGTAATCTGCTGCCCGACAGCGAGCGGCAAACCCGTGCGACGGCCATGTTGCGGCGCTTGCGGCTGGATGAGGCGCCGCAGCTGTTGATGATCCTGCGCGGCGATATGGCCCTTGTGGGCCCGCGCCCGTTGCTGCCGGAAACGATCCAAGCCTTTGGCGAAGCCGGGCAGATGCGGTGCACCCAAAGACCGGGGCTGACCGGATGGGCGCAGGTAAGCGGCAATACAACACTGTCCAATCAGGAAAAACTGCAGCTTGATTTGTGGTATGTCGCCCACCGATCTTTTGCGTTGGACCTTCAGATCATGGCCGAAACAATCCGTGTGGCGATCCGGGGCGAACATCGCCGCCCTGACCGAATTCAGGCTGCCGAATCCTGGGTCAACGCCAGTACGTCCTTTGAATTGAAGGAGACGACCGCATGAAAACTGTTTTTGTTGGTGCGGTCGAAGGATCCCACGTCGCCTTGTCAGCAATTTGCGCAACCGGCTTTGTGCCGGAAATGGTGGTGACACTGCCGCGCGAACTGGCGCATCGGCATTCCGATTTCGCGGACCTGACCCCGGTGGCCGAGCGCTATGACATTCCGGTTCACTACACCGCCAAAAGCGATTCTGCCGGAACCCTGAACGCAATCCGCGCGGTGAACCCCGATTTGATTCTGGTTATCGGCTGGTCGCAGCTCTGTGGGCCGGAATTTCGCGCTTTGGCCAAGATTGGGTGCGTGGGCTTTCACCCCTCCGCCCTGCCGCGTTTGCGGGGACGGGGTGTCATTCCGTGGACGGTCTTGCTGGGGGAACGCGATGTTGGTGCCTCGCTGTTCTGGTTGGGCGAAGGGGCCGATGATGGCCCGATTGCAGCCCAGGCCCGGTATGCCGTGGACCCGGACACGGTCACCGCGCGCGAGCTTTATGACCGCGCCCTGCAAGCCCTGACAGAATTGCTGCCAAAGTTGTTGGCTCAAATAGAGGAAGGGGATGTTCCGGCAGCCCCTCAACCCGAAACAGGGATCAGTATCTGCGCCCGTCGCCGCCCTGAAGATGGCCGGATCGACTGGACCCAACCCGCCGCAGAAATCCATCGTTTGATTCGGGCCGTTGGTCCCCCCTATCCGGGGGCGTTCACGCATGGCTCGGACGATACTGAACTGGTCATTACCGAGGCCCGGTTTTCACCCCCCAAAGGGTATTATATCGGTCTGCCCGGGCAGGTTCAGGCTGTCGACGGGCATGTTTTTACCGTCTATTGCGGCGATGGTCAGTGTCTTGACATAACCGGCTGGTCGGGTGCCGAGACACCCCCTGCCCTTCATTCAAAACTTGGATTTAAAGTATGAGTTTCCCCGGATTTTCAACCGCAGACCAAGGGCCCGCTCTGGTCGTCGCCCCCCACCCGGATGACGAGGTGCTGGGCGCGGGCGGTACCATTGCTCGGCTGGCCGATGAAGGCCGCGCCGTTCATGTTGCCATCGTCACCAAGGGCCAACCCCCCCGCTTTAGCGAAGACCAAATAGCAGGCGTGCGGGCCGAGGCGCGCGCCGCCCATAATGTGCTGGGCGTGACCCAGACCCACTGGATGGACTTCCCCGCAGCAGAACTGGCCGAGCATCCGCATGGTGGATTGAATGCGGGGCTGGGAGAGCTCATTCGCAATCTCGACCCCTCACTTGTTCTGGCTCCGCATCCGGGTGACATTCACTTGGACCACCAACTGACATTCCTGTCGACCCTGGTTGCAAGCCGCCCGTATCAGTCGGCGTATCCGGCGACCATTGCAGCATATGAGACGCTATCCGAAACCAACTGGAACGCGCCCTACCTGACACCACCCTTTGTTCCCAACGTTTTTGTAGACATATCGGACACGCTGGAGCGCAAGCTTGATGCATTCCAGTGCTTTGCCAGTCAGGTCAAAGAGCCGCCGCATGAGCGTTCCGTGGCCAGTTTGAGAGCATTGGCGACCTTGCGCGGCGCGACCGTACATCGCCACGCCGCCGAGGGGTTTGTTCTGGTTCGGTCCGTGACCTAAGCGTTCACGCTTTGCCGTAACGCCGCATTGCCGATTTTCACCACGGTTTCCGCCAATTGGTGGGTTCGATCCGCCGACCAGGTCGGGTCCACCAGAAACGCCAGACTGGTCTGTCCCAGTTCCTGCGCCACCGGTAGCGGTTTGTCAGGCGTCAAGTTGTATCTTTCGAAAACGCCTTCCCGGTAAATCTCTGAACAGCTTCCGCTGAATATGGGGAACCCGGCCTCTGACACTTCTGCGATTATTCTGTCGCGGCTCCAGCTGGCGCTCAGGGCCTGAGGTTCGACAAACGCGTAAAACCGATAGTAGGCATGCGTCAGGTCCTCCGGGGGCATCGGCACACGAAACGCCGGACAGGCCATCAAAGCGTTTGCCAGAATCGTTGCGTTTTCCGTCCTGTGCTGGCGCCAGCCGTCCAACCTTTTCAACTGCACCCGACCTATTGCCGCCGACATTCCGGTCATCCGCAAATTTGTCCCCGGTTCGGCACTGTGCAGCCAACGGAAGCCGGGGGGATGGTCCTTGCGATGGACCTGATCATAGCTTTTGCCGTGGTCCTTATAGCTCCAGGCGCGGGACCACAGATCATCGTCATCCGTGACCAGCAGACCGCCTTCGCCCCCGGTCGAAATGATCTTGTCCTGACAGAAGGAAAAAGACCCAAACGTGCCGAATGTTCCGACGTGACGGTCCCCGATCATCGCGCCATGCGCCTGCGCGCAATCCTCGATGACCCACAGGTTGTGGGCTTTCGCAAGCGCCATGATTTCGGGCATATCCGCAGGCCAACCAGCAAGGTGGACCAATATGATGCCGCGTGTCTTTTCCGTCAGCACCGCTGCAATCGTCTCGCGCGAGAGGTTCTGAGTGTCGCGGTCCACATCCGCAAAAACCGGTGTGGCCCCGGCCATCAGCACGGTGCTGACCGAGGCGATAAAGCTGCGGGGTGTCACAATGACTTCGTCGCCCGGCTGCAAGTCAAGCACCTGCAAGGCTGCGTCCAACGTCACGGTGCCATTCGCCATGGCAATCGCATGGGCTGAACCGGTGTAGGCGCGATACTCTTGCTCGAAGGCGTTTACATCCGGTCCCGTCCACGCATTGACGCGCCCGGACCGCAGAACCCGTTCAACCGCAGAGATCTGTTCTTCATCAAAAACTGGCCAAATCTGACTCATTACTCTTCCTATGAAACTGAAAGACCCGGGACGACCGAAGGCTTTCCCAACTTCAAACGCTATACGTTACACAACGGCTAATAGAATTGCCTGCGTGCAGCATAAACGCCAAGTCTTAAATCATCCAAGTGGGAATAGCAGGACAATGTTCGCAAATCGGGCGGCACCGTTTCAACAATCCGAAGAAGGCGCGGCGCTGTCTCCGAAGACTTAACAATCGCGTGAACCGTCAAATCGATACTGATCCAAGTTCAGCTGATTTTCGACTGCTCGGGTCATATTCCCATCGCTCTGTTTTTGAACAAGAAATCGACGCGATCCAAAAGCTTGATGCGGGCTGCGATCTGTTCGTGCGCTGCCTTTTTTCGCGATGTTCGCCTAACTGTGAACTCGGCCCTATACTTGGTTCGCTTGACATGAAAGACAGCCTAAACCAGCATTAAATTAACGTCAGATCTTAGTGTGAACATTTGTTGATGAGTGACTTTTCTAACCTCTCGCCCGGTTCGGGTTGTGATCCGTCAGCGGGCCCGCATTCACATACAAGAAAACCCAAAATCGTGTTCGTCGGCAGCCTGACGACGTCGCTGACCAACTTCCGCTATGACATTCTCAAGGAACTGTCCCAACGCGCAGATGTTATTGCCTGCGGCCCGGAACGGCACCCCAAGACCGAAGCTACCTTGGCCGATTTGGGAATTGAGTTCCGACAATTTCCTTTGTCGCGAGCCGGGTTGAACCCGTTTCAGGATCTGTCGTCGCTTCGGTCCCTGATCCGGATCTGCCGGGACGAACGGCCGGACATGGTGGTCTCGTACACCATGAAACCGATGATCTTTAGCGGGCTTGCCGCGCGGCTGACCGGTGTGCCGCAAAACTATGCGATGTGTACCGGGCTTGGATATGTGTTCTCGGAAGACGATCAATCGTTCTTCCGAAATCTGTTGCGCAAACTGTCCGTCGCCCTGTACCGCATTTCACTGAAAGACGTGGATGAGGTTTTTGTCTACAACTCTGTCGACGCGGCAGAGTTTCGATCCCGACGCCTGATCGCGGCTGACGTGCCCATGCTTCAGATTCCCGGCTCGGGCGTCAATCTGGAACATTACCAGCATTCTGAACCACCCAGCGGCCCGCCCGTCTTTCTAATGGTTGCGCGCCTGCTGCGGTACAAAGGCGTGTTCGAATATGTCGAGGCCGCCCGGATGCTGCGGCAGAAATACCCGAATGCGCGGTGTCAGCTTTTGGGCCCGCTGGACGACAACCCCAATTCGGTCAGTGCCGAGCAATTGTCCCAATGGCAAAAGGACGGCGATATCGAATATCTGGGGGAAACGGATGACGTACGCCCCTATCTGCGGGATTGCTCGGTTTTTGTGCTGCCGACGGCGTATCGCGAAGGCATTCCGCGTTCGATCCTCGAGGCGATGTCAACCGGGCGCGCGGTCATAACTACCGATGCGCCGGGTTGCGAAGATGCGGTGTCTGACGGGCAAACGGGCTTCATTGTTCCGATGCGGTACTCTCAGAAACTTGCTGACGCGATGCAGCGCTTTGTCGAAGACCAGAGCCTGATTGCGACTATGGGTCGTGAGGCGCGTCATCGGGCGGAAAATGAGTTCGATGTCGCGCGGGTCAACACGATCCTGTTGCAAAAAATGGGGCTGATGAGCGAACACGAAAGTTTGCCGCCATCAGGACTGTCGATCCAAATGGCAGCAAACGAGGCGTAGAGCCTGTTAAGCAACCGAAGGGTCAGGGGAACCGGAGCGAACCGCTGGCTCGTCGCTTTTCACAAACTCCTGCAGGCTGGTCCATTGCCGCGATATTCCCGGCATATATCCATTCAGCTCATCCGCGTCTTTGGCAAAAAACTCTGCCATTTTCCGGGACAGATCGGCCGGCAATGGGGGGTATTCCACTTTCCGCGCCACAGCATTGCGCACGGCCTGCACCGGCCAGGTATTTCGGACAGGATCCAGCAACGGCCTTATTGGGCCAAGCACCCGGCGCAACTCGCGCGGAACCAACGGGATTTCCTTGTCCTTCACGCGCGTCTGCAGCGGAGGGTTCAGCGTGCCCGCAAATCCGATATGGCCGCTGACCTTGGCCAACTGCTCTTGCGCAGCGGTCCGGACGTCTTCGTAAGCCAGCAGCAAAACGTGATCTGCCGGAAACAGATCGTAAAAGCGCCGCAGGTGGAAGGCATATAGCCCGTCATTCAAAAACCGTTGATCGGCGGCGCGGTCCGGGTCCAGATGAGCGTAGATGTCGTCATTCACCTCACCCCGGCGAAACAGCATGCAATAGTCCGAATAGGCACGTTGCACAGGATCGCGCATCTGAACGATCAGCCGCACACCCGGACAATCGCGTTTGATCCGCTCGGCCGCCTTGGGTGCCGTCATATAAGAGTTCGATTTCTCACCAACCAGCTGAGCTCCGCCAGCGGCCTCAAAATAGCTGCTGTACCAGTCAGGCCCGCGTTCATATTCACGAGAAAAATAGTGCAGTTCCGGATCCGGCATGAAAATTTCCTGCGTCTCCATCAGCGACATCTGCAACCAGGTCGTCGCGCATTTTGCGGCACCGATGATCAGAAAATCCATTTGTCTTTCAAGCGGCATTAATCAGGCCCCTTCGCTTCACAATGCTTTCATAAATTGAACTGACCCGAGCGACATGCACATCGCGGCTCATGCTTTGGTGCACGTTATCTCGTGCCGCCGCCGTCACTGACTTTTTCAGGTCCGGCGACTCCAGAAGCTGTCGTACGGGGTCAACAAATGCGGACGGGTCATAGGGATCCACCAAAAACCCGCTGCGACCGTTTTCGATCGCCTCGGGATTGCCGCCATGGTTGGTCGCCACAACTGGTGTTCCCAGATGCATGGCTTCGATCAATGTGCGGCCAAAGGGTTCGTCCAGTGCCGTGACCAACAGCGCGTCGACACCTGCCATGGCCTCAGCAATGGGCGACCTGTGACCCATCAGGTGGATTTGTTCGGTAATGCCCAACGTGCGCGCCAAATCCCGGCATGTGTCTGCCAAACCTATATCGGCTGTCTCTTCCTGACCAAACACCACCCCGTGCACGGGGCGGTCCGGAATGGCGGCAGAAATCTCTGCCACTGCGCGGACGAAGTGATCTGGCCGTTTTCTTGTGTTGAGCAGGCCAAAATACCCCAGCAAGACCGCATTCTCGGGCAGGCCCAATTCCGTGCACAAGGCTGCGTGACAGGTCGAATGTTCGGGCGGATCGCTGGAAAAATCGAACGGGCTGCGCACAACTTCGAACCGGTCATCTATTGGCCGGATCGGTTTAATGGGACGGGCAAATTCGGAAACCGAGAGGATCTTGTTGGCAAAGATCGGCGCAATCTTGTTGATGCCCGAGGCATCAGGGCCCTGTCGGTGATACCAAACAAACCGGGTCCCCGCCAAACGCGCCGGAAGCGCCCAGTTGGCATGCATGCGCCCGTCATTTGTGGTGACGATGTCAATGTTAAGCTGTTTCAGAATTCGAACAAAGCGGGGCACCGAGCGGGTTAGATATTTCGGCAGCGAGGCGTCACTGTCCGAGCGGCTGTAAGACGGTGCAATAATGCCGGGCTCGGTGATCAACTGATAATCCAGCCCAAGGGACGAGATATATTCCCCCAGATCACCGGCTTCGCGATGCAAGGCAATGATGGGCTCAAACCGCGCGCGATCAAGGGCCGCCACAAGGCTCAGCGATGAGATATGACTGCCCCCGATCTGATCCCCGCCGACATAGGGGAAAAACACCCGGATGGGATTTGGCATAACAATATTCCTGACTATTCAGTGTTTGGTGATAAAATAACGGTCCGGCTAACGACCAATGTGTCGCCGGGAAGCAATGCGCCAACAGCATCAAACGCGTCGGACAACAGCTTGGATTCTCTGGTGACACTGTATTCAATAACGGTTTCACCCACCGGCTCGGCATCAGTTGCAAGACCCGCCGCGACCACCTCATTATGTAAGGTCTGTGCCGTCGCAAGCCGCGTGCGCAATGTGAGCAATTCTTGTTCAACCTGATTGAGGCGGGTCAGGGCCTGCGATCTGGCCGTATCTACCAGAGCCAATTCGTCCCGTTGCGCGCGATTGAGCTGTTGCTTGGCATTCAGCAGCGCAATCTCCAGATTGAGCCGCTCGGATATGTAGGTGTTAAGCGTATTGTTCAATGCTGTTACTCGGGCGTTGACCGCTAACCCCTTTTCCTTCAACTCATTCACGTTTTTCAGATCCGCCCGCGTAAACTCGATCTGTTCTTCGCGCAGCTTCAGCTGTTCTTCCAGGCTTTTGATCTGCTGCTCCTGAACCTCTTGCAATTCGCGAAGGCTGACCCCCTGCCCGCTGCGGGCCGTCTGGGTCGCTGCAAGGATTTGCCCTTCCAGCCCGCCAATCTCGGCGGTTGCATCCTGATCCTCGGAAGACAGGGCATCAAGATCAGTCGTAAGACGCTCGTGCTCGTTTTCCAAAGCTGCGATTTGCGTGGTCAGCAAACGGATTTCGCCGCCCAGGCTGAGAGTCTGGAAGTCATTCCCGGACCCCAGCTGCAATGGCGGTCGCAAGGGGCCACCAGCCAGGGCCAAAGCCTGCTGTGCCGTCAGACCGGGCCGGAACGGATAGGCGCCGGGGGCCGTGACATCGCCCAGAACATAGACCGGCAGATGGTCGATTACCTCAATCGCGACATGTGGCGGTTCAGCAAGACCCACCTGCCGCCGCAAACGCGTTTCTATCAGCTTTGAGAGGGACTCCAGCGTATTCCCGGTGGCTTGAATCTGTCCCGCCAGGGGCACCATCAGGGTTCCGTCCGGGCCGATTTTGTATTCGCCCGAGACCCCGTCCCATTGAACAAATGACGACACAACAGGATCCCAGCGCATCGCGCGCAGCAACAGGCGGTCATGTTCAAGAAGCTCATAGCTTTCAGCATGCGCAACTGCCGGGACGTAGCCCATCGACATCAGGGCGCAGCACAAAATAAGTCTTATGAATTTCAATGTGTGATCCTCCCGGTACGCGGTGTTGCAGTATTGTTTTGGTGATTGGCCAGACCGGTTCTGAACTCGGCCATGCACGATGCGCTTAGCGATAGTGCAAGGATCAGAGGAACATTCCAGAACCGGGGATAAAAGGCCGGAAACATGTTCAGCATGACGCTGTAGACCATCAGGATGGTCAGTGTGATCGCGGGTACCTTGCGGGACCCGTTGGATGCAAATGCCAGCCATGCAAGATAGATACCTGTCAGGATAAAGCCGACAAGCCCGAGGAGCGAGATCAACCCACCCTCGGTCAACGCAAGAAGATACATGCTGTGAACCGGTGCGCCATGGTCGCTGACGGTACGGTATTGTTCGGCACCCAGCCCCAGGAACAGAGTATCCTGCGCGACATGCAATGCCTCTTGGATCAAGAAATACCGGCCATCGAATGTGCCGGCTTCGCTGATGTCGCCATCAACCAACGCGCCAAGGACCCGGTCCTGAAACACTTCGGGCAGGAAATACTGGCCAAATTCAAGCATCGAGAACAGGGCGATCAAGAACCCGACCAGGGTAATCACAATGCTGCGCCGCGTTCCGCACAGGAAAACGATGATGATGGTGCCAAGCGTACTGATCAACAGGCCACTGTTCGATCCGGTCAGGATGACCCCGTAATAGAGCGCGGGCAGACATATGACCAACCAGATGGCCTTGATTTCTTTCAGATAGTACAAGCCCAACGTAAGGATGATCGCGATCGCGGCCAGAGTGGCACATTCGTTTTCACGCTCGATCAGTGATCGCATCCTGCCGTTGTAAGACAGCAGCCGCGGCCCCGCGTCTTCGACGAAGTGAACGATATAGGCGCCGAATACCATCACAAAGGTGATGGACACGATCAACACCCGCAGCAATGCGATCACCTGCGGGTAGCTTCGTGCCCCCAGCAACAAGGGCAGCAGCATCAGCGAAAAGAAATACTGCGATACCACGGTCACCAGTTCGACCGGATTGCCATTTACCAGCGAGCTTATGGTCAGCCCCCCGGCGAAAAGGAAAAAGGACAGATACCACATGCCACTGGCGCGGCCAAAGTAGTTGAGAGGCAGACGTTGCTGAGACACCAGAACAATAACGGCGATCACCGCGCAGGCGTCAGAGGCTGTGAAATAGACCGCTTGCAAGCGCAGGTAATTGATGGGTGCCAAAGCAACCACAAGGAACAGAAAGAACCCTTCCAGCCCGGTCAACCCGGCGCGTCTGAAACCGAAGACATCCGGCACCTGAAAACTGCCGTGTTGAGCCGGTTTGACGGGTTGGTGCAAAGCGTCAGCTTTCACGAGGCACCCCCTTGTTGACGGCTGCACTGACAGCCCGTTTCAACACGATACTACACAAAACCAACCAAATGGCGTTACAAATCAAGTGCGACGCCGCAGCCCCGGCTACTCCGAAAGTTGTGACCATCGGGTAGATCAGGACAAAAAACAGCCCGGTAATTAGGGCACCGATCCTGACCATCGCGCGGTCCTGTTCCAGGCTCAGCAGCGCGGGGTTGACGATGCAGCCAAACAGATAGAACCCAACGGCCACAGCCTGAATTGCAACAACAGGAACTGCAGGGCCGAATTCCGGCCCGAAGAACGCCAGAATGATCTTATCCAGCTGCCAGATGACCGGTGTCAGCACCAGCACCAGCACCACCGCAAATCCGGCGCTTATGTTGCGCAGGATTTTCCCCAGCTTCGCGACTTGTCCGCGTGCCGAAAGCCGCGTGAATTCCGGGTAGATCGTTTGGCTGAGCGGGCGACCCAGTCGCAGTGCCGCATCTCCGCAGCGCCGCGCGATATGGTAGTAGCCAACCGCAGTTGCCGGAACCATTGCGGCAAGAATAATGACGTCCAACCGTTGCGAGGTTTGGCGTAGAATGACCGAGAGGTTGCTGTTCCACATGAACCGCAGGAATCCCGGATTCTCGGACAGCGTTTCCCGGATACCGCCAAACTGCAACCGATGTCCGCGTTTCCGCATCTGAGTCAGGCCCACCAGATAGGCCAATGTGCCGTCCAGCAGACTTATGAGAACGAAAATCGCGGCAAACCCAACCAGACCAAGGTCGAAAGCCCAGGCCATGATCGCCAGAAACGCCCGAAACGCCGCTGTTGCACTGTCCAGTTTGGCCAGAATGTCAAAGCGGTCATAGATGCGAAGCAGTGAAATACCTGTCGCCCGCAGCGACAGGACACAGGCTGCCGCCCCGACCGGCAACAGCCAGAAATAGGTGTCTTCCAGTCCAAGCAATGGTGCCAAAATGGGCGCGAGAAGAAATGCCACGGTGGCCGCTAGCACTCCGCCAGCCAAGTCCACGAGCACGGACAGGCCGATCAACCGTCCGAAGCGATCCACCTCATCGTTTTCCAGCGCCGTACTGGCATGTCGAATGACGGCCTGCCACGGCTCCAGATGCAGCAATCTGGCCATAATTCGGCTGTAGGCCTCCAGAACAGCAATCAGCCCCAGCCCCGCCGCACCCAATGCGCGCGCGCCAAAGGCAAGATAGACCATTCCAAGCAGAGCAACCGCAACCTGTGCCGAGAAAATCCACTTGAGATTGCGCAGAAGGCGCTTTTTCAACGGCTCATCGCGAAGCCCGGATGACAGGCGCGCAGTCAAGACAGGTCTCCGGCCATGATGGCAAGCCATGTTTCAACATGGCTCAACCCCGTTTGCGGATCCAAAGCCCACGGATCATCAATGCGGTTGGGATCCAGCCCATCGCGGGTTTCTTCCCAAGCATCGGGCAAACCGTCCAGATCGCTGTCGGCGACCGGATTGTCAGACGTAATATCGGGCCAGCCGCCAACTTGCTCGACCTCGTCGATGATCTGACCGGTGCAGTTTTGAACATCCCCGATAATAGCCGCATCCAAACTGTCCGGTTCGCGGTGCCCTTCGATCCGGTCCCCTGACCGGCTCAGCACCGTTTCAAGCGCTTCGGCGGCCGGGAGGGGATCTGTCGTCAACGGCCAGCTTCCGGGAGGAACCTGTTGCTGTATGGCGGTCACGTCCAAAACCTCGAACCGGCGCGCGCGGCAGCCGTCGGGCGTGTCTGCAATGTTGCCCTCGGCCCAAAGAGCAACGGCATAGTCATCCTCCCACTCGAACACCTGAACGGCTTCGGGCGTTTTGCGGATGGTATCGGGGCCGGTCAGGGCGACGTTCCCGATATAGGCGATAGAAGCGTCGCCCAGCAGGTCGTAGAACTCGCCAAACTGGCTGATTGGATTGTAGAAAACGTTGTTGATGACCTCGACCGGGCCAATATCAGTTGCCTTGATGTCCGGCTGCCGGTCGCGGTGATGCGCAAACAGATTTCGGATCAATGAAATCCGCCCGCACGCATTCGTGGGACCTTCGTCCGAGCAGATCAGCGCCCCTTTTGAATGGCGCCCTTTGGGATGGTTCGAACGATCCAGGCTAAGCGCAACAATACTGTCCGCCAGTGTTATGTCCTGCGCGGTCGCGTTCGAGACGTGAACGTTGACCGTCTCGTCCGAGGCGAACGCCAGGGACAGGTTGCCAAGATAGACGCGCTGACCGTTTTCTACCGTTACCGCATCCACAACCGATGACTGTTCATCCGTCACCCCGGGACGCGCCTTCAGAAAGCGCACCACGACATCGTTCACGTTCTTCAATATCAGCGTGCCGACTTTCCCTTCGACAATCCGCAGCTGTATGCCATCCCCGGGCGCAGTCTGTCCGGCGATATAGGTGTTTGGTCCAACCCAAATCGCGTTCGTCAGGTCGATAGTCCCGCTAACCGCAAAGACACATACGCGCGGGGGGCCGTTGCCTTCGGCACATTCCCGAAGCGACCCCGGACCACTGTCGTTTAGGTTGGTCACAGTCAGAACACTGCCGCCCTTCCAGCCGACAGCACCAGCGCCATAGCCTACGGCACCCGGAAAGGCAGACTCTGCCGCGACATCTTGCGCCAAAAACAAAGCAACGCTCAGGGCAATGACGGTCGACGCGCGCGCAATCAGCTTAGTAGTAGCCTGACTTATTGTAGGAATAATAGTCGGCGCCACCGCCATAACCATATCTCCTGTGCTTGCGGGTGTTCACGTCGTTGATAATTGTTCCCGTGACGTCAATTCCGTTACGCTCCAGCTTGTCCACGGTGTCGCGCAGGACGGCCTCGCTGGTATTGCCCCAACGCACAACGATCAGGGTTTTGTCGACAAGGTCGCCCAGCCGGCACGCATCATGCACGATCAGAGTTGGCGGAGTGTCCACGATTACCAGATCGAAATGCTTGCGCAGCTTGGTGTTCAGGCGCTTGAGCGTGCTTTTTGCATTGGCCGGCGACTGATCGTCCAGCATGTGCAGCGACAGAAGGTGGAACGCAGTCTCGCCGTTGACGACAACCGGCTGAGGTACAACTTTATCTGCCAAAACATCCGCGGCGCTTGCGGGTTTGGCATCCGACCCAACAAGCTTGGTCGCGCCTCTTTTGTGGTTGTCCAGATCAAGCACCAGAACTTTCATCTGCTCTTTTGCAGCGGCCGCAGCGATGGAAACGGCGACGGTGGATTTTCCTTCGCCGGGAAGGCCGGATGTGATCATGACGATCTTGCCATCCGTGACCAGATTGAACCAAAGCGTCAGGAACCCGCGCAGCGCCTGAAAGAAGGACGGGGTCGCGTCGCCCTCGAGGAACCAGGACGACGAATTCTCGCGTCCGAAAAATGTGCGTTCCTTGATGCTTGGCAGGAACCCGAAATTTGCAAGGCCGGAAATCCGGGCGGTCTGGCGTTCGCTCCAAAGACGGTAGTTCAGACCTTCCAGCAACAGCGCTGCAATAAAGGCCAAGGCCAGACCGGCAACACCGCTGACCGCAACCGCAACACGCGGGTTTGGCCAATATGGCTCAACAGGAATGCGCGCGAATGAGACCTGACGCGCGCCTTGACCGGCAAACTCCAACTGTGTCTCAAGCTCATTCAGCTTTTCGATTGAGTTCTGATACCTGAGGCGCAGCAGTTCAATCGACCGCTCCATCCGCATCAAGGCCAGTTCCGAGCGTGTGCGCTCATGCAGTGCGACCTGAATCTCGGCCAGTTCCTTCGCAACACGGTCGGATTCGTCTTTCAGCGCCTCGTCGTCCTTGACGGCATCATAGATCGAAGACAGGCGGTCGTTTTCAGCCCGCAACCTGTCAGGCAGGGTCAAATCATCCAGTTTGTTTTGCCGAATGAACGCCGCCAGTTGCAGTTCGGATTGCGAGAGTTCTTCGCCCAATTCACTGACCCGCGTCCGCAGAAAGGTGATGGAGTCCGAAATCAACTCGGTCCGCTTCAGCTTTGAGCGCAGGATATAGGTCTCGGCAACGGTGTTCGAAAACTTGGCGGCCAGAAGCGGGTCGTTGGATGTTGCGATAATCTCGATGGCCAGGCTTTCGCCCCGGCGAACCACCTTGTACGACCCCAGCGTTTTGTCGATGACCTTTTCTCTGCGATCTGCTGTTGAGCCGGGCGTTCCAGGATCCGCATATGGCACAAAGGTCGGATCATTGAACAATGACATTGCTTCGGCCACATCTGCCGCAAACTCGCGGGACCGCAGAATATCCATCTCGGTTTCGATAACTGCGCGGGTCAGTTCAAAGGTTTCCAGTTCAACCTCGGTCGCGCTGACCCGGGTCTCGAGCATCGTCATGACAACGGTTGAAACTGTGCGGTAGCGTGGCTCGAGCAGGCGAACCGCCAGGAATGTAATCCCGACGACCACCGCAACAATGGCCAGCATCATTGGCATATGTCTTCGCACAATGTGCGAAACGCCATCTAATCCGACGCGACCTTCACTTTGCGACACAACTGTATGTTCAATTCTCTCTTGAACCGTCATATTCAAACCCTTTTACCGCAATAGCGGTACACTCACTCTTAAAACTTCCGGGGCTCGAACGTGCATTTGCCGAATAACCGAGCCCGCCAGCCTGAGTTCACACAAACCTAGGCAGACTTCGACAAACCACTATTGCTCGACGCCTTAACATACATCGCCTTAAGATAGGCATCCTCGTGCAACTGTATATACCTCTCGGCAGAAAATTCCGACTTTATTCTTTCACGGGCCAGTTGGCCCAATTCCGCGCGCTTGCCCGGCCCCGCATCCAGAAGTTGCGCCACGGCCCCGGACTGAGCGTCCGGATCAGCCGGTGGAACGACAAGCCCGGAGTTGCCGACAAGAAAGCCGCTGTCACCCACATCCGTTACGACGCAGGGAACCTGGCATGCCATTGCCTCGGCCACCGCCAGTGGGAAGGCTTCGCCCCAGGCTGAAGACAGCAGAAAAATATCGAGGCCCGGCACCAGTTTTTCCACATCGGGTCGGCCTTCGAATGCGCTGACCCTGTCGCTAATGCCCAAAGCACTGGCCTCGGCCACCGCAGGGCTTGTCGTGGTGCCCTGCCCAAAGATTACCGCATGCACATCGTAGCCCGATTCAAGCAGCTTTGCCGTTGCCCTGACCATCGAAACATGATCCTTCATCGGATGGCTGCGGGCAAAATTGCCGACAAAAAACCGGTCGTCGTTTACGCCGCACAGATCCTCAAGCCGCTTGCGCGCCGCATCGTCCGGGCGAAACACATTGGTGTCGATCGCATTGGGGATAAGCGCCGAATTCGCGCCCGAGAACCCAATAGCCTCGTGCTGTTTGCGCGATACGTCCGAACAATAGGTAATCTGCCCGGCAAAGCCTGACAGTTTGGCCAGCGCGCGTATCAGAATGCGGTTTGAGCGTTTCTCGTTCTGAATGTCCTGCAAGGAATGGTGCACCGCCCAGACAAGGCCGGGTTTCGAAGTGATGCGCCCGGCAATTGCCGCCCAGGCTGCCATGCATCCGTGATACATCCATCCATGCACGACGTCCGGAGCGTGTTCCTTGACTGCGCGCCGCAGGTTCACCAGCGAGCCCGGCGTCACCTGCCCTTCCCGCAAATTCAGCGAAGTGACATTGACCCCCAAAGAGCGGATCGGCTCTGCAATAACGCCGTCACCCATCAACGAGACCACCGAATGATCGCGGGCGTCAGATCCCAACGCCGCTAAATATCTTTGCAACATAATTTGGGCACCCCCAACATTGGTGCCCGTAATCACATGAACAACTTTCATTAAAAATACCTGCTACAAATCAAACAACGGAACAATGATGTAGTTCACAAATCTAAAGAATGAGCCTGGGAAGTCTTGGATTGCCACTGGTTTGTGACGGAAAGTGCGGTTTCCAGATTATTGTTGAAGGAATAGCTTCAATCATTTCGAATCTACTTTGATCGTCAGCTTCATCTATTTGAACTTACATCGACTAGAAATTTAAAAATAATTACAAATCCTTACATCGTATGCGCGCTTCCATAAGCAGCACCGTCACCAATGACTCAGTTCATAAACCCCCTTTGCTGCAATCCTTCTGCGATGGCCCCGGCCGCCAGCGACGCCCCGGCCGGGCTGAAATGCGCGTCTGATGCGTACAAATCCTTGGGCCTGGGATGCGCTTCAAACTGATCCGTCAGGTCGATCACCGCCAGCCCAACCTCGTCGGCGGCGCTTTGAACCAAGTCTCTGAGCGGGTCGTGCAGGAAGTCTTGCGATATCAAACCACTAAAACGGTCGACCGGGGGCACGAAGACGATAACAAGCTCGCCCCCCCATTGCGCCACTATGTCCTCAGCGCGGCTGAGAATATCCTTGTACTCGGGTTGTGGCGCGACCGCCTGCGGGTAGTGAAGCCCCAACAGCTTGGCCGTTTTTTGCAAGGCAAGGAAATTTCGAACAACACGTCTGGATTGGAAATAGTGGCTCAGGGACAAGTCCATGCTTCCCCACTGTTGATCAATCTGATCTGTCAGCGTTGCAATCTGTTGATCCGATTTGGCGACAGGCCCGAAATCCACCCCGTCTTCCAGAGCTTGTGCAAGCCACGGCATTGTCAGTTCGCGGTTCAGGTTTCGCCAGTCATTGCCTGCAAAGAACACCATTATCGTCAAGTCCGGCTCAAAGGCCGGGCCATAGCGCCCCAAAACCGCCAGTTCGAACAAGGGCCCGGCGCTGCGGTGCCCCAGATTCAACAAGTTGGGGGAATAGGCGCGCAGCTGGTCCGCAAGGTGTTCACCATCTTGCAGACAGAACCCCTCAACAAACGAGTCCCCCAGCACCAACACCTCAATGTCGCCATCATAGACAGAGTCGGGATTTCGGAACCCTAACCTGTCGGGCTCATACGTGACCGGCTGGCCATCCAGCGAACACAGAAACATCTGGTTCTTGGGCTGCGGTGCCAAAACCGCCTTGCTCAACTGTTTCAGTTCCACCGCGTTATTGACGCTTTTCAACGTTGCAGCGGGCGGCAGGTTTTGCAGATACGGTGCCAGATCGACATCGTCCTTCACAATGCCGACCGATCCCAACTCGCCTTGTAGAGATTTGACGCTGATATAACCTTCGAACAGAAATAGCGTCGCCAACAAGGTGGACATGCAAATCCCGACCATCAGCCGTGTGTCGCGTCGTGTGAACACTGCAGCAAGCACCAAAATCAGGCCCAATGCAGCCGGAACCAGAACATAGCGCAGCAACCGCGCGGTGCCGGCGGCGTATTCGGCGAAGTTGACCAGCGCGTAAGCCGCCGTGGCAAAAAAGTACAAAGCCGGGATCAGACACAGAATCCGGCCTAACCGTTCGCCACGCCCAACGCTGTCCAAATGATCGCTCCCGTTCATGTAGAAACTCTGCCCTTGGCCCAGCGACCGAGGCGCATGGGCGTTAAGTCTCTGATAATCTGCACGCATTCCTGAAATGCAAGACAAGTCGTTCAAGCTTTTTCAACGGCTGCGTGAGTGTTGCCAAACTGAACCTTGAGTTGTGCTTTTTCCTTAAACCTTAATTAATTTGGAAACGAAAAACAAAGGGCAGGCCGATAAAGGCCCGCCCTTTTTGGTTTTGCTCGATCAGTGACCGGGCCGAAGCACGGTTATCCGGTCGGCTTTGGTTTAGCCTATGATCGCGTTGAGTGTTGCGCTGGGGCGCATCACCGCAGCGGTTTTTGTCGGATCGGTATGGTAGTAACCGCCCAGGTCAGCCGCTGCACCTTGCGCGCTGGCCAATTCGCTAAGGATTTGCTCCTCCTTCGCGGCCAGATCAGCCGCGACGGGTGCGAACTCTGCCGCCAATTCCGCATCATCCGACTGCGCGGACAGTGCTTCGGCCCAGTAGCGCGCGAACCAATAGTGGCTGTCACGGTTGTCCGGCTGGCCAACCTTGCGGCTGGGCGAGCGGTTATTGTCCAGAATGCCCTGCGTCGCGGCCTCGGCTGCGGCACCCAGTACACCTGCCTTGGCGTTGCCCTTGTTGTCGGCCAGGAAGTTCAGGGATTCACCCAGCGCGCAGAACTCACCCATCGAATCCCAGCGCAGGTGGTTTTCCTCAACCAGCTGCTGCACGTGTTTCGGGGCCGAACCCCCCGCGCCGGTTTCGAACAGACCGCCGCCATTCATCAGCTTGACGATGGACAGCATCTTGGCCGAGGTGCCCAGTTCCAGGATCGGGAACAGGTCGGTCAGGTAGTCGCGCAGCACGTTGCCGGTGATGGCAATCGAGTCATTGCCCGCTGTAATGGTTTCCAGCGACTGGCGGGTCGCCTCGCGCGGGGCCATGATCTGGAACTTGTCCGCTACGCCTGCAGCTTCCAGCACTGGTGTCACGTATTTAATCAGCTCGGCATCGTGGGCGCGGTTTGCGTCGAGCCAAAAAATCGCCTCGGACCCCGTCAGGCGCTGACGATCCATCGCCAGTTGAATCCAGTTCTCGATGGGGGCCTTTTTGACGGTGCAGGACCGCCAGATGTCACCCTGTTCCACCTCGTGCGAATGCAGCGTCTCGCCATTTGCCAGAACGATGCGGATGGTGCCATCAGCAGGGGCCTGGAATGTGGTCGGGTGCGAGCCATATTCTTCGGCCTTCTGCGCCATCAGGCCCACGTTGGCCACGGCTCCGGCAGTTGCTGGGTTCAACGCACCATTGGCTTTGAAGAACTTGATGGATTCATCATAAACCGGCGCATAGCAGCGGTCGGGGATCACGCAGTTGGTGTCGCCCTTGGCACCGGTCTCGTCCCAGCCCTTGCCGCCCGCGCGGATCACGGCGGGCATCGAGGCGTCGATGATCACGTCCGACGGGACGTGCAAGTTGGTGATGCCTTTGTCGCTGTCGACCATATACATGGACGGGCGGTCGCCCTTGATCGCGTCAATGGCGGCCATGATGTCGGCGTTGCCCTGAACACGCTCCAGCAGATCACCAAGGCCTGAGTTGGGGTTCACGCCCAACGCGTCCAGCTCGGCACCAAATTTTTTGAACACCGGGGCCAGCCACGCCTTGACGGCATAACCGAAGATGATCGGGTCGCTGACCTTCATCATCGTGGCCTTCATATGCAGCGAGAACATAGTGCCGTCTGTCTTGGTGTCCTCGATCGCGTCCGTCAGGAATGCGGACAGTGCCTTGACCGACATGAAGGTCGCATCGGCCACGGTGCCCTCAGCCAGCGGCCAGCCGTCTTTCAGAACGGTCACGCTGCCATCCTTGCCGACAAATTCGATCTTCGCATCGCCGGCCTGAGCCGCCTTGATGGTGGCCGACTTCTCGTTTGCGTAAAAGTCGTTGCCTGGCATGGACGACACTTTGGTTTTGCTGTCCGAGGACCACTCACCCATCGAATGCGGGTTCTTCTGGGCATAGTTCTTCACCGCCCGCGCCGCGCGGCGGTCGCTGTTGCCTTCGCGCAGAACCGGGTTCACGGCCGAGCCCTTGATCGCGTCATAGCGCGCGCGGATCGCCTTTTCCTCGTCGGTCGAGGGTTCTTCGGGGTAGTTCGGAATGTCATAGCCCTGCGATTGCAGCTCTTCGATGGCCGCCACAAGCTGGGGCACCGAGGCCGAGATGTTCGGCAGTTTGATCACATTGGCATCCGGTGTCTTCACCAACTCACCCAGAGCGGCCAAATCATCGGTGATGCGCTGCGCGTCTGTCAGGTTTTCCGGGAAGGTTGCCAGAATACGGCCTGCCAGCGAAATGTCCTTGGTGCCAACACTGACACCCGCCGCCGAGGCGAACTTGCGAATGATGGGCAGAAACGACGCGCTGGCCAATTCGGGCGCTTCGTCTACAATGGTATACAATATGTCGAAGTTCGATTTATCTGCCATATTCTTTTACCTTTTTTAAGCCTTTCGGGGCGTGCGATCCAAGAGTTGGGGCCACATCAGCGTGGCGCGGTAGGGGCAGACCAATGCTATCGCCCCTGGGTGACTCTGTTTTGACAGGGCCTCCCATAAATGAGGTTTGGATTGGAATCAATCACCCACGGACGCGCGTTTTGCCACGGGTGGCAGGATCAGGTCGCGAAGGATGTCGGATGCAAGCGACGGGCCCGCCGCTTACCGAAACCGCTGACCTGTCTCGGGATCAAACACCATCGCACGCTCGGGCTGGACCGAGATGCCGATGCGCTCGCCCGTTGTGCTGCGCTGGTCGTCGCGTTCCTCGACGATCAGTTTGTCGCCATTGGGTGTCAGCAGATAGGAGTACGACACCCCACCCAGTGCTTCGGTCAGATCAACCGTGCACGTTTCGGCAGAGCGATCGATCTGGATGTGTTCGGGGCGCATGCCCAAGGTTACCTTGGTCAGACCGGTAGGAACCGAGGCGGAAACCGGCAAAGGCTGGCTGAGGGCCGGGTGCGTGACATGGCCGTCGGCATAGTCGCAGTCCAGGAAATTCATTGCGGGCGAGCCGATGAAACCGGCAACAAAGCGGTTATCAGGATCGCGGTACAGGTCCATGGGGGCACCCACCTGCTCAATCCGGCCATCGCGCAGAACGACGATCTTGTCCGCCATGGTCATCGCCTCGACCTGATCGTGGGTTACGTAGATCATCGTCGCGCCGATTTCCTGATGCAGACGGGCGATTTCGACCCGCATTTCGACCCGCAATTCGGCGTCGAGGTTCGACAGCGGTTCGTCAAACAGAAACACCTCGGGGCCGCGCACGATTGCACGACCGATGGCAACGCGCTGACGCTGCCCGCCGGACAGGGCCTTGGGCTTGCGTTTCAGGTATTGATCCAGCTTCAGGATGTTCGAGGCGTCTTGAACCTTCTTGTCGATCTCACCCTTGGCCACGCCGTTCATGCGCAGCCCAAAGCCCATATTCTCGGCCACTGTCATATGCGGATAGAGCGCGTAGGTCTGAAACACCATTGCCACGCCGCGCTTGGCTGGGTCCATATGGGTCACTTCGCGCGCGCCGATATGGATTTGGCCTTCGGATGTTTCCTCAAGCCCAGCGATCATTCGCAGCAGCGTGGACTTGCCACAGCCCGAGGGGCCGACGAACACGCAGAATTCGCCATCTTCGATCTGCAGATCAATGCCGTGAATGACCTGAGTCTGGCCATACCGTTTGATCGCCTGGTTCAGAGTTACACCTGTCATGTCCCTTGCATCCTATCGCTATAGGCATCCCGGCGGGTTTCGGGGAACCGCCACGCCTGCGCCTCGGCCCCGATCTGTTCGGCCACGCGCCGAACCCGGGGAACCCAGGCTTCCAATTGCTCAAAATTCATTCGATCTGTTGAACCGGTCACGGAAATCGCACCCAGCATTCGCCCGCCCGAGGTCAGAATCGGGCAAGCGATACAGATAATGCCGGGCTCGTGTTCTTCGTCATCCACGGCGAAACCGCGCTGGCGGATCAGGTCTAGATCGGCCCGCAGCGCCTGCTCGGACGCAAGCGTTTTGTCCGTGAAACGGTGGTAGCTTTGCTGCGACACCGCCTTGTTCAAAGCGTCTTCATCCAGAAAGGCCATCATCGCCTTGCCGACGCCCGTGCAATAGGCCGGGCCGACCTTGCCGGCTTGCGAATACATCTCGACCGGCTGCGCCGCGTTGCGCTTGTCGACATACAGGACCTGACTGGAATCAAGCTGCGCCAGATGCACCGTCTCGCCCGTTTCCTGGCTGAGCGCATCCAGAAACGGCCGCGCAATCGGGGCCAGAGAGCTTTGGGTCCAGGCCGCATGTGCCAACCGCACCAGCCGCAAACCGGGGGTATATGTCTGTCGTTCGGGCTCATACGACAGCATGCCCTGATTGGTCAGGGTTTGCAGAAACCGATACAGTGTCGCCTTGGGAAAGGTGCTGCGGTCCAGCAATTCCGCAAACCGCACGGGGCGTCCGAACGACGCCACCTGATCCAGCACATCACATGCTTTGCCTATTGTTCCGTCACCTGCCACGGGTGCCTGTTCTCCTCCGATTGACCGCCGCCATCCTCATCAGGGTCTTGACAAGACTAGCCGAGTCGATGTGTAGTTTTCAATATATAAAACTAGGTTTCAATATTTGGAACTACAAAATGGAAGCTTAAGGGAGGAAACCATGCATTCCATGTTCAAGCGCACTGCGGCTGCTTTGGCGGCCAGTGTGGCACTTGCCGCGCCTGTTGCGGCCGAGTTGACCGGTGAACTGCGAATCTTCCTCGATACATCGAACCCGGCGCCGCGCGCGACGATGGAAGCGATGATCGAGCGGTTCGGAGAGCAGCACCCGGGGCTGGAGATCGAGACCACCGTGATCGACCGCGAAGCCTACAAGACCCAGATCCGCAACTTCCTGACGGCGGATACGCCGGATGTGGCCACCTGGTACGCGGCCAACCGGATGAAGCCTTATGTCGAGGCGGGGCTTTTCGAAGATGTGTCCGACCTGTGGGCCGAGCCTGAGATTGCTGATAATCTGGCCTCGACCAAGGGTGCGATGACCATCGACGGCAAGCAATGGGGCGTGCCCTATACCTACTACCAGTGGGGCGTTTACTATCGCAAAGACATCTTTGACGAACTGGGCCTGACCGAGCCGACCACCTGGGAAGAAGAACTGGCCAACTGCCAGAAGATCGTCGATTCCGGTCGTGCCTGCTATACCATCGGCACCAAGTTCCTGTGGACCGCCGGTGGCTGGTTCGACTACCTGAACATGCGCACTAATGGCTTCGACTTCCACAACCAGCTCGCCAATGGCGAAATCAGCTGGGAGGACGACCGGGTCAAACAGACCTTCGCCAACTGGAAGCAGCTGATCGATATGGGCGCGTTCATCGACAACCACCAGACCTATAGCTGGCAGGAAGCCCTGCCCTTCATGGTCAATGGCGAGGCCACGGCCTATCTGATGGGCAACTTTGCTGTCGCCCCGCTGCGCGAGGCTGGCCTGACCGATGACCAGCTGGACTTCTACCAGTTCGTCGCCATCAACCCCGATGTAGAGCTGGCCGAAGACGCGCCGACCGACACGTTCCACATCCCTGCCAATGCCTCGAACAAGGAAGCCGCGCGCGAATTCCTGCGCTTTGCGGTTTCTGCGGATGAGCAGACCGAGATCAACAACGGTGCAAACCTCGGGCAGCTGCCGGTGAACGCACAGTCTGCTGTGGATGATGACAAGTTCCTGCAGCAGGGCTTTACCATGCTGTCGTCGAACAGCCCGGGCGGTGTCGCCCAGTTCTGGGATCGTGACGCGCCTGCCGAAATGGCAAAGGTGTCGATGGAAGGCTTCCAGGAATTCATGGTCAAGCCGGACAATGCTGATCGTATCCTGGCCAAGCTGGAGCGCGCACGTCAGCGCATCTACGACAACTAAACGGACAGGGCCGGGCTGAAGCCCGGCCTACGCCAAACTGCAAATCTAGGGCGGGCTTCAGCCCGCCACCCCTCAGCCGGAATGCCGCCATGACCATTGCCGCAGACGCTCCAGAACAGGAAAGCTGGTTCCACCGCAACCAACAGCGCATCGCGCCGTGGCTGTTTCTGGCCCCGGGTCTGCTGTTCTTTATGGTCTATGTGATCATCCCGGTTTTCCAGTCCTTCAACCTGTCGCTTTATGAATGGGACGGGCTGGGGGCTGCGGAATATGTGGGCTTCCGCAACTACGAGGACCTTTACTGGGAATGGGTTGATCGGGATGCGTTCTATATTTCGCTGAAAAACAACCTGATCTGGCTGCTCCTTTACTTGCTGGCCATCCCGGCGGGCCTGTTCATTGCGCTGTTCCTGAACCAGACGGTCTGGGGCATCCGCCTGTATAAATCGCTGTTCTTCTTTCCGTTTGTGATTTCTCAGGTCGTCGTCGGCCTCGTTTTCACATGGTTCTATGATCCGACCTTTGGCCTGCTGAACGAGTTCCTTGGCTTCTTTGGCATGGGCCCGCTCAACGTGCTGGGCGATGAGAGGTTCGTCACCTACGGCATCATCTTCGCTGGCCTTTGGCCGCAGACTGCATATTGCATGATCCTGTACCTGACCGGCCTGAACGCCGTGGACCCCGAACAGATCGAGGCCGGACGTCTGGACGGCGCAAAGGGCGGGCGGATGCTGTGGCACATCATCCTGCCGCAACTGCGCCCGGCCACCTTTATCGCCTTCGTCGTCACCATCATCGGCGCACTGCGGTCGTTCGACCTGATTTCGATCATGACCCAAGGGGGGCCGTTCGGGTCGTCCCGCGTGCTGGCCTATTATATGTTTGAGGTCGCGCTGTCCGAATACGGCTTCCGCATGGGATACGGCGCTGCCATCGCGGTGATCCTGTTCCTGATCATGCTCTGCTTCATCGCCTACTTCCTGTGGTCGATGTATCGCGAAGAAAGGGGGCACTGAGATGTTTCCCAAACCCATCGAAAAACAACCCCGCGCGGCGCAGATCACCTATCAGGCACTGCTGCCTGTCGCTCTGCTGCTGTGGCTGGGGCCGCTTCTGGCGGTCGCCTTGTTCTCGGTCAAACCCGCTGCGGATTTTACCAATGCGAACTACTGGGGCATGCCGTCCAGCTTTGAGGGCGCGTTCAACTACGGGCAGGTCTTCTTCAACTCGGACATGCCCCGCTATCTGATGAATTCCTTCCTGATCACCGTCCCAACGGTGATCGGATGTGTCGCGCTTAGCTGCATGACCGGGTTCGCGCTGGGGATATACAAGTTCAAATCGAACCTCTGGATCTTCTTCATGTTTGTCGCGGGCAATTTCGTGCCGTTCCAGATTCTGATGGTTCCCGTACGCGACCTGACGCTGGAATTAGGTCTCTACAACACCAAAACCGGGCTGGTCTTGTTCCACATCGCCTTCCAGACCGGTTTCTGTACCCTGTTCATGCGCAATTTCATCCGCGCGCTTCCTTTCGAACTGATCGAGGCGGCACGGGTCGAGGGTATCAGCGAATGGCGTATCTTCTGGTACGTGGTTCTGCCGCTGATGAAGCCTGCGATCGCGGCGCTCAGCGTGTTGATCTTCACCTTTATCTGGAACGACTATTTTTGGGCCGTGGTCCTGACCCAAGGCGCGGAAAGCCAGCCTGTCACCGCAGGCATCACCAGTTTCAACGCGCAATTCCGCGCCGCCTATCAATTGATGAGTGCCGGTTCCATCGTCGCGGCCCTGCCGCCGGTGGCCATGTTCTTCCTGATGCAGAAACACTTCATCGCGGGCCTGACCCTCGGTGCCGTAAAATAACGTCAAACCAAAGGTTTGCAAAATGACCAAAATCGCCTTTGTCGGAGCGGGCTCAACGATCTTCATGCAGAACATCGTGGGCGACGCGCTGCTGACCCCTGCGCTGGCCGACAGCCACTTTGCGCTGATGGATATCAATCCCGAACGTCTGGCAGAAAGCGAAGCGGTGGCCCGCGCCATGATCCGCTCGGTCGGTTCGGGCGCAACCGTTTCAACGCATATTGACCGCCGCGCCGCGCTGGACGGGGCCGACTTTGTCATAACCGCCTTCCAGATCGGCGGGTATGAGCCCTGCACGGTCACCGATTTCGAGATTCCTAAACAATACGGCCTGCGCCAGACCATTGCCGACACGCTGGGAGTCGGTGGCATCATGCGCGGGCTCCGCACGGTTCCGGTTCTGTGGGACGTGGCGCGAGATATGATGCAGCTTTGCCCCAACGCGACGCTGCTGCAATACGTCAATCCGATGGCGATCAACACATGGGCGCTGGCGGAACAATTCTCGGCGCTGAAACAGGTGGGCCTGTGCCACTCGGTCCAGAACACGGTCGAGGAACTGTCCCATGATCTGGACCTGCCTAAGGACGAATTCCGCTACAAGGTTGCGGGCGTCAATCACGTCGCTTTTTTCCTGAAACTGGAACATCAAGGCCGCGACCTTTACCCCGCGCTGCGGCAAGGCTATGCCAGCGGTCGCCTGCCCAAACCGCCATTGCTGATGCCGCGTTGTCCCAACAAGGTGCGTTATGAGGTTATGGACCATCTTGGCTATTTCTGCACCGAAAGCTCGGAACATCTGGCCGAATACGTTCCGTGGTTCATCAAGGACGGGCGCTCGGATCTGATCGAGCAATTCTCGATCCCGCTGGACGAATACCCCACCCGCTGCATTGAACAGGTCGCCAACTGGAAAGAGCAGGCCAAGACGCTGACCGATGGCCGTGACATCACTGTCACCCGCAGCCATGAATTCGCCGCCGATCTCATGAACGCTATCGTCACCGACACGCCCTATGTGGCTTATGGCAACCTGCCCAACACTGGCCAAATCCCGCAACTGCCCCTTGGCGCTGCGGTCGAGACCCCCTGTCTGGTGGACAGCAACGGGGTGCAGCCTTCGGTCGTGACCGATATCCCACCCCAACTGATCGCGCTGATGCGGACGCAGATCAATGTGCAGGAACTAACGGTGCGCGCTTTGGTCGAGCAGAACCCGGAATATATCTATCATGCTGCCATGATGGACCCCCACACCGCTGCCGAGTTGGACCTGCGCCAGATCCGAAACTTAGTTGACGATCTGCTGATTGCGCATACCGACTGGCTGCCGGACTGGTGCAAACCCGCCAAGGCCGCCTGACCCCAAGAGTAGAAGGCTGACAAGAATGACAAAGAAACGCCGCTCAGCGCATTGGTACGGAAAGCTCGACAAGGATGGGTTCATCCACAGGTCCTGGATGAAGAACCAGGGCTTCCCCGATCACGCCTTTGACGGGCGGCCCATCATCGGCATCTGCAACACCTGGTCCGAACTTACCCCCTGCAACTCAGGCCTGCGCGATCTGGCCGAGGGCGTCAAACGCGGCGTGTGGGAGGCCGGAGGGTTTCCGGTGGAATTCCCCGTCATGTCGCTGGGCGAAACCCAAATGAAACCCACCGCCATGCTGTTCCGCAACCTGCTGGCCATGGATGTCGAGGAATCGATCCGTGCCTATGGCATCGACGGCGTCGTGCTGCTGGGCGGGTGTGACAAGACCACGCCGGGGCAGTTGATGGGCGCTGCGTCAGTCGATCTGCCGTCGATCGTGGTCAGTTCCGGCCCAATGCTAAACGGCAAGTATCGCGGGCAGGATATCGGTTCGGGCACCGACGTTTGGAAATTCTCCGAGGCCGTGCGCGCCGGAGAGATGACGCTGCAGGACTTCATGAACGCCGAATCTGGTATGTCGCGCAGCGCAGGGGTTTGCATGACCATGGGCACGGCTAGCACCATGGCCTCTCTGGTCGAGGCGATGGGCATGTCCCTGCCCACCAATGCCGCCCTGCCTGCCGTTGACGCCCGCCGCATGGCGCTGGCGCATCTGACCGGCAAGCGGATTGTCGAGATGGTGGATGAAGACCTCAAACCATCCGACATTCTGAGCAAAGAGGCGTTTGAGAATGCCATCCTCGCCAACGCCGCCGTAGGTGGGTCGACCAACGCGGTGGTTCACCTTCTCGCGTTGGCGGGTCGGGTTGGCGTGGACCTGACGTTGAAAGACTTTGAGATCGGTTCCGAAATCCCCCTGCTGGTCAATTGTATGCCTTCGGGCAAGTACCTGATGGAGGATTTCTGTTATGCAGGCGGCGTGCCGGTGGTTCTGAACGAACTCAAGCCCTTCCTGCGCCCGGCAAAAACGGTGCTGAACAAGGATATCTCGGCCCATTACGAAGGGGCTGAATGTTTCAACAATGACGTGATCCGACCCTTCAATGGTCCGGTGAAACCCGCCGCTGGCCTACGCGTGCTGCGGGGCAATCTGGCACCGAACGGGGCCATCGTGAAGCCTTCGGCGGCCACAGATGCCTTGCTGGAAACCGAAGCCGAGGCTTACGTTTTTGAGAATATCGAAGACCTCAAAGCCAATATCGACCGTGATGACCTGCCGGTGACGTCTGAGACCATTCTGGTGCTCAAAGGCTGCGGCCCCAAGGGTTATCCGGGCATGCCCGAGGTCGGCAATATGCCGATCCCTGCCAAGCTGGTGAAAGAAGGCGTGCGCGACATGATCCGCATTTCCGACGCGCGCATGTCGGGGACCGCCTATGGCACTGTCATTCTGCATGTCAGCCCCGAGGCGCAGGCGGGCGGTACTCTGGCGTTGGTCAAAACCGGCGACCGCATCCGCGTTTCGGCCAGTAAGGGTGAGTTGGAACTTCTGGTCGATGAAAAGGAACTGGACGCCCGCCGCGCGGCATGGCAACCGGACGACCCGCACTACACGCGCGGCTATGCGAAACTCTATATCGACCACGTGCTGCAAGCCGATCAGGGCGCAGATCTTGATTTCCTTGTCGGCAAAGATACCCGCCTTGTGACCAGAGAGAGCCATTGATGACCCAATCCGCCACATTCCATGACCTGAACGGGGCGTCTGTCTATATCACCGGCGGCGGCTCGGGCGTCGGTGCAGCCCTAACGGATGGGTTCCTGGCGCAAGGGGCAAACGTTGCCTTTATCGGCCGCTCGGACGCCAGCGCTTTTGTCGAAGAGATGCGCGACAAACACGGTCGCGCCCCGCTGTTCATGCAGGGCGACATGACCGACACCGAATTGCTGCACACCACCATGCAAAAAGCCGCCGAGGCGCATGGACCCCTGAATGTGCTGATCAACAACGCGGCCAATGACAAACGCCACGCGCTGGAAGAAACCACAACCGAGTTCTGGGACTGGATGATCGAGGTCAACCTCAAGGCCTATTACTTCGCCTGTCAGGAAGCCGCGCGACAAATGCAGGATAAGGGCGGTGCCATCGTCAATTTCAGCTCGATCAGTTACATGATGGGCAATGCGGGCTATCCGATCTACACGACCTCGAATGCTGGAATCACAGGCATGACCCGCTCGCTGGCGCGCGAATTGGGGCCGCAGAACATCCGCGTGAACGCCTTGGCCCCGGGCTGGGTGCTGACGCAGAAACAACTGGATATGTGGGCCACGCCCGAAGATCTGGCCGCCCATATGGATCGCCAATGCCTGAAAGAACACCTGACGCCCGAGGACATGATCGCACCGACCCTGTTTCTGGCGTCTCAGGCCAGCCGCGCCATGACCGGGCAGTGCATGGCCGTTGACGGCGGCGTAGTGGTATCGGGGTGACGCGATGAAGACCGAATGGATTGCTGTCGATTGGGGAACCTCTCACTTACGGGCCTGGGCCATGCAGGGCGATACGGTGCTGGATCAGGCGCAGAGTGATCTGGGTATGGCCCGAGTTGCGCCGGGCGCGTTTCAATCTGCGCTGCTGTCACTGGTGCAAGATTGGCTGGGCGATGCGCCCGTTGATGTTATCGCCTGCGGCATGGTCGGCGCGCGGCAAGGCTGGGCCGAAGCGCCTTATGCCGCTGTCCCCTCGGCCCCCGTGCCCAATGCGCCGGTTCGTGTTCCATGCACCGATCCGCGTATACGGGCCTTTATCGTGCCGGGTCTGAAACAAGCGACGCCGCCGGATGTGATGCGGGGCGAAGAAACCCAGATCGCCGGATTTCTGGCCGGGCACCAGAACTGGGATGGCGTGCTGTGTCTGCCCGGCACCCATACCAAATGGGTGCAGGTCAGCGCGGGCGAAGTGATCAGCTTCCGCACCTTTATGACGGGCGAGATGTTTGACCTGCTGTGCGGGCAATCGGTGCTGAAACATTCGGTCGGCGAAGGTTGGGATGATGCGGCCTTTGCCGAGGCTGTTGCAGACACTTTGTCAAAACCGGAAAATCTGGCTGGACGTTTGTTTGGGCTGCGCGCAGCGGACCTGTTGCAAGGGCAGGACAAGGCCATCGCCCGGGCGCGTCTGTCCGGCCTGTTGATCGGGGCCGAACTTGCGGCGACCCGGCCTTATTGGCTGGGCCAGCAACTGGCCATAATCGGCGCGGACGAGGTTTCGAAGATCTATGCGCAGGCCCTGCAGCAACAGGGCGCATTCGTCGAGACGGCGGATGCCACGCTCTCCACTCTGGCCGGTCTGGCACTGGCCCGCACGCTGACGAAGGAAACCGCATGAGCCGCCCGATCATCGCCATTCTTCGCGGATTGAAGCCATCGGAGGCTGAAACCGTCGGCCGTGTCATTATCGAGGCGGGCATCGACCGGATCGAGGTGCCGCTGAACTCACCCGACCCGCTGGACAGCATCGCCCGATTGGCCTCTGCCTTCGGAGAGCAGGCGTTAATAGGTGCGGGGACGGTGCTGACCGTTCAACAGGTAGAGGATGTCGCACAGGCCGGTGGGAAACTGATTGTGTCACCGAATTTCGACGCCGAGGTGATTGCGCGCACGATTGCGCTGAACCTGCAAAGCTGGCCGGGTGTATACACGCCGACCGAAGCTTTTGCTGCCTTAAAGGCCGGGGCCACGGGGTTGAAGCTGTTTCCGGGTGTCACCGCCGGACCATCCGGTCTGGCCGCGCTGCGCCCGGTTCTGCCGCAAGGGACACTGGTTTTTGCCGTCGGCGGTGCAGGGCCCGAGAATTTCGATCAGTGGCTCGCCGCAGGCGCAGACGGGTTCGGCATTGGGTCGGCCCTGTTCAAGCCGGGTATGGACATCGCCGAAATCTCGGAACGGGCCATCCGGATTGTTGCAGCCTATGACGAGGCTGTGGGATGAGCGCCATATTCGACAACCGCCCCTGCGAATTGGGCGAAGGCCCGTTGTGGCATCCCGAGCGGCAACAGCTTTTCTGGTTTGATATCCTGAACAAGCGTCTGATGACCCAGGAAGCAGGCGAACAGAAAAGCTGGGACTTTTCCGAACATATCTCGGCCGCGGGTTGGGTGGATCACGATACGTTGCTGATCGCGTCCGAAACCGGGCTGTGGCGGTTTTCCCTGACCACGGGGCGCAAGGATCTGGTGGCGGCGCTGGAGGCCGACAACCCGATCACCCGGTCGAATGACGGGCGCGCGGACCCGTGGGGTGGGTTCTGGATCGGCACCATGGGCAAGCGGGCCGAGCCGGGTGCCGGCTCGATTTACCGCTTTTGGCAGGGTGAGTTGCGCCGCCTTGTTCCCGATGTGACCATCTCGAACGCGATCTGTTTCGCGCCGGATCGATCATGCGCCTACTATGCCGACACCAAGACGCGGCAGGTCATGCGCTGGCCTTTGAACGCCGAAACCGGATGGCCCGAAGGCGAGGCGTCGGTGTTTCTGGACCTGTGGACCGACAGGCTGAACCCGGATGGCGCTGTGGTCGATGCGGCGGGCAATATCTGGATCGCGCAATGGGGCGACCACCGGGTTGCCGCCTATGACCGCTCGGGCAAATACCTGCATTCGGTGCGTTTCGATGCGGCCCATACCTCGTGCCCGGCCTTTGGCGGCGATGAACTGACAACGCTTTTTTGCACCACAGCCCGCGAAGGGCTGAGCGCCGAGGCGATCCAAACCCAACCTTCCAACGGAATGACCTTTAACGCGCCGAATGCCGGTCAGGGTCAGGCAGAACACAGAGTCCTCTTATGAAGCCAGAACTTGGCGTTTGTTATTACCCCGAACACTGGCCCGAGGCTGTTTGGGCCGAAGACGCTGCGCGCATGATTGAGGCGGGCTTGCGCTGGGTGCGGATCGGTGAGTTCGCGTGGAGCCGGATGGAGCCATCTCCGGGCGATCTGCAATTCGACTGGCTGGATCGGGCTATCGATACGCTGGGCGCGGCAGGGCTTAAGGTTGTTCTTGGTACGCCAACAGCCACGCCCCCGCGCTGGATGCTGGACAAGCACCCGGATATGTTGGCCGTCGATGCTCAGGGTCAGGTTCGCAAGTTCGGCTCGCGGCGGCATTACTGTTTCAGCCATCGTGGATACATTGAGGACTGTGCGCGGATCACCCGGATCATGGGCGAACGCTATGGCCGCAATCCGCATATCGCTGCCTGGCAGATCGACAATGAATATGGCTGTCACGACACGACACTCAGCTACAGCCCCCCTGCCCTGATCGCGTTTCGGCGCTGGTTGGCGGATCGCTATGGCTCGGTCCAGGCGCTGAACGAAGCATGGGGGAATGTGTTCTGGTCGATGGAATACAGCAGTTTCGACCAGATCGACCTGCCCAACCTGACCGTGACGGAACCCAATCCGGCCCATGTTCTGGCCTTCCGCCGATTTAGCTCGGATCAGGTGGTGGCGTTCAACAAGGCGCAGGTGGAGGTGCTGCGGGATCTGACCGATGCGCCCCTGCTGCATAACTATATGGGTCGCGTGCTTGAGTTCGACCATTTCGATGTGGGGGCGGATCTGGATATCGCCACCTGGGACAGCTATCCGCTTGGGTTCCTGTCGGATCGGCTGGAGGACGGTGCGGAGCACAAAACCAAATACCTGCAACAGGGCGATCCGGATATGCAGGCCTTCCATCATGACCTGTATCGCGCTGTCGGGCGGGGTCGCTGGTGGGTGATGGAACAGCAACCCGGCCCGGTGAACTGGGCCCCGTACAATCCAGCCCCCCTGCCCGGCATGGTCCGCCTGTGGTCGCTTGAGGCCGTGGCGCATGGGGCCGAAGTGGTCAGTTACTTCCGCTGGCGGCAAGCGCCCTTTGCGCAGGAACAGATGCATGCAGGATTACTGACGCCGGGCAATCGCCCTGCCCAAGCTTTGGCTGAGGCGCGCCAGACAGCCGATGATCTGGCCACCTTGGGCGCGGTTCAGCAGGAACAGGCCCGCGTGGCGATCCTGTTCGACTATGCCTCGGATTGGGCGTGGAAAACGCAGCCTCAGGGTGCCGGGTTTGACTATTTTCGGCTGGTATTCTCGGCCTATCGCGCGCTGCGGCGGGCCGGGTTGTCGGTGGATTTTGTCCCGGTGAACGCCGTTCCCGACGGCTACGCGATGATCCTTGCACCGGGGTTGGCAACGATGGATGAGGGTCTGGAACAGCGTCTGTCAGACGCCTGCGATCTGGCCATTCTCGGCCCGCGAGCCGGGGCCATCACCGGCGACTTCCAAATCCCCACGACGGGCCGCCCCGGTTTGAACGGTTTGGACTGCGACGTCGATCTGGTCGAGACGCTGCCACCGAATATCCAGCGCCATGTGGCAGGCGGCGGATCGGCACAGCACTGGATCGACCGGGTATCCGGTGCTGCCCCCGACCTGCTGAGCTTTGAGGATGGAACCCCTGCCCTGAAAGGGGACGGCGGATTGTGGTATCTGGCCGGGTTCCCGGATGAGGCGCTGTGGGACCGCGTCATTGCGATGGCTGCGGAAACAACAGGGCTGACCCTGCACCCCCTGCCCGACGGGTTGCGAAAGCGTGAAACGGCCCAGCAGGTTTTCCTGATCAACTACAACGCTGACCCGGTTGAGTGGAACGGTCACCGCATTGCGGGTTGCGATGTCCTGATCCTGAAACGCGCACGGCCCGAACGGATCTAGTTTCCGTCCGGGCCGAGGCTGTTTTTCAGAGCTTGCGACTAGTCGCTTTGCAGACTGTTGGGGTCAAAGGCCCCGCCAAAGCCGCCATTATTGGATGGCTGCTCTTCGGTCTCTGACTCATCGTCTTCGGCCTCTCCGCCACCCAGCGCATTGGGGGCAAACACATTCCCGAATCCGCTGTTGTTCGACGGTTTCGGTGCGGTTTGCGTTGTGCCTTGTTCGGCCTCTTCCGCCTCGCGCTGTTTGCGGCGCTCCTCGCGCTGCTTGCGCAGTTCCTGAATGCGCTGTTCGGCCTCCAGCTGCTTTTGCTCGCGCACGTCGGCAATGCACTGGCCGGGGTTGTAGGCCGTAGCCGTGCCCACGACCGTGATCGTCGCAACCGCAAAGACCACCAGCAGAACTGCGGCCATGTTGCCCGCGAAGAAGCTGGGCAGTTTGATCTTGTCTGCCAGTTCCTCGACAGTGGCGTTTTTCCGCGCTGCGGTCACCAGTTCCTGACGCTTCAGCTTGGCCTCGTTCAGCAGGGCAAAGAACACCGTCAGAACCACGATGATAAAGGCCAGAGCGGAGATCGAAGGCGTGATGCCATAACGCACCTTCTGCGCCAGTTCGATGGTCAGCGTCGGGTATTCGCCAAAGGTGAAGGTTGTGGTGTTGTAGTTCTCGAACGAGGCGAGGAACGCCAGCACCGCCGCCGACGCAATCGCCGGGCGCATGAAAGGCAGCAGGATTTTACGAAACGCCTGCGCGTGGGTTGCACCCAGGTCCAGCGCCGCCTCGGTCAGGGCCACGTCATAGCGTTGCAGACGCGCCACCAGAACCAGCATGCAGTAGCTGGCGATAAAGGTGGATTGGCCGATCACCGTCAGGAAAATCCCGTTCGACAACACACTGTCCGCACCCAGCCCCAGCATCCGGTTGATCCGGTCCCAGAACACCAGCGTCGAGATACCCAGAACCACGCCCGGGATCAGGATCGGTGCGATAATGATCGTGTAGTAGGTCGCGCGCAGTTTGGGCCAGATCTGCGTCAGCAGCAGCGCCCCGGCCAAACCCATCGCCACCGACAGTACAACGGTCCCGGCCCCGATGATCAGCGAGTTCTTGATGCCGTTCAGGATGCGTTGATCCTGAAACAGCTCTCCGAACCACTGGAAGGTCAGGCATTCCCACGGGCTCATCCTTGGGAAGCTGGGCGAGTTGAAGGCGGTGATCGACATGATCACCAGCGGTCCCAGCAGATACAGGAAGAAGATCGTCAGATAGACCCAGATACTTATGCGGAGGAAGGAATTATTCATTTCCCGATATCCCCCATGTTCACCTTGAACAGGCGCATCACGGCCAGCACGAACAGGATACAGGTCACCAGCAGCACGATGGCGTAGGCGGCCCCTTGTGGCCAGTCATTGTTGTCGTTGAACTGCTGATAGATCAGCTGCGTGAACCACAGGCTGGACGGCCCGCCAAGAATTTGCGGCGCGGCCAGCGCACCGGCGGACAGCATGAACACCATGGTACAGCCCGAACTGATGCCCGGCTTGGCATAAGGGATCACGACCCGCCAGTGAATGCGCCACCATGGGGCACCCAGATCGCGCGCGGCCTCAATCTGATTGCCGTCCAGACTTTCGATCACGTTATACATCGGGAAGATCATCAGCAGGATGTAGGCGTAGCCCAAACCGGCATAGAGCGCGATGTCGTTGCGGATGAAATCAAACGGCGTGTCCCAGATGCCCAGACCCATGAACAGGGTGTTCAGAACCCCGGTCTCACCAAAGATGATCCGCAGGGCAAAGGCGCGCAGGATCTCGTTGATCCAATAGGGGATGATCAGCATGATCGCGAAAATGCGGATATGATTGCCCTTGGACTGACCCAGGTAATAGGCAATCGGGTAGCACAGGATCAGGTTGAAGATCGTCACACAGACCGCCGCCAGCAACGTGCGGAAGAACACGCGCAGATCGACTGCGTTGTAAGCCTGACTGCCGCCTTCGGGGCCGTAGATCAGGTATTTGTAGTTCTCCAGCGTGTAAACGTCCTTCGGGCCACCAATTTCAGGCGGCGGCAGGTTGGGACGGAACGAGAAGTCCAGCATCGACAATTGCGGCAGGATGATCAGGCCGATGGTCCAGAACAGGACCAGACCAAGGATCATCAACCCCATGCCGGTGCCATTGCGGTTGAAGAAGTCTTTCAGAAATCGGGGCATCTGTTGAACCCCTTACTCTGCCGCCAGTTCACCCGCGGGAACCAGAACCGCATTGCGGGCCTCGTATTCCAGCGTGATGGTCTGGCCGGTGTGATCTTCGAAGGATTGCCCCAGGTTTGGCAGAGATACCTTGATCTCTTTCCCGCCGTCGCCTTCGGTGAAGATGTTGAAGACGTTGCCCTCGAATTCTTCGTGATTGACGCGGGCGGTGACGAAATGGTCTCCGGTTGCGCCATCCGGGGCAATGGCAAAGGCTTCGGGGCGGATGAACATCATCGCGTCATCGCCCTCTTTCATCTTGCCCTGATTGGCGGACGAAATCCGCGCCACCAGATCGCCCGAGCGGTTCGTCGCGATCAGCGCCTCGTTGCCCATCACCTGTTTGATCTTGCCACGGAACACGTTGTTTTCGCCCACGAATGAGGCCGCAAAGGCCGTGTTGGGATCGTTATAGATGGTTTTGCCGTCCGCGATCTGGTCGATCACCCCGGCGCGCATGACGGCGATATTGTCCGACATGGTCAGCGCTTCACCCTGATCGTGGGTGATGTAGATGAAGGTGATGCCGACACGCTGTTGAATTTCACGCAGCTCGGTGCGCATGTGCTGGCGCAGTTTCAGGTCCAGCGCCGAAAGCGGTTCGTCCAGCAGCAACACGTCGGGTTCGGCGCACAGCGCGCGGGCAATGGCGACGCGCTGACGCTGACCGCCCGAAAGCTCGCTGGGCAGTTTGTCGCCCTGCCCCGGCAGCGCGATCATGTCCAGCAACTCGTCCGCGCGTTTGCGGCGTTGCGCGGCGCTGGCCCCCTTGATCTCCATCGAGAAGGTGATGTTCTCCCACACTTTCATCAGCGGGAACAACGCGAGGTTCTGGAAGATCAATGCGGTCGGGCGTTTGTTGGGTCCGATCCCGCGCATGTCATTGCCACCGATCAGCACCTTGCCTTCGCTGGGATCAAGAAACCCCGAAACCGCGCGCAGGATCGTTGTCTTGCCACAGCCCGAGGGGCCAAGAAACGAAAAGAAATCGCCCCCGTTGATGTTCACATTGGCATCGCGCACGGCGACGAAATCGCCGAAACGGATCCACAGGTTTTCCAGATCTACTCCGACCCCTGCACTCATTTTAGATATCTCCGTCTGGGGCACATGACTTTCGCACCCTGATAGGCCTGTCGCGCCACAAGGGCGCGCAGGGATCAGCCCCCCGCATATGCAAGGGGCCGGGGTTCGAAACGCTTAGGCGCTTTTGAACTTGTTGACGAACTCGGTGCGGGTTTCCGCATACCAGGGCGCTTCGGCAGGCCACGGGTTGAGGTTGGCCAGCGAGTCGCCCGGATAGGCCTCGGCAAAGTTCTTCTTGTAGGTGTCGCCCGAATACTGGTCGGCACCAAGAACGGGCGAGTTGTACCCGTGGCTATCAATCGCAACACCGGCCGGCTTCGCCTGATAGGCAAAATCGATGAAGGCATAGACCTGATCGATATTGGCAGCACCCGTTGGCATCGAGATACCGTCGACCCAAGCCATCGCACCTTCGACCGGTGCCTGATAGTGCACAGGCTCACCGGCCGATTTCAGGGCCAGCGGCGGGCCGTCCCAGGTCTGGCCGACCACAACGCCTTCGTTCAGTAGGCCGTTTTTCTGCGTATCCGCGTCGTTCCAGATCAGCTTGATCCGATCCTTGCGCGCCACGCACCAGTCGGTGATCTGACCCCAGACCTTGCGCATGGTGTCTTCGTCACCATAAGCGGCCCAGACCGAACCCGGCTCCATCTCGCCCGAGCGTTCCATGTAGAGACCCGCGCCCAGCATCATCGAATGTGCACGGCCCATGGTCTTGCCCGCGTTCTCTTCCGACCAGACGTCGCCATAGGACGGCGCGTCGCCTTCCGGCAGCCACAGGTCGGTGCGATAGGCGATGCCTTCGGTGCCCCAGATATGCGGCAGCCAGTGTGCGCCGCTGTCACCAAAGTTCCACGCGTCGGTGCCGATTTTGGCCATTGCCGGGTTCACCAGATCAACCGGAACCTTGTTCATGTCGAACGGTTGCAGCAGTTCCAGCGGTTCCCACTGAAGCGAGCGGTTGTTGGTGGGCGAGACGATGTCAAAACCCTGGCCCTTGGTGGCCTTCATCTTGTTGATGATTTCTTCGTTCGACCCGATACCGGTGTAGTTCACCTTGATGCCGGTCAGCGTCTCGAATTCCTCAATGAAGCTGGGCGGCAGGTAGTCCGACCACATCAGGATATTGATCTCACCCGACGACGCCAGCGCGCTTTTGCTGTAAAGCGGTGCGGCCAATGCAGCCGCGCCTGCGCCTTTTAGCACCGTGCGTCTGGAAAGGGATTTCCGTTCTACCATTTTGATGTCTCCCATAGTTGGACGTTTGTTTTTGTTATGTGATTGCAGGCCAGAATGTTGCGGCAGAGCTTTTTGTCCAAAAGTGACAGTTGCCAGTTTCCATGAGTCCAGTTTGCAGCCACGTCCGGTGTTTTCCGTGAGGGTGTCACGACTCGTGCCAGACAGCGATACCATAGGGCGGGATTCTCGAACTACCAATAACGTACTGGCGTGAATCGTCGAATTTAAGAACCTGTTCATCGGGGCCGAAGTTAAAGGCAAAGCCCAGATCACCCCGGCGGGTGATCCGCAGATCAGGCCCGCAGTCCGTTTTCCGTAGTCCGGCCCAGTCCAGAACGTCTACCAAAACAGCCATTAACAGGTCGCCGCGCGGGATCATGGCCAGATAAGTCGCCCGGTCCGACCGCACAATCGCCGGGCTTCCATCCCGGTAAGCGCTTGAAAAACAGCCAAGTACCTGATCGCCGGTCTCGATGACCTCGCGCCAGCCCGTGAAGGGATACGCCGATCCATCGGGCATCCGGACGGATTCCTGTACCAGATCGGGAAGCGATTCCACCCGCAGAACCCGGACACCCGCCAGATCGGACAACACGCCAGGCGCCAGATTTGATGGCGTGTGCATGTCATGGGTCTTGCTGCCAGCGCGCGCGCCGATCAGCAGTTTGGCCTTGCTGGCCTGAAGCTTTTCCGCCAGTGCAGGCGAGACGATCATGGCCTGAGGAATCACGATCAGGCGATACCCGGACAGGTCGTCATCTGGCCCTATAAAATCCAGATCAACCCCCTGCGCGCGCAATCCGGCATACCATTCCCGCAGGATATGGGCGTTTGGAAAGGCGTCATCATGGGGCAGAATATCGGCGGCCCAGATTGAGGTATAATCCAGCAATATCGCCACCTGCGCCTTTTGCCGCTTTACCGGAGGCAGCGCATCGCGCTCGGCCGCGACCTGTTCAAGTTCAATTGCCGCCTGATCTGCGCTGCCATCAGACCGCAGCAGCGCGGTGTGATATTGCTCTTGCGCGAAGCGGGCCTGCCGCCAGCGAAAGAACATCACCGCCTGCGCACCATGGGCATATGCGGCCCATGTCCAAAGCCGGATCATGCCATCCGCAGGCGAGGGGTTCTTCTCGGCCCAGTCCACCGGGCCGGGCTGCTGTTCCAGCACCCACATGCGCCCCCGCCCTTGCGAGCGATAGAGGTCGCAGTGAAACCCCTGATAATCCGGCGCGCCGCTACGGAGATAGCGGTGCTTGTCCGCGTCCGACAGGGTCGATCCCAACAGGTTGCCCAGCGGGTAACTGTCAAACCCGACAATATCCAGATCCTTGGCAACGGCGTGGTGATCGAACTCGAAACTACCTGCCATGAAGTTGTGGGTGATGTCCCGGCCCGGCGCATGTTCCCTTAGAATATCCGCCTGCGCCTTGTTGAAAATCCGGACCCGATCCGAAGAATAGCGCGCGAAATCCAGCGCATGGGTCGGGTTCGGCGTCGCAACCAGCCCGTTGGGCAATTCGATCTGGTCAAAGCTGGAATAGAGCATTCCCCAGAACACCGTACCCCATCTTTCGTTCAACGCCTCAATCGAGCCGTAACGGTCCCGCAACCAACGGCGGAACCCGTCGCGGGCGGCGTCCGAGTAGCTCAGCACCGTGTCGTGGTCATTATACTCATTGTCGATTTGCCAGGCATGAACATGCGGGTTCTGGCCGTACCGCCGCGCGTATTCGGTCGCGATACGTCGGGCTTCTTCCAAATAAACTTCGCTGGAAAAACAATAATGCCTGCGCGAACCGAACCCGCGCACGCGACCGTCAAGGCCGACGGGCAGAATCTCGGGGTGTTCGTCGATCAGCCATTTTGGCGGCGAGGCTGTCGGCGTCGACATCATCACACGCAGGCCCGTATCGCCCAGAATACCGATCACCTCATCCAGCCAGCCCCATTCGAACTGACCGCGCTTGGGCTCGATCAGCCCCCAGGTGAATTCGGCAATGCGCACCCAATCCAGCCCCATTTCGACCATCCGCGTCGCATCGTCACGCCATTGGGACGGGTCCCATTGTTCGGGGTAGTAGCAAACACCAAGTTCCAACCGGTTCATCTGGTGTCCTTCGCGGTGCGGCGTTCGATCCATTTCAGGAAGCTGGCGCAGCCCAGCGTGATCACGACATACAGGATCGCCGCCGTGTTGAAGGGCGCAAAGGGCAGGAAGCTGGCGGCTTGAAACTCTCGCATCCGTTGGGTCATGTCACGCACCGACAGGATCGACAGCAGCGAGGTGTCCTTGATCATCGCAATGAATTCGTTGCCTAAGGGCGGTGTCACGATCCGCAGCGCCTGCGGTAGCACAATCAGCCGCGCGGTTTGCCAGCGGGACAGGCCCAAGGAACTGCCTGCCTCCAACTGTCCCTTGGGGATGGCTTCGATCCCGGACCGGAAAATCTCGGCCATGTAAGCGGAATATCCGACCGAAATGGCGATAATCCCCCGCGTCATGTTGGTCATGTCGATACCGCCGCCGGTCGCATCTTTCACGGCCCCGGCCAGAGGCAGACCGATATAGAGGATGATCACCAGCATCGGAATGCCCCGGATCGTGTCCACAAAGAACTCAGCCCCAACCGCAAGCGGATGCAGTTTGTGTTGCGCGCCACCAATAGTCAGGGTCAGTAGCAGGAAGCCGAACACCGCAAAGGCCAGCGCCGGATTGCGGAACTTGTCCGGTAGAAAGCTGGTCTGCCACAACACCGGATAGCCTTGTGTATGCGCCTCGACCGGCACAAACGCACCCGAGACGCTGTCGACGGTTTCGATCTGCTCCAACGCGCTCGCCGTATCGGTTGCGCTGCGGATGCGATATTGTTGATCTCCTCCGCCGTCGAATTCGCCAAACCGGATGATATCGGCCTGCGCTTGCGGCGTGCCGCGCACGATGGCGATCCGCGCCTCGGTGCTGCCGACGAGGATATAGCTCACCTTTGGCTGCATGAAGAAAAACGTCGAAATGGCCAATAAGGCCAGGCTGATCGCCCCATAGATCATCGTCGTACGCGCCCTGGCCTTGAACGACTGCAGTCCGACCCAGATCAGCCCAAGGATGGCAGCGAAGATATAAGCAAAGATCGCCGCGCGGAATGTGATGGCGACGCCGGTGGCAAACTGCCAATGGGCCATGAACATCAGATAGAACAATGCGGTCCCGGTCAGGACCTCAAACCCCAACTGCACATACCCGCGCATCGGATTGGGCAAACGGCCCGAGACCAAACACAGCGCAATGATCACCGCATAAGCCGCCAGCAGAACCTGCAAACCCGTCTGCACCTGCGCCACCACCTCGGGGAACAGCACCCAGGTTTGGTTGGACCGGTCAATCAGGGTCGAGGTGTTTTCGCTGAGGGCATGAAAGAACACGGATTCGGCGAAAGGCATCAGCATTTGCGGAGCGACAAAGGCCAGTATCGACAAGCCAACCGCCACCGGAAACGCGGCCAGCGCGGCGAGGCGCAACCAAAGGGGGGCTTTCGATTGGAACCGGGTGTGCCGGGCGCAGAGGTATCCAAGGATTGCGGCCGTCAGGACCAGCAGAAAGCCCACAAAGATCGGCCCCGCATTGTTGCCGATCCCCAGAATGGCCACCAGGGACCGCAGGTATTTCGACGACGTGGCGAACAGGTAAATGATAAACGGCGCGGCGGCGAGCAACACAAGGTTGCTCGGGCGGATCGAGCTGAGGCGCGACATGGGGTTCTCCGCTAAGTCAAAGCCCCGGCGATTGGGTCCGCCGGGGCTGTTCGTGTCTTATGGGATTAGTTGGTGCCCCAGTATTTCGCTTTCAGTTCGTCCAAAGTGCCGTCTTCCTGAATGGCGGCCAGCCCGGTGTTGATCGCATCCACGGTCGGGTCGCCTTCCTGAAACACGATGCCCAGCGGGTCGGATTGCAGGCCGGTGATGCCCACGGTCAGCTCTCCGGCGAACTCCTGCTCGTAAGCCGAAGCCGAGGTGCCGTCGATGATCACTCCCTGCACATCGGCGTTTTGCAGCGCCAGAATGGCGGCCGAGAAGTTGTCATACAGGCTGACATTCTCGCGCCCGACCAGTTCTTCGGCCAGTTGTGCGTTGGTGGTGCCGGTCTGCGCGGCCAGTTTCTGACCCCCGGCCTTGAAGTCATCCAGCGTCATGTCGCCATTGTCCACCTGCAGCAGGATGGCCTGGCTGACGATGATGTAGGGTTCGGAAAAATCCATGGTCTCTTCGCGTTCATCGGTGATCGACACACCCGAGATCACCAGATCGAACTCACCCTGCTGAAGCGCGGCAAAGATGCCGTCCCAGGCGGTGTTGACGAAGTTGGGCACGCAATTGACCTTGGCGCAGATCGCATTCATCACGTCTACGTCGAAGCCCACGATCTCACCCGTTGTTTCATCCACGGTTTCCATCGGCGGATAAGTGGCATCCGTCCCGATCTTCAGCACGCGGCCTTCAAGATCAGCGGCAAAAGTTGCGGGCGCGGTCATCGCGGCAAGGGCCGCTGCGGCAAATAGATGTTTGAACATGTTCGGTTTCTCCTTTGTTGGATCAGTTGGATTGCGCCAGTTCCGGCGCGGGGGTGTCAGGTTGCCGCTCGATTAAGGTGGGCCTGATCTTTTTTTGAATTTCTGACGGGTCGGCCCCGTCCAGGGATTTCAGCATGAACTCGCCCAGCAGACGGCTGGTTTCGCCGATCGGCAGGTAGTAGGTGCTGGGCGGCGGCACGAAATACTGGCTGAGTTGCAGATCGTCGGTCGATATTACCACCACATCCCGCCCGACCTGCACGCCGGATTTGGCAGCCGAGGACAAAACGCCCAGCGTCATCGCCTCATTGGCGCAGATGATTGCTGTGGGTGGGTTTGAAAGCCGCGCAAATTTCTGGAAAGCCATTTCACCTGACAACGCGGTGGTCGGCCCGTTGAATACAAGGTCTTCGGCAAATCCGATCTGCGCAGCGGTGAGGGCCTGCACATACCCCTCTTCCCGCTGCGACGCATAGATCAACTCGGACGGTGGATTGACCAGCGCGATCCTGCGGTGCCCCAAACGGATCAGTCGCCGGGTCGCATCAAATGCTGCCGCCTGACTGTCGAAATCAACATAGGGGTGGGGTTGGGTGGCATCGCTCATCCCATATGTCACGAAGGGAAAGTTCTGTGCTTGCAAATACGCAATGCGCGGATCGTTCCTGAGCGTACCCGAAAAGATCACCCCATCGGCCAGACCCTCTTGCACGATATTGCGCAAAGTGGTCATGGCGCCGTTCAAGTTCGAGACGCTGAATACGCTCAGCTGATAGCGTGAGCCCTGCAAGGCGCCCGATATGCCGGACAGAATGCGTGTGAATTCAACGCCTTCCCACTCCTCAGACTCATCAGCCGAGACGCCAACCAGAACCGCAATGCGATAGGATTTGTTGGTACGCAATTTCAGGCCGTCCAGATTGACCCGGTATCCTTGCTCTTGCGCAACCTTCTGGATCGCCTCGCGCGTTTCGCGCCTGACAGATGCGTCATCGCGCAAAGCGTTCGAGACGGTTCCGACCGAATAGCCCGTCTGCCGCGCAATCGATTTGATCGTCGCCCGCGCCATTACGCGGCTGTCCTCAGCTGTTGTTCCAGAAACCTGCGCCCGGTTTCCAGTGTGGTCTTGAGGTCGGGGCTTTCGTCATGTTCGACAAACAAATCCGCGCAGCCTGTGCGTGCAAGGGCCGCCAATAAAGGCCCCCAGTCAACAACGCCCTGCCCCAGATCGCGCCAGCGATCATCGCCTTGCTCGGTCGGATCGATATCCTTGGCATGGATGGACAGGATCGAACCCGCGTGGCGCTGAACCATGTCCACAGGATCCAGACCCACCGCCACAACCCAGCCAATATCGGGCTGCCAGTAGATGTTGCCTTGCGACAGGATCAAATCCAGCGGGGTGTCACCTGCCTCGCCCTGCAGATCGAAATCGTGGTTGTGATACCCCAGCCTGACGCCCTGCGCGGCCAAACGGGTGGCCCACTCTGATAGCTGATGCGCCACCTTGGACCAGCCTTCACGAGACTTGGGGCGCATCTCTGGTGACAGCCAGGGCATGATCGCCACCGGGCAATCCAACAGGTTCAGAACCGCTGAGACCTCATCAAACCGGTCTTCGAACTCTTCCCAGTCAAAATGGGCAGACCGCACCCGCAGGCCCGAGCGTTGAACGATCTCTGCCATCTGGGACGGCGTCAGTTCGTGTAAGCCCGTCGTTTCGACATCCGCAAAACCGCAGGTCGCCGCCATGTCCAGCTGATCGGCCAGACCCCCGCAATGCCGGACTGTGTAAAGTTGCGCGGAAATACGCATATCCCACCATTGAAACGTTTCAAATATGGTGGAATACGAGGGGCGCGCTTGTCAAGCACCCCGCACGGCCCTTGTTTTCGGTTATTTTCGCATCGACATTCCGTTGTGGAACAAATGCACCTTGTCCGGGGCGGCGGTCACCGACGCGGTCTGGCCCCGCAGGTTTCGTTGCACGCCGGGCAGTTTGGCGAGGACCGATTCTGCCCCTTCGGATTTCTCGAAATAAAGCAGTGTGACCTCGCCCAAGGCTTCGGTGAAATCGACGGTGCCGGACAGGATCGGATCGCTGTCGGTCAGGACAAAATCTTCGGGCCGAACGCCAATATTGACCTGTTTGCCTTCGTCCCCAGCCTCGGTCGGGATTGTCGAAACCGCCGTGCCACCAGAGGCCAGCGAAACAGTGGTCATCTGCCCGGTGCCCGTGATCGTGCCCGGCAACAGGTTCATCGAGGGTGAGCCGATGAACTGCGCCACAAACTCATTGTCCGGCGTTTCATAAAGCTCCAAAGGAGTTCCGACCTGCGCAATCCCTTTGTTGGCCAGAACCACGATCCGGCTGGCCAGCGTCATGGCCTCGACCTGATCGTGGGTCACATAGATCATCGTGCTGTCAGGCATCGCCTCTTTCAGACGCGCAATCTCGATCCTTGTGGCCACGCGCAGGGCGGCATCGAGGTTCGAAAGCGGTTCATCGAACAGATACACCTTCGGATCACGTACAATCGCGCGCCCGATAGCCACCCGTTGCCGCTGACCGCCTGACAGCGCTTTGGGCAAACGATCCAGAAACGGTTCGAGCTGAAGGATTTTGGCGGCACGCTCGACCGAGGCGTCGATCTCGGAGGCTGGCATCTTGGCGATCTTCAGGGCAAAGGCCATGTTCTCACGCACGGTCATATGCGGATAGAGCGCGTAGGATTGGAACACCATGGCGATGCCGCGCTGCGCAGGCGGGACTTCGTTCATGACCTGCCCTTCGATCTCTAGCGTGCCACCAGAGATCTTCTCCAACCCTGCGATCATCCGCAGCAAGGTGGATTTACCGCAGCCCGAGGGGCCGACGAAGACAATCAACTCACCCTGTTCGATGTCCAGATCGATATGTTTCAGGACATCAACAGGACCATAGGACTTGGCAACGTCCGTCAGCTTGAGTTCAGACATGGCTTTACCCCTTTTCCCTGATCATCAGGCAGAATTGTGCTTCGTTCAGTGTGACTTGCCCGGTGCCATCCACCGCGCCAAGGTCCTGACCAATTGGCCGCCAGTCACCTTCTGGCAGACGCAGATCGGCGCTGTCCGAGCCCAGATTGAAGGCGCAGAACACCTGTTCGGTTTCATCTTCACGTAGGAAAGTCAGGATCGGTCCGGTCTGCTCCATCCGCGTCTGCGTGCCCGAGGCCAACGCGGAATGCGACTGACGCAAGGCAATGGCACGGCGATAGTGGTTCAGCATCGACATCGGATCATTTTCCAACCGATCCACCGCCTGTTCAGCCTGCGCCATGCTGACCGGCAGCCATGGCTCAGCCGCGCTGAAACCGGAATGCTCATCCTGTGCGGCCCAGACCATCGGCGTCCGGCAACCGTCGCGTCCCTTGTATTCGGGCCAGAACTCGATGCCGTAAGGGTCTTGCAGTTTTTCAAAGGGCACATCCGCTTCGTGCAGACCCAGCTCTTCGCCCTGATACAGACAGGCTGAACCGCGCAGGCACATCATCAACACAGCATGTTGCCGGGCGGCAGCCTCGGTCAGGTTCCAGCGCGAGGCATGGCGGGCGACATCGTGGTTCGAAAACGCCCAGCAGGGCCAGGCGTCGCCTGCTTTCGTTTCCAACTGATCAAAGACCTGCTTGGCGTAGTCGGCCGTCAGCGCGCGCTTTTCCAAAAACTCGAACGCGTAGCACATATGCATTCGCTTATCGCCGGTGGTGTATTCGCCCATGATCTCAAGCCCGCGTTGGGCATCCCCGATCTCGCCCAGACAGGCGCGGCCTTCATATTCGTCGGTCAATGCGCGAAGACGTTCCAGAAACGCGATGTTTTCCGGCTGGCTTTTTGAGAACAGGTGATCCTGATGGTTATACGGATTCACCGCAGGCGCGATCGAGGCATTGCGCTGATCCTCGGGCAGCGCCGGATTGTCCCGAAGCGCTTTGTCGTGGAAGTAGAAGTTGATGGTATCCAGGCGGAACCCGTCAACGCCCATATCCAGCCAGAATCGCGCAACGTCCAGCAGCGCGCCCTGTACTTCAACGCAGTGAAAATTCAGGTCGGGCTGCGAGGTCAGAAAGTTGTGCAGGTAATATTGCAGACGGCGGGAATCCCATTGCCAGGCCGAGCCGCCAAAAATCGACAGCCAGTTGTTAGGTGGTGTGCCGTCCGGCTTGGGGTCGGCCCAGACAAACCAATCGGATTTCGGGTTGTCTCGGCTGGCCCGGCTTTCGCTGAACCACGGATGCTGGTCCGAGGTGTGCGACAGCACCAGATCGATCATCACCTTCAAGCCCTTGGCATGGGCCTTGGCCAGCAGGTCCTGAAAATCCGCCAGCGTGCCGAACATTGGGTCCACGTCCCGATAGTCGCTGACATCGTAACCGAAATCCTTCATCGGAGATTTGAAGAAAGGCGAAATCCAGATCGCATCCACGCCAAGCGACGCGATGTAATCGAGCCGTTGGGTGATGCCTTTCAAATCCCCAATCCCGTCGCCATTGCTGTCCTGAAAGCTGCGCGGATAGATCTGATAGATCACACCGCCGCGCCACCACTCGGATGTCGCTTTGGTCGATTTGGTAATGTCCACGATGTTTTGCACGTTCATCAGACGCCTCTATTTGACAGATCCGGCCAACAGGCCCCGGACCAGATATTTTTGCATTGCGAAGAACACGACCAGCGGCACGAAGATCGACACAAAGGCCGCTGTCGCAAGGATTTCCCAATTGCCGCCTCGGGTTCCCAAAAGCTCGACAATCCGGTTGGTCATTACGGTGGTCTGACCGGTTGCATCGATCAGGAAAACCTTGGCGACCAGCAGGTCGTTCCATGTCCACAGGAACTGGAAGATCGCGAATGAAGCCAGCGCCGGGAAGCTGAGCGGCAGGATCAGCTTGGTGAAGATCTGGAACTCGGTCGCGCCATCGACGCGCGCGTTTTCGATCAGATCACGTGGCAATCCGGCCATGTAGTTGCGCAGCAGGTAAATCGCCAACGGCATCCCAAAGCCCGTATGGGCCAGCCAGACACCCAGATAGCCTTTGCCGATGCCGATATTCAGGTGGAATTTCAGCAACGGGATCAAGGCCAGCTGCAGCGGCACCACCAGAAGGCCGACCACCGCCGCGATCAGCAGCGCACGGCCCGGAAAATCCATCCATGCCAGCGCATAGGCTGCAAAAGCCGCCACAAGGATCGGGATGATCGTCGCCGGGATCGTCACCGTCAGCGTATTGAAGAACGCTTTGGCCATATTGTCGTCACCGCTGTTGCTCAGCAATACGGTGCCGTAATTCTCCATCGTGAATTCCGACGGTACTTTGGCGGTGACAAAGACACGCGCGCCACGATTGCCGGTGAACGCCTCGGAGTTCTCCATTCGGTAGTTGCCCTCTGCGTCCACGGTGATTGTACCGCCCCTGCGCAGTTCGGCCACATCGCCGGGTGCGAAGGCATCGATCTCACGCGCGCTGATCCCCCATTTTGAAATCGTCGCCTGCTGCGCTTCGTCGAACAGGTTGCCCTCGATCACATACAGATCACCCTGTTGCACCTGAGTTTCGGGCGCGGCGGCGCGGATCGTCAGGTTCTGTTCCGACGGGAACATGGCGCGCCACCAGCCGCTGCTGGAAATCTGATCCGCCGTGCGGAACGAAGAAATCAACAGCCCCAGTGTCGGCACCAGCCACAGCACGACCAGAAAGATGACCGAGCCATGAACCACCCACCTGAGGGCGGGTTTGGTTCCTGCAATATCGCTCATACCCGCTACTCCATTTCCTTGCGCGCATTGCGCACGTTCCAGACAAGGATCGGGGTTACCAGCAGCATGATGACCATGGCCGAGGCCGAACCGACCCCCCAGTCATCGCCCCGGAACAGCTTGTCATACATGTAATTGGCCAGGACCTGCGTCTCCCATTGCCCGTTGGTCATGGCAAAGACGATGTCAAAGACCTTCAGCACCGTGATCGTGATCGTCGTCCAGACGACGAGAATGGTTGTCTTGATCTGCGGCACCTTGATCTTGAAGAAAATCTGAAACGGGTTGGCCCCGTCCAGAATAGCGGCCTCGATCGTTTCTTCGGGAATACCGCGCAGGGCCGCTGACAGGATCACCATCGCAAAGCCGGTTTGGATCCAGATCAGGACGATCATCAGGAAGAAACTGTTCCAGAACGGCACCGTCAGCCATGTCTGCGGCTCGGTCCCGCCAAAGAAGATATAAAGCGCGTTCAGGATGCCGATCTGGTCTTGCTCGGCTGGCCGGGCGTCATAGACCAGCTTCCAGATGACCGATGCACCGACGAAGGAAATCGCCATCGGCATGAAGATCAGCGATTTGGCAAGATTGCCCCAGCGGATGCGGTCGGTCAGTTGCGCGACCAGCAGACCAAAGGCCGTGGACATCGCAGGCACCACGATCAGCCACAGCATGTTGTTGCGCATGGCCTCCCAGAATTTCGGCTCGGCGGCCATCTGGCCGTAGTTTTCCAGCCCGACCCATCTGTACCCGCCGCCGGGCACGCGTTCCGTGAGGGACAGACGCAAGGTTTCAACCACCGGATAGGCCAGATACAGGCCAAGTGCGGCCAGCGCGGGAAACAGAAACAGCCAGGGCCGGATCATGTTCGCGCGGTTGATGTTGCGTCCCGCATTCGGCCCGCGCGGCGGGAACAGGACTTTGTCCAGAAACTGGTTCGAGAGGTAGAAGTAGCCCACGCAACCCGACACACCGATGATGATGGTCAGCAGGCCCTGAAGTGCCGGTGTCATGACGCCCTCATGTGTTTGGAAACGGGGCAGCCGGTGGGCCGCCCCATAACATCAGTTACTTCGCGGCATCCCACGAGGACTGGATTTCGCCGGTGACTGTGGCGGCATCTTTCGCGCCCGACGAATAGTCGACCATACCGGTCCAGAAGGTCCCCGCGCCGACCGCACCGGGCATCAGGTCCGAGCCGTCAAAGCGGAAGGTGGTGGCGTTTGTCAGAATCTCACCCTGTCCGCGCTGCGTGTCATTGGCGTAATTTTCGGGGTTTGCGCCCAGATGCGGGGTCAGGAACCCGTCCTGCGACATCATGATCTCATGCGCGAAGGGGGTTTTGAGGAATTCCATGAATGCCTCGGCCGCCGGGTTCGGGTTGGTGATGGTGAACAGCGTGCCCGCACCCAGAACCGGGGTGCCCAGATCCTTCTCGGCATAGGCCGGGAAGTAGAAGAAATCAGCATCCACACCCAGCTCGGTCCCTTCCGGGAAGTAGGCCGGAATGAACGAGGCCTGACGGTGCATCATACAGGCCGGCGGGCTGTCGAACAGGCCCTTGGGGCTGTCGCGGAAATCAATCGCGGCGGTGTCATCGGCATCACCCACGACGTAGTCGTCATTGCGGGTAAAGCTGCCATATTCCTCGATCGCGGCGATCACGCGCGGATCGTCGAACTTCATTTCGTTCGAAACCCACTGGTCATAAACCTCGGGCGGCTGGGTGCGCAGCATCAGATCCTCGACCCAGTCGGTCGCGGGCCAGCCAGTGGCACCACCAGACGCCAGACCAACACAAAGCGGCGTTTCGCCATCTTCGACCATCTGGTCCATCAGTGCTTTGAACTCTTCCATGGTCTGGGGCACTTCGTAGCCGAAATCCTCAAAATTCTCGGGGATGTACCAGACCAGGGATTTCACGTTCACATTGAAGAAGAAGCCGTAGAACCCGTCTTCACCTTCGGCATTTTCAAATGTCCCAAGATCAACCCAGGACTGCCCGGCGGCAAAATTCTCTTTGATCCAATCTGCCGACCCTTCGGCCAGAGGTGTCAGATACCCGTTTTTCGCCATGTTGGCGGCAAGACCGGGCTGCGGAAAAACAGTTAGGTTGGGGGCCGACCCGGCGGCAGCGTCAATCAGGATCTGCTGTTCCAGCGAATCCGACCCGACATAGCTGGCATTGGCGCCGGTTGCGTCGACGAAATAGGCCACAAGGTTCTCGAAAGAATCGCCCTCACCCGCCAGCCATGGCCCGAAAATCGTCAGGTCCTGACCGGTCAGGTCATGAGCATCGGCAAAAGCCTGCAACCCGTCCCAATCAAAGTTTCCATCGCCGACAGCATGAATCATTTCACCTTCGGCATGCACGGACCCGGCCATCAGGGCGAGCACCGCCGCGCCTGCATATAGCGAGTGTTTCATCAATAATCCTCCCAAGACAACAACGCGCTTCTGAGATTCGTTTTTCAAAGCGCTTTGGATGCGGAACTTTATCCGCTAACATTCAGCCTCTGTCAACAATCTGTTTCTGATACTGCACTATGTTTGGCAGAGATCGAATTGACGGAATACAGGTTGACGAATGGTCGATTTGGCCACAAAACAAGTCTAACACCTCATTTGAAGGCGCTTTGAACCGCTCATGAACCTGAAACAGCTCTCGGAAATCCTGGGTCTTTCACAGACAACCGTCAGCCGCGCGCTGAACGGCTATCCGGAGGTGAGCGAGGATACGAGGGTCCGGGTTCAGGCCGCTGCGCAGAAACATGGATACCGACCGAACAGCCGGGCCAAGGGGCTGGCGACGGGCAAGTCCATGGTGATCGGGCATGTGATCCCCAGCTCATCCCAGCATGAAATGGTGAACCCGATTTTTGGGGATTTCGTCGCCGGTGCTGCAAAGAAATATGCCGAGCATGGCTATGACATGATGTTCACAAACGCCGACGACACCTCGATCGAAGAAGCTTATCGCAGCCTGTTTCAACGCGGCGCGGTGGACGGGGTCGTGCTGCAAGGTCCCAAGGTGAACGAGCATCGGATTTCAGTGCTCAGCCGCATGTCCGTGCCGTTTATCGTGCACGGACGTTCAACTGGGGTGGACCTGCCTTATGACTGGATCGACGTGAACAACAAAAGTTCGTTTCAGCGCGCGACCCGGTTTTTGCTGGATCTGGGCCATCGCCGCATCGCATTGATCAACGGGCTTGAGGATATGGATTTCGCCCATCGCCGCCGCGACGGGTATCTTGCTGCGCTGGCGCAGGCCGGGCTGGTGCCGGATCCCGACCTGATGCGCAGCGCCGAAATGACCGAGGTTTACGGCCATCACGAAACCCGCGCCATGCTGGCGCTGGACAATCCGCCCACCGCAATTCTGACTGCGTCCATGATCTCGGCCATTGGTGTGCGCCGCGCTTTGGAGGAGGCTGGCTTGCAGATGGGCCGCGATGTGTCCGTGATTGCCCATGATGACGACCTGTCCTACCTCAAGAACGGGCAGGACGTGCCCATTTTCACAGCCACACGCTCATCCGTGCGTCAGGCGGGGGAACTGGCCGCCGACATGCTGATCGAGCGCATCAAGTCCCCGAACGATCCGACCAAAACCAAATTGCTCGAGGCGGAACTGGTCGTGGGCAGATCAACCGGCCCGGTGCCAAGCAGGTAACAAAATGAAATACACCCGCGCTGATTTCCCCAAGGATTTTCTCTTTGGTGTGGCAACCTCGGCCTATCAGATTGAAGGCCACGCGAAGGGCGGCGCTGGCCAGACCCATTGGGATACCTTCGCCGCCTCGCCCGGCAATGTCGTGCGCTGCGAAAACGGCGATCTGGCCTGCGATCACCTGAACCGGTTCCCGAAAGATTTCGATCTGGTGCGCGAGGCCGGGTTTGATTGCTATCGCTTTTCAACCAGCTGGGCGCGGGTCATGCCCGAGGGGCGCGGTCAGGTCAATCAGGCCGGGCTGGACTACTACGACCGGCTGACCGATGCGCTGCTGGATCGCGGCATCCGCCCCTGCGCCACGCTTTATCATTGGGAATTGCCTTCGGCCCTGGCCGACCTCGGCGGCTGGCGCAACCGCGATATTGCCGGGTGGTTCGCCGATTTCACCGAGGTCATCATGGGCCGCATCGGCGACCGTATGCACAGCGTCGCCCCGATCAACGAGCCCTGGTGCGTGAGCTGGCTGAGCCATTTCGAAGGGCACCACGCCCCCGGCATGCGCGACATTCGTGCGGCCGCGCGCGCCATGCACCATGTTCTGCTGGCCCATGGGCGCGCCATTCAGGCCATGCGGGGGCTGGGGATGAACAACCTGGGTGCGGTGTTCAATCTGGAATGGGCCGAACCCGCCGACAGCAGCCCAAAGGCACGCGAGGCCGCCGATCTTTATGATGGGATTTACAACCGGTTCTTTCTGGGTGGCGTCTTCAAGAAAGCCTACCCGCAGAATGTGCTGGACGGGCTGGAAAAGCACTTGCCAACCGGTTGGCAGGACGATTTCGAAATCATCGGAACGCCCGTCGACTGGTGTGGGCTGAACTATTACACCCGCAAGCTGATCGCCCCGTCCGACACCGCATGGCCCAGCCTGAAAGAGGTGCCCGGCCCGCTGCCAAAAACGCAGATGGGGTGGGAGATCGAGCCGACGGCCCTTTCTAGTTTTCTGACCCGCACGGCGCGGGATTACACAGGGGATCTGCCGATCTATGTCACCGAAAACGGCATGGCCAGCCCCGAACGGCAGCAGGATGACGACCGGATAGAGTATTTGAATCAGCATCTTACGGCGGTGCAAACTGCGCTGGATCAGGGCGTTCCGGTCAAGGGCTATTTCATCTGGTCGCTGCTGGACAATTACGAATGGGCGTTCGGCTATGAAAAGCGGTTCGGGTTGGTCGATGTGGATTTCGACACGCTGGAGCGCAGACCCAAAGCCTCGTTTAACGCGCTGAAGTCGGCGCTGGCGCAGGGTGAACCCGTTGCGGTGCCCCTGGCACAACCGGCAGGTGCGGTGCATGAGCATTGGAACCTGGTAGCAGATATCGGCGGCACCAACACCCGGCTTGGGGTCATCACAAACGGAGAGCTGACGGATCTGCGCAAGCATCCGACCGGTACCCTGCCCGACCTGCTGGAGGCGTTCCACAGCCTGCGTGATGACGTCGGCACCGACCCTCAGGCCGTTGTCGCCGCAGGCGCGGGCCCGGTTCGCGATGGCGTGATCCAACTGACAAACGCCCATCTGGACCTGTCCGAGGCTGAGTTAGCCAAGGCCACAGGTGCCCGACATACCTATGTGATCAACGACTTCACCGCGGCAGCATGGTCCGTGGCCGAGGCAACGAAGGCCGATGTGGCCGTGCTGCAGGGCGACCCTACACCGCCAACCGGCACCCGTCTGGTCGTTGGCCCGGGAACCGGGCTGGGGGTCGGGGCGCTGTTGTATTCGGAAGGACATTACCACACAGCCTCGGGCGAAGGCGGTCATGTCGGTGTCTCCCCGCGCCACCGGGACGAGGTTGATATTTTCGAAGCCGCCCGTCACATCGCGCCGGACTGTTTCTTTGGCGACAGCCTGAAGCTTGAAGCTGAAATGTTCCTGAGCGGAACGGGTCTGCCTGTCCTCTATCAATCCATCGCACTGGCCGCCGGTCAGATTGACGCAGCGCACCGCCCGGCAAAGGACATTCTTCACGACGCCCGCAACGGATCGGATGCACATGCCGTCAAAGCGGCAGAGATGTTCACGACCCATCTGGGCGCTCTGCTGGGTGATCTGGCCGTCACCTTGATCCCTCGGGGCGGCGTGTTCCTGGTGGGCGGCGTGGCGGAGAAGAACCGCTGGCTGTTTGGCGAGCGCTTTCTGGATGCCTTCAATCAAGGCGGGCGATTCAGCGATTTGCGGCAAGGGATGAACCTTTATATCTCGGAACAGGTCGAATTTGGCATTGTTGGCGCTAACAACTTCTGTAAAAATGCGCTCATGCGGTAAAACCGTGTGACCATTTCCAAAGAAGGACCGCGGGATGATCCTGTGTTGTGGCGAAGCCCTGATCGACATGATCGCCGAACCGACCAATTCAGGCGCGCAGGGCTATGTGCCCCATTCCGGCGGCGCAATTTTCAACACGGCCATCGCGCTGGGGCGCTTGGGCGCGCCGGTGGGGATGCTGACGGGCCTGTCCTCGGATATGTTTGGCGCGCAATTGGCGGACACGCTGAAGGCAAGCCATGTGGACACCTCGCATGTGATTGTCAGCGACCGCCCGACCACTTTGGCTTTTGTGAAGCTGGTGGATGGGCATGCCTCGTACAGTTTTGTTGATGAAAACACGGCGGGGCGAATGTTGCAGCCCGAGGATATGCCGCAGCAATTGCTGGCGACCTCGACCCTGTATCTGGGGGGGATCAGTCTGGCTTGTGAACCCTGTGCCGATGCCTATGCCGCGCTGCTCGACCGTCATGGCGGCGACCGCGCGGTGATGCTGGACCCGAATATCCGGCCGGGATTCATCAAGGACCAGACCCGCTATCGCACCCGCCTGAATCGCATGATCGCGCAGGCCGATATCGTCAAGGTTTCGGACGAGGATCTGGATTGGATCATTCCCGGGCCGGAAACCCATGCCGAGAAGGTGCCCTTGTTGCTGAAGGCCGGGCCGTCGGTGGTGATTGTGACGCGGGGCAGTCAGGGGGCGTCGGGCTATCTGGCGGACGGGTCCGAGACATCGGTGGCGGTCAAACCGGTGCAGGTTGTCGATACTGTGGGCGCCGGCGATACGTTCAACGCGGGCGTTTTGGCCGAACTCCACCGCGCCGGGCACCTGAGCAAAGAGGGCCTGCGCGCCTTGACGCCTGATAGCCTGCGCGCGGCTTTGTCCCTGGGCGCAGAAGTGGCCGCCGTCACCGTATCCCGCGCCGGGGCAAATCCGCCCTGGGCGCATGAGCTTTGATCCCACGAGGGAACCGACATGAAACGATCCGACATCAACGACATCAAGACCGAGGCGCAGGCCTTCATCAAATCCTTCGGCGCGGTCCTGCCGCCCTTCGCCGACTGGTCCCCTGATCAGATGCGCAGCGCAAAGGCCGACACGATCCGCGCCCGTGGTTTGGGCTGGGACATTACCGATTACGGTCAGGGCAAGTTTGATGAACTGGGCCTGTTCCTGTTCACCCTGCGCAATGGCGACGTGAATGATCTGAACCAGGGTCGCGGTATGCTTTATGCCGAGAAACTGCTGATTTCGCGCGACAAACAATTGTCTCCGATGCACCGCCATATCATCAAGGCCGAGGACATTATCAACCGGGGCGGCGGTGATCTGGTGATGGAGATCTACGCCTCGGACACCGAAGGCGGCATTGATCGCGACAATCCGGTGGTTGTGCCCAGCGACGGCTGCGATGTCACCATCACCCCCGGCGAGTTGCTGCGCCTGAAACCCGGCGAAAGCGTGACCCTGATGCCCGGTATCTGGCATGCTTTTTGGGCCGAGCGTGGGGATTGTCTGATCGGTGAGGTCTCAACCGTCAATGACGACCGCACGGACAATGTGTTCGAACAACCGATCCCCCGGTTCGCGACCATTGAAGAGGACGCAGCACCGGAATTTTTGCTGGTTGCGGATTACTAAACACTCAGTCCGCGCCGCCAAAATCTCGGTCAGAACGCTTGACAATTAAATCCGCGACAGACTAGCTGACCAGCGATGGTTCCCGTTGCGATGCCTGCGGGATGAAAATGGGAATACGGTGCGGCCCTGCGGCCAAATCCGTGACTGCCCCCGCAACTGTAAGCGGAGAGCGACGCCAAATCACCACTGGCCTGAACAGGTCGGGAAGGTTGGCCAAGCCATGACCCGCAAGTCAGGAGACCTGCCATCACCTGTGCAACCAACCCGGGGCGGGGCGTCCTGGAAGGAGGATTTGATGGCTCAATTTTTCGCCTGCGGGCGTGGCTTCTTCTTTTCGCGCGGTTTCCGCAGCGGGGACAGCCATGTCATCCCAAGCTGACCACTTCGTCCTGATCTGTTCGACCTGTCAGGGTGAAATCGAAGCCAAGGCAGCCAAGGCCAGTTTGGACGCAACCTTACCACCGGGGTTTGCGACCCGGTTGATTGCCTGCATGGCAGGGTGCGAACGCCCCTTGACCGTTGGGCTGCAAGCCGAAGGCAAGGCGCAATACCTGTTCGGCGATATCCAAAGCCCCGCCGATCTGGACGCGATTGCCGCCTTCGCCCGCCAGTTCCGCGACAGTGCCGACGGCTGGACCAGCGCAGCCGACCGGCCCCCTGCCCTGCTTTACAAAACTCTGGCGCGTCTGCCGCGCCTTTCGACAGAGGGCAAGATATGAGTTTTCTGGTTGCCAAGGGGCTCGAATACTACGCCCTGAATGGGGATGTGTTGCTACAGGATGTCTCCTTCTCATTGGATGAGGGGTCGATCCTGGCCATTGCCGGGCCAAACGGGGCCGGGAAAACCACGCTGTTGAACCTGCTTTGCGGCCTCGAACGTCTGGCCCTGGGCGATGTGACGATCAAGGGGCAAAGCCTGCGTCAATTGTCCGCCCCGGAACGGGCACGCACCATCGCCGTGGTCGGGCAGCAGGAACTGCCTGACGGCCGGTTGAAACTGCGCGACTATGTGGCCCTTGGGCAAATCCCGATTCAGGCCGACCGGTCCGCCGAGGATCATAAGGCCGATCTTGAGCGGGTGCTTGAGATCACCGAACTGGTCCCGCTGGCCGATAAACCGATGCAACGTCTGTCCGGCGGGGAACGTCAGCGGGCGCATATCGCACGGGCTCTGGCGCAAAGGCCATCGCTTTTGTTTCTGGACGAGCCGACAAACCACCTCGACCCCGACGCCAAGGGCCACATGCTGTCGCTGGTGGCCGAACTGGGCGTGACGGTTGTGATGATCGTGCACGATCTGGTCATGATCCCCGAATTCGCCACCCATGTCGCTTTGATGAAGGCAACCCGCATGACCGGCTTCGGCCCGGTTCCCGAAGTTCTAACACCCGAGCGTGTGCGCGATACGTTTGGCGTTGACTACCTGTGTTTCCAGCACGAAGGGCGCGTGATCCCGGCGCTGGATATCCGAAAACGAAAGCTGTCATCTTAACAGGAGAATTTGATGATGCAGAAATTCTGGTCCGTAGTCCTTGTTTCGGGCCTCGCGAGTGGTGCGGCGGCACATGAAGTGACCGTCGACAATTGCGGAGAACCACTGGTGTTCGACGGCACGCCCGAGCGGATTGTCGTGCACGACATGAACATGACCGACATGGCCTTTGCGCTGGGTTTGCAGGACAAGATTGTCGGCCTGACCGGCATTACCGGCTGGTACAAGACCAGCCCGGATTTCGATGCAAAACGCGGTGACATCCCGGAACTGGCGCCCAAATACCCCACCGTCGAAAATCTGGTCGCGGTCGAGCCGGATATGTTCTTTGCCGGTTGGTATTACGGCATGCAGCCGGGTGGCGAAGTCACCCCCGACACGCTGGAACCCTTTGGCATCAAAACCATGGTCCTGACCGAAAGCTGCGTTCACCTGAACAAGGACCGCCCCGAAGCCAGCATGGACCTTCTGTTCGATGACGTGCTGCGTCTGGGCAAGGTGATGCATGTGGAAGACAAGGCCGAAGCGTTGGTTTCGGGCTGGAAAGACCAGCTGGCGGCCATCGAATCCAAAACCGCAGACCTGCCGAAACCCCGCGTCTTCCTGCTGGACGGTCCCGCCGATGCGCCCTTTACCGCCGGTAAATTCGCCATTCCAGACGCCATGATCGAGGCTGCGGGCGGTGTCAGCGTCACCCATGACATGGACACCAGCTGGGGTCGCACCTCATGGGAAGCAGTGGCCGCCGCAAACCCCGAATTTCTGGTCCTACTGGACTATCAGACCGGGAACGGTGCCGAGGACACGTTCAAGTTTCTGCAGGAGCATCCGGCCATGTCCCTGACCGATGCCGTCAAGAACGAACGCTGGATCGGTCTGCGCTATGAAGAGCTGACACCGGGACCGGCAAATATCGACGCCATCGAAAAGATGGTTTCGGCCATGCACCCGGAGCTCAACTAAAATGGCTCAAACGGGGCGTGCGGTCCTGCTGGGGGCGGTCATTCTGACCGCCCTTTTGCTGCTGTCCGTTGTCTATGGCACGACATCCATTCCTGTCGCAGACGTAGGCACAGCGATCATGCTGGGCACCGGATTGACCGAAGGCGAGATGTCCCCCCTGCATCGGATCGTGTTCGACCTGCGCCTGCCCCGCGCCCTATTCGCGGCGGTCATTGGCGCTGGTCTGGGTGTGGTCGGCGTGGTGCTGCAAACGACCACGCGCAACGATCTGGCCGACCCGTTTCTGTTTGGCCTGTCTTCGGGCGCAGCCGCCGGGGCGGTTCTGGTCATCACGGTAACCGGGGACGTGCTTGGCATCTGGACCCTGCCGCTTGCTGCCTTCTGTGGCGGCTTGATCGCGTCAGGCATCGTTCTCGCGCTGGTTCAGGGCTTGCGCACAAGCGCGCCGGAAAAGCTGATCCTTGCAGGGCTTGCGGTCTCGTTCCTGTTTTCTGCCATCACCAACTATCTGATTTTTTCCGGCGACAGTCGTGCCGCGCATTCGGTGATCTTCTGGATGCTGGGCGGTCTTGGCCTCGCGCGGTGGGAGACCTTTCCCCTTGTCCTGATCGGGCTTGCGATGATCCTGGGCTATTCACTCTATCGCAGCCGCTGGCTGGACGCGCTGCTGACCGGGGATTTCACAGCCGCGACGCTGGGTATTCCGGTTCAGGGCCTGCGGTTTCGGATGTTCTTTGTTGCGGCTTTGGCCACGGCAAGCTTTGTCTCGGTCGCGGGCGTCATTGGCTTTGTCGGCCTGATGGTCCCTCACATCGCCCGAGGCATTGCCGGAACGCTGCACCGTAATCTGCTGGTAACCTCGGCCATCGTGGGTGCGATCCTGCTGACCCTGTCCGACATCCTGTCGCGCCTGTTGCTGGCCCCGCAGGAATTGCCCGTCGGCATCGTCACCACATCCATCGGATCGCTGTTCGTCTTCCTGTACCTGTTCAAATCCGCCCGAAACGACTAAGCCTAGTGCGTGCCGCGTGGTACGAAATAGGGATCGACCATGATCGTCTCGCTGGCTTTTGCGGGATCGGCCAGCCTGCATTCCAGCAGCGCAATGACCTGATCGACAGCCTCAGCAATCGGGTTGTTGACCGTGCTCAGGTTGAAGATCGGCCATCTGGCCATTTCGATGTCGTCAAACCCGACCAGCGACAGCGCGTTTGGAACGTCCAGACCCATCTCGCGCGCCGCTGTCAGCGCCCCGATTGCGCTGGCATCATTGGCGCAGATCAGCGCGTCCAGCCTGTGCTGACCCAGCAAGGTAAGCGCGATGTCCCGCCCGGTCTCGACCGTGAAATCTCCGGTCTCTTCCGCCACCAGTCCAAGGCCCGCGCGTTCCAGCACCTCGATCACACCTGCCCTGCGCTCGGCCGAGGATGAGAAACTGGGCGCACCACCCAGAAATCCAAACCGTGTCCGACCTTTCCGGATCAACGCTTCGGTCGCAAGTCGCGTACCTTCGGCATTGCGACAGCACACGTTGTCGACCCCTGGCGCCTTCACAATGCGCCCTGCAGAAATCATTGGCACGCCCAGCTTGCTGCATCGTTTGACCAGCGCCTGAGGCATACTGCCCCCGCGCAGGATCAAAGCATCAAGCGGATAGCGCAAAACCTGCTCGATCGCGTCTTCTGCACGCTGATCCCCACCGTCAATGAGAATCGGCCATTTGTTCAACGCGTTCAGTTTGCCGACCAAAGCGCGGACAAATTCGGAATCAAAATCGCTGCGCATATTGCCGACAAACACCGCCACAAGGTGCGAGCGTCCGTCCTTCAGACCAGCGGCCAAAGCGTTTGGCTGATAGCCCATACGTTCAGCCATATCCTCGATTATTTTTCTTTTATTTTCATCAAGATACGCGCCGGGCGTAAAAGCGCGGGAAACGGCCGAACGAGACACCCCAGCCGCGTCTGCGACGGCCTGCGCAGTGACCCTGCGGCGCCTTTCGGCGGGTTTGTCACGATCCTGAACCACGCTCAACCTGTCCTTCGATTTGGTGGAATTTGTCAATATTGCTAGAAATCTTTCACCGAACTGTCATACGTTAACACTATGTGGGCACGTGTGCAGATTCCAGACGCGTCCATGATGCAGGTCGGAGGCTGCGCGCATCAAACGCCGCAGGGGAGCCTGCACAATAACCTGGCACAAATTTGCCACCGGTCCCTTAGCTGCAAGGGGCCGACACCGAACCGGAGGATCGAAATGACCAAACTGAAGTTTTGCGCAACGGCTGCCGCACTCGCGTTCACCGCGACCACAGTCTTTGCAGAAACCGAAATCACCTGGTGGCACGCACATGGCGGGCAATTGGGCGAGACCGTCAACAAGGTGGCCGAGAAATTCAACGCGTCGCAGGACGAATACACAATCACTCCGATTTACAAAGGCAGCTATGAAGAGACGCTGACCGCCGGTATCGCGGCCTTCCGCGCCGGTGAGCAGCCGAACATCATGCAGGTCTTTGACGCGGGCGCTGCAACCGTGATCGCCGCCAAAGGCGCAACCGTTCCGGTACAGGACCTGCTGGCCGAAAACGGTGTTGAGTTCGACATCAACGACTACATCGCCGGTGTGCGTTATTTCTATGCCGACAGCGATGGCAAGATGATCGGCATGCCCTTCAACTCGTCGACCCCGATTCTGTACTACAACGTCGACGCGCTGGAAGCCGCTGGCGTGACCCCGCCGAAGACATGGGAAGAATTCCAGTCGACCACCGCCCCGGCGTTGAAAGAGGCGGGCTATATCCCGCTCAGCCAGTCGCACCTGCCCTGGATCTTCACCGAGAACTTCATGTCGCGCCACAACCTGCCGTTTGCGACCAACAACAACGGCTATGACGGCATGGATACCGAGATTCTGGTGAACAACGACGCGATCAAGGCGCACTTCACCGCCGTGACCGAGTGGAAGGACAATGGCCTGTTCGAGTGGTACGGCACCGGTTGGGGTGACAACGCCAAGCCGTTTGAAGAGGGCAAAGTTGCCATGTGGCTGGGCTCGTCCGGTTCGTTCGGTGGCCTGTTGCAGAAAAATCTGGGCTTTGAATTCAGCGCGGTTGAACTGCCCTATTGGGAAGCCGTGACGCCCGAGCCGACCCAGACCTTCATCGGTGGTGCCGCCCTGTTCGCGATGGCCGGCAAATCGGACGAAGAAAACAAGGCGACTGCCGAGTTCTTCCGCTTCCTGACCGCGCCTGAAACCCAGTATTTCTGGCATCAGGAAACCGGCTATGTGCCGATCACCGAGGCCGCCTATGACGTTGCCAAGAAAGACGGCCATTATGAGCGTTTCCCGGCAGCCGAAGTCGGTGTGAACCAGTTGCAGGCCAAAGCCGGTGACAACACCAAAGGCTATCGCATGGGCTTCTACGTGCAGATCCGCGATATCATGAACCGCGAATATGGCCGTATCCTGACTGGTGAAACCGACGTGGACACCGCGTTCCAGAACATCGAAGACGAAGCCAACGAATTGCTGGCCCGCTTCGCAAAAACCCAGGGCTAAACCCCGGGATCACCCCCAAGATGGTCGCGCCTTCGGGCGCGGCCATCCCCCATTTTCGCAACTGGACGGGTCATGAAACGCGCGGGCTTCGACACTATCTGGCTTCCTGTGGCATTGCTGCTGCCACAGCTGATGATCATCGCAATCTTCTTCTACTGGCCTGCGGGTTGGGCGTTGCAATCGTCCTTCTTTCTGCAGGACCCGTTTGGCTTCGGTTCGACCTTTGTAGGGGCGGATAACTACACCTCGTTGCTGGGTAACGATCAGTACAAGCGCATCGCGTGGTTCACGATTGTCTTCTCGGTCCTGGTCACATTCTTTTCGCTGTCCATCGCCCTGCTGCTGGCGGTCAAGGCCGACAAGGTGATCCGGGGTGCCAAATCCTATCGCACGCTTCTGATGTGGGTCTACGCCATCGCGCCACCGGTCGCAGGGTTTCTGGGCATCCTGTTCTTTGACCAAAGCACCGGCCCGATGACCAAGTTCTTCCAGATGTTTGGCTGGGATTTCAAACTGGGCGTCGACTACAACGCCACCGCAACCGCGATGATCATCGTGGCTGTCTGGAAACAGATCCCGGTCAATTTCATCTTCTTCCTGTCCGGCCTGCAATCCATCCCGCGTTCGGTCCGCGAGGCGGCGATGATCGACAACCGCTCGGCCACCGGTCGCTTCTGGCAGGTGACCTTTCCACTGCTGGCCCCGACCGCCTTCTTCCTGCTGATCATCAACATCACCTACGCACTGTTCGACACGTTCGGCATCATCGATGCGCTTATGAAGGGTGAGCCGGGGAACAACCCGATGACGCTGGTCTATAAGGTCTATCTGGACGGGTTCCGGGGCAATGACCTTGGCGGCTCATCCGCGCAATCCGTTGTCCTGATGGTTCTTGTTCTGATCCTGACCGTCTTTCAGTTCCGGCTGGTTGAACGCCGGATCCACTATACGTGAGGGGGGCGCAAAATGGCTGACACAACCCTTGAGACAACCCAAACCACCCGCCGCCCCCGCAAGATCAAATGGAGCGCGGTTGGCGATCACACCGTCCTGATCCTGGGCTCGCTGCTGATGATGCTGCCGCCGTTGCTGGCGCTGACCACGGCCAGCCATGATGCGGTGACCATCCACCGGCAGGGCATTCAACTGGGCCTTGGCGACGATCTCGGCAAGAACTTCAACGCCGCCATGTTCGAAAAAGGCGGCTTTACCCAAACCGTCGATGGCACGCTGATGCTGATGAATTCGTTCATCCTTGGCATTGGCTTTGCGGTGGGCAAGATCATCATCTCGATGATGGCCGCTTATGCCATTGTCTATTTCCGCCTGCGTTTTGCCACGCTGGCCTTCTGGATCATCTTCACCACGCTACTGCTGCCGCTTGAGGTGCGGATTCTGCCCTCATACGAAGCGATCCAGAAACTGGGCCTGACGAACACCTATACCGGCCTGATCGTCCCACTGATCGCGTCCGCTACAGGCACGTTCTTCTTCCGGCAGTTCTTTATGTCCGTGCCCGAGGAACTGGCCGAGGCCGCCCGAATCGATGGCGCAGGGCCGTGGAAGTTCTTCATCGACATCCTCGTCCCGCTCAGCCGGACGATGATTGCGGCGATCTTCATCATCATGTTCGTCTTTGGCTGGAACCAGTATCTGTGGCCGACACTGATCACCACGGATGAAAGCTTCTTCACGCTGGTCCGGGGCATCAAGCAGATCGTGCTGACCTATACCGACAGTCAGATCCCCGAACATGGGCAGGCCTTGGCGCTGGCGATCGTTGCGATGATCCCGCCGGTGGCTATCGTCATCTTCTTCCAGAATTGGTTCGTCAAGGGCCTCACAGAATCCGATAAATAAGGAAATACGCGCATGGCTCAGGTCTCGTTAGAGGGCATCCGCAAGGTCTATCCCAACGGCTTTCAGGCCGTTGAGACCACCAATTTCACCATTCAGGACGGCGAGTTTGTCGTTCTGGTCGGCCCCTCGGGCTGTGGCAAGTCCACGCTTCTGCGGATGATCGCGGGGCTGGAGGATATCACCGAAGGCACGCTGAAAATCGGCGACCGGGTGGTGAACGATGTGGACCCAGCGGATCGCGACATTGCGATGGTGTTCCAGAACTACGCTTTGTATCCGCATATGACCGTGCGGAAGAATATCGGCTACGGGCTGAAGAACCGGGGCACGCCTGCCTCCGAGATCGCGGCCAAGGTCGAAGACGCGGCAAAGATGCTGAACCTGACCGAGTATCTGGATCGCAAACCGGCGCAACTGTCGGGCGGTCAGCGGCAGCGCGTTGCCATGGGCCGCGCGGTCGTGCGCGATCCGGCGCTGTTCCTATTTGATGAACCTCTGTCAAACCTGGACGCCAAACTGCGCAACCAGATGCGGATCGAGATCAAGGCCCTGCAACGCCGCCTTGGTACCACGGCGGTTTACGTGACCCACGATCAGGTCGAGGCGATGACCATGGCCGACCGCATCATCGTCCTGAACGCAGGCAAGATCGAACAGATCGGCACCCCGTCCGAAATTTATCACAACCCGGCCTCGACCTTTGTGGCCTCTTTCATGGGCGCGCCGCCAATGAACCTGATCGAGGCGCAAGTGGATCAGGGTCAGGTGCGGATCAATGGCTATGACGGGATCATGACTGCCCCGGCCTCGGCCAATGGCCCTGTGACGCTGGGCATCCGGCCCGAAGATATTGAACTGGACGGGCAGGGCTCGGTTCCGTTTCAGGTCGACATCCTGGAAGAACTGGGCGCGCACCGACTGCTGCACGGTCAGTTGGGCGGGCAGCCCTTTACCGTTCTGGTCAGCAAGGACCACGATGCACAGACGGGTGAGACACATATCACCCTGAAACCCGACGCGCTGCGTCTGTTTGATGTGGAAACGGGAAAAGTCATTTGATTACAGACGTTTTGGACGCCCTGCCCGCTGTGACAGCGGATCAGCGGGCGCGCATCCTGTCGGCACCCCGCACGGCTGCCGCGCATCGCGAATTGCTGGGTGACATACCCGCGATGAACGCATTGCAAATTGGCGGTCAGGCAACCGCCACGCGTTTGCCGGCACAATTCAATGTCGCGGCATGGAATGTGGAACGGTGCCTCTTCCCCGAGGCGACTGCCGCCCATCTGCGCCCGATCCGACCGGACATTGTTTTGCTGTCCGAGGTCGATCACGGCATGGCCCGCACCTCGCAACGGCACACGACCGAAGCCATGGCCGAGGCCTTGGGCATGGTCTATGCCTTTGGTGTCGAGTTCCACGAACTGGACCTTGGCGGCCCGACCGAACGCAGTTTTTGCAAAGACGACTTCAATACGCTGGGTTGGCATGGCAACGCCATTCTGTCCTCGGTTCCGTTCCAGCGCACGGCCCTGATCCGTCTGGACGATCACGGCCATTGGTTTTCCTGCGACGAAGGGGCTGCCGACCCGGATCAGCCGCGAGTCGGGGGCCGTATGGCACTCGCCGCCATCGTGCCGACGGAAAACGGACCAATCTGTGTGATCTCGACCCATCTGGAAAGCAATGCGGATGCTGCGCACCGGCACACCCAGTTCGTTCTTCTGCTGGATGCAATCGACAGGTTTGCGCCGGGCCTGCCGGTTCTGATCGGCGGCGACCTGAACACCGGCAACCACCTGCCCCCGGATTTCAACTGGCAGGACGAAAGCCTGTTCAGCTTGGCCGAAACGCACGGATACGACTGGGGTTTCACGATCGATGGCCCCACCACTCGGCCCAGCCTGATCACCCCGCACCCGCAGCGGGTGATGAAGTTAGATTGGCTCGCAGGCCGGGATCTGAGCTGCATCGACAAAGGGCTGCTGACATCAATCTCGGATGAGGGCACGCCGCTGTCCGATCATGACTGCGTCTGGTGTCGCGCCAGCCTTTAGACGATTCGGACAAAGGCCGGGTTAACCCCCGGTCTTTTCCCGTACTACTACTGCGCCGTCCAAACCCTGACTGTTCGACAGCAATTCCTGCACAAGCGGATTGGGGAATCGCCGCTTGAACGTGACTGCGTGAAAGTTCTCTTTGATGCGCGGATGCTCTTGCGCCTCGATCAACCGGCCCGAGGACAACTCATCCCGCACCACAATCGGGGCCACAAGGGCCAACCCAATATCTTCACGTGCCAGCAGGCGCATCATCGCCATGTCATCCACTTCGGCCACCACCTGCGGACGAACGGACATCCGGCTGGCCATTGCGTCAAAAGCGGTGCGCACACTGTTTTTGCTGGTCGGCAGGATGAACGGTTGTTCTTCGAGCAGCGCCTTGATGGGGCGCTTGGGATCCAGCCGCGCCGGGGTGCCGACAATGCTGACCGGTTGTTCCGCCAGATGATGGGTGACGAAACTGGTCAGGCTGTCACTGGCCGGTTCGTGGTTCATCAGGACCAGATCGAAATTCAGTGTCTCAAGCCCCTCAAGCAACTCACTGGGGCTGCCGGAACGCAAGATGACCTCGACATCCGTACGGGCCAGAATGGGCCGCAGAAACCCGATCTGAAAGTTGCGTGACAAGGTCGACTGTGCGCCGACACGCAGCGCCTGCCTGGCGTTTCCGGCATCCTGCAACGTTGCCACAAGCTCTTGCCCTGCCGCAAAAATTGCGTCCGCGTGGTCCAGGGCGATGTGCCCGGCCTCGGTCAGGTGCAGTTTGCGCCCGCGCCGTTCGAACAGCGGGTGACCCAGCCTCTCCTCCAGCTCTTTGATCTGAACCGAAAGCGCCGATTGCGACAGGTTCAGTCGCTGGGCTGTTCGGGTCAGGTTCCCATCATGGGCAACGGCCCAGAAATAGCGCAGGTGATGATAGTTCAACGGCATATCGTTCTATTTAAATGAACGAAAACCTCAGAACAATGAATTTTTCATTGGGCTGCACGCGCAATATGTCCTGCGAAACGGGCCGAGTCAGCCCATGACCAAAAGGGACGCGCAAAATGCTTCATCTGTTTCTTCCATTGTTAAGCCCGCTGATTCTGCTGGCATCGGCGTATTACGCCAGTCGCCATCCGGGGTTGCGGCCGGGCAATGTCGCGAAACTGTCCGAATGGGCCGCCCTGGCCGCCTTTGCGGTGGCTGCTATCTCGGCGCTGCTGCTGGTGACGCAGGGTTCCGGCACATCGCCGCTGATTGGCTTTTTGGGCCTGGGGTTATCAGTGCGACTGGATGCAGTCAGCGCCATCATGCTGGTGCTGGTCAGCTTTATCGGCTGGATCGTGTTGCGTTACTCAGCCACTTATATGGACGGTGAAGCACGGCAAGGTGCGTTCACCGGCTGGATGTCTGCCACGCTCGCGGCTGTCCTGCTGTTGGTGATGTCGGGCAATCTGGTCCAACTGTTGGCGGCTTGGATCGCGACCAGCCTGATGTTGCACCAGTTGCTTTTGTTTTATCCAGAACGCACCACCGCTCGACGTGCTGCTCGTAAAAAGGCCGTGGTGGCGCGGATCAGCGAAGGCGCGCTGGCCGTTGCGGTCGTACTGCTGCTTGCCAGCTACGGCACCACTGACATTGCGACGATCCTGTCTTCGGCCCAAGGAAACGCCCTGACCATCGTCGCGGCCTTGCTGATCGCGTTGGCTGCGGTCATGGCCTCGGCCCAGTTCCCGATCCATGGCTGGCTGACCGAAGTAATGGAGGCCCCGACCCCGGTATCCGCCCTGTTGCATGCAGGTGTCATCAATGCCGGTGGCTTCCTGCTGATCCGCTTCGCGGACGTCATGCTGGTCGCCCCGGGGATCATGGCAATGCTGGTTATGCTGGGCGGGTTCACCGCGCTGTTCGGCGGGTTGGTCATGCTGACGCAACCGGCTGTGAAAACCTCGCTGGCGTGGTCCACCATCGCGCAGATGGCCTTCATGATCATGCAGTGCGGTCTGGCGCTGTTCCCGCTGGCCCTGCTGCATATCGTGGCGCACTCACTGTACAAGGCGCACGCCTTTCTCAGCGCGGGTGAGGCCGTGCGGAACGTGGCCGCAATTCGCCGCCCCGGCCCGGTTGCGGTGCCAAGCGCACGGAATGTGGTGCTGGCCTTTGCCACGGGCATCCTGATCTACGGCATCGTGGCGGCGGTGTTTGGCATCGACGGCAAGTCGGTCCAGGCCATTGCACTTGGCGTCATCCTGATCTTCGGTGTCGCTTACCTGCTGGCGCAGGGTTTTGCAGATGCAGCGCCCGGAGCACTGACCCGTCGCACGGTGATCTACGCCAGCGTCACCTCGGTCAGCTACTTCGTGCTGCAAATCATCGCGCAAAAACTGACCGCAGGTACCCTGCCCGCGACCCCGGTTCCGGGACCGTTGGAATGGGCGCTGATCATCCTCGCCCTGATCAGCTTTGGCGCGGTCGCGCTGGCGCAATCCACCTTTCCGCTTTGGGCCTCGCATCCTGCAGCGGCGGGCATCCGGGTGCATTTGTCGAACGGGCTTTACGCCAATGCAATCTTTGACCGGCTGCTGGACGGATGGTCCAAGCGGCAGACTGTGTAAGAGGGGTTCCCAAGATGTACATGAAGCACGAAAGCTATCCTGCAGCCCTTTTGGAACTGGTCGCACTGGCCAATGACGCGGCCCGTCAGATCCCACCGCTGTTTCCCTTGTCCTCGAACGTCGCGGTGAACCCGTTTCTTGGGCAAACCAACGCGCCTTTGGCCGTAACCGCCGCGCGGCTTGGCCGGGTTGCAGGAACGCGGATCATGCCGGATCGCAGGGCGTTTGCAGAAAAGTTGAACGCCGGAGAGATCACCGAAGCCGATCTGCTTGAAGCACTGGCCCATATCGACAGCCCGTTTGACACACCGTCGCCAGAGGATTTGGCAGCAGCGCTTGAAACCGAGGCGGCACATCCCGCACCTCTGCCCACTGTCGCTGATCTGGCCGCAGAAGTTTCGGGGATCGACTGGCCCGGCCTGATTGACGAACGGATCGGAGCCTGGGCCGCCAGCCACTTTGATCAGGGTCAGGCGCTGTGGCAGGCCAACCGCACCGGCGGGGCCTATATTGCCTGGCGTGAATTCGCCACACGTGATCTGACGCTCGAGATACACGGCCTGAAAGGCTTTGGTGCTTTTGTCGCCGGCACCAACCGCTCGCAATGGCGGGCGATTGGCCGGGCGTCCGAGGCGCTGGGGGTGACGCCCAAAGCCGCTGGAACCGCCTTCCACCGCTGGCTGATGACGCTGGGCGGATGGGCGCAATATGCGCGCTATCTGCTGTGGCAGGCCGAGCTTGAAGGCAAGACCGATACAACCACGACCGAGTTGCTGGCCATCCGCATGGTGTTTGAAGAGGCGCTGTTCGACCTTTATCGCGATCAGATTGCCGAACGCTGGGCCGAGACCGTCGCGCAACACGAAACCCCAGTTACACCATCCCGCGATATGGTGATCGACGCGGTGCTGCAGGATGCCGCTGAACGCGCGCAACAACGCCAGCTGGGACAGTCGCTTGCCAAGCGGCTGCCGCGCAAGATCGCGGGCCGCCCGATGGTTCAGGCCGCGTTCTGCATCGACGTCCGGTCAGAGGTCTTTCGCCGCGCCCTGGAGGCGCAGGGTGAAGGGATCGAAACCCTCGGGTTCGCAGGCTTCTTCGGCCTCGCCAGCGCCCACAAGGCGGCGGGTTCGGATGTGACCGAATTGCGGGGTCCCGTGCTGCTAAACCCCAATGTCTGCTCGCATGCGGCTGAGGATACGCAGGCCGACCTCAACCGCCGCTATTCCGCGCGGGCCAAGCGCGCCTGGGGCCGGTTTAAGCTGGCCGCGGTGTCCTCTTTTGCCTTTGTCGAGGCGACAGGACCGGTCTATGCCGGAAAGCTGCTGCGGGATGCGCTGGGGAAAGGACATGGTGGGTCTACGTTCGATCCTGCACCCAAGCTGGACCCATCAATTGACCTGCCCACACGGATCGCATCGGCAAAAGCCATCCTTGGTGCCATGTCCCTGACCAGCAACTTTGGCCACATCGTCATGCTGACCGGTCATGGCGCGGATGTGACCAACAACCCGCATGAAAGCGCCTTGCAATGCGGTGCGTGCGGCGGCCATGCCGGAGATGTCAGCGCCCGCCTTCTGGCAGGTCTTTTGAACGATCCAGCCGTGCGCAACGGGCTGCGCGAAGAAGGGATCGACATCCCCAGGGACACGCTGTTCCTGGCCGCCATGCACCACACGACAACGGATGAGGTGACACTGTTCGATCAGGACCAGTCGACCGGCCAATGGGCGCAGAATATCGCGCAACTGAAGATGTGGCTGCAATCGGCTGGGCGGCTTGCCCGGACCGAACGCTCAACACGTCTGCCTCGGGCCCGAGGGGCTCGCGACATCGCCCGCCGCGCCACCGACTGGGCCGAACTGCGCCCCGAATGGGGTCTGGCCGGATGCCGGGCCTTCATCGCTGCACCCCGATCCAGGACGGATGGGACCGGCCTGTCAGGTCAAACCTTCCTGCACAGCTATGACTGGCGGGACGATACCGGGTTTGGCGTGTTGGAACTGATCATGACCGCCCCGGTCGTGGTCGCAAGCTGGATCAGCCTGCAATATTATGGCTCGACCGTTGCGCCGACCCTGTTCGGCGGCGGCAACAAGCTGCTGCACAACGTGGTCGGGGGCATCGGCGTGGTCGAAGGCAATGGCGGCGCGCTGCGCCCCGGTCTGCCCTGGCAATCGGTGCATGACGGCGAAGCCTATCAGCACGACCCGCTGCGCCTGTCGGTGGTCATCGAAGCCCCGCGTGAAGCAATGAACGACATCCTGAGACGCCATCAAAGCGTCAAAGAGCTGTTCGACAACCGCTGGCTGCACCTGATCGCCATGGACGAAAACGGCGATCTTGCCTGGCGCTACACGAAAGACCTTGAATGGGTCCCTATGGTGAATTCCGAGATCAGCGAAAACGCCATCGCAGCGGAATAACCGCATCACATGAAAGGCCCGGCGGGGAAACACGCCGGGCCTTGTGCTTTACAACGCCGCTTTGAACAGCTGGGTCAGGTTTTCCCTGGTCAGTTCAATCGGATTGCCGCCGCAGGACGGATCAATGATCGCACCTTCGACCAGTTCCGGGATCGACGCATCGGTCACACCCAGTTCGGACAACGTGCGTGGGATGCCGAGCGAGTCGTTGAATTCCTGCACAAAATCCCGGAACCCGTAGAACCCGCCTTCGATGCCCAGATAGGCTGCGGCCGACTGGAACCGGTCAGCAATAGCAGGGGCATTGAACTCCAGAACGCTGGGCATGCAGACCGCATTGGTGGTGCCGTGATGGGTGTTGAAATGCGCGCCGATCGGATGGCTCATGGCGTGAATCGCACCCAGACCCTTCTGAAATGCGGTCGCGCCCATGGCCGCTGCACTCATCATCTGGGCGCGGGCTTCGATATCGGTTCCGTCGGCATAGGCGCGCGGCAAGTAGTCCTTGACCAGCCGCATCCCCTCCAGCGCAATACCCTGAGACATCGGGTGGTAGTGCGGGCTGGAAAACGCCTCGACACAATGGGCAAAGGCATCCAAACCGGTACCTGCTGTGATGAACTTGGGCATCCCCACGGTCAGTTCCGGGTCGCAGATCACCACCGAGGGCAGCACTTTGGGATGGAAGATGATCTTCTTCACATGGGTTTCGGAATTGGTGATGACGCTGGCGCGGCCCACTTCGGACCCGGTCCCGGCGGTGGTCGGTACCGCAATGATCGGCGCAATCACGTCGGCATTGGCGCGGGTCCACCAGTCGCCAATATCCTCGAAATCCCAGACGGGCCGCGTCTGACCGGCCATGAAGGCCACCATCTTGCCCAGATCCAACCCCGAACCGCCGCCAAAGGCGATCACCCCGTCATGGCCACCCGCCTGATAGGCCACAACCCCGGCGTCGAGGTTCTTTTCATTCGGGTTCGGATCCACATCCGCAAACAACCCGCGCCCCAGACCGGCGGCCTCCATGATATCCAGCGTTGCGACGGTAATCGGCAGATCAGCCAACCCCTTGTCGGTCACCAGCAGAGGGCGCTTCATCCCGGCCGCCGCGCAGGCCTCGGGCAGCTCCCGGATGCGGCCAGCACCGAATTTTATCGCGGTCGGGTAGGACCAGTTTCCAACAAGGCTCATGATGTCACCTTCTTCAGATGGTAGGATTTGGGGCGGGTCAGGTTGTGATAGCCGATGACCGAAAGGCCACCGCCCCGCCCGGTATTCTTGCAGCCGGTCCAGCACAGGCCGGGGTCCAGATAATCGGCCCGGTTCATGAACACGGTACCAGTCTCGATCTGGTCCCCCACCCGTGCCGCGCGGTCCACGTCGCGGGTCCACAGGCTGGCGGTCAGGCCGAACTCACTGTCATTCATCAGCGCGATCGCTTCTTCGTCGCCAGACACTTTCATGATGCCCACCACGGGACCAAAGCTTTCATCCCGCATCACCCGCATATCGTGGGTCACATTGGTCAGGATCTGAGGGCTCAGATAGGCCCCGCCATCATCTTCGGCGAAAGTGTCAATATGGGCCACAGCGCCATCGGCCACGGCCTCGGCAATCTGCTCCCGCACTTCATCGGCAAAGCGCACATTGGCCATCGGACCCAGAGCGGTCTCGCTGTCCAGCGGATTGCCCAGCTTACAGCCCTTTACGATCTCAACCGCCTTGGCGACAAAATCATCATAAAGACTCTCATGCACGTAAATCCGCTCGATCCCGCAACAGCACTGGCCCGAATTGAACATCGCCCCGTCAATCAGTGTATCGACCGCCGCATCCAGATCGGCATCCTCCATGACATAGCCGGGGTCCTTGCCGCCCAGTTCTGTCCCGACGCCGGTGAATGTCCCCGCCGCCGCGCGCTCCATCGCCTGACCGCCACCGACCGAGCCGGTGAAGTTCACAAAATCAAACGCATTGCCTGAGATCAGATCATTGGTCACGTCATGGCTCAGAAACACGTTCTGGAACACATCCTCGGGCACACCCGCCGCATGGAAGGCCCGCGCCATGCGCTCACCCACCAACAGGGTCTGCGTCGCATGTTTCAGGATCACCGTATTGCCTGCGATCAACGCCGGAGCGACCGTGTTGATCGCGGTCATGTAAGGGTAGTTCCAGGGCGCCACCACAAACACCACCCCATGCGGAATGCGCTTGATATACCGCCTGAACGTCTCATCCTCGCCCACCGCGATATCCGCCAGCGCGCCTTCAGCGATCTCGGCCATATGGCTCGCACGTTCGTTGAACCCGCCAAACTCACCGCCATAGCGCACCGGTCGGCCCATCATATGCGCAAGCTCAGGTACGATCTCATCATTCATCGCGCCCACAGCGGCCACGCCTGCCATCACCAAATCAATCCGCTCCTGCAACGGTCGCGCAGCCCAGCCAGCCTGCGCCGCCCGTGCCCGGCCAGCAACCTCAAACGCCGCCTCCGGCGACAGCACCTCGCGTTCCGCAAAAACCGACCCATCAATCGGCGAGACACATCGCAACATCTGCCCCATATCCACTCCATCTACCAGAAACGCAGGGTCCCCTGCTTCTTCTGTTCAAAAATACCTCGGGGAGCGCGAGGGGCTGGCCCCTCGCTCCTGCCCTTTACGCCCGCTCAAACCCGCGCGCAATTTCCCAATCGGTCACCACACGCTCGAACTCTTCGATCTCAACCTCAGCCGCGCGCGCATAGTGATCCACCACCTCATCCCCCATGGCAGCCCGCAACATGGCCGACCCATGCAACGCATCCCGCGCCGCGCGCAGGTTGCCCGGGATCATGCCCGTATCGCCCTGATAGACGTCACCTGTTGCAGGCGACTGTAACTCCAATCCTTCCTCGATCCCTGCAATCCCGGCGGCCAGCATCCCGGCCATCGCCAGATAGGGGTTCATGTCCGAGCCCGGAATCCGGCATTCCACCCGAACCGCCTTGGTTCCATCGCCGCACAGACGGAATCCGGCGGTGCGGTTGTCCACCGACCAGATGATCCGCGTCGGCGCAAAGCTCCCCTTCATGAACCGCTTGTAGCTGTTGATGTAAGGCGCCATGAAATAAGTGTAATCGGCGGCGTATTTCAAAAGACCCGCCATGTAGCTTTTCATCAGCGCCGACATGCCCAAGGCATCCGACTGGTCATAAAACGCAGGCTGCCCATCCTTCCACAACGACTGATGCACATGCGAAGAACTGCCCACCTTTTCATGATGCCATTTCGGCAGGAAGGTCGCTGCGTGCCCATGCTGCCACGCGATCTCTTTCACCGCGTTTTTGGCAATCGAGTGATATTCCGCTGTCGCCATCGCCGGTGCGTATTTGATGTTCAACTCTTCCTGCCCGGTCTCGGCCTCACCTTTCGAGTTCTCGACCGGAATGCCCGCATCCCACAAATGGTTGCGGATCGGGCGCATCACATGCTCTTCCTTGGTGGTCTGAAGGATGTGGTAATCTTCGTTATAGCCCGAGATCGGCTCCAGATCGCGGAAGCCTTCCTTGCGGATCTGGTCGAAACTCTTCTCGAACAGGAAGAATTCCAATTCGGTCGCACACATCGCCTCGTAGCCCATCGCCTTCAGGCGGTTCACCTGTTTCTTCAGGATCGAACGCGGCGCGTGCGGCACCTCTTCATGCGTATGATGATCCAGCACATCGCACATAACCATTGCGGTGCCCTCAAGCCACGGCACCGGGCGCAGCGTGCTCAGGTCCGGCTTCATGACATAATCGCCATAGCCCCTCTCCCAACTGGTCGAGGCGTAGCCGTCCGGTGTGCCCATCTCAAGATCGGTCGCCAGCAGGTAATTGCAGCAATGGGTCTCTTCCCACGCGCCCGAAACAAAGTGGCCCGCATGGAACCGCTTGCCCATCAGGCGGCCCTGCATATCGACCATGCAGACCAGAACCGTATCCACTTCGCCCGCAGCGACCTGCGTCTTGAGATGTTCGAAGGTAAGTGTTGCGGTCAAGATGCGTCCTCCCTGAGTTCCTGAATGGCGGGTCTGAGCAGCGCCAGTATTTCATCCGCCACCGTGGCAACCTGTTGATCCGAACGCAACAGATCGTTGCGCACTTCGATCATGACATTCGCCAGTCCCCGGCTGATCGCGTGCAGGCGCAGGGAATGGGTCACACCGTCCAACGGCCCATAGGGCTCGTTCCGCTCGATCCGGCGGCCCGAAACCTGATCCACGTGATCCAGCATCAGATCGACCAGACGGCTGTCCTCATCATGCAGCAAGCCGATTTCGACGGCGCGGGGTTGGCCGAAATAAATGGGCGTAAACGAATGGACCGTAACCAGCACCGTATCAGGCCCGCGCACGCCCAGAACCCGCGCGACGGCGTCGCAGAACGGATCATACACGGTCGCCGTGCGCAGCCTGCGCTGTTCAGGGCTCAGATCAACATTGCCCGGCACCTCGATCAGCTCGGATTTCACCGGCATGGCACTGGCGGCTTCGGGCGGGCGGTTGCAGTCATAAACCAGCCGCGACACGGTCGAGGCCACAGCGGGCGCATCCAGCGCCTGTGATAACCGTACTGTCAGGTCGCGCGCACCGGGATCCCAGGCAGCGTGACTGTCGCGATCCGCCTCGGCCAGTCCCAACCCGTCGTAATATGGCGGGATAAACGCGCTGGCATGTTCGCACAGCAACACCACGCGCCCCGCCCCATCGGGGTTAATGATCTCAACAGTAGGGCGGCTTTTCAATTCTCGGCTCCATCGGTTAGGCTTTCAAAAGGCTCAGAAGCTCAGCGTGCAATTCGGGGGTTGCGGCTGAAACAACCGCCACGTCGGATTGCATGGTCAGGGCCTGCCCCTTCCAATCGGTCATCACCCCGCCTGCCGCCTCGATCAGCGGGCAGAGTGCAAGGTAATCATAGGGTTGAAGCTCATAATCCACCACTGCATCCACATGCCCCGCAGCCAGCAGCGCATGAGGGTAGCAATCATACGCAAAGCGGCGGGTCTGCCCGGCCCGCATCAGACGGTCGAAGACCGACGGTTGATCGCGGTATATCTTGTCGCCCTCATTCACATACAGGATCGCCTGATCCAGACGTGTCACGTCCGAGGTCTGAATGGCTCGATCGTTCAGCGTGGCCCCGCTGTCACGCGCGCCCACAAAGGTTTCATTCATCGCAGGCATACCGACGATGCCAAGCTGCGGCTGACCATCGACAAGATGCGCCAGAAGGAACCCGAACAGGGGATGCCCGGACAGGAACGAACGCGTGCCGTCAATCGGGTCAATCACCCATAGATGTCGCCCGTCACCGTCTTCCTTGCCGTGTTCTTCACCGAAGATACCGTGATCCGGGAAGTGCCGGCGCAGATAGGCCCGCACCTCGGCTTCCACGCCCCGATCGGCCTGGGTAACAGGGCTTTCATCCTGTTTGAATTCCACCCCCAGCGTGCCCCGGAAATACCGCATCGCCGCCTGCGATGCGATATCCGAGATCGCCTTTGCGTGGTCTTCAAGCGCCATGGCATCCAGCATGTCAGGTTCCTTTTGACTGCATTCGGGTCACGCCTTGATCCGGTCCATTTTCGGATCGTAAAGCGGCTGTAGCGAGACCTGACACGGCACGCGCCGGGTCGCAACCTCAAGCTCATAGGTGCCAGAGGTAACAAACTCCGCATCAACGCCGTCCGGATTGCGGACATAGCCGTAGCCGATGGATTTACCCACCGTGTAGCCATAGCCGCCCGAGGTCAGCCAGCCGACGCGCTTGCCATCACGATAGATCGTCTCGCGGCCCAGCAGAACCACATCCGGGTCGACGGTGAAACAGGCGAGCATCTTTTTGACGCCCTCGGATTTTTGTTTTTCAGACGCCGCGCGGCCTTTGAAATCGACATCCTTGCGCAGTTTCACGGCCCAGCCCAGCCCGCTTTCGAACGGCGTATGATCTGGCCCGATTTCCGCCCCCCAGGCGCGATAGCCTTTTTCAAGCCGCAGCGATTCAATGGCGCGGTAGCCTGCGTTGACCAGACCATGGGGCTGACCCGCCTGCATCAGCGCGGCGTATACCGTCTGGGCGTATTCCACCGGCAGGTGCAACTCCCACCCAAGTTCCCCAACATAGGTCACGCGCAGGGCTTTGACCGGGCAACCGGCAATGCCGATGGTGCGGATCGTGCCGAATTTGAACCCGTCATTCGAGACATCATCGCGCGTCACCGCCGCCAGTATATCCCGCGCCTTTGGTCCCATCAGCGACAGCACGGCGTTGGATGAGGTGATGTCGAACAGCTGGCAATTCATGCCTTCGGGGATATTGCGGCTGATCCAGTCGAAATCATGGGTGGCAAAGCCGGTGCCGGTGACGATGTAGAACTCATCATGTGCAACGCGGCCCACAGTCAGGTCACATTCGATCCCGCCCTTGTCATTCAGCATCTGGGTATAGGTCAGCGCGCCCACCGGCTTGTCCACGTCATTGGCGCAGATCCAGTTCATCGCGGCCAGTGCATCCGGCCCCTTCAGGGCAAATTTGGCAAATGAGGTCTGGTCGAACAGCACCGCTGCCTCCCGCGCTGCCTTGTGTTCCCGGCCCACAGCGGCGAACCAGTTCTGGCGACCAAAGCTGTATGCGTCTTTGGGCGTCTCACCCAGCGAGGTATCCGCATACCAATTGGGACGCTCCCACCCCAGTTTCTCACCAAAACACGCGCCCTGTGATTTCAGCGTGTCATAGAGCGGCGACTTGCGGCAGGGGCGGCCCGAGTCATGCTCCTCATGCGGCCAGCCCATTGTGTAGTGCTTGCCATATGCCTCGACCGTGCGGGTGCGGACCCAGTCGGTGTCGAAATGCGGGCGGCCAAAGCGGCGAATATCGGCAGACCACAGGTCGAACGGCGGCTCGCCCTTGTGCACCCATTCAGCCAGCGCCATACCCGCGCCGCCGCCTGCGGCGATGCCAAAGGCGTTGAAGCCCGCGCCGACGAAGAAATTGTTCAATTCGGGCGCTTCGCCGATGATGAAATTGCCGTCAGGCGTAAAGCTTTCCGGCCCGTTGGTCAGGGTTTTGACCCCTGCGTTTTCCAAAGCGGGCACACGACCCAGCGCCAGTTCCATCAACTGTTCGAAATGGTCGAAATTGCTGTCGAGCAGCGTGTAGTGGAAGCCCTGCGGAATGCCCTTCGTGGCCCACGGGATCGGGTTCGGCTCGTACCCGCCCATGACCAGCCCGCCGACTTCTTCCTTGTAGTAGGTCAGCCGGTCGGGGTCGCGCAGGGTCGGCAGGTTACCGGGCACGTCAAAGGGCTCAGTCACCATATACTGATGCTCCATCGGCACCAGTGGCACGTTCACCCCAAAGCGCCCGGCAAAGGTGCGGGTCCACTGACCGGCACAGCAGATTACCTTTTCGCATTCGATGCGGCCATGTTCGGTGATCACGGCGCGGATCTTGCCATCTTCGATCTCGATATCGGTGACCTTGGTGTCCTCGAAAATCTTCGCTCCGGCCATGCGGGCACCTTTGGCCAGCGCCTGCGTGATGTCTGAGGGGTTCGCCTGCCCATCCGTCGGCAGATAGGCCGCACCGATCACGTCCGAGACGTCCATCAGCGGCCACAGTTCCTGCGCCTCGGAGGGCGTGAGCAATTGCATGTCCAGACCAAAGGAATGCGCGGTGGTGGCCTGTCGTTTGACCTCGGTCCAGCGTTCCTCGTTACAGGCCAGCCGCAGGCCACCGTTCATTTTCCAGCCGGTACCGAGGCCGGTTTCTTCTTCGATCTTGTTATACAGATCGACCGAATAGCCCAGCAATTGCGTGATATTGGCGTTCGAACGCAATTGCCCCACCAGCCCGGCGGCGTGAAAGGTGGTGCCCGAGGTCAGTTTCTTGCGTTCCAGCAGCACCGTGTCGGTCCAGCCCAGCTTGGCCAGGTGATACGCGGTCGAGCAGCCGATGATCCCGCCGCCGATAATGACGGCTTTGGCTGTTGTCGGAAGGTCGGTCATGTCTGTCCTCAGGTATTTTTGAAATCGGTAAGGGCCGCGCGGAACCGCGCGAGGTTTTCAGCCGTGTAGGCCGCATAGTCAAAGTCGATATCCGAGGTGATCTCGGACACCATGCTCCACATCGTTTCGCGCAGCAGCGAGGCGCATTTCATCGCCGTATAGCGGTGGCGCAGGTCGTCGGTGACGGGGGTCTGGAAATAGGCCTCCAGCATCCAATCTTCTTGATCCGGTGAAAGCCCGTTGTTCGAGGCCAGCCCGCCCAGATCGAACAGCGGCGAGTTGAACCCGGCATAGTCGAAATCGATCAGCCACAGGCGGGTGCCATCGTCCAGAAAGTTGCCGCAGAGCAGATCGTTATGGCCAAAGACCATGTCATATGGCCCGGCCTCGGTTTCAAGCCCGTTCCCGGTTTGCACCAGTTCCGGGATCACGGCCGCATGGGTGCTGCCGCGTTCGGTCAGCGTCGCGGCATAATCGCGGATGACGTGGAACACCCAGAATACCAGAGACGGGCCGCGCAGGTATTTGGGCACCTCGATATGGCATCGCTTTACCAGATCCAGCACACGGGGCAGCATGTCGGGGTGGCACACATCCTCTTCCGTCAGGGTGCGGCTTGCGATGAACTCCAACACCGTTAGATCGCCCGAGGCATGGACCACCGCAGGCGAAAGACCTGCGGCGTGGGCGGCCTTGGTGGCGGCCATCTCGTTGAAGCGCATGACCTGATGCAGTGGGATATCGTCGCCGACACGCACAACATAGGACCCGCTGGTATCCGTAACCTTGTAGTTCACATTGGTGATGCCGCCGGTCAGCGGAGTGGCCTCGATCTCACCCTGCCAGATCGGCAGAGCATGGATGCGGGTCATCAGATCGGATTGGCTCATGTCAATTCTCCAGTCCAAAGCGGATGCGGGCCTGACGGGCGCTGGCGTTGATCAGCCGGTCGGCGATGATGGCAATGAAGGCAATCGACAGACCGGCCACCAGACCCCGGCCCGTGTCGGCCTTGGTCAGGGCAATGTAGACCTCTTGCCCCAGATCGCGGGTGCCGACGAGCGCGGTAATCACCAGCATCGACAGCGCCAGCATGATGGTCTGGTTGATGCCCAGCAGGATCTCGGGCAAGGCCATCGGCAGGCGGATATGGCGCAACAGTTGCGCGCGGGTGCAGCCCGAGACCAGACCGGCCTCGATCAGCTCCTCACTGACCGAACGCACCCCATGCGCGGCATAGCGCACCGCCGGGGCCAGCGCATAAAGGACGATGGCGATCAGGGCGGTGAAATCGCCAACCCGGAACAGCATCACCACGGGGATCAGGTAGACAAAGCTGGGCAGGGTTTGCAGCGTGTCGATCAGCAGGTTGATCACCGCCCCGGCCCGCTTGTTCAACGCCGCCAGCACGCCCAGAGGCACCCCGATCAGCGTCGCCAAAATCACCGACGCGCCGCACAGATATACCGTCACCATCGCCTTGGACCACAGGCCCGACACAAGGATCAGCGAGGCCATGCCTCCGCACAGCAGCGCCAGCCGCCAACCGCCCGCGTGCCAGCCCAGCAGGGTCAGCATCGCGATCGCCCAGGGCCACGGGATGCCCAGCAGCACCGTTTTGATCGGGATCATGAACCACGTGAGGAAAAAGACCTTGATCGCCTCGAACGTGTCGAAATAGTTGACGTTCAGGTATTCGACCGTGTTGTCCCAGAACGCGCCCGTCGTGATGGTCTGACCTTCGGGATATTCCAGCAACAGGGGCGAGAACTGGCCCAGCACCCATGTCAGCACCAGCAGGATCAGCACCAGAACCGTGCGGCGATGGCGCGCGATCCACGCGCCCAGCTGTTCATGATGCACCTGCCCCATGCGCTCGGCGAAAGCCTGGCTCAGTCGATCAACGGCAATGGCCAGAACCACGATGGCGATCCCTGCCTCGAACCCCGCCCCAATATCCAGACGGCGCAGCGCGGCGAGGACGTCGAACCCCAGCCCTCCGGCCCCGATCATCGAGGCGATGATGACCATGTTCAGCGTCAGCATGATCACCTGATTAACACCCACCATCAGGCTGTGACTGGCCGAGGGCACCAGCACGCGCCACATCAATTGCCGCTGGGTTGTACCTGCCATACGTCCGAAATCCAGTATCTCGGGGTCCACGCCCTTCAGCGCCAGCGTCGTGATCCGCACCATCGGCGGGGTGGCGTAGATGATCGTAGCAACCAGCGCCGAGATCGGACCAAAGCCGAACATGAACAGGATCGGCACCAGATAGGCAAAGATCGGGATCGTCTGCATCAGGTCCAGAATGGGTGAGATGATCTTTTCGAACAACGGATGGCGATAGGCGAGAATGCCCAGCAACAATCCTCCGCCTGCGCCAATCGGCACGGCGATCAGGACTGACGCCAGCGTCACCATCGCACTGTCCCATTGTCCAAAGACGGCGAGATAGATGAAACAGGCCCCGACCAGCGCGGCCAGTCCCCAATCGCGGCAATATTGCCCCAAAGCGATCACGGCGGTGATCACCACGATCCAGCTGATCGCGGGCAGGATGATCTGCGCGTCATTGCCCTGACCGCTGACAAACCCGTCGGCCAGCAGGGCCAGTACCAGATTATAGGGCTGCTCGATCAGCCACGCGATGGCGCGGGTCACATCGGTAAACGAGACCGGGCCAATTGCGGCATCCTCGATCAGCCATGTCATCGCCGAGGAAATATAGGTCTTGAACGGGATCACCCAGGCCGAGGGGAACTTGGTCAGCCAGCGCGCATCCAGAGCCTTCCCCAGATCGCGGCCGAACCAGCCCAGCAGGATCGTGATCAGCACAAGCGACAGGATGACAATCTGGCTGCGGCTCAGGCGGATCATGCGGCGTCCCCGTCACCGAACAGCACATGCGCCACGGCCTTGCGGTCGATGGCCCCGACGATCTGGCCGGTGTCGTCTGAAACCGGGATCGGCGCATCGGCCGCGATGATCCGTTCCGCCACGTCCGAGACGCGGGTGGATTGCGGGATCGGGTCGCCCTGACCACCCGCGCCGGGGGTCATGACGCCGCCAACGGTCAGAACCTTCGAACGGGGTATATGTTTCGTAAATTCAGCCACATAATCGGTGGCCGGGTGCATCACCAACTCTTCCGGGGTGGCGATCTGGATCACCTCTCCGTCTTTCATGATAGCGATGCGGTCGGCCAGACGGACGGCCTCTTCGAAGTCATGGGTGATGAAGACGATTGTCTTGTGCAGCCGCTCCTGCAGGCGCAGAAACTCATCCTGCATTTCGCGCCGGATCAGCGGATCGAGCGCCGAGAACGGCTCGTCCAGAAACCACAGATCCGGTTCCGTCACCAGCGAGCGGGCGATGCCGACGCGCTGCTGCTGACCGCCCGAAAGCTCGCGCGGGTAATAATCCTCGCGCCCTTTCAGCCCGACCAGTTCCACCACCTCGCGGGCTTTGACATCGGCCTCAGCCTTGGGTGTGGCCTGAATGGTCAGCGGGAACATCACGTTCTGCAAAACGGTCAGATGCGGCAGCAGGGCGAAATGCTGGAACACCATGCCCATCTTGTGGCGGCGGATCTCGATCAACTCCTTGTCGCTGGCGCGCAGCAGATCGGCATCGTCAAACAGAACCTCTCCGCCCGTGGGTTCGATCAGCCGCGACAGGCAGCGGACCAGCGTGGATTTGCCCGAGCCGGACAGGCCCATGATGATGAAAATCTCACCTTCGGCGATGTCGATATTGGCGTTGCGCACCGCGCCGATCACGCCCGCCTTGCGGATGTCATCAGCCGACGGGTTCGGATTTTGCCGCAACAGCGCATCCGCATTCGGACCGTAGAGTTTCCACACGTTACGGCAGGACAATTTGGTCTTGGGGGTCATCTGGGACGTCCGATTGAAAGGCCGGGTAAGCCGGAGCGGTTGGGGAGAACAGGGTGACCGCTCCGGCCAATGCAGATTACTTGGAGATCCAGCCAGACCAGCGGTCTTTATTGGCCCCCATCCAATCTGCAACAACGGTATCAATCTCGACGCCGTCCAGATCTGCCTTGCCGACCATCGCGCTCATCTCATCGTTATTGATGCTGTAGGCTTCGATGATGGCATACGCACCCGGCCATTTTTCCTGCAAACCGGACCAGGCCGCCTTCCAGATCGGGCCGCGCGGCTTGCCGCAGTCATAGGCCAGATCGGGGTTCACCCCGACTGACGGATCTGCGTAGCATTCCGGGGAAAACGGCGGGAATTCAACGAATTCACCATCATATTTTGCCGGCGCCCAATGAGGAACGTAGACCCACAGCATGATTGGATCTTCGCGCTGATAGGCGGATTCCAATTCGGCGAACAAAGCCGCGTCGGTGCCCGCATGGACAACCTCGAACTCAAGCTCCAGCGCTTCGACACGTTCTTCGTCGAAGCCGCCCCAGGTCACAGGACCACCTACATAACGCCCGTTCGGCGCGGTTTCGGCGGTGGCAAATTCCTCGGCGCAGTCTTTCAACGCCTCCCAGTTCGGCAGGCCGGGGCAGCGGTCTTTCATATAGGACGGATACCACCATTCCTCGATCGCCATCAGGCCGGTTTCGCCCACGTTCACGACGTTGCCGGTGGCGGTCGCCTCATCCAGCGCCTCGCGCCCGGTGGTTTCCCAGATCTCCATCGCCAGATGCAGATCGCCGGTTTTCAGGCCCGCAAACTGTGCGATGTAATCGGCCTGCACGTATTCGACATTATACCCCGCCTCTTGCAGGATCGAGCCCATGATCTTGGTGTTGATCAATTGCCCTGACCAGTCATGCAGCGTCAGCTTGATCGGGTCCGAGGATTCCACAGCCCCCGCCGAGGTCACGCCCGCAACCGCCAAAGCCAATACGCTAAGTCCCAGTTTGAGTTGCATTATACCATCTCCCTGTCGTGGTTTTTCTTTGTGAATCGGTGGTATTATTGAAAGACGACCACATTGTGGGGTTTTGTGTCAATAAAAACCACGTTAAGCCACATAAATACTCTCAATTTAAAACCTAACCGCGCAAATTCTGGCAATTGCGTTGCTTTATGTGGTAGTTGTGGTACCCCTAGTGCCAACTACTGCCATCACCATGGACCCAATGAACCTGAAAACCACAAATCAGCGAGAAGATGAGATTTTGCGCGCCCTGTTCCGGTCGGGCGGATCCTGTCGGGTCAGCGTGCTGGCCAATGAACTTGGCGTGACGTTGGAAACCATCCGCCGCAATGTGCGAAATCTGGAAGAGCGCAGTATCGTCCGCAAAGTCCATGGCGGCGTTCATCTGGTCGAAAACCTGCTGGAACCTTCGCTGGAAAGCCGGTTGGACAGCAAGGTCGACGCCAAGGAAAAGCTGGCCAAAGCCGTCGCCGAGATCATCAGCGACGGGGATTCCCTGTTCCTCGATATCGGGTCGACGACAGCCTATGTGGCGCAGGCCCTTCGGGATCACAAGGACCTGTTTGTGGTGACAAATTCGGTTGTCGTGGCCAACACCCTGGCCGCGCATAACAACAACCGCGTGTTCATGGCCGGGGGTGAGTTGCGCCCCCATGACGGCGGCGCGTTCGGGGTGGAAGCGCAGGAGTTGATCAGGCGATTGAACGTCCGCTTTGCGATCCTGTCGGTCGGGGCGGTAAACGCCGATCTGGGCTTCATGCTGCATGATTTGCAAGAGGCCAATCTGGCGCGGATCGCAATCGACAACGCTCAGGTGCGTGTGGTGGTGGCCGATGGCGAAAAGCTGGGCAAACGGGCCCCCGTGACGCTTGAGGTTCCGTCGAAGATCAACCTGTTTTTCACCGACACCCAGCCGTCGCAGGGCATTTGCGACATGTTGGCCGAGAACGAAATTGATCTGGTGGTAAAGGACTAGCCTTCGGGTTTCTGGGCAATGATCCAGACCGGATGGTAGGTCAGCGGCACGCCCTGCCCGTCGCCGAATTCCGTCCAATAGTCCTGTTCGAACCGGGCCAGCGTCGACTTGGTCCAGGCACGTTGCGCGCGGCCATTCACGCCGGTGTTCCGCAGGTGTCGCAGCACGTCGCGCGGGGTGGCAAAATAAGAGGGCCGCAGACTCTCACCCGCGGATTTGACGATCAGCACATCTTCAATAGCTGCGCGCATTTCATCCGCCCCGCACAGGCCCGGTGCCTGCGCAGCGGATCCGATCTGCCGCAGTTCCTGATACTGTTTGGGGCCGAAACCAGACACGGCAAACCAACCGCCGGGGGCCAAAGCCTTGGCCGCTTTGCGCAACAGATCAGCCGGGTTCTCCATCCACTGGATCATCGAGGCAGATACCAGCAGATCGATATGCGCGGGCCAGGATACCTGCCGCGCGTCACCTTCGATAAATCCGGCATCCACCGCATGTGCCGTTTCGCGGGCCTGCGGGGCGATGTCGTTCAGGCTCAGGTGATCAACCGAGAACTGCGCGCGCAACAAACGGCTCAGATGCCCGGTGCCGCAGCCAAGTTCGAAGCCCGCCCGATACTGATTGGGCGCGCCCAGCCGATGTAACTCGTCCACCAGCTTCTCGGCCACCCAGGCCTGCTGGTTTGCCGCATCGTGATAGGTGTGAAAACTGCGGCTGAAACTGCGTTGCACCTTGTCTGTCAGATGGACTGTCATGCAAACCACTCCGCCCAGCTTTGACCCGCCGCAAACTGGACATGAGGGGTATCGACGCGCCGGATAATGTCTGACCGATCCGCCCATGCGGCCTCTTGCGCGGTGGTGGGGATGACGCGATCCCGCTGCGGTATCCAGATGCGGTCAAAGCCAGGATCGTGGGCCGCGCCCCTGTCGATCACGGCAAGCAGTTCGGCACGTGCGGCGGCAATGTCCAGCGCGGGTGCCTGCCCAATCAATCCGGCCCGGCGGCAGAATTTGGTGAAACTCGCCTCTGACAGGTTGTCCGCCGTAGCGCGGATCAGGTCGGGTGCGATGCCAAATTCGGCGCTGGCCGGGTTCAGCGTCCCGCTGACGGCAACCAGCCGGTCAGGCCGGAAACCGGTCTGCGCCAGCCAATGCGCTGCCGAGGCAACCCCGAAAGAAAACGCCAGAAGGCGAACGCGATCAAACCCATCCAACGGTAGTGGCGCATCGATCTGCGTGTAATCCTGAACAAGCAACAGGTTGTCCGCATCGGTCAGACCATCAAAAGGCGCAGCCCCCAGTGCCCAACCCCCAAAGACAAGGGTCAGGTCGGTCCCGTCCGAGCGTGACAGCCACTGATGCTTCACTGCGCACCTCCGGCCAGCGCGACCATGGCCGCCGTGACGCGGCTCAGTTCATCAGCCGAGATGATGTAGGGCGGCATCGTGTAGATGTTGCGCGCAAAGGGGCGCAGCCAGACGCCGGTTTGCGGGGCAAGGCGGTGTGCGTTCCGGGGATCAACGGTATCCTTCATCTCGATCACGCCGATCGCGCCCAGGACCCTGACATCGGCGACGCCCGACAGGTGGCGGGCCGGTTCCAGTTCGATCCGCATCTGGTTTTCGATGGCAGCCACCTGCCCGGTCCAACGACCTTCGGCCAGAAGGCTAAGGCTGGCCGAACCCGCGACACAGGCCAACGGGTTGGCCATATAGGTTGGACCGTGCATGAACACGCCCGCCTCGCTGTTGCCGATGCCATAGGCGATCTTCTCACTGGTCACCGTCGCCGCGAACGAAATATGCCCGCCCGTCAGCGCCTTGCCCAGACACAGGATGTCAGGTGTAACACCCGCATGATCAATGGCAAACAGCTTGCCGGTGCGGCCAAAGCCGGTTGCAATCTCGTCAAAGATGATCAGAACGTTGTGGGCGTCACACAAGGCCCGCGCCGCGCGCAGCCATTCGGGGTGATAGAAATACATCCCCCCAGTGCCCTGCACGACGGGTTCAAGGATCAGTGCCGCAAGCTGGTCGCCCTTTTCGTCAAGCAGGCGTTCCAGCGGCTCAAGACCGTTTCGCGCTGAATCCTCGGGCCATTCGTCGTCCAGCCGCACATGCGGGCGCGGCAGGAAGTGCTGGATCGACAATGCACCACGGAACAGCCCATGCATCCCGGTGACCGGGTCACAGACGCTCATCGCTTTCCACGTATCACCGTGATAGCCGCCCCGGACGGTCGCAAACTCGACCTTGCCGGTGCGGCCATGGGCCATCTGATACTGCACCGCCATTTTCATCGACACCTCGACCGAGACCGAGCCGCTGTCGCAGTAGAATATCCGGTCCAGCCCCTCGGGCAGCATGTCGACCATCCTGCGCCCCAGATCGATGGCCGGGTGATGGGTCAGACCGCCGAACATCACATGCGGCATCTTCTCCAGCTGACGCTGCATAGCTGAGGTAATCTCGGGGTGCTTGTGCCCATGGATCGCGCACCACCAAGAGGACATGGCGTCGATCATCTTCGTGCCGTCTTCGCGGTACAGATACACCCCCTCGGCCCGGTCGATCAGGTGCATCGGGCCGGGGTCAGCCACGTTGGTATAGGGGTGCCACAGGTGGCGGGCGTCAAAATCCAGAGGGGTCATAGCGCCCCCCGGATGGCATCGACGTCGATGGCCTGGAATGCGTTGGCCAGAGCGTCACGAGACAGGTCGGGCAGCATGGGCAGACGCCCCAGATGACGCAAATCGCACATCTGGACGATGGTCTGTTCCACATCCGGCTCGGGTTCGCCCACAAAAGCCACGCCCACCACGCGGCACCCTGCATTTCGCAGCGCCATCAGAGACAAAGTGGTGTGGTTGATCGTGCCCAAAGCGGTCCGCGCGATCAGTACCACCGGGGCCTCCCATTGCGCGATGAGGTCCAGATAGAACAGCTTGCGGTTCAGCGGCACCATCAGGCCCCCTGCCCCTTCGACCACCAAGGGCCCCTCGACCTGCGGCAGGGACAGGCGCTTTGCATCGATTTCCAGACCCATATCCTCGGCGGACAGGTGGGGCGAGGCGGGCATGTTCAGTCGGTAGGCCTCGGGCAGAACCTCGGCACCGGACAGGTCCCGAACGATGTCGGTATCGGTTGCGTCTTCCAGCCCGGATTGCACCGGCTTCCAGTATGTCGCCCCCAAGGCAGCGGTCAGCCCGGCAGAGAAGACGGTTTTGCCGACACCCGTATCGGTGCCGGTGACGATCAGCGCGCTCATGCGGCCTCCGATTGCTGTTGGGCCAGCGCGGTGAACAGGGCCGAGATGTCGGCGTGATCCACATTGCCGGTGATCGAGATCCTCAGGCGCGACGTGCCGCGCGGAACGGTGGGCGGGCGGATGCCGCGCACGTCAAAGGCACGCTCTTGCAGGGCCGAGGCCATAGCCATCGTGCGCGCCTCATCGCCCAGAATGACCGGGATGATCTGGCTGTTCAGGGCGGTTTCGGCGACGCCCTGCTGGCGCGCAACCGAATGCGCATGGCGAATGCGGCCCTGCGCGGCCTGTATCAGCCCTTCGTCCGAGACCAGCGCCTGCAAAGCTGCGCGCACCAGCGCTGCGTTCAGCGGCGAAGGAGCGGTTGCGAAGATGAACGGTCGTGCGCGGTTGATCAACGCGTCGATCATCACCCGAGGTCCGCAGATCAATCCCCCGGCGACACCCAACCCTTTGCCGCAAGTGTGCAATGTCAAAAGTTGCGCGTCCAGATCATGCGCCAGACCTTCTCCGTGCGCGCCATAGACGCCGGTGGCGTGCGCTTCGTCCACAACGAGAATCGCATCGAATTCCCGTGCAAGGGTCGCGAAATCCGATAGCGGGGCAAGATCACCCTCCATCGAATAGACGCTTTCGACGGCAAGCCAGATTTGCCCGGTGCCCCCTGCCGCACGCCATTCTGCCGCCACCGCCCGGGCATCGCTTACATCATTGTGCCGGAACGACCGCAGATCCGCGCGGCTGGCGCGCATCCCTTCATGGGCGCTGGCATGGACCAGCGCGTCGTGCAGAACCAGATCATCTGCCGCCGGAAGGGTGGAAAAGATCGCCTGATTGGCCTGAAACCCGCCGCCCATGAACAGGGCAGCCTCGGCACCGAAAAACGCGGCGGCCTCATGCTCCAGCACTTCGTGTTCGGGGTGGTTGCCGCGCAGCAGGCGCGACCCGCCGGACCCCACTGGCACGCCACGCGCCACCGCGTCCTGCGCGGCGTCCCGCAACAGTTGCGAGCTCGCCAGCCCCAGATAGTCGTTCGACGCAAAGTCCAGCCCTTTCGCCGCCGCCAAATGGCGACGACGATGGCGCGCATCCAGCGTGCCAAGCATCGACTCCAGCCGATCGACTGCTGTCATTCGGCAGCTTCCGTCTGCGCGTGATCTTCTGCCGTCTCGGGCTGAATACCCAGCTTGGCGAACAGGATCGAATCCACATCCTCTTCGGGGTTTTCGGCCGTCAGCAGCGTCTCACCCACAAAGATCGAGTTCGCACCGGCAAAGAAACACATGGCCTGCATCTCATCGCTCATGTCGCTGCGACCGGCGGACAGACGCACATAGGATTTCGGCATCAGGATCCGGGCCAGAGCGATGATCCGCACAAACTCAATCGGGTCAATCGGCTCGGCATCGGCCAGGGGCGTGTCCGCCTGCGGCATCAGCATGTTGATCGGAACCGAATCCGGTGCGGGCTGCATGTTGGCCAGCGTCAGCAACATGTCGATGCGGTCGCCCGAATGCTCACCCATGCCCAGAATACCGCCCGAACAGACCTTGATCCCGGCTTCCTGCACACGGTTCATGGTGTCGATCCGGTCGCTGAAGGTGCGGGTGGTGATGACCTCGGAATAATAGCGTTCCGAGGTGTCGATATTGTGGTTGTAATAGTCCAGCCCCGCATCGCGCAGTTGTACGACCTGAGTGTCATCCAGCATGCCCAACGTCATGCAGGTTTCCATGCCCATCGCCTTGACGCCTTCGACCATGGCGACCAGTGCAGGCATGTCACGGGGCTTGGGCTCGCGCCACGCCGCACCCATGCAGAACCGCGTCGCGCCGCCATCCTTGGCTTTCTTCGCCTCGGCCAGAACGCGCTGGATCTCGATCAGTTTCGACGCCGGCAGGGTCGAGCCGTTGCGGGCCGATTGCGAGCAATAGGCGCAATCCTCGGCACAGCCGCCGGTTTTGATCGACAACAGCTTTGAGGTCTGAACCTTATTGGGATCAAAGTTCTCGCGATGCACGGTTTGTGCCCGGAACAGAAGATCCATCAACGGAAGGTCATAGACAGCTTGCGCAGTTTTGCGGGTCCAGCCGGAATGGGGGATGATCATTTTATCTATAAAATTTCCTGCAGCTTGCGTTGCTTTGGAGTTATTATCGATAAAATGTTTTGACGCAACACTCTATACGCCAATCACCCCAATATGACGCATCGTCGTTCTGTGACGATCTCGTACGCAATTGAGAAACAAGGTGTCAGCCCAGAATGCCCGGCAGCCGCAACCCGTGTTCGCGCGCGCAGGCTTTGGCATCCTCGTACCCCGCATCGGCATGACGCCAAACGCCCGAGGCCGGATCGTTCCACAGAACGCGCTCCAGCCGTTTTGCAGCCTCATCCGTGCCATCAGCGCAAATCACCACGCCTGCGTGCTGGCTGAACCCCATACCGACCCCGCCGCCATGGTGCAACGACACCCATGTCGCCCCCGAGGCGGTGTTGACCAGCGCATTCAGCAGCGGCCAGTCGCTAACCGCATCCGAGCCGTCCTTCATCGCCTCGGTCTCACGGTTCGGGCTTGCGACCGAGCCCGAATCCAGATGGTCGCGGCCGATCACCACGGGGGCTTTCAACTCGCCGTTGCGCACCATTTCGTTGAAAGCCAGCCCCGCCTTGTGGCGGTCGCCCAGCCCGATCCAGCAGATGCGCGCGGGCAGGCCCTGAAAGGCAATCCGCTCCTGCGCCATGTCCAGCCAGTTGTGCAGATGGGTGTTCTCGGGGAACAGCTCTTTCATCTTGGCGTCGGTCTTGTAGATATCTTCCGGGTCGCCCGACAGCGCGCACCAGCGGAACGGGCCGATGCCACGGCAGAACAGCGGGCGGATATAGGCAGGGACAAAGCCGGGGAAAGCAAAGGCGTTTTCCAGCCCTTCATCCTGCGCCACCTGCCGGATGTTGTTGCCGTAATCCAGCGTCGGCACGCCTGCGTTCCAGAAATCGACCATCGCCGCCACGTGTTGTTTCATCGAGGCGCGTGACGCTTTTTCAACGGCCTTCGGATCGCTTTCGCGCTTGTCCTTCCACTGCGCCATGGTCCAGCCCAGCGGCAGATAGCCGTTGACCGGATCATGGGCGCTGGTCTGGTCGGTGACGATGTCGGGGCGCTTGCCGCCGTCCTGCATCCGCCGATAGATTTCGGGGAAGATTTCGGCTGCGTTGCCCAGCAAGCCCACGGATTTCGCCTCACCCGCCTTGGTCCAGCGGTCGATCATTTCCAACGCTTCGTCCAGCGTCTCGGCCTTTTCATCCAGGTATTTGGTGCGCAGGCGGAAATCGATGCTGTCCGGGTTGCACTCGACCGCCAGACAGCAGGCCCCGGCAAAGACCGCCGCCAAAGGCTGCGCGCCGCCCATACCACCCAAACCGCCGGTCAGAATCCACTTGCCGGTCAGGTCGCCGTCATAATGCTTACGCCCGGCCTCGGCAAAGGTCTCATAGGTGCCCTGAACGATGCCCTGCGTGCCGATATAGATCCACGAGCCAGCGGTCATCTGGCCATACATCATCAGGCCCTTCTTATCGAGCTCATTAAAGTGATCCCAGTTCGCCCAATGCGGCACGAGGTTCGAGTTCGCGATCAGCACCCGAGGCGCATCCGGGTGGGTGCGCACAATCGCCACCGGCTTGCCGGACTGCACCACCAGCGTTTCATCCTCTTCCAGATCCTTGAGGCTGGCGACGATGGTGTCGAAATCCTTCCACGTCCGCGCCGCGCGGCCAATACCGCCATAAACCACCAACTCATGCGGGTTTTCGGCCACGTCCGGGTGCAGGTTGTTCATCAACATCCGCAGCGGCGCCTCGGTCATCCAGCTTTTGGCATTCAGTTCGGGCCCGGTGGGCGGGTACACGTCACGGGTGTTTTTGCGAGGGTCAGTCATCGGGCAAGCTCCAATGCGGTGTCGTGGATAGCGTCGAGTATATCTTTCAGCCAGCGGCGCAGGCGCGTGGCTTTGCGTTCGTCATAGGACCACGGCGGGCGCTCGGCGGTCAGGTAGGTGGATTGGGCCAGTTCCATCTGAATGGCGTGCAGCCCCTCGGCCGGGCGGCCATAATGGCGGGTCGTCCAGCCGCCCTTGAACCGTCCGTTCAGCACTGTGCTATAGGGCGATGAGGCCGCAAACTCATGGGCGATGGCCTCAATCTCGGGCGCGCAGGTCGTGCCGTTATTCGTGCCCAGGTTCATGTCCGGTAGCGTTCCGTCAAACAGGAAGGGGATATGACTGCGGATCGAGTGGCAATCATACAGCACCGCAACACCGTGGATCGCCTTGACCCGCGCCAATTCGGCCTCAAGCGCGGCGTGATAGGGCGCGTGGAAGGTGGCGCGGCGTTCGGCGATTTCTGCCTCGGAGGGCGGATCATCCCAGATATCCTGCCCGTCAAAATCCGTCAGCGGCACCAGCGTCGTGGTGTTCTGTCCGGGGTAAAGCGACACGCCCGACGGGTCGCGGTTGGCGTCGATCACATAACGATGGAAAGTGGCGCGCACCGTTGTGGCACCGGGCAGCAACCCGTCATAAAGCTGATGGATATGCCAGTCGGTATCGTCCAGCCCCCTGCCCCGGTCATTCAGCCGGGCCTCGACCTCGGGCGGTACATAGGTGCCGGTATGGGGCAGGCCCAGCACGATGGAGCTGTCGCCCTGCGTGACCTCAACCGGATCGATCATGCGCCAAGCTCCGGCATGTCTATGCCTGTGCCATGGGCAATCTCACCGCGGGCAATCAGAACATGGGCGGCTTCGATATCCGGTGCGGTATAGCGGTCGTCGCCCAGGGGCGGCACCACCGCGCGCAGCCGGGCCATCACGCCCTGCAGGGCCTCGCTGGTGGGCAGCGGCGCGCGGAATTCAACGCCCTGCGTAGCACAGAGCAGTTCGACCCCAAGAATGCGTTCCAGATTGGTCACCATCTGTCCCAGACGCCGCGCGCCATGGGCGGCCATCGAGACGTGATCCTCCTGATTGGCCGAGGTGGGCGTTGAGTCCGTGACGCAAGGATTGGCCAGATGCTTGTTCTCGCTCATCAGCGCGGCCGTAGTGACTTCGGCAATCATCAGGCCCGAGTTCAGCCCCGGATTGGGCGTCAGGAAGGGCGGCAGATCAAAGCTGAGCACCGGATCGACAATCAGCGCGATGCGGCGTTGGGCAATCGCCCCGATCTCGGCCACGGCCAGCGCGATCATGTCGGCGGCAAAGCCCACCGGTTCGGCGTGGAAATTGCCGCCGGAGACGATCAGCCCGGCCCCGGACAGGACCAGAGGGTTGTCGGTGGCGGCATTTGCCTCGATCTCCAGCGTGGTGGCCGCCTGACGCAGCACATCCATCGCCGCGCCCACCACCTGCGGTTGGCAGCGAATGCAATAAGGGTCCTGAACCCGTGTGTCGCCCTCACGATGGCTTTCGCGGATCACCGACCCGGCCAGCAGCGCGCGCATGGTGGCCCCGGCCTCGATCTGGCCGCGATGGCCGCGCAACGTATGGATTTCCGGTTGCAATGGGGCCGTGGACCCCATGATCGCATCCGTGGTCAGCGCCGAAGTCACCAACGCGCTTTGCGCCGCCTGCCACGCACCAAACAGACCCGCCAGCGCAAAAGCGGTCGAGAACTGGGTGCCGTTGATCAGCGCCAACCCTTCCTTGGGGCCGAGTTCCACCGGGGTCAAACCGGCGGCGATCAGCGCCTTGTGGCCGGGTATCACCTCGCCGCCATATTCGGCTTCACCCGCTCCCATCATGACAGCCGCCATGTGCGACAGCGGTGCCAGATCGCCCGAAGCGCCCACCGAGCCCTGCGCCGGGATCACCGGGGTGACGCCTTTGTCGAGCATGGCTTCAAGCAGGTCGATCAGTTCCAGCCGCACACCGGACGCGCCACGCCCAAGGCTGAGCAGTTTCAGCACCATCATCAGCCGCGCAACCGCGCGCGGGATCGCAGGACCGACACCACAGCAATGAGACAGGATAAGATTACGTTGCAGGGTCGCCGTATCCTCGGCGGCAATCTTGACGCTGGCCAGTTTGCCAAAGCCCGTATTGACCCCGTAAACCGCCGCCTCACCCGCCGCAGCCTCGGCAATGCGCGCCTGCGCCGCTTCGATGCCGGGGCGGCAGGCCGGGTCAAGCCGCACCGCGCATTCCTCGCGGTAAACCTGTTCCAGTTGCGCCAGCGAGACAGCGCCGGGGGTTAGTGTCAGCGGGGTCAAAACGCACCTCCGATGATGCGGGCGTGAAGCGGGTTGAAGCCGATGCGATAGGCGAGTTCCGCCGGGTGCGAGACGTTCCAGACCGCGAAATCGGCGCGCAGGCCGGGGGCAATCTGGCCGCAATCGCTCAGACCCAGCGCGCGGGCGGCGTTGGTGGTGACCCCTTGCAAGGCCTCTTCGGGCGTCATGCGAAACAAGGTGCAGGCCATGTTCATCGTCAGCAGCAAAGACGTCAGGGGGGCCGAGCCCGGATTGCAATCGGTCGCCAGCGCCATCGGCACATTGTATTTGCGCAGCAGGTCGATCGGCGGGGCCTGTGTCTCGCGCAGCGTATAGAACGCTCCGGGTAGGATGACGCCCACGGTACCTGCCTCAGCCATGGCCTGAACGCCGTCTTCATCCAGATATTCGATGTGGTCCGCCGACAACGCGCCATATGAAGCGGCCAGCTTTGCACCACCCAGATTAGACAGTTGCTCGGCGTGAACCTTGATCGGCAGACCAAGCTGCTGCGCCACATCGAACAACGGCACCAACTGGTCGGGCAGGAAGGCTATTGCTTCGCTGAACGCATCTACCGCATCGACCAGACCCTCGGCATGGGCGGCGCGCAGGGTCGGGATGCAGATTTCGGCGATGTAATCTGTGGGCCGATCGGCAAATTCCGCAGGCACTGCATGGGCACCCAGGAAACTGGTCACCACGCGCACCGGGCGGTGTTCGGGCAAAGCCCTGGCCGCGCGCAGCATGGTCAACTCGGTTTCGTGATCCAACCCGTAACCCGATTTGACCTCGATCACGGAAACGCCCTCGGCCAGCATCGCGTCGACGCGGGGTAGCGCCTGCGCGATCAGGTCATCGACACTGGCCGCGCGCGTCGCCTTCACGGTCGAGATGATGCCACCCCCGGCCCGCGCGACCTGTTCATAGCTGGCCCCGTTCAGGCGCATTTCGAATTCGGCCGCGCGATGGCCGCCATGCACCACATGGGTGTGGCAGTCGATCAGTGCTGGCGTTACCAAACGGCCCTCCAGTGAGGTTCTGGGCAGCGCCGAATACTGTGCAGGCAATTCCGTCTGAGCACCGACCCAGACAATCCGACCGCCCTGAACGGCAATCGCGGCCCCATGGATCAGCCCGTATGCGGCCTCACCCGCCATGGTCGCGGCATTCAGGTCAGTAAACAGGTGGTCGGGGGCCTGCATTCGAATCCCTCTCGTGAAATTCTCTCTTTTCTGGTACAGGTGTTTATGCTTTATGTCTATCCATAAAACCGGAGGCAAATATGACCACCATATTCGCAAACCGCGCCCTGCTGGCGGATGGATGGGCCGAAAATCTGCGGCTGGAGGTTCAGGACGGGCGCATTTTACGCCTGACGACGGACGCGGCAGCCATGCAAGGCGACACCCGCGTCGATACCTTGCTGCCCGCGCTGTCCAATCTGCACAGCCACGCCTTTCAGCACGCGATGGCCGGGATGACCGAGTACCGTTTGGCGGGTCGCGACAGTTTCTGGACCTGGCGCGAGTTGATGTACCGCTTTACCGCGCATTTGACGCCGGATCAGGTGCAGGCCAGTGCCGCGCTGGTCTACCTTGAGATGCAGGAGGCCGGATATGCCGCAGTCGGAGAGTTCCATTACCTGCATCACCAACCCGGCGGGCAGCCCTATGACCGGCTTGCCGAACTCAGTGACCGGATCATGGCTGCCGCTGGTGAGACCGGGATCGGGCTGACTCACCTGCCGGTGCTTTACAGCTACGCGGGCGTCGGGGAAAAACCTCTTGAGGCCGGACAGGCCCGGTTCGGCAATGATGTGGACCGGTTCTGTGCGTTGGTCGATCAGTCGCGCGGCGCGCATGGCGAACTGCCACCGGACTGCCGCGTTGGCATCGCGCCGCATTCCCTGCGCGCCACCTCACCCGCCGATCTGGCGCAGGTGATCGCCGCGCAAGGCACTGGTCCGATCCACATCCACATCGCCGAGCAACCCAAAGAGGTGGCCGAAGTACAGGCCGGTCTGGGCGCGCGCCCGGTAGAATGGCTGCTGGCCAATGCCCCCGTCGATGCCAATTGGTGCCTGATCCACGCCACCCAGATGACCGAGGCCGAGACCCGCGCTATGGCCGCCAGCGGGGCCGTCGCAGGCCTGTGCCCCATCACCGAGGCCAATCTGGGTGATGGTCCGTTTAACGGCCCGACGTATCTGGCCGCTGACGGGACGTTTGGGGTCGGCTCGGATTCCAATGTGCTGATTTCTTTGACGGAAGAACTACGCACGTTGGAATATTCCCAGCGGCTGCGTGATCTGTCGCGCAATGTGCTGGTTGTGGGTGAAGGCTCGGTCGGGCAAACGCTCTATTGCGGCGCGGCCATGGGTGGCGCACAGGCTTTGGATCGCGATGCGGGCCAGATCGCCGAGGGCAAGCTGGCTGATCTGGTCGCCATAGACAGTCAAAACCCGGCGCTGTGTGCGCTGCGATCCGATCAGGTGCTGGACGGGTTGGTCTTTGCGGCCAGGGACTCGGTCGTGACCGATCTTTGGTCCGCCGGGCGGCATCAGGTGCGCAACGGTCGCCATATCCATCGCGACCGGATCATCGCCACGTACCGAACCGCGATAGAGGGGCTTTTGTCCGCGCTGTGATTAGGTTGATAGCTTTGCATCCAGATTTAATCCGGACATAATATGAATAGAGGCAGATATTAAGTGAGCAACCCGTGACCGTGCCAAAGACAATGGGCTTTCAGGACATACGCGACGAGGTTCTGAACCGCATCCAGACCCGCATCTGGCCACAAGGCAGCCTTTTGCCGACCGAGTTGGAGCTTGCCGCCGAATTCGGTTGCGCCCGCGCCACTGTCAATCGCGCTCTGCGGGAATTGTCCGAGCAAGGGATCATCACCCGCAAGCGCAAGGGCGGCACGCGCGTCGTGACCACTCCGGTCAAGCAGGCCAAGCTGCCGATCACCGTGGTTCGCCAAACCATCGAGGATATGAATGCCGAATACCGCTATGCTCTGGTCAGTCGGACCCTGATTGATTGTCCCGCATGGTTGCAGGCCAAGCTGGGTCTGGCCGAGGGGGCTCAGGTCCTTCACCTGCACTGCATGCACCACGCCGACAACCGCCCCTTTCAGTTCGAGGAACGCTGGATCAATGTCGAGGCGGTCCCCCATGTGGTGGACGAGGATTTCCTTGCAACCGGACCCAACGAATGGCTGCTGGCCGAGGTGCCCTTTTCAAACGCGGAGATCGCCCTGTCGGCGGTTCCGGCCACGGGGCATTTGCAGGATTTCCTGTCCGTCCCGCCCGGAACGCCGCTGTTCCAGTTGGAGCGCACGACATGGTTTCAGGCCAAACCGGTGACATTCGTGCGCATGACCTTCCATCAGGGATACCAGATGCGCACCACTTACTGAGGCCAGGGCAGCGAGTAGGTTTTGACATTGGTGAAGAACTTCATCGCTTCGATGACACCTTCTTTCACACCATTGCCGCTGTCCTTTATGCCCCCGAACGGAGACATCTCAATCCGGTAGCCCGGTTGCTCCCAGATATTGCAGGTGCCGACGTGCAGCCCGTTGATATAGGCAATCGCGCGGTTCAGATCGTTTGTGCAAACGCCCGATGACAGGCCAAACGGCGTGCCATTGGAAATTGCCATCACCGCGTCGTCATCGTCGGGGACACGCAGGATGGGGATGATGGGGCCGAAGGTTTCCTCCATCACCAACGCACTATTGTAGGGCACGTGATCAACCACGATTGGGGGCAGTAAGGCCCCCTGTCGCCCGGGGTGATACAGAACTTGCGCGCCCTGCCGTTCGGCATCCATCACGCGGGTTTCAAACAGCGCCGCAGCCTCTGCATGGATCACGCAGCCCAGTTCCGTTTCCGGGTCCTGCGGGTCGCCAAAACGGATGGCTTTAGCCTTGTCCAGCACGAAGGGCACAAAACGATCTGCCACGCTGTTTTGAACCAGAATACGTTTGACGGCGGTGCAGCGTTGCCCGGAATTGCCCGTTGCCCCGGCAACCGCAATGGCCGCGGCCCGGTCCAGATCGGCGTCGCTCAGATCGTTCAGCACAATCAGCGGGTCGTTTCCGCCCAGTTCCAAGGCCTGCCGCTTGTACCCCGCCTTGGCCGCGATACTTTTGCCGACGGGAACGCCCCCGGTGAAGGTGATGATGTCGATATGGTCATTGGTGACCATCTCATCCCCGATCTCTTGCGGCCAGCCGGTGACAACCTGAAACATCTCGGGCGGTAAACCGGCCTCATACAGAATGTCGGCCAGGCTGAGCGCGGTCAGAGGGGTCAGTTCGGTCGGCTTGCAGACCATGCAATTGTTCGTCGCAATCGACGGCGCGATCTTGTGGGCGACCATGTTCAAAGGGTGGTTGAACGGCGTGATCGCACTGATCGCACGAACGGGGTCGCGCTTGGTGAAAATCTTGCGGGGCTTGCCGTTGGGGGTCAGGTCGCAGGAAAAGACCTCGGCATCATCGCGCAGCGCCTCGGCGGCGGCGAACTGAAACACATCCTGCGCCCGTTTGGTCTCATAGATCGCGTGCTGATGGCAAATCCCAAGCTCCAGCGTCAGCCATTTCGCGAGGTACTCGCGCCGCTCACCGATCAGGTCGCCTGCACGCTGCAAGATCTGACTGCGCTCATAGCGCGTCAGGTGGGGTGTGTAATTGGCGGCAATCTCGAAGGCCTGCCGAACGTGATCGACCGTGCCTGCGGGAACAGTGCCGACCACCTCGTTCGTGTAGGGATAATGAACCGGAATGGTGGCCTCAGAGAACACCACCTGCCCGCCGATGCGCATGCCTTCGTTCCGAATGTCCACTGCCATCTGCCTACCCCAATTGCCACGGGTCAACGGATAGAACTGCCCTCCGCCCTGCGTCAACAATCGGTTTCGAGAAAACTCAGGCTTGGGCAAGTGCGGGGCACTGCCCCTGATCGGCGGGAAGCTCGGACCGATAGGTCGGAATAACCCCAACCGGCGGCTTTTCCCGGATGTATTCCCCTATCCGCGCCAACATCGGTTTTCTCGGGCAATTGGGGCGTGTAGCAGCCCCCAGATCGCGCAGATGACCGGGCGCGTCGAACGGAATAAAGCACAACGGCCAGTTGTCGCGCTTGAATTGTTCGGCCGCCAAAGCCGAGACAATGGTGCAGTCATCCGAATGGCAGATATGGCGGCAGATCGTTTCGAACCGCAGGGCAGTCAGGTCAAAGCGCTTGCTGATCCGGGTTGAGGGGTCATGTTTGGGCAACCGCTCCTCAAGCTCATAGCCAAAACTGTGCGGCAGGCGGATGAAATCATGCGGCGGCACGTCTTCCGGAGCGATCGAGGGTAAAGTGCACAGCGGATGCCCCTGTCGCAGCGCCAGAAACAGCGGCTCGGACCAGATCGAGGTGAAATCCAACGCGGCACTGTTGTTGATCTTGGCCACCAAAGCCATGTCCAGCGCATGATCTTCGACCATCTGCAGCATGTTCTGCGGCAGGTCTTCGATCATGGTGACACGCATGCGCGGGAACAGCGTGTTAAACAGTTCCGAGAAATACTGCGTCAGATAGGGGGCCAGCGTGGGGGTCATGCCGATGGTGAAGGGCACAGCCTCGGGGTCGCGGAATTCGGTCGCGGTATCGCGGATCTTTTGCGCGTCGGCCAGAATGCGCGCTGCGATGTCCACGATCCGCGCGCCGCAGGCGGTCGGGCGCACCTCGTTGTTCAGCCGCAGGAACAATTCGGTGCCAAGCTCATTCTCAAGCTTCTTGATCTGGTTGGACATCGCCGGCTGAGACACGTTGCACGCCTGCGCGGCCTGACTGAACTGACCGTGCTTGGCAATCGCAAGGACGTATTCCAGATCACGGATATTCATTTTGGCAAACGTCACAATTGGAAATGGGAACAATCATGCCGTCAAAATACGCCTGAGGGGCCGGAATCAGAAGACCTGCGCCCGAAATCCGGGGGAATAAACGCTCACTTCCGTTAACAAATCTGTCAACTTTCGAAAATGAATAGGGCAAACCGCGTGGCGTGTATGCGTGAAGCGCCTTGTTTTGCAGGGTTTGAAGGTTTCAGACCTCACGCGTTTTGTGACTATTTGCATCGGTTATAGCCCCGATTTGGACCATGAATTTCCGCCGCCTCGGGGTGGGGCCTACTCCTTTGATGCGTCGGCTGCCCAAGCATTCGGGCCGCCTGCACCACGCAACAAACCTGACGGAGTGACCCATGCTGTCCCAATTCGTAGAAAGCCTGCGCGCCCGTCTCTTGACCACGTCAACCTTGGCGCAAGAGACGACCCGCGACGGCCAAACCCTTTTCAACAACTTCTTCCAGAGCACGGTGGTGGACGACACCCCCGCCTTTGTTCTGGCCAATGATTTCTCGCGCCTGCTGAACTTTGGCGAGATCGTCACCAACAACGCCGTTGCTGCTGTTCAGGCGCAGGGGCAGGATGTCGATATCTTCAATTTCCGCTCGGGCGTGATCGACGCCAATAGCGGCCCCGATGCGCTGGCCACCGGCATTCAGGTCACCGGCAGCGCCGCTTTGCGCAACTTTGGTGCCATTTCCGGCGACTTCAACGGTGTTCAATTCCTGGGTGCGGACAGTTCCGGAAGCCTGGACAATTTCCGGGGCGGCGTGATCAGTTCCGACAGCCGTGCCGTGGACATCCAAGGCCAAGGCATCGATGTGCGCAACTTCGGCGACATTGTCGGCACAGGCGACCAGCGCAACGGCACGATCTACACCAACAGCACTGCCGAGGATATCTCGATCTCGAACTTCGCGGGCGGGACCGTAGATGCCGGTGAGGGCAATCAGGGCGCCGGTGTTTCGCTTCAGATCGGTGATGAGATCGGCGACCGTGTGGAAACCGATGTATTCAACGGCTTCGGCGCGACCATTCAGGGCCGGGGTCAGGCGGCGTCGAACACTGCGCTGGCGGGCGACGGTATCCGCATCGACAATGGCGCCGAAGGCACCATTCTGGACACCGAGATCGTCAACAGCGGCCTGATTTCTTCGGAAAGCACCCAAGGCACCGCTGCTGGTATCCGTATCGCTGACGGTGCAAACACCGAAGGCGAGATTCTGAACACCTCGACCGGTGTGATCGAAGGCGCTGCAAATGGCCTGTATATCGGTCAGGGCGCGCATGATCTGGATGTGCTGAACTTCGGCACGATCCAGTCGGACAGCCGCGCGGTGAACATCGACGGCACCGGTGTCAACCTGATCAACGGCGGCGACATCCTCGGCACTGACGATCAGCGCAACGGCACCGTTTATGCCGATGGCACAGCCGACGACTTCTCGGTCAACAACCTGGCCACCGGGACCATCGACGCGGGCGAGCACAATCAGGGCTCGGGCTTTGGCGTCGAAATCGGCGGGGCCGCAGATGGCGCGAACTCGTTCACGCTGGACAATGCCGGGACAATTCAGGGCCGTGGCAATGCCGCAGCGGGGACAAACGCTGCCGGTGACGGTATCCGGATCGGCAATGTTGGCAATGTCGGCACCACCGACGCGATCATCAACAACACTGGCACCATCGACTCGGAAGGGGCAAACGCAACTGTTGCGGGTGTGCGTTTCGTCAACGGTGTTTCGTTCCAGGGTGAGTTCAACAACTCGGGCGATATCTCGGGCGTTCAAAACGGTGTCTATTTCGGCAACCCCGTTGCAGGCGAAGGCGCAGATCACACCGGCGGTGTGTTCAACAACCTGGAAGGCGGAACCATTTCGTCGGACAGCCGGGCGTTCAACATCGATGGCATTGGCCTTGAGGTGAACAACGCCGGTGAAATTATCGGCACTGACAGCCAGCGCAACGGCACGGTCTACGCTGACGGCACCGCGCAAGACTTCACCTTCAACAACCTGGAAACCGGTGTTGTGGACGCAGGCGAAGGCAACGAAGGTTCGGGCTTTGGTGCCGAGATTGCAGGCGAGAATTCCTTCGAGCTGAACAATGACGGCACCATCCAGGGTCGGGGCAACGCCGCCGCAGGCACCAACGCAGCCGGTGACGGTATCCGCATTGGCAATGTCGGCAACGCCGGGACCTTCTCGGGCACCATCATCAACGCGGGCGTGGTCGCCTCGGAAGGTGCTAACGGCACCGTCGGCGCATTCCGCGCGGTGAACAACGTCAACTTCCAGGGTCAGCTGATCAACGAAGAAGGCGGTCTGTTCGAAGGTGGCCAGAACGGTGTGTATTTTGGCACGGGTGATCACACGGGCGGATCGTTTGTGAACCGTGGGACTGTCACCTCGGACAGCCGTGCGGTGAATATCGACGGTGAAGGTCTAGAGGTTGTCAACGAAGGCACCATCCTCGGCACCGGCAACCAGCGCAACGGCACTGTCTATGCTGATGGCACCGCTGACAACTACACTTTCAACAACTCCGGTCTGGTGGATGCAGGTGAAGGCAACAACGGGTCTGCCGTTTCGCTGCAAACCGGTGACGTCTCGGGCGATGTGGTTTCGGCCGCGATCCTGAACGAAGGCACGCTGCAAGGTCGTGGCGATGCGATCGAAGGCAACCAGGTCGGCGACGGTCTGCGCCTGTTCACCAGCCAGGATGATGCCTCTTTCGCGGGTGTTGTTGTCAACGAAGGCCTGATTGCAGGGTCCGAGGACTCGGACGCGGCAGCCGGTATTCGTATCGATGGCGGCCTGAACCTGTTGGGTGCGATCCTGAACGAAGGTGAGATTCGCGGCACGGTCAACGCAATCGACGCCTCGGACGCAGCCAGCGTGACCATTGTCAACGACGACGAAGGTGTGATCAACGGCAACGTTCTGCTGAGCGATGGCGACGACATCTTTGTCGATCTGGGCACCACCAACGGTGACATCAGCGGTGGCGCAGGAGATGACGTGCTGATCGCAGGCGATGCGGACAATGTTCTGACCGGTGGTCTGGGCAATGACTTCATCGACGGTGGCGACGGCATTGACACAGCCGATTTCTCGGATCTGGATGTCGCGGTCGAGGTTCGTCTGGACGCCAACGGCAACGGCACCGCCACGCGCGATACGGGCTTCAACATCTCGGTCGTCGATGCGGTTGTCGCAGCACCGGGTCAGTTCGGGTCGGCTATCGAAGATGGCGCTCAGTTCGTGGAACAAGCGGTTCAGGGCAACCTGTACTACAACATCCACACCTCTGAGTTCCCGGGCGGTGAAATCCGCGGGCAATTGCTGGTCGACAGCGACGTGACCGAGAACGGCATCCGCACAGTCTCGCTGAGCGGCGGTCTGGACGCAGCGCAAGAGCCTGGGCCGATCTCGGACAGCGACGCCACTGGTGAAGCAACCGTTGTCATCACCCAGAACCTGGCGTCGGGTGAGGTCACATACTCCAGCGAACTCAGCGTTGTGGGTCTGAACGAAGCCGACCTGAACACGCCGATCCCGGGTGTTGTCTCGGCCATCCATCTGCACAATGCACCGGCGGGCATCAACGGCCCGGTCGTACAGGATACGCTGGTGGATGCAGGAGCGACGCTGGACGTCAATGCCGTGGGTGGCATTGGTGTCATCGGTCAGGACGTCATCGAGAACCAGATCGAGACAGACATCCTGCAATCCATCGAGAACGTCATCGGCTCGGACGATGGTGACGTGATCTTTGGCAGCGATCTGTCCAACGTTCTGAACGGTGGCGAAGGCGACGACCTGCTGAACGGTGAGGGTGGCGATGACATCCTGATCGGCGGCGCAGGTGCAGACACCTTCTCGTTCGGCTCGAACTTCGGCACCGACGTGATCCAGGACTTCGAAGTTGGTCTCGACCAGCTCCAGTTCGGGGACTTCGGGCCGGATTTCGGCGGCGCGCTGAGCGTCGCTCAGGATGGCAACGACGCTGTCATCTCGTTCGGCAACGAAGGCTCGGTCCGTCTGGCCGGTGTCAACAGCGCCGACCTGAGTGACGACGACTTCGTCGCGTAACCACACCCAATCGGGGCGGCCCTCGGGTCGCCCCGTTTTTGATCAACCGGAAAGGGCTATCCGATGTTCAAGAAATCCAACTCCGTCGAAACCGCCTGGGCCGCGCTGCGCAAAGGCTTTGTCGCCGTCGCGCTGTTCAGCCTGTTTCTGAATCTGCTGATGCTGGCCGGACCGCTTTACATGCTACAGGTCTATGACCGTGTGCTGACCAGCCAGAACATTGACACGCTGATCGCACTGACGCTGCTGTTGGGCGGCGTGTTTGTCGTGATTGCGTGCCTCGACTTGATGCGGATGCGCATTCTGGGTCGTCTGGCCGCCCGGTTCGAGATGGCCGTTGGCGCCCCGGTTCTGGGAGCCGCCATGCGTCGCCGGGTTCAAGGCGAGGGTCAAGCCGGTGAGAATCTGGTCGAAGACGTTAACGGATTTCGCGAATTCATTTCGGGCAGCACCCTGACTGCCTTTTTCGATGCGCCATGGATCCCGATCTATCTGCTGGTCCTTTACGTCTTGCACCCGCTGCTGGGTCTGTTGGGGTTGGCCGGAGCCGTAACCCTGACCCTCATGGCGCTGATCAACAACGCCCGCGCCCATGCGCCGATGCAAAACGCCGCGCAGGCGCGGGGACGGTCGGATGCGTTATTCAACACCAGCGACCGCAACGCGGAACTGGTCCATGCGCTGGGGATGAAATCCGATCTGGTGCGCCGCTGGACCGCGCTGCAGATCGATGCGCACAGGCACAAGACCAAGGCCGCTGACCGGATCGCCAGCTTTTCGGTCATGTCCAAAACCATCCGCATGGGGCTGCAATCCGCGATTCTGGGACTGGGTGCCGCCCTTGCGATTACCGGCGAATCCACCGCAGGCGTGATGATCGCCGCCACAATTGTTCTGGCCCGCGCCCTGTCGCCCATCGACCAGTTGATCGGCCAATGGCGCGGCTTTCTGGCGGCGCGCGGGTCCTATGCCAAGATCAAGGCTCTGACCCATGAGTTTGCCGAGACCCCGCCCAACCTGCACCTGCCCCGCGCGTTCAAATCCCTGAACGTCCGCATCGCGCAGGCCGGACCACCGCGCGCCATCAACGCCACGATCCGGTCGATCGATTTCGCTTTGGACGCAGGCGATGTGCTGGCGGTGATCGGCCATAGCGGCTCGGGCAAAACCACGCTGGGCAAGATGCTGGCCGGAATCTGGCACCCGCAACGGGGCGAGGTTCTTCTGGACGGCAGCCCGATGGCCAAATGGAATGCCGAGGATCTGGGCAAGCAGATCGGCTATCTGCCACAAGACGTTGAGCTATTCGACGGAACGATCCGCGAAAACATCGCGCGTTTCTCGGTCGCCATCGACGATGCCGAGGTTCTGCGCGCCGCGCGCGAGGCGGGCATTCACGAGATGATCAGCGCCCTGCCCGATGGTTATGAAACGCGCATCGGTCAGGGGTTCTTCCTGTCCGGCGGTCAGAGGCAACGTCTGGCGCTGGCCCGGGCGCTGTATGGCGATCCGTTTGTACTGGTCCTGGACGAGCCCAATTCCGATCTGGATGCCGAAGGCGAACACGCATTGCGTGAGGCTATTCTGGCCGCTCAGGCGCGGGGTGCCATTGCCATCGTGATGACCCATCGCCCCGCCACTCTTCAGGCCGCAAACAAGGTCATGGTCATGCGCAACGGGGCCCAGACCCAGTTTGGTGACAAAGAGGATGTGCTGAAAGTCAACCGCCGCAACGTATTGGAGACGCAAGCGAAATCCACACACCAGCCCGCCCCAACCCCCCAAGTCACAGGAGCCGCACAATGAGACAGCTTGTTCCACACACCCAATCGCAGAACACTCTGACCCTGAATGACGGGCAGATGATCGACATCACCGACACATCGCCCGGTATTGCGCGCTATGTCCTGTTTGGACTTTTGGCCATGGTGGCTTTTGGGGCAGGCAGTGTGTACTGGGCCTTTGCCTCGAAACTCGACGGGGCGGTGGTGGCCCCGGCCTCTTTCGTGGTCGAAGGTGACCGCAAGACGGTCGAGCATCTGGACGGCGGCATCATCCGCTCGATCCTGATCGCGGACGGGGATTTCGTCGAACAGGGGCAACCTTTGATCCGGCTCGACAGCACTGAGATCGACGTCGATCTGAACGTGCTGGGCAGCCAATTGGGAGAGCTGTCGGTCCGCCGCGCGCGGTTGATCGCACAGATGTCGGGCGAGGACAGCTTTGACGAGGCCGCAGCCCTTGCCCAGTTCTCGGCCAACATGAACCGGCTGCACTGGTTCCCGGCCTATCTGACCCAGAAACAACTGTTCGACGCCGAAGCCCGCGCCCGACGGACCGAGGCCGACATCAATGCGCAGCGCATCACAGGGCTGCGCGATCAGATCGCCGGGCTGGCCGAACAGCGCCTGAGCACCCAAAACCAGATCACGATCACGCAGGTCGAATTGGACAACCTGCAGGGCTTGCTGGACAAGGGTCTGGTTGCCGCAACCCGTGTCAGCGCCCGGCAGATCGAGCTTGAGCGTCTTTCGGGCGTCGATGCCTCGCTTCGGACGCAGATGGCGCAGGCTGAGAACCAGATTCATGAGCTACAACTGACCCTGCTCAGCCAGCAAAAGCTGCGCGATGAGGTCATTGCCGGTGAACTTGCGGTGGTCGAGGCGCAACTGGACCTGATCCGCCCGCAATATGCAGGCACCGCCGAACGACGCAGCCGGATCGAGCTTGTGGCCCCGGCCAGCGGGCGCGTGGTGAACCTGACCGCCTCGACCACGGGCGGTGTGATCCGGCCGGGTGAGCATATCATGGACATTGTTCCCGCCGACCAAGCGCTGATCGTCGAAGCGCGGGTGAAAACCGCTGACATCGACAAGCTGCATGTCGGACAATCCACGCGCATCCGCCTGTCGGCCTTTGCGCAGGCCGATGTACCCGAAGCCCATGGCCAGATCTTCGATATATCAGCGGACGTGCTGGAGGATGAACGGACGGGCGAGCCCTATTACCAGGCCCGCGTCAGGCTGGATGCGGATCAACCCGCGCCGGTTACCGCGCTCGATCTTGTTCCGGGCATGCCTGCCGATCTGTTCGTCAATACCGGCGAGCGCACGGTGATCGCCTATCTGGCGCAACCCATCAGCGACCGGCTGGCACGAACTTTCATCGAATAAAGGATTTCCAAAGACCTGTGCCTTAGACCCAATACTTACCGAGTGCCATTTTAATGAGTGAAGGATGGCCTGCACCGCAAGCCCCGGTGCAGGCCATCAATTTTCAGGCACCATAGCGGGCCAGGAACATATCCACGGCATGCAGCGCGACTTCGTCAATCTCGGCCTGGCTGAACTCTTTCTGGATGCCAAAGGCAGCGCGCACCCACAGCCGAACCTTGCACAGTTCGGCAAATTGCTCGGCGGCAATCTGGACATCTTCAATCGCAAGTTCACCTCTGACAACGGCCTTTTCCAGATACTCGGCAATCTTGCGCTGTCCGTTCTGGGGTCCGGCCTCATAAAACGCCTGCCCCAGTTCCGGGAACCGATCCCGTTCTGCGACACAGACCCGGAAGACCTGTTGATTAAAGTCCGATACAAAAAACCCGACCAACTGTGTTGCGGTGATGGTCAACACCTCACGTGCTGGCTTGGTTTCATCGATCATCGACAGAACACGCTCGGCCATAAGGCGGCACTCGGTCTGGGCCACCTCGACAAACAAAAGCCGCTTGTCCGGGAAATAGCTGTACAGGGTCGCCTTGGACACACCCGCCGCACGGGCGATGTCGTCCACACTTGCGCCTTCGAACCCATCCGCCATGAAAACCTCTCGGGCCCCGCGCAGAACCTGGTCGAATTTTCGGCCGGTGCGCAGGATGGTAGCGGTCTGGGTCATGTCGTCTCCTGATGCTTAAGGTGGTCCGAGCTTATAAACCGTTCGGTTCAGATACAAGGATTCTTGGCCATTTCGCGCGGTTTGACGTCACGATCCTGTGAAATCCGGCACTTCCAGTACGGTCGCCCCTGCCCCAAGACCGGGCTTGCAGCAGGCCCAAACCATGCTAGGACAAGACCCATGGTCGAGGTCTTTCTGCGCACGCTGCCCTTCTTTGCGATCATCGGCCTGGGCTATTGGGCCGGGCGCACCCGGTTTTTTTCGGCCGAGGCCACCGCCTATCTGACCAAGTTCGTGTTCTTTTTCGCACTGTCGGCAATGCTGTTCAGGTTCGCAGCCACCCTGCCCTTTGCCGAGATTTTCAACGGCCGCCTGATCATCGGTTACCTGATCGGAACGCTGGCGGTCTATTCCCTTGCCACCTTTGTCGCGTGGTTGCGCGGCATGGACATCCCCACGGCAGCGGTCGAGGCGCAATGTGCCGCCATTGGCAATGTCGGATTTCTGGGCCTGCCGATGCTGGCCCTGCTGCTGACCGAGGCCGCGATTGGCCCGGTGATGCTGGTGCTGGCGGTGGATCTGGTGGTGTTTTCCTCACTGATTGTCATTCTGATCAATGGCGGGCGGGACGGAAAACTAACCCCTTCAACGCTGCGCCTGATCGGGATCGGATTGCTGAAAAACCCGATGATCGTGTCCATTTCCGCCGGTCTGATCTGGTCAGCCTTGCAAGTGCCGGTACCCGGCCCCTTGAATGATTTCCTGACCATTCTGGGCGGGGCCGCAACGCCCGGCGCGCTGTTCGCCATCGGAGCCTCTCTGGCCGGAAAATCCGCCGAGCGCGTCCACATCGCCGCCTGGCTCAGCTTTTGCAAGCTGGTCATCCATCCCGCCTGCGTGGCCGTGGCCGTAATATGGCTGGTGCCCGTCGAAGCCTTTCCGGCGGCGGTCGCAATCGCTGCGGCGGCACTGCCCGTGGCGGGCAATGTCTACATGCTGGCCGCGCATTATAATGTCGCTCCGCACCGCGCGTCAGCCGCGATTTTGTTGTCTACTGTGGCCAGCATCCTGACCGTCCCCGTGGTCATTGCCTGGGTCGGCACCTTCTGATCTTCACCTTTTCGAAAAATACGCGCGACGAAGGTGCCCGGACTTTACGTAGGGGCCTTGGACCGTTAGCCATGGGCGAACCCTAACGTAAGGAAAAGACCTGATGGAAACCCTTTCGGAAAATGCCTGTTTCGGTGGCGTGCAGGGCGTCTACCGCCATGCTTCGACCGCGTGCCAATGCGACATGACCTTTGGCCTGTTTCTTCCGGCCGAGGCAAAGGACGGTCCGGTTCCGATCCTGTGGTATCTGTCGGGCCTGACCTGCACCCATGAAAACGCGATGACCAAGGCGGGGGCGCAAGCCTGGGCTGCTGAACAGGGCATCGCAGTCATCTTCCCCGACACCTCGCCGCGCGGCGAAGGCGTGGCCGATCACGAGGATTACGATCTGGGCCAGGGTGCCGGGTTCTATGTGAACGCTACGCAATCCCCCTGGGCCCCGCATTTCAACATGTGGGATTATGTGGCCGAGGAGTTGCCCGCCTTGGTGGCCGAGAATTTTGCCATCGACATGGACCGTCAAGCCATCACCGGTCATTCGATGGGCGGCCACGGTGCGCTGACGCTGGCGATGAACCTGCCGGGACGTTTCCGGTCGGTGTCGGCCTTTGCGCCGATCTCGAACCCCACCGGCGCGGATTGGGGTCGCAAACAGCTTGACGCGTATCTTGGCGAAGATGAGGGCCTTTGGAAAAAGCATGACGCGTCCCTGATGATGAAAGAGGTCGGCTTTGACGGCCCGATCCTGATCGACACCGGCGCAAACGACCAGTTCATCGACCTGCTGCGCCCCGAAGCGCTGGCCGCCGCCATCGCCGAACGTCGCCAGCAATCCACATATCGCCTGCAGCCGGGCTATGATCATTCCTATTTCTTTGTGTCCACCTTCATGGAAGACCACATCACCTTCCATGCCGAAGCGCTGTACGGAGACTGAGGCATGAGCGATTATGACTACGACCTGATCATCATCGGGTCCGGTCCTTCGGGGCGGTCCGCCGCGATTCAGGCCGGTAAGCTGAAGCGCCGCGTGTTGGTGATCGACCGCAAGGATCGGTTTGGCGGTGTCTCGGTCCATACCGGCACCATCCCGTCCAAAACCCTGCGCGAGACGGTGCTGAACCTGTCCGGCTGGCGCGAGCGCAGCTTTTATGGGCGGTCCTATCGCGTAAAGGACCAGATCCGCGCCGAAGACCTCAAGGCCCGTCTGCATATGACGCTGGATCATGAGGTCGATGTGCTGGAACACCAGTTCAACCGCAACCACGTGGAAACCCTGAACGGGTTGGCCTCGTTCGTTGGCCCCCATGAGATCGAAGTTGCCACCGATGCCGGCGAGAAAACACGCCTTACGGCGGCCAAGTTTCTGATCGCCACCGGAACCAAAACCTATCGCCCCGATTATGTGCCCTTCAACGGCAAGACCGTCGTGGATGGTGACGATTTTCTTGAGATGGCCGAGATTCCACGCTCGCTGGTCGTCATCGGGGCCGGGGTGATCGGTGTGGAATACGCCACCATGTTCTCGGCTCTGGATGTGCGGGTGACACTGATTGAGCCGCGCGAAACCTTCCTCGATTTCATCGACAGCCGGTTGATCCACGATTTTACCCATCAGATCCGCGAGAACGGTGTCGATCTGCGATTGGGCTCTGCGGTCGAGAAAATCGAAGACACCGGCGACCACGTTGAAGTCACGCTGGAAAACGGCCGCCATGTTCGCGCCGAAATGCTGTTGTTTGCAGCCGGGCGGATGGGCGCGACATCGGCGTTGAATCTGGACGCGGTCGGGCTGGAAACAGACCACCGCAACCGGATCAAGGTGGATCGCAAGACCTATCAAACCTCGGTACCACATATCTACGCAACCGGCGATGTGATCGGGCACCCCTCGCTGGCCTCGACCTCGCTGCAACAGGGACGTGTAGCCGCCTGTCACGCGCTGGAAACACCGACCTTGCCTGAAAGCCCCTGGTATCCTTATGGCATCTATTCGGTACCCGAGATTTCCACCTGCGGAATGTCCGAGGAGGAGCTGCAGGAGCGTGGCATTCCCTATGAGGTCGGCGTGGCGCGGTTCCGCGAAACCTCGCGCGGGCATATCATGGGGTTGGAGCATGGTATGCTGAAGATGCTGTTCTCGCTGAAAACCCGCCGGGTTCTGGGCGTGCAGATCGTCGGTGAAGGCGCGACCGAGCTGATCCATATCGCGCAGGCCGTGCTGAACCTGAAAGGCACCGTGGACTACTTTGTCCAGAACACGTTCAATTATCCAACGCTGGCCGAAGCCTACAAGATCGCCGGTCTGGATGCGTTCAACCGGATGCCGATCCCGGATGAGTTCAAGGTGAAAAAGAAGCCAGCGGCGACGAAAGAGGCAAAGAAAGCGTGACAACGCTCTATATCGATGGCGATGCCTGCCCGGTAAAGGCCGAGGCCGAGCGGGTGGCGACCCGGCACAAGGTTCCGATGGCGCTGGTGTCGAATGGCGGGCTGCGGCCTTCGGCAAACCCTTTGGTGCAGGTGGTCATTGTCTCGGAAGGGGCAGACGAAGCGGATAAGTGGATCGCCGAACGCTGCGGGCCGGGCGATGTGGTGGTCACATCCGACATCCCCTTGGCTGCAAAATGCGTCGAGGCCGGAGCCCGCGTGCTGCGCCCCAATGGCGAGGCGTTCACCGCCGCCAATATCGGCCAGCAACTGGCGATGCGTGACCTTATGGCCGACCTGCGCGCGGCAAACCCGTTGGGTGCAGGGGGCGGCGGCAAACCCTTTGGCAAGGCCGACCGATCCCGGTTTCTGGACGCCTTGGAACGGGAACTGAGGGCTGCAAAACGGGCATAGCCCTCCCGCCCGTCGGGGATGCATCAAGGATGCATCTTCTCCGGTTGGGCCGGGCAGCGCTGCGCGCTGCGGTTGGTGCTTGAACTTGAACGCCGGGCTTGGTTCAGTCGGCGCGGCAGGAATTTGAAGCAGGAACACAACATGCCCATCCAAGCGGTCATTTTCGACATCGGCAATGTACTGATCGAATGGCAGCCCGAGCGCTACTATGACCGCGTGATCGGCGAGGATCGCCGCCGCGCGATGTTCGACGAGGTCGATCTGCACGGGATGAACGATCTGGTGGATCAGGGCCATCACTTCACCGATACGATCTACAATTGGGCCGAGAAATATCCCAATTGGCGCGACGAGATTCGCATGTGGCACGACAAATGGATCGAGCTTGCCGCGCCTGAAATTCCGCATTCGGTCCGGTTGCAACGGGCATTGCGCGCCAAGGGCGTGCCCGTTTTTGCCCTGACGAATTTCGGTGTGCAGAATTTCGACTATGCCACCACCGTTTATCCGTTTCTGAACGAGTTTGACCGGCACTATGTCTCGGGCCGGATGAAGATGGTGAAGCCCCATGTGCCGATCTATGCACAGGTCGAGGCCGATTGTGGCCTGCCGCCCGAGACATTGCTGTTCGCGGACGACCGGATCGACAACATCGAAACCGCGCGGTCCCGTGGTTGGCAGACGCATCACTTCACCGGCCCGCAAGGCTGGGCGGATCGCCTGGTTGCCGAAGGCTTGCTGACCGAAGAAGAAGCCCGCTAGGCTGCTGCGGGTGTTGCGCCCCGGTTTTCGCGGATCGGCAGATGGACGATGGCACTGAACGCTCCGACCGCGACGCCGATCCACCAGACCATGGTGTAGTCGCCATAGACGTCATACATCCGCCCACCCAGCCAGACGCCCAGGAACCCCCCGATCTGGTGGCTGAGGAAGATGAAGCCGTAAAGCGTGCCCATGTAGCGCAAGCCGTAAAGATGCGCGACAAGGCCCGAGGTCAGCGGCACCGTCGCCAGCCACAGAGAGCCCATGACGATTGAGAAGATGATCACCGAAGTTGGCGTGATCGGCATCAGAATGAAGGCTGCGGCTGCAAGGGTTCGCGCTGTGTAGATTGCGGCGAGCAGGTATTTCTTGGGGAAGTGATTGCCCGCCCAACCTGCCAGCAACGTGCCGCCGATATTGGCAAGACCCACAAGCGAAATCGCTACGGCACCGAGGGCCGACGTCGTAGTAATGCCAAGCGAATGCAAAACACCCCCGGGCTGAATAGGGCCGCACATCTCGGTCACGAAAGCCGGGAAATGGGCGGTGATGAAGGCCAATTGATAGCCGCAACTGAAAAAACCCAAGAAGATCAAAGCGTAGGATGGGTCCCGGAAGGCGCGACCCAGGATCTGGCTCATGCTTTCTTCCAGCTCGGCCTTGCTGACCGGTTGCGGCGCGCGCATAAAGGGCAGCGTCAGAACAAGCGCAAGGATCGCAACGGCGAATACGATAAACACCTGTTGCCACGGCAGGAAGGTGAGCAACCATTCAGCAGTTGGCGCGCCGATGACCTGACCAAAACTGCCCGCAGCAGTCACAATCGCCAGAGACATCGACCGGTTCTTGTCGGATGAGGCGCGGCCAACCACAGCCAGAACAACGCCGAACCCGGTGCCTGCGATACCAAAGCCCACCAGCCAGGCGTACATCTGGTGCCCAAAGGGCGTGATCGACCAGGCCGACAGAACCATACCTGCGGCATAGGTCAGTGCACCCAGGATGATCGCCTTTCGATCACCGATCTTTTCGGCAATCGCAGCAAAGATTGGTTGCCCAATGCCCCAGGCCAGGTTCTGGATCGCAATGGCCAGGGAAAAATCGGTGCGCAGCCAGCCGAACTCATCCGCAATCGGGATCTGAAACACCCCGAACGAGGCGCGCACAGCGAAGCTGACCGTGATGATGATACACCCCACGATCAGGATCGGATTCAACAGTCGGGCGGATTGCGGCATGGGGACCTCGGGGCGCATTGATCCGGCAGACGTTAGCGGATTCAGACGGCCCGTCAATTCAACAGATTTGCGGTTACGCATCAGAAATATTGATGCGCTAATCAACCTCGAAAGCAAAGGGCCGTCTGGTCGCGAATTACGAGCGGCCAGGTCGCATGACAGGGTCTAGACGGGCTTTCTGAGGTTCAATGTCGCCAAGGTCTCGCCCATCGTATGGTGCCACCGCTCTCGCAGCATGTGGTTTTCGGTGCGTCTCAGGTTCATGGATTTCAGAAGCTCGAACCGTTTCGGATCATCGCCCCCGAACGAGGCGGTCACGCGGGGCCACCAATAATCGACCGAGCTTTGCATCGCGTCCGCCTCGCCCGCAGCGATCAGCTTGGTTGCGCCCTCCAAGGCCAGATCGCCGTGGTTCGCCTCGATAGGCGCGATGATCCGGAAAGCTTCGGCCAGCGGCTGATATGAGATCGTCGAAAACTCGGCCAGTTGCTCGGCGACGGCGCGGCTCATCAGCAGATTCATGACGACGGCATCTGTCCAGCCGCTGATCGGGTAGTTAAACACCGCAAGGCGCATGTCGTGTTTGCTGCGGGTCGCGCCAATGTCGGCATCCCGGTCCAGACGCGCGGTCCAGGGGTGATGGGTGGCGTATCTTTCGGTGTCTGCCCCGAACTCACCCATGATCTTCAGGACGCGATCCGCGTTGTCGGTTTTTTCAAGCACGATCTTGGCGGCCGCAATGCGTTCCTTGATGCCCGGCCCCTGATTGATGATGTCGGCAAAACCGGCGGCCCCGGCCAGTTCGCTATCCACGAAAGTGGCCATCAGCTTCATCAGTTCGGCCCGGTATCGCGGCGGCACATTGGTTGGATTGGTCAGCACCCCGCCTGCGGCCAGATAGCTGTCGAGTGTCATTGTATCGCTCATCAATCCTCTCCTGTCACTGATCATAGTCAACGACGACGCGGTCGGTCACCGGATAGGCCTGACAGCTTAGGACATAGCCCTTTTCGACCTCGTAATCCTCAAGCGCGTGATTGGCGAGCATCTCGACCTCGCCCTCGAGCACGCGGCAGCGGCAGGTGGAACAAACTCCTGCCTTGCAGGCGTATGGCGCGTCCATGGCGTTTTCCAGCGCGGCCTCAAGAATGGACTGATCCTTGGGTAGGGTCATGGTCTGAGTGGCCCCGTCCAGCGTGATCGACGCACTGGTCTGGTTGGCCTGCGTGCCCGCCTGCGCCGCGCTTGCCTTGCGCTTGGCCCGTCCCGGTTGGGCGCTGGCGAAAAGCTCGAACTTGATCTGGCTGTCTTCCAGCCCGTGGTCGCGCAAAGCGGCGGCAATCCCCAGCATCATCGGTTCCGGTCCGCAGATAAAAGCGGTGTCCACGTTTGTGATATCGATCCAATGCTTGAAAAGCTGGCCGCATTTGTCCTGCGTGACCAGACCGGTGAACAAGTCGATCTCTTGCGCGTCTGCTTCGAGGATGTGGATCACGTTCAGGCGGCCCATATAGAGGTTTTTCAGGTCCTCCAGTTCTTCCCGGAACATGATCGTGTTGATGCCTTTGTTGGCATAGATCAGCGTGAAACGGGATTTGGGCTCGCGGGCCAGCGTGGTTTTCAGAATCGACAGAACCGGCGTGATGCCCGAGCCGCCGGCAAAGCCAAGATACTGTTTCTGCGCATCTGCATCGATGGGCGCGTGGAAGCTGCCCATTGGTGGCATCGCCTGCACGACGTCGCCAACGGTAAGTTCTGCATTGGCCCAGCTTGAAAAGGCACCGCCCTCGACGCGTTTGATACCAACCTGCAAAACACCGTCATCCTTGCCCGCGCAGATCGAATACGATCGGCGCAGTTCCTCACCGTCAAAATCACGCCGGAACGTCAGATACTGACCGGCAGTAAAGTCGAACTGATCCGCCGCACCGTTTACCGGCTCAAGTGTCACCACAACCGCATCGCGGATGGTCTTGTGGATGTCGGTGACTTTCAGATCATGAAAACGTGCCATCCGGTGCTCCTCCTCAGATGCACTTGAAATAGTCAAAGGGTTCCAGGCAATCGGTGCAGCGCCAATGGGCCTTGCAGGGGGTCGAGCCGAACTGGCTGACCTTCTCGACCGCCTTGCTGCCGCAATGGGGGCACCGGTCCGGGCCGCCCGCCGGTTGCGGCGGTGCAATGCCATAGTCTTCCAACCGGGCGCGGCCCTTATCGCTCAGCCAATCGGTGGTCCAGGCGGGGGCGATGCTGGTTTCGATCCGCACATCCCCGATCCCATGATCGCGCAGGGCGGTTTCGATATCCATGCTGATCACCGACGTCGCCGGGCAGCCGGAATAAGTTGGTGTGACCGTAACAACCACCGTCTCAGCCTCCCACCGCACATCACGGACAATGCCCAGATCCACGACCGAGATCACCGGGATCTCGGGGTCGGGAACGGCATCCAGCCAGCCCCAGATCTGTTCGGTCGAGGCCTGCATCACATCTCACCACTTCGCGCCGGGATAGGCGCGTTGCAACCATTGCATCTGTGTCAGCAGGTGGCCCAGATGCTCGGTATGCATCCGCCCATCGCGCCCGCCCTTATGGGCAAAGCGGTTGTCCGGAATGGTCAGCGTTGCCTTGGTCAAAACAAGTTCAACCAAAGCGTCATATTCGGCGCGCAGATCGGACGGGTTCGGCGCGATCCCCGCTGCAACCATCTGGGCATCGATATCGTCGCTGACAAACATCTCGCCCACGTAAGGCCACAGGTAATCCAGCGCCTCCTGCATCCTTGCGTGGCTTTCCTCGGTCCCGTCACCAAGGCCCACCACCGTGTCGCCCGAGCGTTCCAGATGATAGGTAACTTCTTTGCTGGCTTTCGCGGCGATGGCCGCAACCCGCTCGTCCGAGGATGTCATCAGACGCCCCAGCATGATCGAATGCCATGCGTCGAACAGGAACTGGCGCATCAGCGTACGGCCGAAATCGCCGTTCGGCACCTCGACCAGCAGCACATTGCGGAAATCCCAGGCATCGCGCAGAAAGGCCAGATCATCGGCGCTTTTGCCGCCATCGACCTCGCCCGCAAGGCCAAGCCACATCTGGGTCTGTCCGATCAGGTCCAGCGCGGTATTGGCCAGCGCGATGTCCTCCTCCAGCACGGGCGCATGGCCGCACCACTCGCTGACGCGGTGGCCCAGGATCAGGGTATTGTCCCCCATCCGCAGCAGGAATTGCAGCAAAGCGTCGTTGGAAACCGAAACACTCATTACATCGCCCCCACGTCTTCGGGAATGTCGAAGAAGGTCGGGTGGCGGTACACTTTGCTTTCACTGGGTTCATACAGCGGGCCTTTGTCGCTGGGTGAAGAGGCCGAGATGTTGTTGGCTTCGACCACCCAGATCGAAACGCCTTCGTTGCGGCGGGTGTAAACGTCGCGCGCGTTCTTGATCGCCATTTCCGCGTCGGGCGCATGAAGCGAACCGACATGCCGGTGGCTCATCCCATGCTGGCCGCGGATGAAGATTTCCCACAGGGGCCATTCGTTGTTCATCGGGTTTCCTCCTTTGGGCAAGCTTATTCCGCCTCCAGATTGCCGGCGCGTTTCTTGCGGGCATGGGCCAGTAGCCCGTCGCGGACCCACTGGCCGTCATCCCAGGCCTTGTTGCGGGCGGCCAGACGATCCACGTTGCAGGGGCCGTTGCCTTTGAGCACGTCGAAGAACTCGGACCAGTCGGGTTCCGAGAAATCGTAATGCCCGCGGTCCTCGTTCCATTTCAGGTCCGGGTCGGGGATGGTCAGACCCAGATACTCGGCCTGCGGCACGGTCTGATCGACGAATTTCTGACGCAGCTCGTCATTGGTGTTGATCTTGATCTTCCACGCCATCGACTGCGCCGAATGCACGGAATCCTTGTCGGACGGTCCGAACATCATCAGCGACGGGAACCAGAACCGGTTCAGCGCGTCCTGCGCCATCCTGCGCTGCTCGGGCGTGCCTTCGGCCATCTTGCGGATCGCGTCATAGCCCTGACGCTGGTGAAAGCTTTCTTCCTTGCAGATGCGGATCATGGCGCGGGAATAAGGGCCATAAGACGTGCGCTGCAGCGGCACCTGATTCATGATCGCAGCCCCGTCGACCAACCACCCGACCGCGCCGATATCGGCCCAGTTCAAGGTCGGGTAGTTGAAGATTGACGAGTATTTCATGCGCCCGTCCAGCAGCATCTCGGTCAGTTCATCGCGACTGACCCCCAATGTCTCGGCCGCGCAGTACAGGTACAGCCCATGTCCGGCCTCATCCTGCACCTTGGCCAGAAGGATCGCCTTACGCTCCAGCGTTGGCGCGCGCGTGATCCAGTTGCCTTCAGGCAGTTGGCCCACAATCTCGGAATGCGCGTGCTGCCCGATCTGGCGGATCAGGGTCTTGCGATAGGCCTGAGGCATCCAGTCCTTGGGTTCGATCTTGATATCCGCGTCGATCCGCGCCTGAAATTCCGCCAGCTTTTCCGGATCGTCGTCCGACGCTTCGGATTTTACCATCTGAGCGTACATGTTCCGTCTCCTCCGTCACACGCGTTCAAGAATAAGGGCCGCGCCCTGCCCGACACCCACACACATGGTGCAGAGCGCATAGCGGCCCCCGGTTCGTTTCAACTGATAGGCCGCGGTCAGCACCAGACGCGCGCCGCTCATGCCCAAGGGATGGCCAAGCGCAATCGCGCCGCCATTCGGGTTTACGTGCGGTGCATCATCGGGCAGGCCCAGTTCCCGCAGCGTCGCCAGCCCCTGGGACGCGAAGGCTTCGTTCAACTCTATCACGTCCATCTGTTCGATGCGCAGCCCCGCACGAGCCAAAACCTTGCGCGTCGCAGGCACCGGGCCGATCCCCATGACGCGCGGCTCTACCCCCGCGACCGACATGCCCACCACGCGGGCCATAGGGGTCAGATCGTTCTTTGCCGCTGCCGCCTCATTCGCCATCAGGATCGCGGCGGCCCCATCATTCACGCCCGAGGCATTTCCCGCCGTAACCGTCTTGTCCGGCCCGTTCACCCCTTTGAGACCCGAAAGCTTTTCTGCCGTTGTTCCCGGTCGCGGATGTTCGTCGGTGTCCGAGACAATCGGATCGCCCTTGCGCTGCGGGATCGAGACCGGGGTGATTTCGTCCCTGAACACGCCCGCTGCATGCGCGGCCTGCCAACGGGCCTGGCTGCGCGCGGCAAAGGCATCCTGATCCTCGCGGCTGATCCCGTAATCCTCGGCCACGTTATCAGCGGTTTGCGGCATGGAATCGATGCCGTATTCCTGCTGCATCTTGGGGTTCACAAAGCGCCAGCCAATCGTTGTGTCATACACAGCATTGCTGCGCGTGAAGGCGGACGTCGCCTTGGGCATCACAAACGGCGCGCGCGACATGCTTTCTACACCGCCCGCGATGGCCAGATCGTAATCCCCCGCTTTGATCCCACGCGCGGCCATTCCGACAGCATCCATGCCGCTGGCACACAGGCGGTTTATCGTTGTTCCGGGAACGTCAATCGGCAACCCGGCCAATAGCGCGGCCATGCGCGCCACGTTACGGTTACTCTCCCCCGCCTGATTGGCGTCGCCATAGATCACATCATCCACGCTGGCCCAGTCAACCTGCGGATTGCGGGCTTTCAGGGCGGCCAGCGGGATGGCGGCCAGATCATCCGTGCGCACAGAAGACAACGCTCCGCCATACCGTCCGATCGGAGTGCGCGTCGCGTCGCAAATGAATGCGTCCATCTGTAATGTCTCCTGTTCGCAGGAACTGCCATTAACCGTCTGGTCGGTTAATAAATTCAGATCCGATTCGAAGCAAGACTTATGTTACCATATAGCCGCCTGCTTCGCATATTGTGTAACATGATAATCCATACCTATGCCGCCACAATGGCTGAACCAACCCAAGCCACTGGTTTTGTACCCTGACCGGCGCGGGCAACCGGCCCTGCGTCAATCGTCCAGCGCGGCTTCCAATGTTGCAAGATCGGGGCGGGGCAGCTTGTCCAGCAACCGAAAAACCGCCTCGCGGCACTCTTCCCCCTTCCAATCCGAAGGCAGAAACGCAGGTGGCATGGCCGGGTGGCGCAGGATCAGACGCCGCCACCCGTGCACGATCAAAACGCGCAGCACAGCCCTGCGCAACGGATCGTCCACGCCCCTTGCGGGCAGATGCTGTTCGACGATCTGTATCGAGCTCCAGAACTGGTTATACGCCGTTTTCAGGGCCTCTGGCCCGCACAGATCACGCAGCCAATCAGGTGCCGCGATGGTGCTGCTTTCGATGCCCAGCAACTCCTCCAGCCCGTCCGGGATCGGGCCGGGCGCCATGGCTGTTGTGGGACTCACCGAGATATAGTCCCCCGTCAGCATCAAATCCGACAGTTCTTTCCGGGAACTCTCAGTATTGCTGGCAATCAGCACATGCCACACATCAGGCTCAGTCGTTTCGCGGGCATAGATACGCGGCGCGGCGGCCGCGCTTTGGCTGCGGCCGAATTCGGTGAGCCTGTGCACACTGTTCCGCCCCACCCGCGTACTTTCGATCCAGCCTTCCTTGCGCAGCCGGTGCAGCGCGACGCGTGTCGCTTCGGCCTTGATCCCGGCCAGAGTGGTGAGCGTGGTAATCAGCGCACCACTCACCTGATCCGATCCGTTCTGCGCCAGATCGCCAAAAATCGTAACCAGAACCGACCACACCCGCTGCGTGCCCGTGTTTGTCAGTTGGCTGACGCAGGTTTCAAACCAATCAGGAGCCGTATCTTTCATAGGCCAAGTATAATAGGGCCGGACGGAATTTCCATCCGGCCTTGTGGGTCTAGTAGGCGACCATGGTCAGCAATTCATACTCTGCTACCATGTCATCATCCTGCTGGGTCAGGGTGACATGCCAGCGAACCTCGCCATATTCGTCGTTTCGCTTGGTCTTGCTTTTGACCGTCAGACGCACCTTGATCGTATCCCCCGCCTCGACCGGTTTCATGAAGCGCAACCCGTCCAGGCCGGTATTGGCCAGAACCGGCCCTTCATTGGGCTCAACAAACAACCCCGCAGCAAAGGACAGCAGAAGGTATCCATGCGCGACGCGGCCCGGGAAAAACGGGTTTCGTTCCGCTGCCGCCTGATCCATATGGGCATAGAACGTATCACCAGTGAATTGGGCGAAATGTTCGATGTCCTCCAGCGTGATGGTGCGAGGGTCGGTGTGGATGGTCTCACCAATCGCAAGGTCGTGGAACCTGCGGGTAAAGGGATGCGCGGGGCCTTCGATTTCAGCAGCACCCGGCACCCATTTGCCGCCAATTGCGGTCAGCAGATCGGGTGAACCCTGAATGGCGGTGCGCTGCATATAGTGTTTTACGCCGCGCACGCCGCCCATTTCTTCGCCACCCCCGGCACGACCGGGTCCGCCATGGACCATATGCGGCAGGGGTGAGCCGTGGCCGGTGGATTCCTTCATCGAGTCGCGATTGTTAAAGTAAAGCCGCCCGTGATAGGCCCCCGCCCCCATCGCAACCTGCCGCGCCACATCCGGGTCATGGGTGATAACCGACGCCACAAGCGACCCCTGCCCCCGGTTCGCCAGTTCGATCGCATGGTCGAGATCGCGATACCCCATCACTGTGCTGACCGGACCAAAGGCTTCGGTGTCGTGCACGCGCTGCGCCGTGTCCGGGTTGGCGCAGTGGTACAGCATGGGCGGCAGGAAAGCGCCTTTTTCGGCATCCGCGCCATCGACAGTGAAATCATCCGGGTCGCCAAAGACACGCTCGGCCTCTTGCCCGATGATCGCGGCCTTTTCCAGAACGTCGCGTTTCTGACTGGTCGAGACCAGCGCGCCCATGCGCGTGGTCTCCAGCTTCGGGTCTCCGATGACCGTTTTGGCCAGCCGCGCGGACAGCGCCTCGATCACCTCCTGCACTTGCGACTCGGGCGCGATGATCCGGCGGATTGCGGTGCATTTCTGACCCGCTTTCGTGGTCATTTCACGCTGAACTTCCTTGACGAACAGGTCAAATTCCGGCGTGCCCGGCTGTGCATCGGGGCCGAGGATCGAACAGTTCAGGCTGTCCTGTTCCGCCACAAACCGCACCGAGTTCTGCAAGATCACAGGGTTGGACCGCAGGTTCAGAGCGGTATCGGCAGATCCGGTGAAACTGACCACGTCCTGCATGGTCAGGCGGTCCAGCATATCGCCCAGCCCGCCCGAGACCAGTTGCAGCGCGCCCGCTGGCAAAATGCCCGAGTCCAACATCAGCCGGACACAGAGTTCAGTCACATAGCAGGAATTCGTCGCCGGTTTCACAATCGCCGGAACACCTGCCAACAGGGTCGGCGCCAGCTTTTCCAACATCCCCCAGACAGGAAAGTTGAACGCGTTGATATGAACCGCCACGCCTTGCAGAGGGGTGCAGATGTGCTGGCCCAGAAAGGTGCCATTGCGCGATAGCTGCTCGACCTCACCATCCAGATACACATGCCCGTCCGGCATCTCGCGCCGGCCTTTCGAGGCAAAGACGAACATCGTGCCGATACCGCCGTCGATGTCGATCAGGTGATCCGACTGCGTGGCGCCCGTGTTGAAGGACAGGTCATAAAGGGCCTGCTTGTGCTGACCCAAATGCAGAGACAGCGCCTTGAGCATCTTGGCCCGCTCGTGAAATGTCATCTTGCGCAAGGCCGGGCCGCCGACGTTGCGCGCGTGGTCCAACATCGCCTGCACGTCCAACGCGCTGTTGCCCGCCGTGGCGATCACCTCGCCCGTGACAGCGCTGGCAATGGTGCGGGCCCCTTCGCCGGGCGAAACCCACTCACCGGCTGCGAAGCTGGAAATCTGTTGGATGGTCATGAGCGTCTCCTCATCTGCATGGCGATCTTCGGGCAGCCCTTTGCCGGTCTGACGAAATGATATTTTAAACCGTACGGTCGGTCAATAAATTCCCGAGCCGATACCCCTGAACCAAACATCTCAAACCTGCGCGGGCAGTCGTGCGAAGCCGCGAAACCGGATCCGCCCGCCGCGTTCGACACCTTCCGTGATACGATAGTTGGGGAACCGGGTCAGAAAACGCCCGACGGCAACGCGCCCCTCCATCCGCGCCAGGGTCAGGCCGACGCAGGTATGGGGCCCACCGGCAAAGGCGTGATGTTTGTTGGGGCGGCGGTTCAACAGGACAGCATCGGGCCGGTCGAACTGCCGCGGGTCGCGGTTGGCCGCACCGATGCACAGGTGAATGTCGGTCCCGGCCGGGATTGTTTCTCCGTGAAACGTTACGTCTTGGGTGGTCAAACGATTGCCGAACTGGTTCGGGCTTTCCAGCCGCAGAAACTCATCCACTGCGGTGGTGATCAGATCGGGGACGGCCAGCAACTCGGCCCGTTTGTCGGGGTGGCGGTCCAGCAACTCCAACGCGTTGCCGATCAGGTTGGTGGTGGTCTCGTGCCCCGCATTCAGGATGAAAATGCAGTTCTGAAACAGCTCGACTTCGGTCAGCCCGCCATCGGTGTCGTCCTGCATCAGCCGCGTCAGAACATCCGTCGCGGGGTCTCCGGGATTGGCGCGGCGGTCCTGTACGATTTGCCGCAAGAAGTCCTTGAATTCAGAGACCGAGCGGTTGCCCCATTCTTCTTGCTCAGGCGTCAATTTGGGCTCCAATGCGCCGAGAATGGCCAAGGACCAATCGCGCAGCGGCCCCCGTTCGGACCGGGGAATGCCCAAAAGGTTGCCGATGATTTCAATCGGGATCGCACCGGCAAAATCCTCAATCAATTCGACCGTGCCCTTCTCCTGCATCGCGCCCAGCAAACCATCGACCAGCTGGATCAGCCCCGGCTCCATCTGCCCCAAAGCCCGCGGGTTCATCGCGCCGACCATCACCTTGCGGACACGGGTGTGCAGGGGCGGGTCGTTGAACACCAGGCTGGTCGTGTGATGTTCGAACAAGGGGCTATCGACCCCGTATTTCGGACCAAAAACCGCCTTTTTGTCAGATATGAACCGGTCCGTGTCCCGATACACCAGATCCAGATCATCATACCGCGACAGAACCACAGATCCGTCGGGCTGCCAACAGACCGGCGTATCCTCGCGCAGCGTGGCGTAGGTTGGATACGGGTCCGCGTGGAATCCTTCTGGCAATGCGGTCAAAGAAAACATCAGTGACCCATCGCCCCCATATGTTCGGGCAGTACCAATACCAGCCAGGGCACAAGAACGATCAGAGCCAGACGGAAGATATCCGCCACCCAGAACGGCGTGACCCCTTTGAAGATTGTACCGGTCGATACATCGCCGACCACGCCTTTCAGGATGAACACGTTCAAACCGACAGGGGGCGTGATCAGGCTGATCTCGGTGACGACAACGACGACAATACCGAACCAGATCGGGTCATAGCCCAGCGACGTGACCAACGGGAAAAAGATCGGCACTGTCAGCAGCAACATCGACAGCGATTCAAAGACGCAGCCCAGAATGATATAGATCCCGAGGATCATCAGGATGACCACGAAGGGTTCCACCTCATACGCCGTGACCAAGGCGATCAAGGCTTCGGGCAGACCGGCAAGGTTGATGAAATTCGAAAAGATCTGAGCCCCGATCAGGACCGAGAACAGCGCCGCCGCCGTGAATGAAGTTTCTTTCAGCACCTCAAAGGTGGACCCCAACGTAAGCCCACCACGGGACAGTGCGATCAGGAATGCGCCCATTGCACCCATGCCCGCAGCCTCGGTCGGGCTGAAGGTCAGGTTCAGCGGGTAGAAATCGAACACACCATACAGGCCACCGATCACCAGAAAGAACAGCAACAGCACGGCCCAGACCGAGCGCAGTGCTGACAGACGTTCGCCCCAGCCATGGCGTTCGCCCGCCGGGCCGGACTCGGGCCTGCGCCAAACCGTCCAGCGCACGGCAAACAGGTAGAATAGGATGCCCAGCACGCCGGGAATGATACCCGCGACGAACAGCTTGCCGATCGAGGTTTCGGTCAGCAGGCCGTAGATCACAAGGATCACCGATGGCGGGATCAGGATGCCCAGCGTGCCGCCTGCAGCAATCGACGCTGTCGACAGCTCATCCGAATAACGGTAGCGGCGCATTTCCGGCATGGCGACCTTGGACATGGTCGCAGCCGTCGCCAGTGAAGAGCCGCAAATGGCCGAAAACCCGCCGCAGGCCGCGACGGTCGCCATGGCGATACCACCGCGAAAGTGCCCCAGAAAGGCGTTCGAAACCGCGTAAAGTTCACGCGCCAGACCGCCCTTGTTCACAAACAGCCCCATAAGGATAAATAGTGGTACGACCGACAGGCCGTAGTCCTGCGCCGTGTCGGTGATCTGACGACCCACCATCGACATCGCGGCCTTCAACCCGCGCTCGGACAGGATGCTGCCGCCGCGTTCATAAGCAAAACCCAGCGTGCCGACCAGGCCCATTGCAAACACGATGGGCAACCGCAGCAGCACGAGGACAAGAACAAGGGCAAAACCGATTAGTGCGGCAGTCATCAGGCGTGCTCCGACAAGGCGTGGGGGGCAAAGATCTGCAGAAGGCCGGTGATGATCATTGCAACGGCGGTGATCGCAGTGAAACCGGCGATGAACCAACCCACGTAGAAAACCGGGATCGACAGGTATTCGGTGACATCACCATAATCCCGCGCGCGCTCCGCCAGAACCCAGACCCGCTGAATCGGCCAGATCAGCATGATGCCGGACATCAGATAGACAATCGCATCGCGCACCCGGCTCAGTCGCAGGCGCGAGAATATCCCATCCGTCAGGTCCACTGCGATCTGCCCCTTCCCCGCCGAGATCATCGGCAGGACCGAGAACACAAGGATCGCCATCAGAATCCGCGTCAGCTCGGTCGCGGCCTCAATCGGAGCATTGAAGACAGAGCGCAGGATGACGTCGAAAAAGGTCATCACCATCAGGATGAACAGCGCCACACAGGCCAGCACCGTCGGAATGATGCTGACGCGACGCGCAAAGGTCACGAGAGATTGCATGATTGGTCCCCGGTGGGTGAAACTGGCTGGCGGATCGATCCCGCCAGCCAAAGCGCGTTATTGCGCAGCCATTTCATTGACGATCATGTCATAGGCGGCCTGCGCATCGACACCGGTGCCGTTGACCTCATCAATCACCTTGGCGCGCACATCCACTGCAATCGCATTGAACTTTTCCAGATCCTCTGCAGAGGCTGTGTTGATCGCGTTGCCCTCGGTCCCTTCGGTGGCTTCCCGGCCAATCGCGTCAATCTCATCCCAGATCTTGCCAATCTCGCGGCTGAGCGGTTCGCCGAAGACGTTCTCTTCCAGTGCGGCCTGCAGGTCGGCGGGCAGATCGGCAAAGGTATCCTCGTTCATGATGAAAGCGAACGACCCGCGATACAGACCACCCGGAACCTCGTAAACGTTCTGCGCCACTTCGGTCAGCTTAAAGCCCTTGCGGGATTCAAAGGGCATGACCACGCCATCGGCCGCTTTCGAGGCCAGCGTTTCGTATACTTTCGGCGCAGGCACCTGAATACCGGTCGCCCCCAGCGCCGTGCCGACGTCACCGCCAACACCACCCGGAATACGAACCTTGAGGCCCGAGACCTCGTCCAGCGCGGTCACCGGGCTGCTGGAATGCAGCTGCGCCGGGCCATGGGTATGCAGGGCGATCACTTTCACACCGCGATGTTCATCCGCTGCCTTGAGGTGCTGGTCATAGGTGCGCCAATAGGCAACCGAGGCATCCTCGGCCGAGCCTTCATATCCGGGCAGTTCAATCATCTTGGTGGTGACGAACCGGCCCGGCTGATAGCCGTGGAAGATGATCGAGGCATCCGCCGCGCCGTCCATGATCAGGTCCATCTGCGCAGGCGGAGGGGCAAGACCCAGTTTCAATTCGGCAGTCACCTGACCATCAGTGGCCTCTTCAACCATCTCGACGAATTTCGGCCACATCTTGGCGTTGATGCCATGGGTCGGCGGGGCCCAGCTGGAAATGGTCAGCGTGTAATCCGCCGCCAACGCTACGGTGCCTGAAACGGCCAGCGCGGCCGAGGCCAAAAGCGTGCTCAACTTGGTAAGTTTCATGGTTCTGTCTCCTCCCTGTGAAACATGACTCGCAAATGCGTTAATGGTCGCTTTTGTAACCATCAACATGTTAAAGACCCTCAAGCCCTTCCGCGATGCGCCAAGACCCCGGACTTTCTGCAGCGACGGTTGCCATGGTTGCGCGGGTGACGTCCGGCCCGATCTCTTTGCAATAGGCCATCGGCCCACCGCGCCAGCGCGGAAAGCCGTATCCTTGGATTTGTACCATATCGACGGCCTCGGTGTTTTCCGCGATCCCCTCTTCGAGGATCAACGCCCCCTCATTGGCCAGCACGGCGAGTATACGCGAGGTGATCCCGTCATCCGAAAAAGCGCGGCGAGTAATGCCCTGCTGCGCGGAATAGGCTTCGATCAGCGCCTCAACCTCTGGATCGCGGATCGGCTCGCGCTTGCCATCTTCGTAGCGATACCACCCTTTTCCCGTGCGCTGGCCAAGCCGGTCCATTTCACACAGCTGATCCGCGATGGTCACATAGCGTTCGCCCGGATCGCGGGTTGCAGCATTGCGCTTGCGATTGGCCCAGGCGATCTGAAGGCCGGTCAAGTCCTGCAACTCATACGGCCCCATGGGCATTCCAAGCGCCCGCATGGCCCGATCCACCTGATAGGGCAGCGCCCCGTCCGCCAGCAGATAATCGGCCTCGCGCCGGTAAGCGGCCAGCATGCGGTTGCCGATAAACCCGTCGCAAATGCCCGACAGAACCGAGATCTTGCGCAGCTTTTTACCCAGCGCAAACCCGGTTGCGATCACTTCGGCCGAGGTGTGCGGGGTCTTCACGATCTCCAACAGCTTCATGACATGGGCCGGGCTAAAGAAATGCAGACCAATGCAGCGAGACGGGTTTTTAATGCCCTCGAAGATCTCACGCGGGTCCAGATAGGACGTGTTGGTCGCCAGAATTGCGTCTTGGGGCATATGGCGGGCCAGTTCCGCGAATACCTGTTGCTTGACGGACTGGTCTTCGAATACCGCCTCGATCGCAAGTTCTGCATCGGCGGCCTCGGCGTACTTGTCCACGGCACGGAAGGCGGCAAGGCGATCCCGAAGCTGCACCTCGGTCATCTTACCCCGTTTGACGGCCCCCTGCAGCAAACCCTCGACCCGGTTGTGCGCCGTTGCCGCCGCATCCGAGTCCCGTTCGATCAAAGTGACCGACAGGCCACCGTTCAGGGCAGCGGTGGCAATTCCGGCCCCCATCAGCCCCCCGCCGACAACAGCGATCCGGCTTATGTCGCGCGCGGTTGCGCCTTTGATCACCGCGGGTTTCGCCACGTTGCGTTCCGCAAAAAAGGCGTGGCGCAGGGCACGGCTTTCTGCGCTTTGACGCAGGTCCAGATGGCGGGCACGCTCTTTCGGCTGTGCTGTTGCAAACGGCTCGGCAGACCATTCCAGCGCGGTCAGGTTCTCCAGCGGCGATTGCTGCCCTTTGGCGCGTTTCTTCAGGGTCTGGCGGCTGATGTCCAGCAGGTCGGGCGCAAAATCTGCCACGGGGCGCTGGCTGACAGGGATCGGACGTTCGGGCAGCTTGGCGATAAAATCGGGGATCGCGGCCTTGGGGTCCCCTGCGACAAGATCCACGCCCCCAAGTTCGGCCAAAGCCTCGGCTTTCAGTATTTTGCCAGAACAGGCCATGTCGATTGCAGCCTGCATCCCCACAAGACGCGGCAAGCGTTGCGTGCCCCCTGCGCCGGGGATCAGACCCACATTGACCTCGGGCAGACCAAAGCCTGTACCCGGCGCGGCAATCCGCCAGGCGCAGGCCATCGCAACCTCAAAACCGCCGCCCAGCACATTGCCGTGCATGCAGGCAATGAACGGCACCTGACTGTCTTCGATTTTCTGCACAACATCCGGCAAATGCGGCTCAACCGGCGGCGCATCGAATTCGGACATATCTCCGCCCGCGATAAAGGTTCTGCCTACGCAGCACAGCACCGCCACGCGCGCACCTTTGACCGCGTCAACCGCGCCGGACAGCCCCTGCCGCACCCCGGTCGAGGTTGCGTTCACCGGCGGGTTGTCAACCGTGACCCAGGCCACGTCCCCCCTGAAATCAACACGCACCAGCGACATGAGCTATTCCTTTGATCGGCCCGGAATCGGTTCGGGTTTATATATTGACCAACCGTTCGGTTAATGCAATGATTAAGTTGAAACGGGACCGGGCAGGACAGTCATGAGCGATACGATTCTTGTGCAAGACAACGGGAACTGGGTCGAAATAACCCTGAACCGTCCCGACAAGCTGAATGCGTTCAACGAAGAGATGCACTTTGCCTTGCAGAGCGCGCTGAAATCTGCGCGCGACAATGGGGCTAGGGCGATCCTGCTGACCGGAGCCGGGCGTGGCTTCTGTGCTGGTCAGGACCTCGGCGACCGCGACCCGTCGAAAATGGACGGCCCGCCCGATCTGGGCAAAACGGTCCGCAGTTTCTATGCGCCGCTGGTCCGTTTAATACGGTCGATGGACTTTCCCGTGATCTGCGCCGTGAACGGCGTCGCCGCAGGCGCGGGCGCAAATCTGGCACTGGCCTGCGACATGGTTCTGGCCGGGGAAAGCGCAAAATTCATCCAAAGCTTCTCCAAAGTCGGTCTGATCCCGGATACCGGCGGCAGTTGGCACTTGCCCCGTCTTTTGGGTGAGGCTCGCGCCAAGGGTCTGGCCCTGACGGCGCAACCGCTTACCGCGAAACAGGCCGAAGACTGGGGGCTGATCTGGAAGGCGCTGCCCGATGATCAACTGATGGACGAGGCGCGCGCGCTTGCCGCGCAACTCGCCAACGGCCCCACTCTTGGACTTGGCCTGACAAAACACTGCATTCAAACCGCGGCCACCACATCCCTGAGCGATCAGCTTGAGATCGAAGCAGATGCGATGAAAACCTGCGGTGAAAGCGCGGATTATGCCGAGGGTGTTTCCAGCTTCCTGGAAAAACGCGCACCGAATTTTCAAGGACGCTAAGGATGACCCCAAAGGAACGCGCCGAAAAATCCGCCGCCGCAATGTGGGCCCATGATGAGGCCAGCAAATGGTTCGGGATGGAGATCGCCGAGGTCGATGAAGGCCGCGCAGTCCTGACCCTGACCATCGCGCCCCATCACTGTAACGGGCATGGCATGTGCCACGGGGGCGTCACCCATGCGCTGGCCGACAGCGCCTTTGCCTTTGCCTGCAACAGCCGCAACACGGCAACCGTCGCGCAGCATACGACGATCAGCTTTCTCGCCCCCGGAAAAAAGGGCGACCAATTGACTGCGACCGCGACCGAAGTCACCGTTGCGGGCCGCAACGGTATCTACGACGTCCGCGTCACCAACCAGGACAACACTCTGATCGCCGAGTTTCGCGGCATATCCCGCGCGATTGGTGGCCAGAATTTCGAAGAATAGCTTCGCGACCAGAGGAGGCACGCGATGGAAGACCTTTCCCCGAACCGGGCGGACCTGGACCCGATCGAGATCGCCTCGATCGACGAAATCCGCGCCACACAGCTTGAGCGCCTGAAATGGTCGGTACGCCACGCCTATGAAAACGTTCCGATGTATCGGCAGCGCTTTGACGAGGCGGGCGTGCATCCTGACGATCTGCAACAGCTCTCCGATCTGGCGAAGTTTCCGTTTACCTACAAAAACGACCTGCGCGACAATTACCCGTTTGGCCTGTTCGCCGTCCCGCGCAGCGAGATCATTCGCCTGCACGCCTCATCCGGTACAACGGGCAAACCGACCGTGGTGGGTTACACAAAATCCGACATCGACAATTGGGCCGATCTGGGCGCACGGTCCCTGCGCGCTTCGGGGCTGCGCAAGGGGGACATGGTGCACAATGCCTATGGCTATGGGCTGTTCACCGGCGGGCTAGGCGCCCATTACGGGATCGAACGGCTGGGCGCGACCGTGGTTCCGATGTCAGGCGGGCAAACCGAAAAGCAGGTCAGCCTGATCCATGATTTCCGGCCCGACGGGATCATGGTGACGCCGTCCTATATGCTCAATATCCTCGAACAGTTCCACAAGGCGGGGCTGGACCCGCGCGAAAGCTCGCTGAAGGTGGGTGTATTCGGCGCAGAACCCTGGACGGACGCCATGCGGGCCGAGGTTGAGGCGGCCTTTGACATGCACGCGGTCGATATCTACGGCCTATCCGAAATCATGGGCCCCGGTGTCGCCAATGAATGCGTTGAAACCAAGGACGGCCCGGTGATCTGGGAAGACCATTTCCTGCCCGAAATCATCAACCCCGAGACAGGCGAGGTCCTGCCCGACGGCGAAACCGGCGAGCTGGTGTTCACGACCCTGACCAAAGAAGGTCTGCCGATGATCCGCTATCGCACACGCGACCTGACCTGCCTTTTGCCGGGCACGGCGCGGTCCATGCGCCGGATGGCCAAGATCACCGGGCGCAGCGACGACATGATGATCCTGCGCGGCGTCAATGTCTTCCCCAGCCAGATCGAGGAACAGGTGATGGCGACTGGCGGCCTTGCGCCCTATTACCAGATCGAACTCTATAAATCCGGTCGCATGGACGCCATGCGTGTCTTTGTCGAGGCGGCGCTGGATTCCACCGATGAGCTGTCCAAGACTGCCGCGGCGCGAATGCTGACCAAGCGGATCAAGGACGTCGTTGGCGTTTCCACGGAAATTGTTGTAGGTGACCCCGGCGACGTCGAACGCTCTCAGGGCAAGGCGAAGCGCGTCATCGACAATCGCGACAAGGAATAAGCCGTGGCCCGGACAATTGCCAAAGACCACGACCAGAAACGCAAGCAGATCCTGAAAATGGCGGCCAAAGTGTTTGCCGATCAGGGGTTTGACCGCGCCTCGATGACCTTGCTGGCCAAGGAATGCGGGATCTCAAAGGCCAACATCTATCATTACTACGACAGCAAGGATGCCATCCTGTATGACATCCTTGAAACCTATCTGCGGGAACTGCGCGACCGAATTTGCAACGTTGATCTGGACGGCTTGGACCCTGAGGAAAAGCTGCGCAAGGCCGTGCGCGAGATCCTGTTCGCCTATCAGGGTGCCGATGACGAACACCGGGTCCAGATCAGCGGCATGAGTGCCCTGACCGATGATCAACAGAAGCGGCTACGCGGCTATCAGATGGATTTGGTGAATTTCATGCGCGACATTCTGAGGGACCTGTCGCCTCAATCCTTTGGCGATGACAAGGACAAGCTGCGCGGAGCCACCATGTCTGTCTTTGGGATGCTGAACTGGTATTACATGTGGAATTCCGGCGCGGGGGCAAAAGCCCGCGAAGACTATGCCGATCTGGTCAGCTCCCTGACATCGGACGGGGTTCGAAACCTGTAGTTTCGGTATTTCTTCCCTGTCGGGTTATGTTGGCCTGAAACAGAATTCCTGCGCCTGCGCCGTGACCTTCTGGCAATTGGACGGGCCATTCACCTAGGCACCACAACGATCCCGCAAAATTGATGCATTGTCCGAAATGACGCTTTTCAAGCCCGGGGGTCAAAGGTAAGGCTCGGGTTTATGACGGATTTGATCTCGCTTTACGACACCCGCATTGCCGAAGGCATTTTGACCCGCGACGACGCGCAAGAGGCTGTTCTGCCACATTTCGAACGGATCCGCGCCGCGCTGGCCGCACCAGTGAAACGCGGGTTGTTTCGCAAGGCGCCACCTGCACCGCAGGGACTGTACCTGTGGGGCGGTGTTGGGCGCGGCAAGTCCATGCTGATGGATATGTTCGTCGACAGTTTGCAGGACATCCCCGCGCGGCGCGTTCATTTCCATGCCTTCATGCAGGAAATTCATGCCGGGATGCACAAGGCGCGGCAGGACGGAGTTGAGGATGCGCTTGCCCCTGTTGCGCAAGCGGTCGTGAAATCCGTGCGTTTGCTGGCCTTTGATGAGATGCAGATCACCGATATCACCGACGCCATGATCGTCGGGCGGTTATTCGATCTGCTGCATGAGGGCGGGGTTGTGGTCGTGACGACCTCGAACCGTCATCCGGATGATCTGTACAAGGACGGGCTGAACCGGCAGCTGTTTCTGCCTTTCATCGCGCATATCAAAGAGCAGTTGCAGGTGTGGGAACTGGTCTCACCCACCGATTACCGCCAGAACCGGCTGGAAGGTGCGCCGGTCTATTTCACGCCGATTGGCCCCGAAGCCCGGCAGAGCATCCGCGCGGTCTGGAGCGATCTGGCCGGTGGTCCGGCCGATCCGCTGGTGTTGCAGGTCAAGGGACGGGCGGTCGAGCTGCCCCAGTTCCGCAACGGCATCGCGCGAGCGTCGTTTTATGACCTGTGCGGACGGATGCTGGGCCCGGCGGATTATCTGGCCATTGCCGCTGAGGTGAAGGTTCTGGTGCTGGAAGACATCCCCCGCCTGTCGCGCAACAACTTCAATGAAGCCAAGCGCTTTGTCACGCTGATCGACGCTTTGTACGAGGGGAAGGTGCGGCTGATCTGTTCCGCTGCTGCCGAGCCCGAGATGTTGTATGTCGAGGGGGAAGGGACGTTTGAATTCGAACGCACCGCCTCGCGCCTGAGAGAGATGCAGGCTGAGGATTGGGGGGCCTAGGGGGCTCTGCCCCCGCCGCCTTTGGCGGCTCCCCCGAGGTATTTTTATCCAGATGAAACCCTGCGGGCGGATCGCCTCAGCCGTTTTCGCGCAGGATATTGCCCGCAAGATAGAGTGAACCGCAGATCAGGATGCGGGCTTGTGGATCTTGGGCCACGATGGAGTTGAGCGCATCTGCGACGCTGCTGGCTGTGGTGGCGGGCAGATTGACTTTCGTCGCAGCCGCAGCGGTGTCTTCGGCGCTGAGCGTGGCGGTTTCACCGGGGATCGACACGGCGGTCAGGGTTTCGGCCTGCGCCGCCAGCGGGGCGAGATAGCCGGTCACGTCCTTGGTATTCAGCATGCCGCAGATCATATGGGTCGGGCGTTTGGGCAGTTTGGCCAGCACATCCGCCAATGCAATGCCTGCGGCGGCGTTGTGCCCGCCATCCAGCCAAAGCTCGGCCTGCGGGGCGGCTTCGACCAACGGTCCGGTTTTCAGGCGCTGCATCCGGGCGGGCCATTCGGCCTTGGTCACCGCAGCCTCATAGGCGTCGTCGCCCAGGTTCAGGTGCCGCAGAACCGCCAGCGCGGCGCCTGCGTTCTGGATCTGGTGCGCGCCCAGCAGATTGGGCAGAGGCAGGTCACACAGGCCGGTTTCGTCCTGATAGATCAGGCGTCCGTTTTCCTCGGCCACATGCCAGTGCTGGCCGTGGGCAATCAGCGGCGCGCCGAGGCGGGCGGCGGTCTGTTCGATGACGTCCATCGCCTCATCGTCTTGCGGGCCGACGATGCAGGGCACACCACGCTTGATGATCCCGGCCTTTTCCCCCGCGATCTTCGCCAGCGTGTTGCCCAGAAACTGTTCGTGGTCGATGGAGACCGGGGTGATCACCGTGACCGCGGGCTGTTCGATCACGTTGGTGGCGTCCAGCCGACCGCCCAAGCCGACCTCAAGCAGGGTATAGTCCGCCTGCGCGCGGGCAAAGGCCAGCAGGGCGGCGCAGGTTGTGATCTCGAAATAGGTGATGTTTTCGCCGCCATTGGCCGCGTAGCATTCATCAAGCACCGCGGTCAGATCGGGTTCCGAGATCAGTTCTCCGGCCAGACGGATGCGTTCGTGGAATCGTGCAAGATGCGGTGATGTGTAGGCATGCGCCGACAGCCCTGCCCCTTCGAGCCCCGCGCGGATCATCGCCTGGGTCGAGCCTTTGCCGTTGGTTCCGGCCACGTGGATCACCGGCGGCAGTTTGGTTTGTGGGTTATCCAGCGCGTCCAGCAGACGCCAGACGCGATCCAAGGTCAGGTCAATGATCTTGGGGTGCAGCGCCATCATCCGGTCGAGGATGGCGTCCGATGTCTGCGCGGTCATTTCTTGTCCGTATCCTCGGCCGGGGCATCAGCCGCCGGTGCTTCGGGGTCCGGTGCGGGCAGATCGCCCTTGATCGCAGGGGGCTGTTTCATCAGCATCCGGGTGATGGTGATCAGTTCCTCGCGCATCTCGGTGCGTTTGGTCACCCGATCCAGCATGCCATGATCCAGCAGGTATTCGGCGCGCTGGAAGCCTTCGGGCAGTTTTTCCCGGATCGTCTGTTCGATCACGCGCGGGCCGGCAAAGCAGATCAGGGCGTTGGGTTCCGAAATGTGCACATCGCCCAGCATCGCGTAAGACGCGGTTACGCCGCCCGTCGTCGGGTGTGTCAGCACGACGATATAGGGCAGGTTCGCCTCTTTCAGCATTTCGACCGCGACGGTGGTGCGCGGCATCTGCATCAGGCTCAGGATCCCCTCCTGCATCCGCGCGCCGCCAGCGGCTGAGAACAGGATCAGCGGGCGCTTCAGTTTCACCGCCTCTTGCGCGGCGGCGATGATGGCGTTGCCGACATACATGCCCATCGACCCGCCCATGAACGAGAAATCCTGTGCGGCGGCAATGATCGGCGTACGTCCGATTTCGCCCGAAGCCACCAGCATCGCCTCTTTCTCGCCCGTCTTTTTCTGCGCGGCTTTCATGCGATCGGGGTATTTTTTCTGATCGCGGAAGTGCAGCGGATCGTCTTTGGGTGCGGGCACCTCGACCTCGGTGAAGATACCGCCGTCGAACAGATGGGTGAACCGCTCACGCGGGGTGATCGCCATGTGGTGACCGCACTGGGTACAGACATTCTGGTTTTCCGCCAGCTCGCGGTGGAACAGCATCGTGCCGCATTCGTCGCACTTGTGCCACAGGTTTTCGGGCACCTCGCGGCGCGAGAAGATCGAGTTGATCCGGGGGCGGACGTAGTTTGTGATCCAGTTCATGTCGGAACCTTGCTTGTGCGGCGTTGACGTCAAATAAGACGCTACGGAAAGAAATGCAATCAGCGCCTGATGGCAAGCCGTGCTGTAAGCCAACCGACAAACATTGCGACGAAATCCACCAGCAGCCATTGTCGCAACATGCCGGTTTCGGACATGTCATAAGGCAGCAGGTACAGGGCCAGCCCGCTCAGCGTGTCGGGCAGCGAGATAAACAGTAGCGCAACCGCATTGTTGAAGAAGTGCAAGGCGATAGCCGGGCCCAGAGTGCCGGACCGGGCCGTCAGGTCAGCGGCCAGCAAGCCAAAGACACAAGACCAGACTGCCACGATCAGGGCGTTGTCACCGGCAAGACCCGGGGCGTAGTGACCGGCGGCGAACAGGGCCGATGGCACCCCCATCCAGATCAGCGGAGACCTGAACCGCGCGGCAAGCGATTGTTGCAGGTAGCCGCGAAACAGGATCTCTTCGGCGCTGGTCTGGATCAGTACAGCGCAGGCGGCGAAAGGCAGCACGATCAGCCAGACAGATAATGGCAAATTCGGCGTCAGTGGATCGCCCATGCCATAAGGCGGCAGGACAGCCATCGCAATTCCAAGCAGCACAAGGGCCACAAACACGCGCAAGAACTGATGAACGGCCAAACGTCGCGGCCCCAGAATCGCGCTGAGCGGGCGATGCTGCATCACCCGGGCTGCAACGGCTACGCCCAGGGTCAGAATGCCAAAGCTGGCCAGCAAAAGAAGCGCACCGGATGTCGAGGTTCCCAACAAGAACCCCTCGACCTCGGACGGTGGGATCAGGCCCCCGATCAAGGCAAACAACACCGAGTTCAGTGCCAAATACAGCGCCATGACGATGACCAGCCCGGCCAACAGCCGCCACAGCTCGGGCCGGGCACGGGCATCGCTGACCAGTTGCTCATGCGCGGAATAGGCCGTTGGCTCAGGCATCAGGGCCCGCACTTTCATCCTGAAGCGTCGTCGCAACTTCCGGGAAGATTTCCGATGGGTCCTTGGCGTTGTTGATACGTGTAGACAGCGTGGAAAGATAACCTGCCACAGTCTGCAGCAGTTGCACGGCAACCCCGGCGTCGCTTTCGATCACGGCACGCAGTTCTTCCGCGCCGATGCGCAGGAAGGTGCAATCCTCGGTGGCGGTCAGATCCAGCTGCCGTAGATCTCCGGTGATGATCGACAGGTCACCGATCAGACGACCAGGTTCGATGATCGAGATCGTGCGGCGGTTTCCATCCTCGTCGGACCAATCCAGATTGGCCTTGCCTTTGATGCACAGATACGCCGCATCCGGAACCTGCCCGCGCGAAAAGATCATCTGACCAGCGGCGACATCATACCATTGCGCCGAAAATGCCAGCAGGCGCTGGTTTCGCGCGTCGATGCCCGAGAACAGCTCGGTCGACGATATGATTTCAAGCTTACGGCTCAGATCGGCCGAGACGCTTTCTTCGTGCAGGGTCTGCGTACGGGACACGCCGTCAATCCGGCCATCCTTGATCTCGATGAACAGATCATAGGCTTCGGGATGGGCAAAGTGGTCCTCCATGAAGATCATGATCGAGTCCGGCAGCAGCTCGCGCAGTTTCAGGCGGGTGCGCAGTCGGCTTTCCGAATCGTGACTGGCCAGCGCTTTGTCGAGGATCAGAACATCTGGCCGCTTGATACCGGCGCGCGAAAACGCGGCGCGTTCCTGAAACACCGTTGGCAGGTTGTTCCCGCCCAGACCCGATGGCAGATCGTAGATAATGGCCGCCGCGCGGCGCCGCAGTCCGGCCTGGTTCATAGCCTCGGCCACAACGTCCTCGATCTCGCCCGCATGGACGCCGGCGGTCAGAGAGATTCGCCCATACAGCGCGTTTTCGAGAACCGGCAGCATAGGGATATAGATGTCCGGCGACAGCGGCAGGAACATACCGTTCATCGAACTGCGCAATTGTTCGCCCTGCCCCTGCCGGATCGCAAGGATCTTGTCCTTGTATTCATCGGGGAAATCCGCGCCGATCTGTTCTGCGGTCAGAAGGAAAGGCACGGTCAGCAGCAATGCGCTTTCTTCATCGCTCAGCTCTCCGTCGCCTTTGCCCTTGCGGCGATCTTCGATGTCCAGCCAGCGGTGGTACATCTCTTTACTCATCCCAAGTCGCAGAAACAGCGGGTGATCGGTGCCGTCCCGGCCAAAGGTGCGGCTCAGCGTATCCAGAACCGCCTTCGAGATGCTCATCGCGTCATCGGCCAGATCATGCGCCCTGAGCATGGACAGGAAATGCCCGTCACTGGCCAGACTTTCGGGCGAGATATGGCGTGTGGGGGCTGCATACAGCAGGTTGCCGCCCAGCGGGACAGCCGGGTTAAAGCGGTTGGGATCGAACCGATAGACATATTTGTCCAACCCTTTTTCGCGCAGGCGTTCGGCAATGGTGTCCCGCAAATTGACGATTTCCTGCGCCAGAACGGGATGCAGCTTGGGATCAAAGCGCGACCCAAGCGTCCGGCGGAACATGAATTCGTCAATGCCCATCGCCTCGACCAGCTCGAACCACCAATTGCGGATATCGTCGATATTCTCCAACCCCGCTAGACCCGGATCGATCCATTCATCGCTGAGCGAGTCCGTCGGGTTGCCCGAGCGCGCGGATTCGATCTGTCGCCGCGTCGGGGCCTTCTTGTCGTCGCTTTCAGGCTGGGGATGCGTTCGCAGGGGCATCATCAGGTTGTCGCCCAGCGTTCCGTCAAACAGATATGGGCGCGAATAGGCGTATCCGATGCGGGCCGCGATAACCGACTGATGCAATTCGCGCAAATCGTGCCCGGCCATGATCACGTCACCCTGAACCGGCAGAATCTCGCGCGTCAGCAGCTGACCCAAAGCGCTGCGCTCGGACGCGTGGGTGGACTGGATTGCCACGCGCGCGCCGTTGGGGATGACAAGATCAAGGTCCTCAAGGATGGTTTTACCATCACCATCCCGCACCGTTACGTTCCGCAACTCGATATCGCCATTCAGATGCGGGATCGTCTCGGGTTCGCCGTCAAACAAATGCTCGGGGATCATGTTGTCCGGCGCAAATCGCTCGGTCACGATTTCCCAGCGCAGCGACATGTCCTGCACCTGATTGTAATAGGTCAGAAGATCCTTCCACGGGCCGCTCAGATCCTTGTACGCCCCAAGGGCCGCGACCAGAGCGCCCACCGTGATCTCGCCCTTGATCGCCAGATAGCCGCCGACGGAATAGAACAGAAACGGCGTCATCTGAGTGATCAGATTGTTGAGGAACTTCATGAAGAACTTTTTGTTGTAGATCTTGAACCGGATCTCGAACAGGTTCCCCAGCCGATGGCTGAATTGCGCCAGACGATAGCGCCAACCGCCATTGGTGCGCAGATCGCTGATCCCTGCCGCACTTTCTCCGATCTCGGAACTCAGGTGCCGGACCTCCTGAATGCGGTCCTTGTTCAGCAGGTTGATCTGACGTTGCAGCTTGGGGATCAGCCAGGCCTGCAGCGGGATCAGGGCGATGCTGGCCAGCCCGAACCAGACGCTTTGCATGAACAGGAAGGTGACGATGGTCATCATCTGGCCGAACTGGAATACCGGCTGCGCAATGGCGTCGCCCATCAACCCGCCCATCGGCTCGGCCTCGGAGGTGATCATCGAGACCAGCTCGCCCTGGCTTGTCGTCGCAAAGTAGGATTTTGGAAACCGCATGGATCGGTTGATCAGCGTGAACCGCAACCGGCGCAGCATCCGCTCGGCCAGAACGCCCTTCATCGTGTTGATGCGCATTTTCATCAGCCCGCTGGCGATCACGGTGGCCAGAAAGGCGCAACACAGGATCAGCAGGTAATGGACCTGTGTGAAAGTGATCCCCAACAGGGTCACCGTATCCCCCGGCGCCCCAATGGCGTCGTTGATGATCTGCTTGGGCAATTCCAGCGAGGCATACAGGAACGGAAATGACAAAACGGTCAGAACCAGCAGCACAAGTTGCTGTTTCTTCGAGTATTTCCAAATAAACGAAAACAGAGTGGGTTCCATGCACTGGCCTTGTCTGTAATGAAATTGTTGCGCCGAGGTTCCTAAGAAAGACCCACTTTAAGTCAGGTGGCAGACGGTAAGCACTGGCCCCGCGTAATACAAGAACGCTTGGGGTGTTTCTTGGCACGAAATCGGGGCCTGCGGGGGTGCGTCTTCAGGATTGGTGAATATTCGCCCCCTACTGTGCCATTCCGGGTTTGTCCCGCACCGCGTCTTTGACTAAAGAGGTACAACTTCGGACGATGGGACCATGGGCAGGATTCTGGATCGCTATATTCATCGACGGGCCATGCAGCGTTGGCGCACCGCCGCGCAGCAGGCGCAGGATGTGCCGCAGTCCAAACTGCGGCTTCAGCGCGATCAGGCCCGCGGGCTGCGGGCCCATCTGAACAAGCTGATCCATATTGCCGATGGGCGTCTTATCCGTCCCCAGATTGGCTCGGTTCAGTTTCCCAAACCCGTCGGCACCGACTGGTCCTGGCGCCCGGACCTGTGGCGCGGACCTCTGGCCCGACCGGGTGTGGCCTCGGCCCCGCGCAAGGCCGGGATTGACAGTCAGGTCACCCTGTTCCACGACTGTCCACAATCCGAGATCGCGGTGCGGCAGGTCCGCAACCGGGGCGACGATGATCTGGCCCCGTTCAGCCTGGCGGTTGAGGCGTTCAGCTTCGAGGGCTCATTCCTGTCACTGTCCGTCGAACTGCCGCCCGAGGCCGCACGGGATCTGACCAAACAACATCTGATGCGTGTCGATACGTTGATTGACAGCGAACAGAACTCGGGCGTGTTTGCACGCCTCAACATCCAGCACGGGCCAAACACCGAACAGGTGCTGCGGCAGATGGATTTATCCGTATCCCCCGTGGCGGTGGATTTCGATCTGGCGCATCTGCCCCTGAACGAGCGGCGGATCGAAAAGATCTGGCTGGACCTGATCTTTAAAAACCCGCGCATGAACCGCATCGTTCTGCGCGATCTGACCTTCTGCCGCCGCCACCGCGCCGATTTGTGAGACGCCAGGACATGACGCAGCCCAGCTTGACCCCATCCAGCTTTGAAAACGGCATCTGGCAAGGCCATCTTGAGGCAGACACGCAGCCTCAGATCGAGGCCCGCTATCTGGGCGAAACCTTGTCTGGGGTCGAGGTCTCACCCGCCGATGGCGGTTGGACCATCACAGTGCCCGTTCCCGTTGCCGCCCTGTCCGAAGGCGTTCATAGCTTTGTCATCATCGACACGGCCAACACGCAAAAGCTGGGCGGTTTCACCATAATCGCGGGCGAGCCCGCCGCCGATGATCTGCGCGCCGAGGTCGAGCTGTTGCGCGCCGAACTGGAGATGCTCAAACGCGCCTTCCGCCGGATTTGCCGGGACGACGCCTGACCGCCTCGGGCCGGTTTCCCTATCTTTTCAGCCCTTTTCATGCATCATTGACCCACCAGGATCGAAAAAGGTGCGGATATGGAGCGGAGCAGCATCATAAAAGTCATCGCTTTGATGGTGACCGCCTTCGGCATCGGGATCGATTTTACCGGCGCCCTGATGCTGGTCCCGGCAATCGAGAACAGCTTTGACACCGATATCACCAGCACCCAATGGGTCCTGAATATCTATGCGCTGTTCTTTGCCATGACCATGGTAGCCGGGGGCCGCCTTGGCGATATGTACGGCCACCGCAAAATCATGATCATCGGCCTGACGATCTTTCTGTTTTCGTCGGTGATGTGTTTTGTGGCCCCCAGCCTCGATTTCCTGATCGGCGCGCGGGCGCTGCAAGGGATCGGCGCGGGCTGCGTCTGGCCCTGCACGCTGGCTTTCGGGGCCACCAAAGTCTCGCGTCAGGAACACCGCGCGCTGGTGATGGGTCTGATCCTGGCCGGCGTCACCTCGGGCAACGTCTTTGGTCCGATGATCAGCGGGCTTGCCGTAAACCTGGGCGAGTGGCGCTATTTCTTCCTGGCGAATGTGATTTTTTCCTGCATCTCGATGGCCACCGCGCTGGTCCTGATGGAGCGCGAGACCCAGCACAAGCAGGGCGAGCATATCGATTTCGCCGGTATGGGCCTGTTGTCCCTGGCCGTACTGCTTCTGCTTTACGGGCTTGATGTCGGCGCGGATTGGGGTTGGACCTCGGTTCCGCTGCTGCTTTTGTTCTTTGTCAGCGCGGTTCTGTTTTTCCTGTTCCCAAAGGTCGAGAAACGCGTGAAGGAACCGCTGCTACTGCCGCAGATGATGCAGAACAAACAGTTCCGGATCACACTGGGGCTGAACATGTTCAACGTCTCCGCTGCCTTTGTCGCCCTGCTGTATTTCCCGCAATACATGCAAGAGGTGCTTGGCTGGTCGACCTTTGCCTCGGCTTTGGGGCTTGCTCCGCTGACCGTTCTGCTGGCCGTGGGCTCGATCGTGTCGGGGACGCTTTACAATGATTTCGGGCCCAAGCGGCTGTTGTTCTGGGGATACATGCTGGCCACCATCGGCTCGGCCAGCATCGTGCTTCTGCCCGGCGGGTTGGGGTATTTCCAGATCCTGCCCGGCATGGCGATGATCGGGCTGGGGGCAACGCTGACGGTTGGTCCGTCGGGCACCGCGGCAGTTTGTGCGGTCAAGCCCGAACGCGCCGGTCTGGTCGGTGGGCTGAGTTTCATGACCCACCTTGTTTACGGAGCGATCTCCGTCGCCTGCGCCACCGCGATCATGTATGTGGTGTCCCTGTCCAGCCTGCGCGACAAACTGGCCGCCGCCAAGATCACCCTGTCCGACACCGATCTGCGCGCCATCAACGGCGGCACACTCGATACAAACTCGGCCCGCGCGGTTTTGGCCAAATTTGATGCGGATCAGGTCGAAACGGTCAAATCCGCCCTTTCAGCGGCCTTCAACAGCGGCATGAGCATGGCCTTTGTCTTTTCCACCATCTCGGTCTCGGTCGGTATTCTTCTTGCGCTGAGGCTGGACGAAAGCAAACTGCACAAGATCGAGGGATGAAGAAGGTCCGCGCCCTGCTGCAAGCAACTTACCAGAAGTATTGCGAGGCCAGATACAAAGCACAGTGTACTAAACTACTCTAAAATTTAACCCTCGCATATTTCTGGGAATGTACCGCACCCGGGAACGGCGGCAGTGCGCAACAAAGCCGCAGTTTAATCGATGGCTTTTTTTACTGATCAGAACAGTACGCTTAAATTTGCTCCCAGGCCATGTTCTTCGCCATTGGAACGAGCCGAATAACTGTACCCTGCCGTGAACCTAGTTTGCTCAGACATCTGATACCCTAGCCCCAGCCCAAGAACGAACCCATTGGCTCCTCGGTTTTGTCCGACTTGAGTGAATGTCCCAAATATCGGGCTCGTAACGGTGATTTCGTGTTCCCTGTTCTTGTTGGCATAGAAGTCGTACTCGTAGCGGGCAAAGGCTATTGGTGTGAGCAAACCATTCTCGGTTAAGAAGTCCTGTTGATAGTCAATTCCAATGGAAGCGATCAGGGACTCCGCATCCGCATTTTCAACTGAATAGTTAAAGTCACCGCCCCCGGTCTCTGTCCCAGAGCCTTGCCGGATGCGACCATAATTCAATCCAAAAACTGTGGACATTCTTGCACCGCTTTTCAGGTTGACCAGCTTCCTTGCCTGAACACCGGCGTGAATTCCCTCTTGGTCAAGATCCGATTTTGCCTCACCTCCAGTAAAGCCATCAAGAGAAGGGTTAATCCGCCTGGCGTCGGTTTCACCGAACATGTATCCGATCAACCCGGAAAATTCCCAGGTTCCGGTTGTCGTACGACCGTAAACACCAGCGTGATAGCTGTCGGTCGAAAAGTCTTGATCGACTTGATCGTGCTCATCCATAGAGGACGTCCCAACGCCTGCGTAAACGCCAACGACCCCTCTATCGGAACTTACGACATCCGCACCGGCCACAATGGTGCTGAGCGAATAATCGAATGTTCCGAGGCCGTTACTGCCATCGACATTGCCACTCACATAAGCTGTATCGATCCACCAGCGACGATCAGCACAGTCTATTGCACCAGTCCTGTTCTGGATGGCATCGATGTCACCGGACGCAATGGGTTGGTCCTGGGTCCTGAAGCCAACCGATTGATACCTGCGACAATCTGCGTGGCTAAGCACAGCGTTGGTTATCAGGTCCAGTTGCTCCAACCCGATTGTCAAATTTGAGGAATAGGGCTCGGCATGTACCCGATTGAACCCGGCCAACCCAGCATTGGTTAGCGTGCTGACAGCGTTGCCCAAAGTCGCGCCACTGCTAAGCATGGTTCCCGGCGAAGTGCTTGCCGTGTTCGCAACTGCTCCGGAAAGGTTACTGGCATTGGGAGAGCCTGCAACTAGGGGGTTCTGCGGCAGGCTTGAAACGGGCAGCGTCGTAAACGCTATATCAATTCTACCGTCTGCCGTTGGCACATTTGCGATACTCAAGCTGGAGAGAGCTGGCAAGGAACCCCCGGCAACAAGTATGGGGGTGTCACCGTCGAAACTGGAAGCTTGAAAGACTGTGTAATCGTTGCCAGACGCATAGTCTTGTGCTGACAAACCGGGTCGAGCTGCTTCGACCTGTATCCTCGCACGATTGATTCCGGTCACTGGACCGGTGGATGTAACCAAGTCGGCTTTTTGTCCGGCTAAGGGATCAACTTCAGTCAGGATGGTTGATCCGGCATCAAAGGCGATCCCTCCAGTGTTGTGGAGCGTTCCGATAGAAAAGCCCGGCGAAAGTACGCCGCCGTTTTTTACCGTGAAATTGACGGCATTTACCGTGCCATTGCCCGCCAAAGTGCCAAAATTGTCGAAGTTAAAGGAAGAAAGACTGCTTGACGCATCCAGGCGCAACGTTGTTCCGGCGGCAATCTCCATATCGCTGGTTGAAGAAATCGAACTATTGGTCAGTGTAAAATCAGAAGCCTCAACAATCCGAGTTTGAATAAAATATGCACCGAAAACGACTTCGGTTGCTCCCACAACCGTCAGGTTGTCGTAGGTTAACGGACGGTCGGATTGAAAGTACACTTCGGTGGGGTCGATGTTTTGGCCATTGAATGGCGCAAACGTCATGGATCGGCCCGATCCAATCGAAGTGTTGATCAGATTTACTCTAAGCTTGCCGTTCAGGTTTGTAGCCAGCGCTTCTCGGGAAACAAAGTCTCCACTACCTGCTGCGACATCTACATTAAGCAGGGTCAATACTGAAGCGTTACTGCGAACTACGTTCCGACCCGGGACATATATCTCGATCTCCCCAGAGGACGTTATTGATGAGTTTTCAATAGTAAGTCCCGTTATCGGTCCATTCGGGATTGGAAGACACGTACGCTCGGTTGTAGAGATAGTTTGGTTTGTAAGAGTAGTTTCAGATCCAGATGAATACTCTACTCGAGGCGATCCCAATTCAGCGCAAACCTGTGAGCTTTGGGCTTGTGCGCTGGCTGACAACAAAAAGTAAGCTAAACTTACGAATGTTAAACTCGTCAAAGCCACGCGCTGCAATTTGCGACCCAAATCGATCGGGCTATTGATTATCACCAACTGTCTCCTCTCGCGGCAAAAGGCGAAACCACTTCACCATCATAAGGCTTGAAGAGAACAATTCATATATTTGTTTTTGATAGGAAATTCCTGTGGCATTTGAGCAAATTCACCAAACGAACACCGTTTGCTTTGGCACCCACAACTACCATTCACACGTTGTCGATCGCGCACTTATTCGCACACGATCAACACTTTTGGTCAGAGGTTCGGCCCTACGCCGCCCCGCGCCCCTAATGTCCAAGCGCCCTACTGCGAAGGCCCGTTTGGATTGAAGGCCGACAGGCCCTTGAGGATGTCGATGGCATAGGCCAGCTGGTAATCCTCTTCCCGCAGTTCAGCGGTGGCTTCGGCTTTGGCGCGGTCTTCTTCGATCTGGCGAATCTCGTCCTCGCTCAGGCTGTCATTGTCCAGGCTGCCGCGCAGTTCGGCCTCGGACCGGGTAAAGCGGTTTTCCTCTTCCTCCTCGGCTTCGGGCTGCGGGCGTGGTTGTTCGACGATGATATCCGGGCTGACGCCAAGCGCCTGGATCGAGCGTCCCGACGGCGTGTAATAGCGCGAGGTGGTCAGGCGCATCGCCCCGTCGCCCCGCAGCGGCATAACCGTCTGGACCGAGCCTTTGCCAAAGCTCTTGGTGCCGACCACGATGGCGCGGCGGTGATCCTGCAGGGCACCGGCCACGATTTCCGAGGCCGAGGCCGAGCCGCCGTTGATCAGAACAACGATGGGTTTGCCCTCGGCCAGATCACCGGGGGTTGCGTTGAACCGCTCGCCCTCTTCCGGGTTGCGGCCACGGGTCGAGACGATCTCGCCTTCGTTCAGGAACGCGTCCGACACCCGGATCGCCTGCGTCAGCAGACCGCCGGGATTGTTGCGCAAGTCCAGAACCACGCCATTGACCTTGTCGATACCACCGGCTTCGGCGATCTGTTCTTCCAGCCCGGCCTGCAGGTTGGGGAAGGTCTGATCGTTAAAGGTTGTCACGCGCAGCACCACGCTGGTGCCCTCGGTGCGAGCGCGCACGGCGGTCAGTTTGATCGTGTCGCGGATGATGGTGACATCGAAGGGCTCGGGCTCGCCTTCGCGGACAACGGTGATGATGATCTCGGAGCCCACCGGCCCGCGCATCAGCTCAACGGCCTTGTCCAATGTCAGGCCCAGAATGCTTTCGCCATCCACATGAGTGATGAAATCCCCGGCCTCGATCCCGGCCTCATCGGCGGGCGTGTCATCGATGGGCGAGACAACTTTGACAAAGCCTTCTTCCTGCGTGACTTCGATGCCAAGGCCACCAAACTCGCCCCGTGTCTGCACGCGCATCTGTTCAGCATCATCGGGCGACAGATAGCTGGAATGCGGATCCAGCGAGGTCAGCATGCCGTCAATTGCCGCTTCGATCAGTTCCTCGGGCTCGACCTCTTCGACATATTGCGCGCGGATGCGTTCGAAGATGTCACCGAACAGGTCGAGTTGCTGATACACATCGGCCTTCTTTTCGGCCTCTTGCGCCAGCAACGGGCCTGCAATCTGAGTGGTTGCAATGATGCCTGCCACGGTTCCGGCCAGTCCGGCCATCACAAATTTCTTCATACTCGTTTATCCATCCTTGCTGGTCCGAAACCACGATTCCGGGTCCACGGGGCTGTTGTCTTCTCTTACCTCTATATAGAGCGTTTCTGACCGGTCAGTTCCAGTGCCATCACCAGTTGTTGACAAAATAGCGCCGATTTCCGGGGTTTCACCGGGCATCAGCCCAACCGGTGTGCCTTCGGGGATCACTTGTCCGATGTCGCCATAGACCTCTTGCAGGCCGGAAAAAACGAACAGAAGCCCCGGTTGCGGTTCCAGAATAATCAGGTTTCCAAGATCCAGCAGCGGGCCGCGATAACGGATGGTTGCCGCAGTGGGCGCAGTCACCAGCGCGCGGGGCCGTGTGCCCAGGACCAGACCGGGGCGCGTCACGCCCGCAGCGTCGGTTTCGCCTGCCCTGTGCAGAAGAATGCCCTGAACCGGCAGCAATATATCACCCTTGCGACCCGAGACGCTGGCATTGGTGGCCGCAATCTCCCCTTCCGAGATTTCGGACAATCCGCTGGCAAACCCGTCCAGCGTTTCGGTGGACGAGATCAGGATCGCCGTCTTGATCGGATCCTCGACAAAGCGCTGCGGCAGGTCGGTCCGGTCGGCAATCGCCTCGCTCAGACGGGTGCGGGCCGATTGCACACCGGTCAGGCCTTCGGTCAGGGTTTCGGCGGCGTCCTGTTGCAACAGGCGCAGGGTCTGAACCTCTTGCAGATCACGCGCCAGAGCTTCGGCCTTGGCGTTCAGGCCCGGTGTGACCTCGGACAGCATCATGCCGGTGCGCGCGGCCCCGAGGGGACCGGAAGGGTGCAGCATCAGAACCGGCGGTGCGGTGGTCTCGATCGTCTGCAACACACCCAGCAGCTGCGCCACATCCTTTTCGCGGGCGCGCAATTCGGCGGACAGCTGCGCCTCACGCGTGGCGGCCATGCGCAAACCGTCGCGCATGGCGGACAGTCCGGCCTCGTAGGCCTGGATCGTCTGGGTCAGGGCCCGCACGCGATCCCGCGCGCTGTCGGCTTCGGTCAGGGAAACCGAGGCCTGTTCCAGCATCTCGGCCGCTGCCAGCGCCGCCTCAGACGGATTGCTTTGGGCCGTCGCCGAACCGGCGAGACACAGCGCGACTGCGACGGCCAGACCTCTCATGACAGCAGGCTTTCCCCGGTCATTTCAGGGGGTTTGGGCAGGTCCATCAGGTCCAGAAGCGTTGGCGCAAGATCCGACAATCGCCCGCTTCGCAACGCGGCACCTGCGGGGCCACCGACCAGAGCAACCGGCACCGGGTTCAGCGTATGCGCCGTGTGCGGCCCGCCGGTTTCCGGATCGACCATCATTTCGCAATTGCCGTGATCGGCGGTGACGATCATCGCGCCACCGGCTGTGTTCAACGCCTCGACAACCTGTGCCAGACCCTGATCCACCGCTTCGCACGCTTTGATCGCAGCCTGCAAATCGCCTGTATGCCCAACCATATCCGGGTTGGCGTAATTGGTGACGATCAGATCATAGCCCGCCTTTATCGCCTCGACGAATTTGGCGGTCACTTCGACCGAGGACATCTCGGGCTGCAAATCATAGGTCGCCACTTTGGGCGATTTGGGCATGAAGCGGTCCTCGCCTGCCTCGGGCACCTCTTTGCCGCCATTCAGGAAGAAGGTCACATGCGGATATTTCTCGGTTTCCGCCAGCCTGAACTGGCGCAGGCCCTGTTTGGCCACCCATTCGCCCAGCGTGTTGACGATGGCGCGTTTCGGGAACACCGTTGTCATGTAACCGTTGTGGCCGTCGGAATACTCGACCATTCCCAGCAAGGCCGACAGCGCCGGGCGCGGGCCAGTGTCGAAATCGGCAAAGCCCGGCTCGCCAATGGCGCGCAGGATTTCCCGCGCGCGGTCGGCGCGGAAGTTCAGACAAAAGAACCCGTCGCCGTCTTTGACACCCTTATAGCCGTCCAGCACCGTGGGGGAGATGAATTCATCAGTCTCGGATTGGTTATAGGCGTGATCGACCGCCCCATGCGCGGAACTGGCCGTGCGGCCCCGACCGTTGATCATGGCGTTATACGCCTCTGACACACGCTCCCACCGGTTGTCGCGGTCCATGGCAAAGTAGCGCCCGCTGACGGTGACGATGCGGGCGCCTTCGGGCAGGCGATCCTCAAGCTCGGCGATGTACCCAAAAGCCGATTTCGGGGCAACGTCGCGACCGTCTGTCACCGCGTGCAACGCGACCGGCACCCCGGCATCGGTGATTGCCTTGGCCGCAGCGACGATGTGATTCACATGGCCATGCACGCCGCCGTCCGAGGCCAGACCCATCAGATGCGCCGTACCACCCGCCGCCTTCACCTTGGCGATAAAATCCTGCAACGTTTCATTGTCGAAGAAGGATCCATCCTCGATGGCAAGATCGATCTGTCCAAGATCCATCGCCACAACCCGGCCCGCGCCGATATTGGTATGGCCAACCTCGGAATTGCCCATCTGCCCGCTGGGCAGACCCACATCCGGGCCGTGGGTGATCAGCGTGGCATGCGGGCCCTGAATGATCGCATCGAAGGTGGGCGTTTTCGCCAGATAAGGCGCGTTGGCCTGCGTGTCCTCGGACAATCCCCAACCATCGAGAATGCACAGGACTACGGGTTTGGGCGTGGCCATTTTACTCTCCGGTAACTGCTCTTGGCGAACCTTCTACCCGGTGACCGCCGGGGGGTGAACCGCCTTTGAGGCAATTGGCGCAGATTTAATCAACCGCTCATCGGGCACAGAGGCCCGGATTTCCATACCCCAACACGCAGCGAACCTTACGTCACGCCACCTTGCGCCATTGAGGTCGGGCTGCCTAGTCTCGACCACAGGGGAGAGGACAGTCATGCAGCCAGAGATTGCGGTGTTTGCACTGATCTACGTATTCGCGCCTGCCGCGCTGATGCTGTTGGCGCGGCATTGGGCGCTGGCCGGGCGGCTGGGGCCGATTGTGCTGTGCTATATGGGTGGTCTGGCGCTGGGTTTGTCGGGCCTGCAACCCGAACCGGCCCAGCATATCCGCAACAGCGTGATCGAGGCCAGCCTGGGGCTTGCCCTTCCGCTGCTGCTATTTGGCGTCAATCTGCGCGCCTGGGGTCGGATCGCCGGATCAGCCCTTTTGTCCATGGCGTTGGCCGTGTTGTCGGTAAGTCTTGTGGCTACCGGTCTGTTTTACGTGTTCAACGCAGGCGGCACCGAACAGGCCGAGCAGCTGTCGGGTATGGCCGTCGGTATGTATACCGGCGGGCTGGCCAATATGGGCGCGATCAAACTGGCGCTGGATATCCCCGAGGGTCGCTATCTGCTGTTCGCCACCGTCGATACCGTTGTCGGCGCGGCCTACCTGCTGTTTGTGCTGACGCTGGCTCCTGTGGTGTTTGGGCGATTCCTGAAACCCTTTGCCGGAGGCGTTGAAACCAATCCCCCGGAACCGGCCGAGGCCACCCGGCCTAACTGGATCGCCCACGGGCTGATTGCGTTGCTTGGGGCCTCGATGTGTGTCGGTGCGGCATTGACCTTGGCCCCTTTCGTCACCTTCGCCGCGCCGCAGGTGATGATCGTCGTTCTGCTGACGACGCTGGGCATTCTGGGATCCCTGGCCCCGTCCTTACGCCAAAACCGGGCCGCGCCGCATATGGGGATGTATCTGCTTTATGTATTTTCGTTCAGCGTTGCGGCCTCGATGGATCTGGCAAAGCTGCGCGACTTGGATCTGGCCGTTCTGGGGTTTGTCCTGATCGCAACCTTTGGCAGTTTTGCCCTGCATGCGCTGCTGGCGCGATTGGCGGGGGTGGATCGGGACACGTTTCTGATCACCTCGGTCGCCGCCGTCATGTCACCTGCTTTCGTGCCCATGATATCGCGCAGCCTGCGCAACCCGGCGATCTTGATGTCGGGCATGGCGACAGGCATTCTGGGTTTTGCCATCGGGAACTATCTGGGCATTTCACTGGCGCTGCTGCTGGCCCAAGGGGGATAGGATATGGACCATCAGAAACTACCGGAAACGGGCCGCCCCGAGGGTGAGATACTGGACCAGCTCAAATCCTTTGCCAAGGATGACCCGAATTACCGCGATGGCCGGACCTGGAGCCTCGTTTACCATCTGGATGACGACCACGACGCCTTCACCGCCAAGGCCTACAGCGCGTTTTCTTCCGCCAACGGCCTGAACCCTGCCGCGTTTCAAAGCCTGAAACGGATGGAGACCCAGATCATCTCGACCATGGCCGGGTTGCTGCATGGCGGGCCGGACACGTGCGGCGTTGTGACGGCGGGTGGGACGGAAAGCTGCCTGATGGCGGTCAAAACCTATCGCGACATGGCGCGCAAACGGCGCAAGGTGACGCGGCCCAATATGATCCTGCCCAAGACGGCGCATGTGGCATGGTTCAAGGCGGCGGAATATTTCGGGGTCAAGGCGCGCCTGCTGCCAATGACACCGGATTATGCGACCGACATTTCCCGGCTTAAGCGGATGATCAACGCGGGCACGGTCATGATCCTGGGTTCGGCCCCGGAATACCCGCATGGCACCATCGACCCGATTGCCGAAACGGGGGCGATTGCCCAGTCCAAAGGCATCCCCCTGCATATCGATGCCTGCGTCGGCGGGCTGATCCTGCCGTTTATGGAGCGGAACGGGGTCGACCTGCCCGACTGGGATTTCCGGGTTCCGGGCGTCACCTCGATCTCGGCCGATCTGCACAAATACGGTTATGCGGCCAAGGGGGCCTCGACCATCCTCTACCGCGATCTGGACCTGCTGAAGCACCAGATGTTCATCTGTCAGGACTGGCCCGGAGGGGTGTTCGCCTCACCCGCTCTGCTGGGTACAAGACCGGGCGGAGCCTATGCCGCCGCATGGGCGGTGATGCAGAAACTGGGGGTCGAGGGGTATTGTCGGCTGGCCAAAGACACGACCGAGGCGGTCGAAAAGCTGAAAGCAGGTATCACCGCCATCGAAGGGCTGCGCATTCTGGGCAACCCGCAGGGGCCGTTGCTGGCTTATGGTTCAAGCGATCCAAAGCTGAACATCTACGCCGTGGCGGATCAGTTAGAACGGGCGGGTTGGAACATCAACCGGGTGCAAAACCCCGATGGCATCCACTGTATGGTCACCGCCAAGCACCTGCATGTGGCCGGGGAATACCTGTCTGATCTGGCGCAGGCCGTCGCCACCGTGCGCGCCAATCCCGAACTTGCCAAGACCGGCGGGGCGGCGACCTATGGCATGATGGCCCATGTCCCCCTGCGCGGAATGGTCAAATCCAAAGTGCTGGATGTGTTTGCCGAGATGTATCGCGCGGGCGGCGGCGGGTTGCATCTGGACGATGGTAAAGCGCCGAACCTGCTGGAACGCAGCATGGCGCGCTATGTGCAATGGAAAGCGCGGCGCAGCTAGTCTTTCAGGTAGGTTTTGTAGGGTTTTGCCTTGCGGTTGCGGTACTTGACCGTCAGGTCCAGCGGCATCTCGTTTTCGTCGTAAACCCACAAGACAATCCCCCTGCCCCGGCTTTTGCTTCGCATCTCGATCAATTGCTGTTCCGACCGGGTCGTGCGCTGCGACGGGCGGCGGGTCCAGGCGAACAGATGCTCGTACATCTCGGCGATCACCTTGGCATGATCGGCGCTGTCGCCCAGATCGATCAGTTCCTGCGGGTCGTTTTCCAGATCGAACAGGATGGGGCGGTGCCCGCCCTCGCAATGGATCAGTTTCCAGCGTTTGTTGGCGACCATGAACATCACTGCATCCCGGACCGAAGCGTTCAGCCGCTCGGCAATGGGTGAGGCGGAATAGTCGTATTCGCAAATCACCACGTCCCGTGGCACCTCTTGCACCTGCCCATGCAGGATTGGCAGCAGGGAATGACCTTCGAGGATATGGTTGGCCACTTCCCCTCCGGCCACATCGACAAAAGTAGGCGCTAGGTCGATGGATTCGACCAGCGCATCACAGACGGTGCCACGGGTCGCATCAGCCTCGGGCGATGGGTCGTAGATGATCAACGGCATCTTGGTCGAGGCATCGTGGAAGAAGGTTTTTTCACCCATCCAGTGATCGCCCAGAAAATCCCCGTGGTCCGAGGTGAGAACGATCATCGTGTCGTCCATCCGCCCGGTCTGTTCCATCCAGTCGAACAGGCGGCCCATCTGGTCATCGGCCTGCTTGATCAGGCCCATATAGGCGGGGATCACGGCCTCGCGGACCTCCTGACGAGAAAAAGTCTGGCCGATCTTGGTGTCCATGAATGCCTTCAGCACCGGATGCGCGGTCTGGCGTTCTGCCTCGGATCGCACAACCGGCAGCACATGTTCGGGGCCGTACATCAAGGCATAGGGTTCCGGCACGATGTAGGGCCAATGGGGTTTGATAAAGCTCAGATGGCAACACCATGGGCCTTCATGGGTTTCCATGAACTCCATACCGCGCCCGGTCAAATAGGGCGTTTCGCTATCCTCTTCGGCGATATTCGCGGGCTCGGTTGCGTTCTTGAGGAACCAGCCGGACAAAACGTTGCCCTCGGCATCCAGACCGGAATTGGCGAAGTCGTGCCATGGGTTATCGCTCTCGTACCCTTTGGCAGTCAGATACTTGTTGTATTCCTTCGCGCCGTCCGGGTCGTAATAGCCATCTGGCCCTTCGGGCAACATTCCGTCGTCTCGCTCGAAAACATCAAAGCCGCATTCGGCCACGCGGGCCCCGATCAGGCTGTCAGGTTCCAGCCCCAGCCGAGCCATGCCTTCGGCGTCGGCGCGCATATGGGTCTTGCCGACAAGGTAACAGTCCATTCCGGCCTTGCGCAGATGATCGCCCATCGTGATCTCACCCACTTTCAGCGGGATGCCGTTCCACGACGCACCGTGGGAATGCACGTAGCGCCCGGTATAGGTGGACATGCGGGAACTGCCGCAGATCGGCGACTGGATATAGGCCCGGTCAAACCGCACACCACGGGCGGCCAAACGGTCAATGTTCGGAGTGTGCAGATGCGGATGCCCGTAACAGCTCAGATAATCCCAGCGCAGCTGGTCGAACATGATGAACAGGATGTTTCTGGCTTTGGCCACGCGCGCCTCCCGACTGGTCCGAGGGCTATCTAGCCAGTTCCAACGGCGCTGCGCAAATGCAGATCAGGACTGACGTTCCATCTGTTCCAGCATCTTCTTGGCGCGCTTGCACTGAAGCTGATCGCGTAGGGGGCTGTTCGGGTCGACATCCTTTTGGCAAACCACGCATTTATCCGCGCCCGAGATCGCGTTCAGACCACCGCAGCTGCCCTTGATGGTCTTACCCATCAGCATCACACCCAGCGACATGCCGACCATGACCAGAGACAGAAGAATAAAGGCCAGAATGAAGGTGCTCATGTCGGTTCCTACCGGTCAGTTGGTTCCCAGGGCGTCTTTGAACGCGCTGCTGTGGACGGTTATATAGGCATCGTCGCCGCCTGTCACATCGCGCGAGATGAAATACACGGCAAGTTTATGCTGTTCGGCCAGTTCCAGACCCTTTTCCTGCCCCAGCGCCAGCATGGCAGTCGCCCAGGCATCGGCCATCATCGCGTTTTCGGCCAGAACAGTGACCGAGGTCGTGCGATGCGTGATCGGACGCCCGGTGGTCGGGTCGATGATATGCGAATAGCGCACGCCATCTTGCTCGAAGAAGTTCTTGTAATCGCCCGAGCTGGCCATGCCGCGATCATCCAGTGACACGATCAGCTGCACGCTCTGCGATCCGGCCTCGGGTTTTTCGATGCCGATCCGCCAGGCCTCGCCCTGATCGTTCTGGCCTTTGGTCACCAGATCGCCGCCGATTTCGACCAGATAGTCCTCGATCCCCGCATCCTGCAAGGTTTCTGCCACCGCATCGATGCCATAGCCCTTGGCAATCGCCGACAGGTTGATCCCGACAGACGGATCAGATTTCGCCAGCGTGCCAGCCGAGGCATCCAGCGTCAAAAGTCGCGCCTGCCCCACACCATTCAGGGCGGCCTGAATATCAGCATCCGATGGCACCGGATCCTCGGGCTTGCGCGGGCCAAAGCCCCAAAGCTCGATCAGCGGGCCCAGTGTGACGTCGAAAGTACCGCCGGTTTTCTCATGCACATCATTCGCGGCCGCCAAAACCAACGCGAATTCGTCCGAGATCGCCACCGGGTCGGTGCTGGTTGAGGCCGAGAAGGTCGAAACCTCGGAATTCGGGTCCCAGTTCGACATCTTGGCGTTGACCCCGGCCAGTGCCTGTTCGACCGATGCGGCCAGCGCGGCCTCGTCCAGATCCTCGCCAATTGCGGTGATGTTGAAGGTCGTACCCATCGTCTCGCCCGACAGGCGCACCACGTCGGGTTCCTTGTCGAACAGGCAGCCGGTCAGAAAGGTTGCAAGGGCCAGTGCAGACAACAGACGCATGGATCGGTCTCCGGGGAAAATCAGTGCCCGGCATATGCCAGCGCCCCCTGTCAGAGTCAAACCGGCTTCACAGCTTCAGCGGCAAAAAGCCCAGCACCAACAGGCCGATCCCCGCCGGAAGCCCGAACAGCCACGCGCGTTTCTGCCAACCCTCGGGCTGTTGTTTCCACGCCATGCGGAAATTATGGCCACAGACGACCACCGCAAAGAAGATCAGCGCCGCGATGGGGGGTGTCAGGTACAGATCGCTCACAAGGTCAGACTCCGGGATTTCGCCGATCAGGGCATTTGCACCCTATACAGGCCATTTAGCTGCGCTAAGGTAAAAGGGAAAGACACTGCAAGAACCAAGAAGGAGATTGCCCATGGCCCCAACCTCTTACCAGGCACCGATGCGCGGCGATAAAGACAAAAAGACGACGCACAGCCAAACGACGGGGTCCAATCTGGCGCAGTCACAGACGACCGTGGCCAAACTGCTTGAGGGCAAGGGCGACTCGGTGTTTTCAGTGCGCCCGAACGAGACGATCCATTCCGTGGTCAACACCCTGAAAGAAAAGCGGATCGGGGCTGTTCTGGTAACCGATCAGAACGGCGCGCTGCAGGGGATTCTGTCGGAACGCGACATCGTGCGCCGGATGGCGGACACGCCCGGCCAGACCCTGCCGCAATCGGTCGAGGATCTGATGACGCGCGAGGTCAAGACCTGCTCGCCCGATGATCCGTTGAACGAAGTTCTGAAAACGATGACCGAGGGCCGGTTCCGCCACATGCCGGTCCTGCGCGATGGCAACCTGTGCGGCGTGATCACAATCGGCGACGTGGTGCATTTCCGCCTTAAAGAACTGGAATACGAAGCGCTGCGCATGAAGCAGATGATTGTCGGTTAGGTCGAGGTAAACCGCACCCCGCCCCTGAATATCTCAGCCGCCGTCAGGCGGCTGGTGGAATAGGCCCCGGTATCGATTGAGACAACCCCGTTCTGCGCCCGCGCGTGGGCGACAATCGTGTGCCCGTGCACAACCCATTGCCCGTCCTGTCTGGCCTGAACCCGGAACATCGGATGCCCCCACAGGCAAATCTGGCGCAATTGCGCGTCCAGCGCCTTGCGCGGGTCCAAAGCGGCGTGGACAACCGTGACATTCCCACTGGTCCAGCTGAGCGGGCGGTTTGACAGCCAGCTCAGCAACTCATTTCCCATGGCTTGCCGCAGCTCTTCGGCTACGGCAACGGCCTGTTCGCCTTCTGTCACCTCGGCACCGCCTGACACTCCGAACGAGTTCAGCGTCTCAACGCCGCCGTTTTGCTGCCAAAGGTGACCCACACGCTTTGGGTCTTCGACAAAACGCAACAGCATCTCTTCGTGATTGCCCAGCAAACAGATGATCCGCCCGCCCGAGGATTCGCTGAGGTGGTGCAGGTGATGCAGAACCTGTGCGCTGCTGTCGCCGCGATCCACGTAGTCGCCGACAAACACCCATGGACACGTATCATCCAGACGAGGCAGTAGATCCTGTAACAGGTCCAGCCGCCCGTGAATGTCCCCGATTGCGATGAACCGCTCCTCGGGCGCGATTTCCGGCGCGTCAACCTCTGCGGTCTGCGCGTCACCCTGCCCGAACAACCCTTTGATCCAGTTCCTAACCATCACAGTCTTTCACTACCCGGCCTGATGCGTTCCGACAATCGGCAATTCCGGGCCATGGCACGATGTTGACCAATCCGGTTGCAGATTTGCTATGACGGATAAAAGGGAGATTCTACTTGACCTTGCAGCAAGGAGAGTATCCCTGATGCCTAGGGTTTTATTGTGTTCGAGGGTTTTATGAAGCGAGTTTTGATTACCGGTACAGCGGGTTTCATCGGGTTCCATCTGGCCAAGCTGCTGCTGTCAGAAGGGTTCCGCGTTCATGGTTATGACGGGATGACCGACTATTACGACGTCACCCTGAAACAGCGCCGCCATCAGATGCTGATGCAGACGCCGGGCTTCACCGCGACCGAGGCCATGCTGGAAGACCACGACCAACTGATGAAAATCGCCGATGAGTTTCAGCCCGAAGTCATTGTGCACCTCGCCGCCCAGGCCGGTGTCCGCTACAGCCTGGAAGAACCGCGCAGCTACATAAACTCCAATGTTGTCGGCACCTTCAACGTGATGGAGGTCGCGCGTGTGCATAAGGTCGATCACCTGCTGATGGCCTCGACCTCGTCGGTCTACGGCGCGAATGAGGATATGCCCTTTACCGAGGTCGAAAAGGCCGACACGCAGCTGACCATCTACTCGGCCACCAAAAAGGCGAATGAGGCGATGGGCCATTCCTACGCGCATCTGTGGGACCTGCCGACCACCATGTTCCGCTTTTTCACCGTCTATGGCACCTGGGGACGGCCCGATCTGGCGCTGTATAAATTTGTGGATGCGATTCTGGATGATCGTCCAATCGACATCTACAACCACGGTGACATGTATCGCGACTTCACAAATGTGAACGATCTTGTCCGTGGCATCCGATTGTTGATCGATGTGCCTCCGGTCCGACCCGCCAGCGCGGATGAGATCGATGACGGCGACAGCCTGTCCCCGGTCGCCCCCTATCGGGTCGTCAATATCGGCAATGGCGACAAGGTGCGCCTGATGGACTTCGTGGAAGCCATCGAAGAGGCGGTGGGCAAAGAGGCAATCCGCAATTATATGCCGATGCAGATGGGCGATGTTCCCGCCACATGGGCCAATACAGACCTGCTGCAACGCCTGACCGGTTTCCGCCCGCAAACCGATTTCAAGGATGGAATCGCCCGCTTTGTCGAGTGGTTCCGAGAGTATCACGGCAAATAAGGGGCAAAGCTTGATGCTGGACACAAACCCGGATGCCCGCAAGATCGCTGTTATTGGACTGGGCTATGTCGGCCTGCCGCTGGCCGTGGCCTTTGGCAAGATCGGCCCCGTTATCGGCTTTGACATCAACCAGCCGCGCATCGACGCCTTGCGCGGTGGCAATGATGCCACGCAAGAGGTCGAGCCCGAAGATCTTGCCGCCGCCTCAGGGCTGAGCTTTACCACCAATGTGTCGGATCTGGCGGCCTGTGACACCTATATCGTCACCGTTCCCACCCCGATCACGCCGGGCAAACGGCCGGACCTGTCGCCTTTGCTGGCGGCGTCCGAAACGGTGGGCGGGGTTCTGAAACCCGGCGATCTGGTGATCTACGAATCCACCGTCTATCCCGGCGCGACCGAGGAAGACTGTGTGCCGGTGCTGGAACGCGCCTCGGGCCTGCGGTTCAACGCCGATTTCTATGCAGGCTACAGCCCTGAACGGATCAATCCCGGCGACAAAACCCATCGGATTGCGGATATCTGCAAAGTCACCTCGGGCTCGACCCCCGACGTGGCCGATCTGGTCGATGCGCTTTACGCGCGGATCATCACCGCCGGAACCCACAAGGCCGAGAGCATCCGCGTCGCCGAGGCCGCAAAGGTCATCGAGAACACGCAACGAGACCTGAACATTGCCTTGGTGAACGAATTGGCGATGATCTTCGGCCGGATGGAAATCGATACCGAGGCCGTTCTGCGTGCCGCAGGCACCAAGTGGAACTTTCTACCCTTCCGCCCCGGTCTGGTCGGTGGGCATTGTATCGGCATCGACCCCTATTACCTGACCCACAAGGCCGAGGCGGTGGGGCACCACCCTCAGATCATCCTCGCCGGGCGGCGCCTGAATGACGGGATGGGCGGTTATGTGGTCTCGCAACTGATCAAGCGGATGACGCGCGACGGTATCAATGTCGGCGCGGCGCGGGTTCTGGTGCTGGGGCTGACCTTCAAGGAAAACTGCCCGGATCTGCGCAACACACGCGTGGTTGATATTATCGAGGAACTGCAAAGCTATGGCGTCAGCGTCGATGTGCACGACCCGCATGCCGACCCGGCAGCGGCGCAGGCGGAATATGGTCTGTCCCTGATCGAAACGCCACAGGACGGGGCCTATGATGGCGTCATTCTGGCCGTCGCGCATGAGGAATACAAAACGCTCGATCCGGACCAATTCCGCGCGTATGGCAAATCGCAAAGCATCATTTATGACATCAAATCCTGCCTGCCGCGTGAGGCCAGCGATCTGAGGCTTTAGGCCTAGATCCGACAAGCCCTGGGGGCCTCAAGCCCCCAAGCTTGCGAAATGGGGCTGCTTTCAGTATATACATCCATATATACCGGAGGTCCAAATGATCGAAACCAAGATCCGCAAGGTCGGAAACTCGGCCGTTATGACATTGTCGACCGAAATGCTGACCATCCTCGATGCCAAGGAGGGGGACACCCTTTTTGTGCTGCGTGGGGATGATGGCACGTTGAAAGTCATGGCGCATGACCCTTCGGTGGCCGAGGCGCTGGCCGCGGCTGAGGTCGTCATGGATGAAAACCGCGACCTTCTGCAGGCCTTGGCTTGAAGCCGCGGATCTGGGTTCCGCTGGCCGCAGTCATCGCCATTCACGACCGACAAATCTCACGCCATGGCGGCGCGCCCGGTATGCGCGACCGGGCGCTGTTGGAGATGGGCTGCGCACGCGCCATGAATCTCGCGGCCTATGAGAACGCCGATCTGGCGGCAATCGCAGCGGCCTATGCGTTCGGCATCGCCAAGGCACATGCGTTCATCGACGGCAACAAACGCACGGCTTTCGTCACCGCCGTGACCTTTCTGAGGCTCAATGGATATGCCTTCCTGCCCGACCCGGTCAAAGGTGTCCAGATGATGGAGGACCTTGCAGCGGGACAGGTTGACGAGGCGGAATTTGCGGCCTGGCTGAAGGCTGGCTGGACGCAGATCTAAGCCATCTCGGTAGTTGCTCAAGGCCACAAAAAAGCAAAGCCCCGCTGCCAGTGAGCGGGGCTTTTCAAGCTTAATCCTGCGTTAGTCTTACCCGCCGAAATCGTCGAGCATGATGTCTTCGCGATCCACGCCAAGATCCAGCAGCATGTTGATGACCGACTGGTTCATGATTGGCGGGCCACACATATAGAACTCGCAATCCTCGGGCGCGGGATGGTTCTTGAGGTATTCGTCGTACAGAACGTTATGGATAAAGCCGGTGTAGCCTTTCCAATCGTCCTCGGGCTGAGCATCCGAAAGCGCCACGTGCCATTCGAAATTGTCGAACTCCTCGGCCAACTGATCGAAATCCTCGACAAAGAACATCTCTTTCTTCGAACGCGCACCGTACCAGAAGGTGATCTTGCGGTTGCGGTTTTCCAGTCGCTTGAGCTGGTCGAAGATGTGGCTGCGCATGGGTGCCATACCGGCGCCACCTCCGATGAAGACCATCTCTTTTTCTGTCTCGCGGGCAAAGAACTCACCAAACGGACCCGAGATCGTCACCTTATCACCCGGTTTCAGGTTGAAGATATACGACGACATTTGACCGGCGGGGATCCCTTCGGAGCCCGGAGGTGGTGAGGCAACCCGAACGTTCAACATGATCATGCCCTTCTCATCCGGATAGTTGGCCATGGAATAGGCACGTTCGATTGGCTCGTTCACGACGGACTCGTATTGCCACAGATTGAACTTGTCCCAATCCTCGCGATACTCTTCCTCAACGTCGAAATCGGTGTATTTCAACTGGTGCGCGGGGGCCTCGATCTGGATATAGCCACCGGCGCGGAAGTTTACGTCTTCACCTTCTGGCAGGTCCAGCGTCAGGGCCTTGATGAAGGTCGCCACGTTCTCGTTCGAGCGAACGGTACATTCCCACTTCTTGACGCCAAAGACCTCTTCCGGGACTTCGATTTCCATGTCCTGCTTGACCGCAACCTGACAGGACAGGCGGTCGCCGCAGGATGCCTCACGCTTGGTGATGTGGCTTTCCTCGGTCGGCAGGATCGACCCGCCACCCGAATGCACCTTCACCCGGCATTGCGCACAAGTACCGCCGCCGCCGCAAGCGGAAGGAACGAACAGTTTCTCGGCCGCCAGCGTTTGCAGCAGCTTGCCACCCGCCGGAACGGATACGGTTTTCTCACCGTTGATCGTGATGTTGACGTTACCGGTCGACACCAGGCGCGAGCGGGCGGCCATGATGATGGCAACCAGTCCCAGAACGATCAGAGTGAATAGGATGACGCCTAAGCTAAAGGTTTCCATTGCGCCCTCCTTACAGTTTCACGCCCGAGAAGGACATAAAGGCCATAGCCATCAGTCCCGCAGTGATGAAGGTGATGCCAAGACCCTGCAAGCCGTCCGGAATGTCCGAATATTTCAGCTTTTCGCGCACACCCGCCATCGCGGTGATCGCCAGCGCCCAGCCAAAGCCCGAAGACAGACCATAGGTCGCCGCCTCGGCAAAGTTATAGTCCCGCTCGACCATGAACAGCGAGCCACCAAGGATGGCGCAGTTCACTGTGATCAGCGGCAGGAAGATCCCCAGCGCGTTGTAAAGCGGCGGGAAATACTTATCCAGGATCATCTCGAGGATCTGAACCATCGCCGCGATGACACCGATATACGAGATCAGGCCAAGAAAGGTCAGGTCCACATCCGGGAACCCGGCCCAGGCCAGCGCGCCCGGTTTCAGCAGGTAGTTCAGCAGCAGGTTGTTGGCAGGCACGGTGATCGCCTGAACCAGCATCACCGAAATCCCCAGACCCAGCGCTGTCGAGATCTTCTTCGAAACGGCGATGAAGGTACACATCCCCAGAAAGAAGCTGAGCGCAAGGTTTTCGACAAAGATGGCCTTTACGGCCAGTGAGATCAGACCTTCCATCAGTGGGCCTCTACCTGCTGAATTTTGTATTCACGCTCTTCCACCTGGTTCGGCTTCCATGTGCGGAAGGCCCAGATGATCAGACCGATAATGAAGAACGCCGACGGCGGCAGCAGCAACATGCCGTTGGGCACGTACCAGCCGCCGTTGTTGACGGTCTCCAGAATGGTGATGCCAAACAGCGAACCCGCCCCAAACAGCTCGCGAATGAAGCCGACCAGCAGCAGGATCAGACCATAGCCCATGCCGTTGCCCATCCCGTCGATGAAGGACGCGACCGGCGGGTTTTTCATCGCAAACGCCTCGGCGCGGCCCATCACGATACAGTTGGTGATGATCAGACCAACGAAAACCGACAGGGTTTTCGAAATCTCAAACGCGTAAGCCTTGAGGATCTGGTCCACCAGGATCACCAGCGAGGCGATGATCACCATCTGCACGATGATCCGGATCGAGCCCGGAATCTGGTTGCGCAGGCACGAGATGAAGAAGGACGAGAACGAGGTCACGAAGATCACCGCCAGTGCCATCACCATCGACACTTGCAGCGACGAGGTCACCGCCAGCGCGGAACAGATGCCCAGCACCTGCAAGGTAATCGGGTTGTTGTCGACAAGCGGGTCGACCAGCATCTCTTTCTTGGTCTGAGACATCAGAACTCTCCTGCTTGCAGCTTGGCCAGGAACGGAGCATAGCCCGCGTCGCCCATCCAGAATTTCACCAGGTTATCGACACCGACCGAGGTCAGGGTCGCCCCTGCCAGCGCATCGATATAGAAATCAGGTCCGGCGGCAGGCTGGGATTTCGACACGGTGATCTGCAGATCGCCATTGTCATCGCGCAGCTTTTTACCGTTCCAAAGCGCTTTCCAGCGGGGGTTGTCCACCTCGGCCCCAAGGCCGGGGGTTTCACCATGCTGATAGAATTGCAGGCCGTAGATATCGTTGCCGTTATTTTCCAGCGCGATAAAGCCATAGAGCGTGGACCACAGGCCATAGCCATGCAGCGGCAGGATTACCTTGTCCAGTTCACCCGCATCGTCCCGCAGCAGATAGATCACGCGATACTTCGACTTGCGGCCAATACCAGCCGGGTCATCGTCCAGCGCAACGCTCAGCTCAGGATCGCTGGCGGCGGCAATGTCGTCGAAGGTGGCCGGATCGAACTGGTCATCGACGAAATCGCCGGTGGACAGTTCCACAACATGCGGCTCGAACGCGGCGAAAGCTTCGGTCACGTCGGTGCCCGGCTCATAAACGCCTGCCACCTGCAGCACGTTGATCTGTTTGTCCTTCAGGCGGTTGACCTCTTGCACCGGACGCAGGCTGACCGCCGCGGCCGAGACAACCATCGAGGCGACAAGACAGACGGCGACCGCGATGAAGATCGTCTTGCCGACCGAATCCGGCGAGGCCGCCAGAAACTTGGCAATCGCGCCCTTGGGTTCTGGGGATTGCGTATCAGACATGGCGACGCGCCCTCCGTTTGATGTTGGCTTGGACGACGAAATAGTCGATCAGCGGTGCAAAGACGTTGCCGAACAGAATGGCGAGCATCATGCCTTCGGGGAAAGCCGGGTTGATGACACGGATCATCACAACCATGACACCGATCAGCGCGCCGTAGATATAGCGGCCCATGTTGGTGTGGCTGGCCGAGACCGGCTCGGTCACCATGAAGGCCAGACCAAAAGCGTAGCCGCCGATGACGATGTGCCAGTACCATGGCATCGCAAACATAGGGTTGGTGTCGGACCCGATCAGGTTCAGCAGCAGGGTAAAGCCAATGGTGCCCGCCAGACAGCCGATGATCAGGCGATAGTTGGCAATCCGCGTGGCCAACAGGAAGGCCAGACCGATCATACAGGCCAGCGTCGAGGTTTCGCCAAAGCTTCCCTGAATCGAACCAAAGAACGCATTCCACCAGGTGATGCCATCCGCGGCCAGCGCCTGAAAGCCCTGCGAGGCAGAAACGGACAATGCAGTCGCGCCCGAGAACCCGTCAACCGGCGTCCAGACCGTGTCACCGGACATGCTGGCCGGATAAGCGAAATACAGGAACGCCCGGCCCACTAGAGCAGGGTTGAGGAAGTTCTTGCCGGTGCCGCCAAAGACCTCTTTCCCGATCACAACGCCGAAGATGATCCCCAGCGCCACCTGCCACAAGGGCGCAGTAGCTGGCATGATCAGCGTGTAAAGCATTGAGGTGACGAGGAAACCTTCGTTTACTTCGTGCCCGCGCACGGTGGCAAAGATGACCTCGAAGATACCGCCTGCAACCAGCGTCACGATGTAGATCGGCAGGAAATACATCAGCCCGTGCATCACATTGGCAAAGACGCTGGAGGGGTCCAGCGAAATCCCAAACATCTGCAACAGCGCAATCCGCCATCCGGTCGCCGAGTCAGGCCCCAGCGCAGCAATGGCCGAGTTCGCCTGATAACCGGTGTTATACATCCCCCACAGGATACAGGGGATTGTCGCGAACACGACATAGGTCATGATCCGCTTCATATCGATATACGACCGCGCATGCGGCGCGACGGTGGTTACGGTTTTCGGAGTGTAGATAAAGCTTTCCACCATCTCGTAGATGGGGAAGTACTTCTCGTACTTGCCGCCCTTGGTAAAGTTCGGCTCGATCCGATCAAAGAAGCTGCGCAAACCCATTTGGCTCAGCCCTCCTTTTCAATCTTGGTCAGGCAGTCGCGCAGCGCCAGCCCGTATTCATATTTCGCCGGACAGGCAAAGCCGACAAGGCCCAGATCCTCTTCGTCCAGCTCCAAAGCACCCAGCGCTTGCGCGGTATCGGTGTCCATCACCAGCAGCGCGCGCAGCAGCTGTGTCGGCAGGTAGTCCTGCGGCATCAACTGCTCGAACGTGCCGGTCGGAACCATCGCGCGGCGTCCGCCATTCAGGTTCGAGGTCAGCGGAAACAGCTTCTTGGCAAGGGCAGACCCCAGAACCGGCTGCACCGCGAATTTCGACGGCATCGGAAGGATCCAGCCCAGCGTATGCTGGTCGTGATCTTCGCGAATGATCGAGATCTGGCGGGCAAAGCGCCCCAGATAAGCGGTCGGTCCATCGGCCTGCGTTCCCGACAGGATCGAACCCGAGATGATCCGGGGCGTGCCATCGACATTGACCTCGTCCCGGGTCAGATCGTCGGTCGACGCGCCCATGACGGTACGGATCAGGCGCGGCTGACGCGCGCCGGGACCGCTGATCGCGATGACGATATTCGGGTCCAGATGACCGGTCTGCACCAAACGACCGATGGCAATCACGTCCTGATAGCCGATGGTCCAGACCTGTTTGTCGCCTGCCAGAGGTTCAAGGAAGTGGATATGCGTACCAGCCAGACCTGCCGGGTGCGGGCCCGCGAAGGCGGCGGCTTCAACACCGGGCGCATCCGCACCGGGAACGCTGTCGCCGTCCTTGTGGCACAGATATGTCTTGCCCTCGGTCAGTTTTGCAATGGTCCCAAGACCCGCAGCAAACGCATCCCCCGCATCCGCAATGATCACAGCGGCATCTGCGGCCAGAGGTTCGGAATCCATCGCCGTCACGAAGATTGCAGCGGGTTTAGTACCGGGTTCGGGCATTTTCGAATAGGGCCGTGTGCGGAACGCGGTCCACAGACCGGCGGCACACAGCTTTTCGGTCACGCCTTCGGCACTGTCGGCATTGCCAACCCCCGAGAAATCGACGCCTGCATCATTGGGGTCCGATACCTCAATCACCACGCTTTGCAGCACGCGGCGCGCACCGCGATTGATGGCCACGACCTTGCCGGTCAGCGGGGCCACCATCATCGCATCGGGCGCATCCTTGTGACAAAACAAGGGCGTGCCGCGTTGAACAGCATCCCCTTCCTGCACCAGCATGCGTGGTTTGAGCCCCAGATAATCTGCGCCCAACGCCGCTACGGTTTTGAATTCCGGCCCCGGATGGATTTTCTGTTCAGGCGCACCCTGAACCGGCAATTCCATCCCCTTCTTCAGTTTGAAAGTTTGCATGTCGCTACTGTCTTCCAAGCCTCTTTAACTGCGCCGACCATCTCTGCCATCGGGTCATGGCCCGAGATAGCGCGAATTGTCTCATCCAAGGGAGGGCAAAAGCGCCATTTCCCTGCCAAAATCCGCTGGCGTTCTTTCGATCACGGACCCTTTACGCGCGCCTGTCGCGAAACGCAAACCTGTTACCGCCGAAAATGCGGAAACCCTATCACTTTCTGTGTGAACAGGCACAATGGCAGCAATCTAGCATAAAAAAAACCGTGTCGCGCCCGGTTTCTATCCGGTGTAAGCAACGGAAATGACAACATCTGACCAGTTCGAGATCTTTTTGGCGGCGACCCCGGGCCTCGAGGCGCCGCTCTGCGACGAAGCCGTTCAGAACGGATTCGCAAACGCCCATCGCGTGGCCGGCGGCGTCAGTTGCCGGGGCGACTGGTCCGAGGTCTGGCGCGCCAATCTGTGCCTGCGCGGGGCAAACAAGGTTCTGGTCCGGATCGGCAGTTTCCCCGCTGTTCATCTGGCACAACTGGACAAACGCGCCCGCAAATTTCCATGGGCCACATTCCTGCGCCCCGGCATCCCCGTGAAGGTCGAGGCCACCAGCCGCAAATCGCGCATCTATCATGCCGGAGCTGCGCGCCAACGCGTGGAACGCGCCATCTCGGAAACGCTGGGCGCGCCGATTTCATCCGAGGCAGACCTGCGCGTCATGCTGCGCATCGACAAAGACGTCTGCACCCTGTCGCTGGATACCTCGGGCGAGCCTTTGCACAAACGCGGCCACAAACCCGCCATCGCCAAAGCGCCAATGCGCGAGACCATGGCTGCCATGTTCCTGCGCAATTGCGGCTTTGACGGGACCGAGCCGGTGCTGGACCCCATGTGCGGCTCGGGCACTTTCGTGATCGAAGCCGCCGAGATCGCCCTTAGCCTGCCCCCCGGCCGCTCGCGCCGGTTTGCGTTCGAAGACCTCGCCTGCTTTGACGCACAAGCGTTTGACGCGCTGCGCGTAACCGGGCCTGAGGTACAGACGTCCATCAGGTTCTACGGCTCGGACCGGAATGCAGGCGCCATCGAAGCCGCCACCGCAAACGCAGATCAGGCCGGTGTTTCGGACGTGGCCCATTTCACCCAACGCGCGGTCAGCGACATAAAACCACCCGAAGGCCCCGCCGGGCTGGTCATCGTCAACCCGCCTTACGGAGCCCGCATCGGCGATGAAAAACGCCTCAGATCGCTTTACGGCAGCCTCGGCAAGACCCTGCTGGCGCGCTTTTCCGGCTGGCGCGTCGGGATCGTGACCAGCAATCCTTCTCTCGCCCGATCCACCCGCTTGCCTGATTTGTCCGCCGGGCCAGTGGTCGATCACGGCGGCACGAAAATCAAACTCTACCAATCCGGCCCGCTGCCCTAAAGGCCCGCATAGCTGCGCTTGACCCGCGCGCCTGCCTATTCCAGTTGCCCGCGAGATATAGAAATATCCCTCTTGCACATCCCAAACACCGGGTATAGACCCGCCGCCACGGTCGGAGTGTAGCTCAGCCTGGTAGAGCACTGTCTTCGGGAGGCAGGGGTCGGAGGTTCGAATCCTCTCACTCCGACCAAAATCAAAGTTGTCCCCTAATTACGCAATCATTCTGCTTGCAGAGCTGCCGTTGCGTGTTTCAGTGGTGCTTGAGTCCTATGCTCCTTGTCCACCAGCCCCCTTCGCAAGTGGTCCGCCGTGACCTGGCACACATAAAAGAGTTCGATGCCGACTGCTTTGACGCAGTAGCAAGAGCGCAGTGCAAGATGTTTCGACAGCTTTGCGGACGCAGCCGAAGCCTTATTTTTGTGCTTTTTAAAACGGGCGTTTAGAGCGGCGCAACAAAGAACGCAGGGGCTTTCTCGCCTTTGCTAAGACTCGCCTCAAATGCGCGGGCGGTGTCGAGGGCTTCGCGGATTGTCACGTCCATATCGAGGTAGCGATAGGTTCCCAACCGGCCTACGAACGTCACTCCGTCCGTTGAACGAGCAAGATCAACGTAGGATCCGAGCAACTCCTTTTCCTTCACCTGACGGATTGGATAGTAAGGCGTGTCACCGGGTTCTGCCAATCGAGAGAACTCGCGATAGCAGACCGAGCTTTCGTGCTGTTCCCATGGGGCAAAATGCTTGTGCTCGGTGATACGGGTATAGGGCACGTCCTCGTCACCATAATTCATGACCGCACAGCCTTGGTAATCCCCATCATAGTCAAACCGTTCGAAATCAAGCGTGCGATAGCCAAGGCGCCCCAACTGGTAGTCGAAATACCCGTCAAGCGGCCCCGAATAGAACACATGATCGTAGTCTGCGCCCATATCCTTGGTGAACTGGGTGTTCAGATGCACGGTGATCCCGGGATGATCCAGAATGGCCCCGATCATCGCGCTGTAACCGTTTTCCGGCATCCCCTGAAAGCGATGAAAGAAATAATTGTCGTCGTAATTAAACCGGACCGGCAATCTTTTCAGGATGGATGCCGGTAATTCCGACGGATGAAGGCCCCATTGCTTTTTCGTGTAACCCTTGAAAAACGCTTCGTACAAATCCTTGCCGACAAAGCGCAGCGCCTGTTCCTCGAATGTCTGGGGGTCGTCGATACTGGTGTCTGCCTGCTCTTGCGTGATGAAAGCTTCAGCCTCATCCGGGCGCAGGGTTTTGCCGAAGAACTGGTTGATCGTGTGTAAGTTGATCGGCAGCGAGAATACGCCGCGTTCGCCGTCCGCGTCGCGCGACGTGGTTTTGACACGGTTCTTGTAAGGCAGGAAGGTCTCGAACCGGTTTACGTAATCCCACACCTCGGCGTCGTCTGTGTGAAAGATATGGGGCCCGTAGACATGCAGCAGCACACCGGTTTTTTCATCGCGGGCCGTGTGGCAGTTTCCGCCAATGTGATCCCGCGAGTCGACGACGGTGACGTCATGGCCCGCCTCTGCCAGGTACCGACCGATTACAGCGCCGGACAAGCCCGCGCCCACCATCAAATATTTTCCAGACATTCCCGGCCTTCTCGGTTTCTGTTGGCGGTATGTGTCGATATTTGATTGCAGAATATCTTGCAACCAGAGTCTTGTTGGGCCCCTTGTATCAATGCACTCTGCCTGCGCATTGCTGTTCCCGCTCAGGTCTTTTTGGAAATTGTCGTCATATCCAACGGTTTGCTCAGCTGTCGCCGCGCGATCTTGAATATCCCGGCGCGGGCCTCGCTGGTGCTGCGAAAACGCGGCAGAACCGACATCCAGCCCCGGCACATGCGCCAGCCTACCTGTACCCGGCCAGAGACTGGCTGACCGCCCTGCAAAATCCCGGCAAAGACAATCGGGACCGTGCGGCGAGACAGATCGAACATCTCTTTCAAGACCGCCTCTTCCTCTTCCGAGCTCATGTTGCCCGTCTCAGCCATCACCGCCTTCAGGTTCTTGCCGATGGGTCGGGTATGATGCATCGCAATCCCGTCCAGAATGGCAGTGCGATATGCTCCGGCCTCGTCCCAGCGGCACCAGATATAGTCCAGCCCATACCCGCTCATCGTGCCGCGAAACAAAGGCAGGGCCTTCCTGAGAACATCCCGGTGCAGGCAGGGGGCCATGATCTCGATGTAGTTGGTGTATCGCAGCACAAATCCGGGGCATTGGCTGAACACAAAATGCGAGAAATAGCTTTCGGGGCTGAGCGAGGGCTGCGCGATCCTCAGACCATGCGTGTTCATCGCATCAAACAGCGCGTTCACATCCTGCGCGCTGATGTCCAGATCGTCATCGGGCAGCCAGTAGAAGTCATACGCATCCAAATCCCGATCTGACAGGGTCGCGAACAGCCCGTCCCATTTCCCGCCCTTGATCAGAACCGCCTCGACCCCAGGCTCTGGCTGGAACGCCGCAAAAGCCTCGTCCGAGAAATAACTGATCAGAAGGTCATAGTTCCGGTCTTCATAGGGAATCTCCGTCCAACGGGTATGGAGGGATTTGCCGCCCGCACGGACGACGACAAGGTTCTTTTTCATATACGGTTCCGAAGCGTGTTATCCGTGCGCAGCAAGGGGCCCAGCCCTTCAATCATCTCTGGCTTCAGGGGATGGCTGAGCCGCCCGTAGGTGTACTTGATCTGGTACAACAGGTTCCGCACGAACCGGCCGATGGACGACTCGCTTTTCTTGCTGGTGCGGCAGGCTTCAATGTTGCTGTCAAACACCCCACGCTCGGCCACCATCTGCTCTGCCAGGGTCAGGATTGGGACTTTGTGTTCCCAATAAAACTTGAGATCGATGTCCACAGGCCGCGCAAACGGCGCGTGTACCCGAAGCAATTGTGCCGCAGCACGGCGACCCAGAATATAACCCGTGGTTCTGGGCGGCAGACAATCCGACAAGACAAGGTTCTGATCAGCAAAGGGTTTCAGTATCTGATTATTTCGGCCTGAAACGCCATCCAGTTTGATCATGACATCTTCAAAGCATTCGGAACATTTCGACAATGCTCTCAGAAAGGCCGTCGGGTCCTGCACAAAAGTCGCATCGTCCTCCAGCACCAGAACAACGTGATCCTCGGACTCGGCTACAGCTTGCCAGATTTGCCGATGTCCAAGCGCACAGGCCACTTCGTTTGCGCTGAGGGGACGTTTGAACTTGCTACGGTTCATGTCCGCGTCATAGTAACGACCCAGGTCGGTTTCGTTCAGCTGATCACCGGCAAGGGCGTCCGAAAATTCATACTGCAAACCCAGGCGCGCAAGTTCGTCTTCGCAGGAGCGTCGCCGGTCTACGTCTTTTGGCAGACTAAGAATTACGGCTTTGATCGACACTTGCTTTCACCTAATCAAATTTGCCGGGGTTCTAAGGGCCATACATGACATTCACAAGCGTTAAAACGGCACCTGCATGCGCCGTTGGGTGCGCTGAGCCCAATGGCGGTTTTCCGCTGAACAACAAGCCAGGCGTAAATATTCAGAAGCCCGTCCCCCAAAGATGTACCGCGATAGGCCAATGTCAGGCTATCACACTGAAACTGCTTATTCAAATTTCGAATTACGCTTGGTGAGATGCAATAATACTTGCGCTGAACGGAGGCTTAATCAGACCGCCCCACATAGCGTAAGGCAACAGCTTTCCCTTGTAATATTGGGTGATCGGCGTGACCGATAAGACACATAATACCGGATGACCAACTGATCCCTTGCGCATTCATATGCTGCGCATACGGGGCAAACGGCAATGCGCCGACCTCTTGCAACTCTGCTCGATCATTCCTAGCTGAGCATCCCTACGCGGCGAATATTGCCGTCATACGCTCGCCCATCGAAAACGGTCACTCTGTCACGTGATACAATCTGCCCTTTAGGCAGAAATGATTATAGGTTATCTGAGCGAGCGCATGGTTTCATGATCTGGAGAATGCAATGATTAAGCGCGCCTGGAATGAATGGCGATCCGGCTATATGGGTCGCCTGATGGGCGAAAGTTTGCGGGCTCAGGGCTGGATGTACGCTGTCGCAATTGTTGCGATGATCATCGTGGCGGCCACCACCGCCGGGTCGGCCTACATGATGGAATACATCGTAGATGCCATGACCAGCCCCGAGATGCGCGAATGGGCCCCATTGATTGCGCTTGGCGTCATCGGGTTGTTCCTGGCCAAGGCGGTGGCTTCGTTCGTGCAGGCGGTCTACCTTGCGCGGGCGGGGAACCGGATCGTCGCGTCGCAGCAGCAAAAAGTGTACCGGAAATTGATCCGGCACGGCGTTGGTTTCTTTGGCAAGAATGAATCCTCCGGACTTCTGATGCGAACGACAAATGGCGCGCAGGCCGCCCGTAAACTGATCGACGTTCTGGTGACCGGCTTCATTCGCGATGCCCTTACGTTGTTGGGGCTGGTTATCGTCATGGTCTATCAGCAACCGCTGTTGTCCGTCATGTTCCTGATCGTGGGCCCCGTTGCCTTGCTGGGTGTCCGGTACCTTCTGAAAAGTGTCCGGACGATTATGAAGGCTGAATTCAAATCGATGGCCGAAATCATCCGCGTGCTGCAGGAAACCTCCGCCGGGATCCGGGTCATCAAGGTGCTTTCACTGGAAGATCGCATGACCGAGCGGATGGATACCGCCGTTCGGAAAGTTGAAAAACGCGCCAATGACATTGCCCGTCTGCAGGCCATCGCAAGCCCGCTGATGGAGTTTCTGGCGGGCTTGGCGATTGCAGGCATTCTGATTGTCAGCACCCTTGGCATTGCTGGAACCGAGCAACCCACGGCCGGCCAGCTTATGTCCTTCATCACCGCCTTGCTGATGGCCTACGAACCCGCAAAGCGACTGTCGAAGATGCGCGTCCAGATCGAGGCAGCCATGGTTGGCGTAGGCCTCCTGTTCGGCCTGCTTGACCAGAAGGATACCATGATCGAAAGCCCCGATGCCGAGGATCTGCCTGACGGGCCGGGTGAGATCGCGCTAAAGAACGTGAAGTTTGGCTACCAGGGCTCGATCTCGGTGATCGACGATATGAATGTGACCTTCGAAGCCCGTAAGACCACGGCTCTGGTCGGTCAGTCTGGCGGCGGGAAATCCACGATTTTCGGTCTTATCATGCGCTTCTATGACCCGCAGGAGGGTACCGTGGAGATCGACGGCCACGATGTGCGCCTCGCAAGCTTCGACTCTCTGCGCAAGAAGATCTCCTATGTGGGTCAGGACACGTTCCTGTTCTCGACCACCGTCATGCAAAACCTGCGCTTCGCGGCGCCGGATGCGACGGATGAGGAAATCTATGACGCCGCCCGCGCCGCCTATGCGCATGACTTCATCACAGAACTGCCCGATGGCTACGACACGATGGTGGGTGAGAACGGTGCATTCCTGTCTGGCGGTCAGAAACAGCGATTGGCAATTGCCCGCGCCATCCTGCGCAAAGCGGAAATTCTGCTTCTGGACGAGGCAACCAGCGCACTTGATGCCGAATCCGAAAACCTTGTGCGCGAAGCGTTGGATTCCCTGACCAAAGACATGACCGTGATCGTCATTGCGCACCGTCTGTCGACGGTTCTGGAGGCGGACAAGATCATGGTGGTTCAGGATGGCTCGGTTGTCGAACAGGGCAATCTGGATGAGCTGATGGCCCGCGAAGGCAGCTTCCGCAAGCTGTTTGACCAGCAGTTCAAGAAGGGCAACGAAAAAGCGGCGATTGCCGGGTGAGTATCCGGGCCTCGGTCTGTTCCCGAGGCCCGGAACACTAACGCTGGTCGCAGGGCACTAGGGCAGATCGTCCAGCAACATCGGATAAAGCAGATTGCCCGCCTGTGGCCCGGCTCCCAGATAATCGACCCATTGATCCGTCGACTCATTATAGCGGCGATAACGTTCGATCTTGTCGTATAGACCGTTCACGATGGTCTGCTGTTCCGAGATCGGCAGGCGCACCCAGTCATCCTCGGTAATTGCCATGATCTGCGATTTGTAGGGCAGATCCGCTAGATATTCGTCCAGCGCCACCGCCTCGGCCAGGCTGGGATCGGACTGGCGCGACACCTGATCGGGTCGGCGGCTCATATCCGCGGCCACACCCAGAACCTGCGTAAAGAACTGATCGGGGTTCACCACGTTGCGCTCGGCCTGATCCACGATGATACGCAGGGCCTCTTCCAGATTGCTCAGATCGGCCTTGGAGATCAGCAGCCGGATCGACAGCGGTTTCAGGCCCGTGCGGTCAAAATCACGGTCGGCCACGTAAGCCTCGAACAGATCGGGCGCTTTCGCGCCCTCGGTCCGGCCCAGATAAGCCAGTTGCATGGTGCGGCTGGCGGTGTTCAGACCGCTGAACAGCCCGCCTTCACTTTCGTCGATGATCGCGTCCTCGTTCAGCAGCTCATCGCCACCGCTGCGCCGATAGGATGACGCCTGCTGCGCCACGAACTGTCCCAGCTGACGGGCGGTGTCCTTGTAGATGGCCGGATCGCCGTTTTCGATCGGGAAATACAACGGCGCGGAGTTCGGGAAAGCGGTCAGTTGCTTATAGGCTGCCTCGGCCGAGGGGTGATCTTTTGCCCCGCGCTCGGTCCGCAAGTGCATGACCGCCATGGCCCCGCCAATGCGTTCACGGATCAGCCGGTTCAGGCTTTCCGCGCTGAGGCCGGTGGACGAGTATTCGTCATCGAACTCACGAGGCCCGGCATCGGTGACCAGCACGATAAACCGGCTGCCGAACTCACCCCAGCCCATATCCTGCAACGCATGTTCGATGCCACGATAGCTGTCTTCGCGGAAGTTCTTGCTGCTGGATTCGGCCTCCTGCATCTGGTCGATACCGGCCAGAAAATTCTCGACATTCAGGCCCTGTTCCAGATCGACAAAGGTTTTGACGTCATACCCCAGCCCCGGAGCCGCCTGCAGGCTGTCGCGATAGCCCACAAGCCCAAAGCTAAGCGCATTAGCCGCGTCCGAGGATGCCGCCTGACGATATACTTCCTGCAGCGCATCCCGTGTGGCGCGGATATAGGGCTCCATCGAAATTGTTGTATCGACGACAAACACCACCGCTGTTTTCAGATCACCCGTCGCGTCGGGGCTGGTCACGTCCGGCAGGTTCGGCGCGTTGGCGCTGGCCACGGCAACCTGCAACAGATTGACGAAGGGGCCGATATCGAACACCGCCTCTTCGGTGGACAAGATCGGCATGACATAGAGGTTCTGCCGCTGGTCAATCGTCTCACGCGGGCCAAGGGCGATCACGGTTTCCGACGGCGTGCCGCCCTGTTCCGCCGCCAGTGCCTCATCCCGGGCATCCTTGGCCAACCCGGCTGGATTTTCGCTTTCGATGATGTCGTAGATCGGATCGATGTCGTTGAAGAACAGAACCCGCCCCACATTGTCGCTGCCTTCCAGCGTCGCGACGATGTTCTGGTTCCAGTCAACTGTCGCCGTCTGCGGCACCCACATCAGATCGTCACCCTGATCGGTCGCGCCAATCTGCATCCAATCGCCGTCCCGTTCGTAAACAAAGAACACCTGCAAAGGCGACAGGGCGGTGGCGGTTTCTTCACTATCGGGCTCAACCCGCGCGTCGATGCGTTCGCGGATCAGCACCCGTTGGAACAGGCTGGTTTTGCCCTCGATCGGCAGCGGCGATTTCGATTGCGCCAGCACCGGCCCGGTCAGCATCAAGGCAGTTGCAAGAAGGGCTATCCGTTTCAACATCATATCCGTCTCCTCACTCGCCCAAGCGGTTCAGGGCGTCGCGTGCAGGGTCCGAGCCCAGATCAGCCGCACGCTGATAATAGCGCCGCGCCGCAGAAGGGTCGGGGCGCGGGAAGGGTGAAGTTACTGTGCTATGGGTCTTGGGATCGTACATCTCGGCGATCAGGATATTGGCGTCAGCCCTGTCCTGCTGCGGCAGTTCCTGATCATTGCTGATCGCGATCAACGCCCCAAGCGCGGCATCCAGATTCTGTGACCCGCCCGCGGCCAATAGGTCACGAGCCGCAGTCAGAGGGTTGTCGGCAGCGACTGCATCCTGAGCGATGCCCACAGATTCGTTGACTTCAGCCGAGGGGCCACCTGCGCCGTTCAGAACATACCACGCGCCGCCTACAATCACGGCCAATCCAACAACAGCAGCCGCAACAAGGGGCAGTTTGCTGCTACCCGACGCCTCGGGGGTCGCGGCGGGTTGTTTTTCAGGTGCCGCACCAGCCGAGGCGGATTTCTTGGCCCCGCCACTCAGCGCCTTGCGGAACAGGCCGGGCAAATCGGTGGGGCGGTCCTTGGGGTTGGCTTTCAACAACTGCTCCAACGCCCATTTCAGGCCCGGCTCGACCTTGGGATCGGTGATCTTTACGTCCGTCTTGCGATCTTCGACGGCGGCAAACCCCTTACCTTCACCCGGCAGTTTCAGCCCCGATGTCCGCATCAGGACCAGCCCCAGCGCATAGGCGTCGGTGGCGGCTGAGACCTCATTGCCAAACAGGCCCAATTGCTCGGGCGCGCAATAGCGCAGCTTGCCGGCAAAACTGTCGCCGATAATCGACTTGTCCGTACCCACACTGTCCGAGGCGAGACCGAAATCGATGAACTTGGCCTGATTGATATCCTCGTGCGAGATCATGACGTTGTCCGGGGCCACGTCACGATGCACGATGCCCAGCTTGTGAATGGCCTCAAGCCCCTGCGACAGGCGCAAACCCAGTTTCAGAACATCGTCCGAGGACAGCCGCGCGCCCTTCTTCAGGTAGTGCGCCAAAGGGTGACCCGGCACAAACTCCATCACCAGAAACAGACGGCCATCCTTGTCCAGCATCGAGGTTTCGAACCGCACAACCGCATCGCTGCGTACGGTGCGCAGCAGGTTCGCCTCACGCCGGAACAGGTCGACCGCTTTTTTGTTTCTGGCAAAGCTGGGCGTCATGACCTTGATCGCCACCTCATGCCCGCTGGCCCGGTTCAACCCGCGAAAGGTGGCCCCCATGCCGCCTTCGCCCAGCAGGGACTTGATCTCGTAGGTGTCCTGCAGAACGCTGCCGGGTTTCAGGCCAAGTACCGAATGTTCCATGGTCGTCCTTACCTCCGGTTTTTCAGGCTGATGGCGCTGTGTTTGCTAAAGGTGCGGATATCCATGATCTGAAAGCAGATGCCCGCAAACACCAGCGAGGATGTGATCCCGAACACCACGGTCAGAAACGCCGCGATAATGGTCGTTGTATCCGGTCCCAAAGGCGACAGGCGCAGCATGTTCACCGCGATAAAACAGAAAAAAACGATGGATATGCCGGTGGTGATCCAGACCAGCACTTCAAGCGATTTGTTCAATACATCCCGCATTCTTCAACCTTTCCAATTCATTCTTCGACAAAGCCCAGAGCAACGGCCTGAAAGTCATCTGCGATCTGATCCAAATCCGAATAACCCGCCACAGTGCGGGCACCGATGTGATCCTGCACCATCGCCAGACAGGTCGCCCGTTCGCGGCCACGCTCGGCCTCGGTGGGGTAGATGAAATCGATCTGTTTGCGGAGCAGGACGGGCGAGTACTGATCGACAAGACCCTCGATCAGGTTGGCGTATTCGACGATATCCGCCTTGGCCTTGGCCTCCAGCTCGGCCAGTTTGGCGGCGGCGTCTTCCTTGGCGGCCAGCACTTCATCAAGGAAAGCCTGATCCCCGCTTTGCCGCGCTTCCGCCTCCAGCGCGTCCAGTTCCGGCGCGATGGTCAGGGATGAGATCAGCGCGTTCAAGTAGCGCCGGATGCCCTGACCACAGACCAGCACGCCCGAGGTCAGGATCAGGCGGATCGACTGGTCCCGCTGCGCGTTGCGCTCGACCCGGCCCCGGTTCAGCGTGTCCTTGATCACCGCAAGCTGCGTTTTGGTACGATCCGACAGGGTCTCTGCCGAGATTTCGTCCAAGAGGTCCATCGCCTCTTGCTCGCTGGCCGCCACCGCCAGCCCTTCATCGGGGCGCGCCAACTGGTCCAGCCCGTCCTTCAGCGCCTGATCCTGATCGGCCGAGGTAATCGCCAGACCCTGCAACACCAGCCGGGTGCCGGTGAACCGGTCCGCCGAGGCTGTGTTGGACAGGATGTCAAAGGGCGGCACTTCGAACCGGGTCGAGGATGTGATGTCAGCCAAAGGCGTCCGCGCGTCGCCACCGCGCTTCACGAAGCCACCCGCCTGACCATGCAAACGCCCGTGACGCACCAGCGCAAAGGGATCGCCCACAATCTCGGACGCGTTGCCCAACATGTCGTGCAGACCCAGCGGATTGGGGCGCAGAGATCCCACGACCTGCAATTTCCCCCCGGCTGAAGCTGTGCCGCCATGGGCAATGTATTCATCCTGCGGCGTGCCTTCGGGCACAGGCGGCAAAGGGGCCCGGAACAGGGCCTGATCGACTTCCAGACCGCCACGGGCGGAATATTCCCATTCCTCTTCGGTCGGCAGGCGCAGATAGGCGCGGGTATCACCCACTCTGGGCAGCGAGTCCGGCGCGTTTTCCATCAGCCACAGGGTGTAGGCTTCGGCAAAGCGCTGATAGTCCAGCTTGGTCTGCCCAACCGCCGGAACAAAGCCTCGGCGGCGGGGTTCCTTGTCGGGGCAGCCTTCCATGACCACATCCCATTGCGCCTGCGCCAACTCATACTTGGCCATGTAGAAATAGCCCTTGGCCGCGCCTTCGGGGTCGGCAAACGCGCCTGAGACAAAGGCCCGGCGCAGACCGTTCAGATAGGGCTGATCGCTGCCTTCCTGTCCCAGCACGACCGAAACATCGCCGATCACACCATCGGTATTGGGCGTCGCCACCTTTCGAAAGGTCATGGCCCCGCCGCAAGGCATGGGCAGGGACAAGTCTCCATCTGCAGGCTGCGGGTTATAGTATTTCTCGCGCCATGTGATGTCCTGCGCCTGCGCGGTTGCGGAGAAGGTCAGCAGACCGATCAGCGGGGCCAGGGCAAGGCGGGTCAGTTTAGGCATGGGTCAACACCTCCTGAGGTTCGACTTTGCGCACGGCAAACACCGCCCAGACCGCTGCGGTCACCGCTGTCACGGCCCCCAGAACCAGCGTCGCCAGAATGTTTCCCACATAAAGGCGCGCCACGGATTCACCCGGGGCGGTTTCAAACGTTGCGTTGATGGCCAGCAGGAAGGGCAGGATGATGATCAGCGTGGCAATCACACCGCCCAGCACCAGCGTCAGGCTTTGCACCACCGGGATCACACAGCGTTGCCGGTCGGGCATGGTCAGCATGGAAAACAGGCTGAAGATCACCCGCTGCCGCTCGACCATGCCGCGCAGATTGGCCGACATCGCCGCCCAGAAGCCAAACATCGCCAGCGCCGCAATCGCGGTGAACAGAATGTTCAGGTTGCGCCGGAAGGACAGCAACAGGGCCGCGTTTTCGGCCCGTGGGCGCGATTGCAGCCCCATCTCGGACAGATGCGCGGACAGGGTTCCGATATCCTCAAGCGAGCGCGCATAAAGGCGGAAACTGGCATAGGTCTTGGGCTCGGCCACAGGGTCCGTCCAGTTCGCGGGGGTCGAGGTCAGATCGTCCCGGAACCGCTCGACCGCCAGAAGATCGGGCAGCGACAGAAAGATGGCCGGGCGGGGCCAGATCTCGGGCGGCAGCACGCCGATGACCTGCAGATCGCGGCGCGCGTTTTCGCGCTGGCCGTCCACCTCGCGCCCGATGATCATGTCCAGCGTATCGCCCGCCGATACCGACAGATCCTGCGCCAGCTTGTCTGAGATCCATACACGCCCCGGCGCAACCGCTTCGCCGTCGATCAGCGGATCGCCAGCGGCTGAGGGGATCAGCGGCACCGCGCGCTCCAACTTGCGCTGTGCTTCATGCCGCACCGCATTGGCCGATGTGTTGATCGAACGGGTGGCAGGCACAATGAACCCCACATCCTGCCGCGCGCCTAAGGCCGCGAAGAAAGCCGCGTCGTGCTGTTCGGCCCCGATGGCCAGAATTTCGCGGTTCGACGGATCCTCGATCAACCGGCCCACCATGGTGCCGATGATCCCGTTTTTCAGGGCCAGAATGATCAGCAGCGGGCCCAATACGCCTGCCAAAGCGGCCACGAAACACAAAGCCGATTGCCAGTCATGGCGCAATTCGCGCAAGGCCAATAGGGTCGGTATCCGCACCATCACGCCACCCTCGCCGCCGCGCGGCCTGCGGTTGAGAAGATCGAGTAGGACTGCCCCTGATGATCCAATATGCGGTGATCGGCGCGGGGGGTGTCCGCAAATTCACCGGTTTGCGCCTGATGGCTGGCCAGAACCACCGCCGATCCGGCCTCGGCCGCCAGATGCACAATCAACCCTTCGACCTCGGCCACATTGGCGGGATCAAGGGCCGAGACAGGCTCATCCAGCAACAGCAGCGCAGGTTGCCCCAGCAACGCCCGGGCGACCGAGGCGCGTTGGCGTTGGCCCACGGACAACTGACCCGGCTTGCGCGTGGTCAGATCCCGCAGCCCCATGGCGCGGATCAGGTGATCCTGCCATTCGGCATCCGGTACCTGCCCGGCAACACGCACCGGCAGTTCGATGTTTTCCTGCAAGCTGAGATACGGCACCAGAGTATTGGTTTGCAGCACAAAGCCCAGCTTGTCCGGCCCGGCAAACGCGGCCCTTGGGGTGTCGGGCGTGACCTGAACCCCGTCAATCACATGCCGCCTGTCCGGCAGGTCGGTCAGAGGCAACGCCCCGGCAATCAGCCCAAGCGCGGTGCTTTTGCCCGCACCGCTAACCGCGTCCAGAACGATGGTTTCGCCCGCGTTCAGCTCCAACTCTTCGATCACCACGAAGAAACCGGGCGCACGTTCGATCCCAAGGTTGCGGATCGACAGAACCGTATCAGGGACGTCTGAGGACAAGCGCTACCCCCCCGAGTTCAACCTTGGACTTGGTGTTGATCTGCACCGGTTCATTCGGCTTCAGACGCCGGCCATCGACCTTGGTGCCGTTGGACGAGCCCAGATCGGTCAGCATCATCTTGCGCCCCTGCAAGGACAGGCTGGCATGACGCCGGCTTAGGTTGCGATCGGTAATGGTCAGCGTGTTTTCACTGGCCCGCCCGATGGTGACGCCGGATTGCAACTGCGACGCGCTGAATTTGGCCGATTGCCCGTCCATGCTGACAGCCAGAATCGCCCGGCCCGAGGATTTAACACCCCCGCCACGCAAGGATTTTGACCCGTCATCGCCCTTGTTTTGCGACGCAACATAGTAGATCCCGCCGATCACCAGGGCCCCGGCCCCGCAAAGAACCGCCAGAATGATCAGCAGGCTGTTGTCACCCCCGGCGGGGTTCACCATTTCCGGGTTTTCCGGATCGCATTCCTGTTGATGGGACGTGAACGGGATACCCGTATCCCGCAAAAACCCGGCAATGGGGTTCGCGGACGAGGCCCAGAACGTGTTGTTCGTGGGTGTAACGCCATCCGAGCTCCAGACTGAGATCACCGTGTTGATGCCCAGAACCGAACCGCAATAGTCGATCAGCGGCCCGCCCGAATTGCCCGGATTGACCGATGCGGTGTGCTGCACAATCTCCAGCGTCCGGCCGGTTTCGTTAAACGATCCCGGTGCCACCTTGCTGATCGCGCCTTGGGTCAGAGTTGGTTCCAGAAACGGCAGCATATCGCCGCCCGCGTTGATCTGATCTGACGATCCCGGATAGCCGATGGCGGCAACCTGTTCGCCCTTCAGCGCCTTGCCTTCGCGCAGCGACAGGATGCCGGGCCGATGCCCGCCGTTTTCCTGCGGGACGATCCGCAAAACCGCCAAGTCCAACTCGCGCGAGGCATGCAGCACCTGCGCGTCGTAAAAGAATACCCGATCACCCTGTTTGAACCCGACCTGAATATACTGGCCGCCATCAATGACGTGATGGTTGGTGATATAGTAATACCCGTTGCCTTCGGGCAGTTCCGACAGAACAAAGCCCGATCCGGTACCACCCCGGCCACCGCCCCGGTCCACCAGGGTCCGCCCCATCGCCTTATCGGCCTCGGCAACAATTTCCGGGACGATCTGGGCAGGTGCCGCGCAAGCCATGGCGATCAAACAGGCGGCAGCGAAGCCAAGGGAACGGATAACTTTCACGACACTCACATCAGGATTCCATATGCAATGACGGCCGCAGCAACGACCAGGATCAACAGCAAGACCAGTACCGACGCCGCCCGCGATCCACCCCGTTTTCGGGGTTTCGGCGTTGGGCGGTTGGTCCCCTTTTTGCGCGGTTCGGGCGCGGAATTGCGCGGGGCTGCTTGGGGCGCGTGCAGGTCGATACCAACAACGCGCGCATAGTCGCGGGCTGTGCGGATGCGATCCCGTGGCAGCAGCTTGCAGCCCATGTCGATGGCATTCAGCAGCGCGTCGTCATATTGCGCCTGAACGCGGTTGCGTTTCAGGTTCTGACGCACCGGGACATAAGGGTCCCGCCCGCTGGCCCGCATTTCTTTCCAACGCTCTTCGGCATTGGGCGGCAGGCTTTGCGAGACCATCTCGTACAGGATCACGGACAAGGCGAACAGGTCGCTCCACGGGCCTTCATGAACGCCTCCGGCCAGACCGGTCTTTTCCGCGGGGAATTGCTCAATCGCCGCATATTTCCGGGTGAACATCGAGGCCAGCCCGCTGGATTTCCCCATCAACCGCGCCGCGCCAAAGTCGATCAGGATCGGCTGACCGTCTTTGCGGATCATGACATTCGCGGGCTTCATATCCCGGTGCACCACGCCAACCTCATGCACCGCGTCCAACGCGCCCAGCATCGATCTCAGGAAGGTCATCACCAGGTCCTGCGGCACCGACCCCCGCGCGTCGATCATGCGCGCCATCATTCGGTCCAGCGGATCGCCGTGGATATATTCCATCACGCAATAGGCCGTGCCGTGCTTGCGAAACGCCGCGCGTACCCGCATCAGGCCCTGCTGCTGGGGCAGATCGCGCAGCAGGTTGGCCTCTTGCAGGAAGGCTTCCAGCCCCATGTGAAACAGCTGCCGCCCCTCGGATGTGGGCGACACCGCATTGTTGGGGCCGCGATCCGCATAATCCGCCGGAAAGTACTCTTTGATCGCGAACCGCTCGCCGGTTTCGCGATTGCGCGAGCGGTAGGTGATGCCAAACCCCCCCTGCCCCAGCACGTCGCCAAGAACGTAACCGGCAAAGGTTTCTCCCTTTGGCAGATGCACGGACACTGTTGGGTCTACCTTCCTTCACCAAGGGGTTCACCATCCTCTGCCTCGTCCTCGTTCGGGACGGGTTCGGATGCTGGTTCCTCTTCCACTTGCGGGGTTTCCGACTCTTGCGGCGCTTCCGGGGCCGGTGCTTCGGGCTCGGCTTCATCCGGCGAGCGTGCCGCGGGCCCTGTATCCGGGTCCTCCTGACTCTCCGGCTCGGGTTCCGTCAGCGGCTGACCCTCGCCTTCCGGGTCTGACACCGCCGGGTCTTCGTCGACCGAACTGTCACCGATGCGCCGTTCTTCCTGCTGCACGGGCGGGGTTGGCGCGGGCTCTTCTTCCTGCGTGACCTCGGGTTCGCCGCCCCGGCTGAAAATCAACGCCCCTGCCGTTGCGACAACGGCCAGCGCCCCCAGACCAATCGCCGCGTATTTCAGGGATTTGTTGTTCCTGTCCGAATTGTGGAACGCCCATTGGCTGCCCCGCAAAAGGCTGCTCATGCCGTCCTGAACATGGGCGTAGACGACAACAGTGGTGTTGTCCTGCTTCGGCTTTCCCTTCGCCTCGACCGCGTTCAGCAGATCGGATGCGACACCGCGCATATCGCGGCTTTTGCCGTTTTGAAGGATCTCGCGAATCTCGGCCTGAGACAGGGTATCCAGCCCGTCCGAGCAGGACAGGACCACATCCCCCGGTTTCAGGCTGATCGCGTTGACATCTGTCAGGGAAATTCGGTCGCCCATCAGGGCCGAGCGCAGCGCGTTGCGGCGCGGATGGCTGTCGGCCTCTTCCTGCGACAGTTTTCCAGCCGCCACCATCTGCAGCAATTCACCATAAAGCGAATGATCCGCATTCAGCTTTTTCAGCCGCCCGTCCCGCAACAGAAACAGGCTGCTGTCGCCCACCGACACCCAGATCAGCCGGTCCCCCAGCTTGAGCGCCGCCACCAAGGTACAGCCCATCCCCTTAAGGTCAGGCTGCGTGGCGATGCGCTGGCGCAGGGCCTCGTTTGCCGCCGTCAGCGACTCTTGCAATCGGTCGCGCGGGCGCGGCGCGTCCGAGCCCCCGACAAAGTGCTTTTTGAACGCCGACAGGGCCAGGTTGGATGCAACCTCACCCCCGGCATGGCCGCCCATCCCATCGGCGACCAACATCAGGATGTCGGACTTGGGATCACGCTCGTTCTGATAAACAAGATCGAACGCGTCCTCCTGATTGTCGCGCTGGCCCAGGCTCTGTTTGCCGCTGATGATTGTCATCTGGATCAGTCGTCAGAGCTTTCGGCCAGTTCCGACCAGTCAAAATCCTCGTTACAGAAGGCGACGAACCGCACATGCGTCTGCTTGGACAGTTCGATCAACGCGTAGTTTTCCAGTGGCATGGTCGTGGCCACAATCTGACCATTGATCCGGCTGATATTGCGGCCCGTGCCGGGGGCGGCAAAGAACACCCGGTTGGCATCGTCGAAAATGATCCGAAGGTGATCATTGCCGGAAATCATCTTGTCGCCGAAATCCAACGACACACGCTCAGCACCGTCGCGGCCCAGCGTGTTCATGCCCGAGCCCAGATTGACCGACTGCCCCAGCCCCGGCCCTTTGACCACGACCAGCCAGCCGGTGATCGGATCCACCATCGGGTCGAACTCGGCCTTGTCCGAAAAATTCTTGGACATTCCGCCGTGATAGATCTGCGTCTTGTCATCCTCGACATATTCGGTCGGCGCTTCGCTGAAGGACGACCCGCTTGGCATCGCATGCGTCGCCTCGTCGTCCGACGGAGAAATGCTTTCGGTAAACCCGTCATCCGAGCCGAAATCCAGATCGTCGTTCAGGTCTTCTTCGTCCTTGTCGAACAGCCAGCTTGTCTTGTTGTCGTTGCCCATGTTCTTCACCTTTCCTGTGTGTTTGGCCGCTGGGTTATGCCCGGACCAGTTTCAGGCGAACGGACCCAAGGCCCAACGTGTCACCCACATTCACTCTTTGTGCGCCTTTGATCTTGCGTTCGTTGACCAGCGTCCCGTTCAGGCTGTCCAGATCGCTGAGCGTGAACCGCCCGTCGGGCGAGCCGCTAAGCTCTGCATGCACCCGTGAGATACCGCCATCCGGGATCACCACGCCGTTCGTACTGCTGCGCCCCAGGGTCGAGCGGCCAGACGGCACCGGGAACCGATGCCCGTTATCGACCCGCACCAGATAGGCAATCGGTGGCGGAGCGGTGGCGACGGTACGCGCGTCATCCTGCGGTGGGCGCATGCCGGTGATGTCGCCATCGTCGAACTCTCCCGCTTCCAGATCATCGCCGTCATCGCCCGATCCGCGCCGGGTCAGCAGCACGATCAACAGGATCAGCAACAGCAACAGAACCCCGGTCCCGATATACACATACAGCGCTGGCAGGCCGAAAATCAGATCCTCTTCAACCGGGTCGACCACTGGATCCGGCGTCGGCGTGGGATCGACCACGGGCTGGAATTCGGCCGAATAGCTTTTGGTTTCCGTCTGTCCCGGCTGGCCCACAACCGGTTGGATCATGTCGATGGTGATCCGCGCAGGCGCGGGATCGCCAACGGGAACGATCAGGCCCGAGCCTTTGACCGCGTTGCCATAAGACCGGATGAAATCCGCCACGACCGAGGTCGCATTGGATTGGTTCTGCAGGAACACCTCTTCCATCAACCCGTTTTGCGGGTCAGTCAGGCGTTTCAGAACATCGATGCCGCGCGTCGTGCGCGCATTGCCCTGCGCCCGCCAGAACATGCCAAGGGCCGAGACCGATACACCCTCACGCTCAGCCGCTTCCGAAATCTCTTCGACCGTGGCCAGACCTTCCTCATCACCGTCGGTGATCAGGATCAGGTTTTTCAGCAGCACATCGTCCTGCTGGCTCAGCAATTCGATGGCGCGGGTGGCGTTGGCGACAAGGCGGGTGTTCTGTTCCTTGATCTCAAGGTCTTCGATCACATCCTCGGCCCGGGCGCGACTGGTCGAGAAGGGCGACAGTTCGACAATGTCGTTGCCAAACCCATAGATCGCCACTTTCTCATCCGTCGGCAGGTTGCTCACAACGCGCGAGATCAACTCGCGTTCGCGGTTCCAACTGCGCAGGCGGCCACTGCCGTCGCCCACCGACAGGTCGATCAGAACCATCGTGGCCGAAAGGGTCAGATTGCCGGGCAGATCGTCCACAGATTTGACGAACTCGAAATCGGCCTGTGCATCGCCCAGTGACCGAAAGCTCATCCCGCCGCGTTCATTGCCGGACGGGACGCGCACAAGACAGCTATCCTCGGGTGCGGGGGCTTCCGGGGCGCAATCCAAAATGGCCAGCCCTGTGGCTGGTGCGCGGGTCTTCCCCTCTTGCGCGTGGGCAGCGCCCGAAATGACCAAAGCGGCGGCAAGCGCCAGAAATCTGCGTGAAAATCCGTAGGTCACGATCCCAAGACCCCCCTCAGGCAAGACGTCCCGGTCGTCGCATGCGTCGACAAGCGCCGACCTGACGTGATTGGTATTAAATCGACAACGCGCGATAGGCTGCTTTGATCCGGTTCAGTTCGGACGACACGACCGACGCACTTGCGCCACTGTTCACGTCACGCTCGACCGCGCTCAGCTGGTTATCCAGCGCCTGCACCTGCTGCAGCTTCACCGGGTCCGAGGCCGAGGCCGCACGCGCCTGCGCACCTTGCGCTTTCACTTCGGCAATCTGCTGGCGCAGCGACGCGATTTCGGAACTGTTGGCATCCCGTTGTGCGGCCAATTGCGCGTTGCGCTGCTCGGCTGCCCGGTTTTGCGCAATAATGGCATCCGCCTGCGCCTTGTTATTGGCGATCTGGCGGTCATATTCGCCCGAATTCAGGTTTGCGATATTGTCGAACAATGTGGCCGTTGTCGGATCGGTCGATCCGGTACAACCGGCAATCGCAATCAAGGAAACAAAAGCTACTGGTTTTGAGAAACGGAAAAGATCACACGTCATTTTACCACACTTACTATTGGAAAACCCGCGCCTGAAAGACAGACGCGGGTCAAAGGAAATTAAAGCAGATTAATGGATGCGCGGGTCCGGGCCAGACGGTTTTTATTGCTGACCGCCGCATTGGTCGCACCGCCCAAACCGGGCTGACCTTTGCTTGAGGCCGTCCGAAGTTCGGAAATGGTGTTGTCCATATTCTGTTCGCTGCGCTTGAGCTCGGTCGAGACCACCTGACGGTTGGATTTGATCGCCTTGACACGCTGGTTATACGCGGATTGCGACAATTGCCCGCCATCCAGTTGACGACGCAGCGACTTCAGTTCTGCGTTCTGCGAGGCCAGAACCGAACGCAGGTTCGCTTCGACCGAGTTCAGCTGTTTGCTGACATTCGACAGATTGGCCAGAACCGCCTTACTGTTTACAATCTCGACGTTTTTGGCTGCGGCCTGCTTGCCCACCTGATTGCCGCCAACGCCGCCGATCAGGCCCCCTGCGGCGGCACCCGCAGCGCAATCACCGGCGTCACCACCCAGCAGCAGACCAAGTCCGCAGCCGACAATGGCACCCGCAACGGCACCCTGAACCGTGTTGTTTACAATGATGTCCTTGGACACCTGATCCAGGCTGCGAACTTGCTTTTCAAGTTGCTTTTCCTGCTGGGTCTTACCGGCCACCGACGACGATGACGCGGATTGGATCGTCTCTTCGGTACAGGCTGAAATGAAAAGGGAAATAGCAGCAAAAAGGGACACTGCGGCTGTACGCATCTCGTTACTCCGTAATACAAATTTTTCTTCGTAGTTGATTATGAACTCACATGTTTTTTATTTTCAATCAACGATTCGCGAATGTCTTGTGATTACAGGATACTGATTCGGGACACTTTCGACCAAACACTTTCGAAGATTCGTTCATAGGTAGAGTTTAAAGATGAAAATACCCCTTGGTATTCGGGACAAGATGAATCTGGCAAACGAGATTTTTGCATTTGCCGGACACATTGCCGCAGGAATTGGCGCGCTGTTTGCGCTTTTGGGCATTAGCTCGAATTTCGCGAACAATACCACCAGTGTGGTCTTTAATGTTGAAGTTGCCAGCCTCTCGTTGCCAGTTCGCATGACGCTGCTGATTCTGATTGCGGCGGCACTGGGCTGGGGGCTGGGCGCTCTGGTCGCGTGGCTGAGCCGGTCCAACAATGAATCCCTCAGCTTCGCGGCCTATGTCGTGGCCATTCTGTGGGGCGGAATGATCGTCGGCGCGGCCGAGTGGCTGGCGGTGTCGCTCAGACAGCAGATTCTGTCCGAGACCCTGCTGTTTACCGTCGCGGGCATGGGTCTGGCGCTTTGGGTGGCGGGTTTCCATTTTAGCAGTTCCAACGCCGGGGGCAGACATGCGCTGAGGTTGCGCTGTGATGCGCTGCTGTTGTTTTCAATCGGCGCGGCCCTGTTCCTGGTTCTGACATTGCTGGGGACACGATAATGATGATCGGCGGACCTTTGGACGACAAGAACGCCGCGCGCTTGCTTAGCGCGGCGGCCCTGCTGGATTTCATGTTCCTGGGCTTTGTCGTCGCCACGCTTGAACCCGTACTGCGGCAAGAGCTTCGATTGCATCAGGCGGGCCTTGCCCTGCCGATTGGCCTGTTTCTGGTGCTGGTGCTGATCTACTGGCTGATCTGCGAAGGCATCCTGAGCGGCGCAACCATCGGTCGGTTTGTCATGCGCCTGAACATGCGTGACAAAAGCGGCAAGCCGGTTTCGGCAATGCGCCGGTCGTCGCGGGCGATGAAAAAGATCATGACCCTTGGCCTGACCGGCCTGAACCCGAACTCGGCCGCGCGCTATGACCGGGCCGCCGAAGTGCGCTGGTTTAGCCCGATGGCGCCGCGCCCGATCAAGATGTGGCGTCTGGCGGTTTCGTCCGGCCCGGATCAGGGCAAGTCGGTTGTATTCCGCGATGTGCCGGGAATCGCGTCCACCCATCAGATCAAGATCGGGCGCGATTCCGGTTGGGCCGATCTTTCGCTGGAGCGTAGCAAAAAGGCGTCCGGGCAGCATTGCGTGATCCAGATCGCCAAGGGCAACCAACTCTACCTGCGCGATCTGGGCTCGTCGAACGGAACATTCATTGGTGGTCGGCAGATCAGGCCGGAAAAACCAACGCGTCTGGGCATGAACAGCCGGTTCCGCGTAGGCGATGTCTGGATTTCGATCATCCGCTGATTTCACGGCAGAGACAACGCGCCACAGGAGTTGTGCTTGCAACCGGCTGGCATTTCGTATACCGCGGCATACAAACAAAATGGCCGGGTGCCAAACGCACCTCGCGCTCTCGCCCAAACCGTCGGAACACGCCATGAGCCTTTATACAGATTACCTTACCGAAATCGAAACCCGCAAAGAACAGGGCCTCAGCCCCAAACCCATCGATGATGGGGCTTTGACGAAAGAAATCATTGATCAGATCCGCGATCCGCAGAACGAATATCGCGCGGATTCGCTGCATTATTTCATCTACAACACTCTGCCGGGCACAACCAGCGCTGCCGGTGAAAAGGCAGGCTTTCTGAAAGAAATCATTCTGGGCGAAGCCGCCGTCGAAGAGATTTCGCAGGATTTTGCGTTCAAGCTGTTGTCGCACATGAAAGGCGGCCCCTCGGTCAAGGTTCTGCTGGATCTGGCCCTGGGTCAGGACGCCTCGATCGCTGGCAAAGCGGCTGAGGTGCTGAAAACACAAGTCTTCCTGTATGATGCCGACACCGACCGTCTGAAGACCGCGTTCGAGGCTAGCAACCCGGTCGCGAAGGACATCCTGGAAAGCTATGCCAAGGCCGAGTTCTTCACCAAGCTTCCCGACATCGACGAAGAGATCCAGGTCGTTACCTATGTCGCTGCCGAAGGCGATATCTCGACCGACCTGCTGTCGCCGGGCAATCAGGCGCATTCGCGAGCTGACCGGGAATTGCACGGCAAATGCCTGATTTCCGAGAAGGCACAGCAAGAGATCGAGGCGCTGAAACTCCAGCACCCCGACGCGCGCGTGATGCTGATCGCCGAGAAAGGCACCATGGGCGTGGGCTCGTCCCGCATGTCTGGCGTCAACAACGTGGCGCTGTGGACTGGCAAGCAGGCCAGCCCCTACGTGCCCTTCGTCAACTTCGCCCCGATCGTGGCGGGCACCAATGGCATCTCGCCGATCTTTCTGACCACCGTTGGCGTCACCGGCGGCATCGGGATCGACCTGAAAAACTGGGTCAAGAAGGTGGACGAGGACGGCAACGCCATCCTCAACAACGACGGCAACCCGGTTCTGGAACAGAAATATTCGGTTGCGACCGGTACGGTTCTGAAAATCGACACCAAAAGCCACAAGCTGCTGAGTGAGGATGGTGACGAACTGGTCGACGTCTCGTCGTCCTTCACACCGCAAAAGATGGAATTCATGAAGGCGGGCGGTTCATACGCCATTGTCTTCGGCAAGAAACTGCAGACATTTGCAGCCGAGACACTGGGCATCGAAGCACCTTTGGTCTTCGCCCTGTCCAAGGAAATCAGCCACGAGGGTCAGGGCCTGACCGCAGTTGAGAAGATTTTCAACAAAAACGCCGTGGGCGCGACGCCGGGCAAGACCCTGCACGCCGGATCGGATGTGCGGGTCAAGGTCAACATCGTGGGTTCTCAGGACACCACCGGTCTGATGACCATGCAGGAACTTGAGGCGATGGCCGCAACCGTCGTGGCCCCCAGCGTCGATGGTGCCTATCAGTCGGGCTGTCACACTGCATCGGTCTGGGACGCCAAGGCGCAGGCCAACACGCCACGTCTGATGAAGTTCATGAATGATTTCGGCCTCGTCACCGGGCGTGACCCGAAAGGCGTCTATCATTCGATGACCGACGTGATCCACAAGGTGCTGAACGACATCACCGTGGACGACTGGTCGGTCATTATCGGCGGCGACAGCCACACCCGTATGTCCAAAGGCGTCGCCTTTGGCGCGGACTCGGGCACCGTGGCACTGGCGCTGGCCACCGGTGAAGCTTCGATGCCGATCCCGGAATCGGTCAAGGTGACCTTCAAGGGCCAAATGGCCGAGCACATGGATTTCCGCGACGTGGTGCATGCGACGCAGGCGCAGATGCTGGAACAGCATGGCGACAACGTTTTCCAGGGCCGTGTGATCGAAGTGCATATCGGCACGTTGCTGGCGGATCAGGCCTTCACCTTCACCGACTGGACCGCCGAGATGAAGGCCAAAGCCTCGGTCTGTATCTCGGATGATGAGACGCTGATCGGCTCGCTGGAACTGGCCAAGTCGCGCATTCAGATCATGATCGAAAAAGGCATGGAGCATGAAAACGGCATGCTGCAAAAGCTGGTCAACATCGCCGATGCGCGCATTGCTCAGATCAGGTCGGGTGAAAAGCCTGCCCTGCGCCCCGATGACAATGCGAAATACTTCGCCGAAGTTATCGTCGATCTGGACCAGATCGTTGAACCGATGATCGCCGACCCGGATGTCAACAACGCCGATGTTTCCAAGCGCTACACCCACGACACGATCCGCCCGATCTCGTACTACAATGCTGAAAAGCATGTGGATCTGGGTTTTGTCGGTTCGTGCATGGTGCATAAGGGCGACATGAAGATCGTGGCGCAGATGCTGCGCAACCTCGAAAAAGTCTCGGGGAAAGTTGAATTCAACGCGCCGCTGGTGGTCGCAGCCCCGACCTACAACATCATCGACGAGTTGAAAGAGGAAGGCGACTGGGAAATCCTGCAGCGCTATTCTGGGTTTGAATTCGACGATCTGTTCCCCAAAACGCAGGCACGCACCGAGTACGAGAACATCCTGTACCTCGAACGTCCGGGCTGTAACCTCTGCATGGGCAACCAGGAGAAAGCGGCCAAGGGTGACACGGTTATGGCCACCTCCACCCGCCTGTTCCAGGGCCGCGTCGTGGCGGATGCGCCCGACAAGAAGGGTGAGTCGTTGTTGGGCTCGACCCCGGTCGTTGTTCTGTCCGCCATCCTTGGCCGGACCCCGACGCTGGACGAATACAAAGCGGCTGTCGAAGGCATCGACCTGACCAAATTCGCCCCGCCGGTGCAAGCGCCCGCCGGAACGAAATCGGCCCACTTCTAAAGCCGCGATCCGATCAAACCAAAAGCCCGGCCTTCTGGCCGGGCTTTTTTGTTCAGGCGGTCATGTCTTTCAGGGCAGTCAGCAACTGCGCAACCTCTTGCTCGGTATTGTAGTGGCACAGCGAAATGCGGATGCAATCCGACAGCCCCAGCGGCGTCAGCACATTGCCCGAGTAATGATCTGCCTTGCGGGTATGGGTGCGGATACCCTGCTGATTGAGCGTTTCGACCACCTGTTCCGACGGGATGCCATCGACCACAATCGACACCAACCCCTCACGCGCAGCGTTGTCCGCCCCGGCCAGAATGCGAATGTGGTCCATATCCCGCAGCCCCGGCAGGTTTCCGACCCCGTTGATCATCGCGTTCGTCAGATGCGTCTCGTAGCCGTGAATGGCGCGACCCGCAGCCTCGATCCGTTTGCGCGGATCGGTTTCGTCGGACACCTCGCCGCCCAGCCAGATGAAATAGTCGATCACGTCGGACATGGTGGCGTAGGACCCGGTGTCGCGGGTTCCGAACTCCCACCCTGTTGCCGGCGCATCGATCAGCATGTCATGGGGCAGCGCGCTCAGCTTGTCGGAAATCCATGCGATGCCATAGCCGTGGCGCGAGAACACTTTGTAAGGTGAGATCGCATAGCCATCGACGTTGTAGGCATCCAGATCCAACTGCCCGTGTGCCGCGTGCTGAATACCATCAACGATGATCAGACAGTCGGGTGAGACAGCCCGGATCGCGGCTGAGATCGCGGCCACATCCATGCCCATCCCCGTCACGGGTGAGGCATGCAGGATTGTCGCCACCGCCACGTCCGGAGTCATCCGCGCGGCATAATCCTCAGCCGTGACCAGCCCGGTTTCGTCGTCATGCTGCACGTTCACGTAGTCCAGCCCGGCAATCCCAGCCCAGCGACGCGCAGCACTGCGGGTCGCCGGGTGTTCGATTGAGGACCCGATCACCTTCGCCCCTTTCGGCGCAACCAGACAGGCCGTGCGGATCAGCCGGAACAGCAACTCAGTCCCGCTTTCCCCGGCAAAGAACTGGCCGGATGAGGCGTTCATGAACACGCCCAGATCGGCCTTGGCCTTGTTGATCACATTTTGGGTGCCCTGCCCCGCCGGATTGATCCGCCCCGGATTGTCCGGGATCGCCGCATAGAAAGCCGAGGTCTCGGCCACCTTCTTCAGCGTCAGCGCGCCGCCTGCGTTTTCAAAGAAAACACGCTCGCCCTGAAACGGGCAGCTATCCACATGGGCAAAACGATCGCGGATCGCCGCGATCAGACCGGGGTTGTCTTTGATCATGTTGTACTTCCTGTCACTGCGTCCAAGTGTCGGGGCCGCGATGGCCTGCGCCCGTGTGGGATCCGTATCTCAAAGGAAACCATCGTCAATGTCAGCGATGGCGGCAAGGGGTTGATCCATAGGGTCATCTCACGGCAATCCTTCTGCACAAAGGGTTTAGCTGGCATCCGAATGTCGACAAATCAGAACCTTCCTTACAATCGGTCGAACAGCCGACCCGGAAGCCCGGCATGTGGTGGCAGCCCAAGCTGCTGGACCAACGCAAACATCATCGCCTGGTTCGAGGTCACGACCGGTTTGCCAAGCGCATCCTCGATCCGCTCAACCGCCTCGACCGCGCGCATATCGGTGCAACTCAGGACAATGGCTTCGGCCTTGGGATCGTCGGCCCGGCAGGCAAGGTCAAAAACCTCCTCTGGCGTCAGCTCTCCCTGACCGTAATTGCCCAGTTCGCGCCCTATGTCTGCGCAGTGCACCGTCTCGATCCCGTTCTGAGCCAGAAAACCCATGGCCTGCGTGTTGATCTCGCCCAGATAGGGCGAAGAGAAACCCACATTCGACACACCCAGCGCCTTGATCGCCTGCACCAACGCACCGGCGGCGGTAAAGGTGATCGCACCCGAGGCGGCCTTGATATCCTGTGCCAGTTGCGCGTCAAAGCCGGGGCCATGGGTCAGCGTGGCCGAGGTGCAGCCGTACAGAACCACATCGGGCCGGACGCCCGCGATCATCCGCAGATCATGGCTGATATCCGAGGCCCCCAGCCCGGCCATCTGGTCCGAGCCCGGAATCTCATCCACGTCATAGCCACCCATGCGCTGAAAATGCACCGTCGTATCCGGGCAGCGCATCAGCATCATATCCGCTTCGAGGTTGGTGTTGGTGAAAGGCACCAAAACGCCGATTTTCGCGCGCCTGCGGGTTTCATGGGTCATGACGTCACCTTTCGCAGCCCGGCCAGACAGCGATCCATGATCGCTTCCCGGCAGATCGTGGCCCGCAGGCAATCAGCTAAGCCGTATCCGCCCATACCGCGCATCAGCAAGCCTTCGGCCCGCAGAGCCTGATCGGCTTTCCGGGCGGTTTCAAAATCTGCGAACCGGATCAGCACAAAGTTGGTATGGCTGGGCGGAACCGACAGACCCAGCGCCCGGCACCCTTCGGCAAAGCGATCCCGGATCGCAGCCGTTTGGTTCACCGTTTCCCGCATATGCGCCTGATCCCGGATCGCCGAAGTTGCCATGGCTTGCGACGGGATCGACACATTGTTCGGGTTCAGCACTTTCCGCATCTCAGCCGCAATCGCGGGCGGGAACACGCCCCACCCCACACGCGCACCCGCCAGCCCATAGGCCTTGGAGAAGGTGCGCATGACGACAGTGTCTCCACGTTCGATCAAATCAAAAACCTCGGCCGGGTTCTGGCCATCATCCGCAAATTCCGCATAAGCCTGATCGACAACCAGCAGCACATCCTTGGGCAAGTCGTCACGAAGACGGATGATCTCGGCATTAGGGATCAGCGTCCCCGTCGGATTTCCCGGATTGCAGACAAAAACGATCCTCGTTTGGGGCGTGACGGCGGCCAGAATATCATCGACCGAAACGGTCAGATCGACCTCACGCGCTTGCACGTAATCCGCCTGCACCTGCGCTGTGGCCGACGCCACATAGGCATAGCCGTAATCCGTACCCAGCACCCGGTCCCCCGACCCTGCAAAGGTGCGGATCAGACAGCCGATCAGTTCCATCGACCCTGCACCGCACAGGACCGTGTTGGGGTCAAGCTTGTGGACCTCGGCAATCGCCGCGCGCAACTCGGGCCAGTCCGGGTCCGGGTAGAGCGGCATCTGGTCCAGCGCCGCCTGCCCCGCCGCAATCGCCTTTGGGCTGGCTGGAAAGGCGCTTTCGTTCTGTGCCAGCGAAACGGTGCCCGCATGCCCAAGATCGGCCAGCGCATAGGCGGCCATGGAACGGATGTGATCGACCGCCCGGATCATGGTTTGCCCCCATAGGCCTTGGCCCCTTCGGGCGTCACCAACCCGCGCCTCAGATCCAGCGCCAGCGCATCCGGGTCCCGATCTGCCGGATCGCCAAACCCGCCACCGCCGGGCGTGTCGAAGATCAGGTAGTCCCCGCCTTCGACCCGCAACTCGCCCTTGCCGGGGATGTCGCTGACGCCGTCCCGAAACCGGATCCGCCCCGGCGCGCCGGGCTGCCCGCCCATTCGGCCCAAGGCGGGGAATTTCAGCCGCTCGACCGACAGGAACACGATGAACGGCGCGTCGTTGGACGAGGTCATCTCGATCCTCTGCCCCAGCCCGCCGCGATATTTGCCCGCACCGCCCGAATCCGGCAGCAACTCGCGCCGCCACATGATCACCGGGGCCACGCTTTCGGTAATTTCGACCTGAGAGCCAAAGACGCCTGACGGGTAAGCCGTGGCCGACAGCCCATCCGCATGAGGCCGCGCGCCAGTGCCACCATTGTGCACGGGTTCAATGGCAAACTCGCGCCCGCCATTGGCCGCAACCTCGGGCGCGTGGCGCATGGGCAAGTCGAACATGCACGAGGCACCCTCGGCCGGAACCTTGTCAGGCAGTGCCTGATGCAGGCAGCCCAGCACCAGATCGGGTGTCACCTGCCCCAGCGTGTGACGCATCGCCACCGGAACCGGGCGCTGCGCGTTCAGGATACAGCCCTTGGGGCCGCCCACCGTGAACGGTTCCAGCGAGCCCGCATTGTTGGGAATGTCCGGCCCGACAATGCAGCGCAGGGCGAAAACGGTATAGGCCGTCGCATAGTTCAGCGGCACATTGATGCCTTTTCTTGAACAACCCGACGTGCCGGTGAAATCCACATGCATCCCGTCCTTGGCAACGGTCAGCGTGGCGTGTAGCTCCAGCTCAGTCTCGTACCCGTCCATGCGCAGCACGTTCTTGTAGACGCCTTCAGGCACCTCGGCGATGGCCTCCAGCGCGCCGTTGCGCGAGGTATCGATGATATAGCTGCCCAAACGGTCCAGATCGTCGATCCCGAACTCATCCATCATCGCCACCAGCCGGTTCACTCCGGCCTCACAACAGGCGATCAGGGCGTAGATGTCGCCCTCATTGGCGATCGGCTCGCGCGAATTGGCACGGATGATGTCCATCAGCAGCGCGTTTGGCGTGCCTTCTTCGACCAGTTTGCAGGGCGGGATCAGCAGCCCCTCGTCATAGATATCCGAGCCTTCCGGCCCCATGCCCAAGCCCCCCAGATCCACCAGATGCGAGGTGCAGGAGGTAAACCCAACCACCCTGCCATCCTTGAACGCGGGCATCATCAGCAGGAAGTCGTTCAAATGACCCGAGGCCAGCCACGGGTCATTGGTCATGTAGATGTCACCGGGCTTCATGTCCTGAACGGCAAAGCGTTGGCGCAGATGCAGGACGGCTTCGGCCATGGTGTTGATATGTCCGGGGGTTCCGGTCACGGCCTGCGCCAGCATACGGCCATCGACGTCGAATATCCCGGCAGAGATATCGCCGCATTCCCTCACGATGGGGGAAAAGGCGGCGCGGATGAGGGTCTGGCCCTGTTCCTCAACTACTGCCAATAGGCGGTTCCACATCACTTGCAGGCGGGCCGGGGAAAGGTCGGAGCTCATCATGCGCCTCCTTTCTGGTCCTGGATCAGAACCAAATTGCCAATTGCATCCATATGGGCCGAGAAATCGGCAGATACGAGCGTGGTGGTCTGCGGTTCATGGATCAACGCCGGACCTGAAACGTGATCGCCGGGTTTCAAATCGGCACGGGCAATGAAAGCGGCGTTTTTCACAGTTCCATCCACATCGCAGGTGATCGGGCGCGTCTCGGTTGCGGTGAACACATTGCGTTCGGGCGCATTGAGCACCCGTGCAACCATGTTGTCCAGCGTCGCTACCCGCACGGCCCAGTTCAATATCTCGATCTGCCTCCCCGGCACGGGGCGTGAAAATTGCTTGCGGTATTCTTCTTCGAATGCTGCGGTCAGCGGGGCAATGTCTTCGGGCGTCAGCGCACGATCCGGCAGGGGGATTTCGATCTCATGCCCCTGCCCGTTATAGCGCATAAACGCGGTGCGCAGGGTCTGGGTTTGCGCATCACCCGCCCCTTGGGCCACGACCTCTTCCGCCTCGGCAATCATTGTATCGAACAAGGCATTCACCCCGTCCAAATCCATGCTGTCCAGCAGCGAATAGCGCGAGCGGACGATCTCAAACGAAACCGGCGCGAACAGGAAGCCCACCGCCGACCCAACACCCGGATTGGGTGGGATCACGATGCGCGACACGCCAGCAGAGCGCGCGACACGGCTGGCATGCAACGGACCATTGCCGCCAAAGGCGATCATCGTGCGCGGGCCCAGATCCTTGCCCGATTCCACCGCATGCATCCGCCCCGCGCTGGCCATGCTTTCATCCACAATCCGACTGACGCCATCTGCCGCGCCCACGGCGTCAAGTTGCAGCCGTTCACCAACCACGCGGGCCAGCGCCGCTTTGGATCCTTCGGGGTCCAGCCGGATATGTCCTTCGGCAAAGGTGTCCGGGACGATGTAACCCAGCGTGATGTCGCTGTCGGTCACGGTGGGTTCGGTGCCGCCGCGCATGAACGCAACCGGCCCCGGCTCGGACCCTGCAGATTGTGGCCCGACGGTCAAGCGTCCCAGACGATCCACCCCGGCAATCGAGCCGCCACCCGCGCCAATCTCGATCATCTCGATCACCGGAATACGCACCGGCATGCCCGAGCCTTTGATGAACCGCGCCGCCCGGGCGATCTCAAACGCGCGCGAGTTCTGGGGGCGGGCACCATCAATCAGGCACAACTTGGCGGTGGTGCCCCCTACATCGAAGGACAGCACCTGATCCAGACCCGCCCGCGCCGCGATACGTGCCGCCAGAATGGCCCCACCCGCCGGGCCGGATTCGACCAGACGGATCGGAAAACGGGCCGCAGTTTCGACCGTGCACATGCCGCCCCCTGCGCTCATCATCAGGATCGGGCATGTTACGCCTTCGGCCTCGAACTGATCTACGAACCGGGCCAGATAGCTTTGCATCAGAGGCTGGATATAGGCGTTCGCCACTGTGGTGCAGAGCCGGTCAAATTCCCGCGCTTCGGGGCTGACATCGGATGAGATCGAGACGGTCAGGCCGGGGCGGTGCCGGGTCAGAAAATCACGCAATCGCCGCTCATGCGCGGGGTTGGCATAGGCATGCATCAGGCAGATCGCCACTGCCCCGGCCCCACTTGCGTCAAGTTCAGCTAGAAGGTTATCGATCTGCGCCTCGTCCAGCGGGATCAGCACAGCACCCTCGGCGGATATACGTTCGCGGATCACAAAGGACCGCTCGCGCGGGACCAGAAGATCGGGTTTTTCCAGATTGATATCGTATTGGGAATAGCGCCGCTCATACCCGATATCGAGGATGTCGCGGAACCCTTCGGTGCAGATCGTCGCCACCACGGCCCCGCGCCGTTCGATCAGAGCGTTGGTGGCCAGCGTGGTGCCATGGATGAACCCCGTCACTTGCGACAGGGACCGCCCGGTTGCGGCCATGACCCGCCGCGCGCCCTCCATCGCGCCATCCGCCGGGTTTTGATGGGTGGTCAGGGTTTTGGTCGAGGCCAGAATCCTGTCTTCGCCTTCAACCAGAACCGTGTCGGTAAACGTGCCGCCAATGTCGATGGCCAATCGCAGCGCGTGTGTCATGTGGTGGTCCGTCCTCGTTTGCAATCCTGCCAGTCAAATGCCCAAAAAGGCGATTACTGACACATCGCAACGAGGTCGCAGCCCGTGGCCCGACGATCCAGAGGGTTATGGATACACACGCGGTTCATACCTGTTTGTCCCGTGGTTTGCCCGGCGATACTAGCACATTTGCGACAAATCAGCGGTCAAATGCCGTCGCACGGGCCGGGTCCCACTATTGCGGCGTCACCGTTTTCCAGTCGCCGGTATTCAGGCTGTTGGGCGAGAACTCGGTCAGGCTGCCCCGGAAGGGCAAGGCGTCACTAAGCCGAAGGCCTTGAACCATATCAAACCGCCAGCCCCGTTCGGCCCCTTGGAACCCGGCGATGTCGGGGTGGTGCGCGTCCAGCACCTCGACCGTTCCGGTCAGCATCAGCAGATCGCCGTTTTGGTAATCCGGGAACAACAGCCCCGCGCGCGGCGTAACAAGGAAATTCCCCAACGTATTGAAGAAGTTGTTTCCAAGGAAATCGGGCACAACAAGGCTGTTGCCTTGCACTTTCACAAACCCCGACCGCCCGCCGCGATGCGAGACGTCAACGCTGCGCTCACCTTCGGTGTCAGCGTAACTGGCCACGTAGAGCGAGTTGGCTGAGGCGATGAACTCGCGCGCCGCCGTGTCCAGAGTTTCAAACCGTTCGCTTTTGATCTGTGCCCCCTCGGGTGCGGGGTCGCGGATAAACTCAACATCATGGGTCTGAATGTATTTCGGACAATTCCCGAAGGATTGCAGCACGTCCAGCGAAAAGCCGGTTTCCGACACCTCTTGCACCGTCGCATTCATCCGATTGCGCCGCCGGGTCGACAACTCGACCCCGACCACCCCAATCGGTGCTGCGGTTTCAAGGGCCGCTTTCAGCGGATCATCCGGATGCGGTTGGGCCTGAAAGTCCAGCAAAGTTTCGGTTGGCGTGGACAGAAACCCGGGCCGCCCCGACAGGATCGAGGCCCAGGGCCAGCCCTGCGGATCAACGCTGCCCAGCACGACAAAGGGCAGTTTGCCGAAAAACTCACGATGCTGATCCGGCATGTAGGGGCGTATGACGGTGCGGCCGATTTTCTCCATCCGCTCGCGCTTGCCAATACGTGTCTGCATCTCGCGTTCGCCACGGTGAAACGGGGATTCGGCGGTTTGTCCGGGGACATTCATCGGGGGCCTCGCATGGGTTTGAGGGCCCGGCCGTGGCATCGCACGACCGGTTTTGTCATGGATCCGATCCGCCTCAGGCGGCGTTCAGACCGGCTGCGGTCTTGGGCATCGGGACAAAGCCGTCCAGCGCCTCGATATTCGCCAGAAGGCGGCGGACATTCGGGTAGGGCTCTAGCGAGACGTCACCCTCGGGCGCATGGGCGGTATAGCTGTAGATCGCCACGTCGGCGATGGTCGAGCGGTCGCCCACCAGCCAGTCGCGCCCTTGCAAATGCGCGTTCAGCTTGCCCAGAACCTTGGCCGCCGTTGCGTGGGTGAACGCCTTATCCAACGGTGCGTTGAACACGTTGATCAACCGGGCCGCTGCGGGGCCAAAGGCGATCTCACCTGCGGCGAGGGTCAGGAACTTCTGCACCTCGGCCTCAAGCACGGGATCATTGGGCAGGTAGTCAGGCGCATATTTGCGCGCCAGATATACAAGGATCGCGTTGCTGTCGCAGATGATCACCTCACCATCTTCAAGAACAGGCACCTGCCCTGCCGGGTTCATGGCCAGAAAGTCATCTTGTTTATGCGCCCCGCCGGGAAGGTCCACATCAATCACCTGATGTGGCAGGCCCGCGAGATTTGCGAACAAAACGGCCCGGTGCGCGTGGCCCGAAAGCGGAAAGCTGTGAATGCGGAGGGTCTGGGACATAAGGCAGTTCCTTCTTGGCGATTGTCACTGAACCCCAAGCTAACTTGCCCGCATCTTAACTATAATATATTCAATTGGTGATTGACTATGAACGTCTTGTAGACAATGGACACGATCATCGGAATGCGCACCTTTGTGGCCGTGGCCAGCCACAACTCGTTCACCGACGGTGCGCGGCAGGTTGGGATCAGCACCAAACTGGCCAGCAAATATGTCGGCCAGCTGGAACAGCGCCTGAACGCGCAACTGTTCCACCGCACCACCCGCAGCGTGACCCTGACCGACACCGGCAAAGCCTATTTCGAACGGTGCCTGCCTTTGTTGGAACAGTTTGAGGAGCTGGAGGGGCTGGTGCAGCAACGCCAGACCGAGCTGGCAGGCCGCATCCGTATCACGGCCCCGACCGGCTATGGGTCGGCGGAACTGGTCCATCTTCTGAAACCGTTTCAGGACGCACATCCGAATGTCGTGATCGAGCTGCACCTGTCCGATCACCACGTCTCATTGGTGGATGAAGGCTTTGACCTGGCCATCCGTTTCGGTGGGCTGAAGGATTCAACCCTGGTCGCGCGCAAACTGACAGATATGCGGATCGTCTGCTGCGCCGCGCCCGATTATCTGGCCCGGTTCGGCGCGCCGGATGTGCCCGAGGATCTGTCAGAGCATAATTGCCTGCTGCAAACGACCGGCAATGTGATCGACAGCTGGGCGTTCAAAGGGCCGGACGGGGACATCATGGTGCCGGTATCCGGAAATTTCCGCGCCAATTCCCCGCGCGCAGTGGCCAATATGGCGGCGGACGGGCTGGGTATCGGTCGCGTCCCACTTTATACTGCCCGGCCCTTTCTGGCGGACGGGCGGTTGCAGCTTATCCTTGAGGCGCAGGAGACCGCAGTCTTGGGCCTCTATGCCACCTACCCGCCCAACCGGCACCTGACGGCCCGCATTCGGGCTTTGATCGATCATCTGGCGGCAGCCCTCGCGCACGGGTGATCTGAGATCAATCCCACAGGTTTTTGAAGTCGGAAGTGAGTATTTGGAACTGATACTTGAAATTTCCCTACCTAGTAGTAGATAGTTTATCTCAAACATATCCCACAGCCGTGGTCCGTCCAAAAAAGGGAAAACCGTTATGGAACTGAACTCAGATTTCTCTGCCCGCGTTGTCGTTCATTCTGATCGATTGGACTGGCAGCCTTCGCCGATGAAAGGCGTTGATCGCCGTATGCTGGACCGGATAGGCGGAGAAGTGGCACGTGCCACGACAATCGTGCGCTACGCCCCCGGCAGTTCGTTCTCGGCCCATACCCATACGGGCGGAGAGGAATTCATCGTGCTGGACGGCGTGTTTCAGGATGAACATGGCGACTTCCCGGCAGGGACCTATGTGCGCAACCCGCCGACCTCATCCCACACGCCCGGCTCTGCCCCCGGCTGCACGATCTTCGTCAAACTCTGGCAATTCGATATGGATGACCGCACGCAGTTTCGCAAAACCATGGCGGATGAGCTTGGAACGCCCGTCAACGGTGTGGCAACCGCAACCCTGCATGAGGACGCGCGCGAAGTTGTCACATATAGTCGTCTTGATCCGGGCGCTGAATTGATCTCGGACGCCAGCGGCGGGCACGAGATCCTGGTGATCGATGGACAAATCACAGCGGGTGGGGACCAATTGGCCAAAAACGCCTGGTTGCGTTTGCCCGAAGGTGAAACCCTGTCGGCGGTTGCTGGGCCAGACGGCGCGAAGGTCTGGATGAAAACCGGGCATTTGCCCTTTGCCCAACCTCCTGCAGTGTGATCGGGGGCCGAGACCGTGAGGCGCAACCTTACGCTGGACACCCAGACACTGATCATCGGCGCAGGTTTGTCAGGTCTCAGCCTTGCCGCGCAACTGGCGCGGCAAGGGCAGGATTTTGTACTGGTCGAGGGGCGCGACCGTCTGGGGGGTCGTATCCTGACCCACCACAACGGCAGCGCGGGGTTTGATCTTGGCCCCGCGTGGTTCTGGCCGGGGCAGCCCCGGATCGCAGCGCTGATCGCGCGGTTGGGGTTGGCCGCGTTCGAACAGTATTCCGCGGGCGAGTTGACCTATGAGGACGAGCAGGGCCGCGTCCTGCGCGGGCACGGGTTTTCGTCGATGCAGGGGTCTTTGCGGGTGGACCGAGGGTTTGGCGCCCTGATCGATGGCTTGGCGAAGCAGGTTGATCCCGACCGCATATATCTCGCGACCCCAATCCAGGCATTGCAGCGCACCGATGATGGTGTGATCGCCACCAGCCGGAACGGTCTGACCTTCCGCGCGAGGCATGTTGTTCTGGCCCTGCCCCCTCGGGTCGCGATGCGCATGTCTTTCACGCCAGCCCTGCCAGAAGCCGCCACAAATGCAATGGCAGCCGCCCCCACGTGGATGGCCGGTCAAGCCAAGGCCCTTGCGATCTATGACACGCCGTTTTGGCGCAAGGCCGGGCTGTCGGGTGATGCCATGAGCCGCCGGGGCCCGATGGTCGAGGTCCACGATGCCTCGCCCGCTGAAACCGGCCCTTATGCGGTGTTCGGCTTCATTGGAACGCCGCCGCAGGCGCGCACAGATCAACAGCGCCTGCGCCAGATGATAACGGAACAACTGACCCGCTTGTTCGGGGCTGAGGCCGCGCAGCCGTTGGATGTGCAAATCAAAGACTGGTCCGCCGACCCGTTTACCGCCGTGGAAGAGGATCAACACCCGCTGTTCAGCCACCCCTCCTATGGCCTGCCCCGCACGCTGGACCGAATTTGGGACAACCGTCTGATCTTTGCCGGAACCGAAGTGGCCCCGCAGTTTGGCGGCTATCTGGAAGGCGCATTGGAAGCGGCGGACCATGTTGCCGCGCGGCTTTTGCAGGAAAAGGTTTGAGACACTATGAGACCAGACACCAAAACCGCCCTTCTGGATGTCGCCGAACACGCCGCCCGCGCGCGCGGTTTCGATGGGTTCAGCTATGCCGATCTGGCCGTTGCGGTCGGTATCCGCAAGGCGTCGATCCACTATCACTTTCCGACCAAAGCCGCCCTCTCGGTGGCCTTGATGGACCGCTATCACGCAACCTTGCAAGGCGAATGCGACCGGATCGACGAAACCTGCCCCACCGCCGCGCAACGTCTGCTGTCCGTTATCGCGTTGTATCGGGATGCGTTGAACGATGGCAAAACGCTCTGCCTGTGTGTCGCGCTGATCAGCAGTCGTGAAAGCCTGTCAGACGAAGTCATCCAGAAAATCAACGACTTCCGCGCCATGATGGTGGCCCGTCTGACGGGCATTTTCGAGCTTGCGCAGACGGACAACAGTATTCGCAATCTGGGCCGCCCCCCGGCCGAGGCCCGCGCGACCCTTGCCTTGCTGGAAGGCGCGCATTTGACAGCCCGCGCGGAAAGCAACGTCGCGCCCTTTGATCTGGCGGTAGAGTTATTGCAGGCCCGCTGTCAGCACGACGGCCAGACCATCACGCCGCGTCCGGTGCCCTGAGCCCGCCGATCGAGGTCAGAAGTTCTACGATCGCACCAATTCCTTCCCTTTGCCGCAATGACGAGAACACAAACGGGCGGCCATTGCGCATTCTGGTCGCGTCGCGTTCCATTACCTCAAGCGACGCGCCCACATGCGGGGCCAGATCGGTTTTGTTGATGATCAGAACGTCCGATTTCGTGATCGCTGGCCCACCTTTGCGCGGGATCTCCTCACCCGCCGCCACGTCGATCACGTAAAGTGTCACATCCGCCAGTTCAGGGCTGAAGGTCGCCGACAGGTTGTCGCCTCCGCTTTCGATCAGCACAAGTTCAACATCCGGGTGGCGCGTTTGCATCTCGGCCACTGCCGCCAGATTGATCGAAGCATCCTCGCGGATCGCAGTGTGGGGGCAACCGCCTGTTTCCACGCCGATAATCCGGTCCTGCGGCAGGATTTGCATCCGCATCAGGGCCTCGGCGTCCTCCTGAGTATATATGTCATTGGTGATCACACCAACCGAATGCGTATCGCGCAACGCCTCGGACAAGGCGGCTGTCAGCGTTGTCTTTCCAGCCCCAACCGGGCCGCCGATTCCGACCCGCAAAGGGCCATTCATCTGGGTCATGTTCGGAACATCCTTGAATATTGGGTTTCATGTTTCATTGACGCGATATCGGACAGAAACGCGGTCGAGCTAAGCGCCTCGAGCCCTTGATCCTGCGCTTCGGTCGCCAGTCTGGAGCATAGCGGTGTCAGGTCTCGGATCAGCCGTTGCGCCTCGGTCTGGCCAAGGGGAACCAACCGCGTGGCACATGCCACAAGGTTCGACATGAAGGATTGCACGAACATCTGTGTCGTCAGGAGCAGAGGCAAACCATGCAGACGCGCGGCACGTCCGACCGCAACCGGATAGGTCAGGCCGGCCAGATCCACCTCCCAAACCTGTGCTGTGACACCACAGAAGGCCTCACCCAAAAGCTGCGTTTCCATCAACCGCTCGGACGAGGCGCAGAAGGCGCGTGCGGTTGCGTCGATCTCGGTCAGTTCCTTCTTCGAGTTGGCATTATAAGCCGCCACAAGAAACAAAGCGTCATTCCGGCCCGAGCCATGGTTCAGCACATCCGAAATCCACGCGCCCGCGCTGTTGGCATCCGTCACGGCCCCGCTATCGATGGCCCATTCCAGCCCGTGCGAATAGGTGAACCCGCCCACCGGATAGGCGGGTGACAGCCACTGGTTCAGCGTCAGGATATCGGCGTCAGTGGGCGTGGCCATGGGTCCTGCCGTGCCCGTAAGCCCCGCCTTCCGGAGTGAAGGGTTCCACAACCTCGCGCGTGGTGGCACCCAACTTGTCCAGCATGTCCCGGATCACATGATCGCGCTGGATCAGCAAACGGCCCGGTTCGATCTGACAGGGCGTGTGGCGGTTGCCGATATGCCAGGCCAGGCGCAGCAGGTTGTCGCCGCTGACTTCCAGCAGATCTTCGGGCGCAGCGACCACTTCGATCTCGCGCCCATCCTCCAGAACAAGAACGCCGCCGTGATCCAGCGACAGCGTCTGCGCCAGATCGACCAGAAACGCCTCACCATCATCGGTGGCCAGCATCTTGCGGCGCAGGAACCGGCCGTCATAGTCCAGCGAAACCTGCGCATGGGCAGGGGCATGGGTGTGATCGTGATAGATGCGGGCGGTTTTTATATCGGGTGTCATCGGGCCTCTTCCAATCTCAGAACATGAAATAGCGTTGCGCCATCGGCAAAACCTCGGCCGGTTGGCAAGTCAGCAATTCGCCATCTGCGCGGACCTCATAGGTTTCGGGATCGACCTCGACATGCGGGGTTGCATCGTTCAGCAACAGGTCCCGCTTGCCGATGTTTCGCGTGTTTCGCACGGCAACCGTTTGTTTGGCCAAACCAAGCGCGTCACCAATCCCGTCGGCCTGAGCCGCTGCCGAGACAAAGGTGATCGCTGAATGCTCGACCGAGCGGCCATAGGCCCCGAACATTGGACGGCTATAGACCGGCTGCGGCGTCGGGATCGAGGCGTTCGGGTCCCCCATCTGTGCACAGGCGATGGTGCCACCCAGTAAGACCATCTCGGGCTTTACCCCGAAAAACGCCGGGTTCCACAGCACCAGATCGGCACGCTTGCCTTCTTCGATACTGCCGATTTCATTGCTCAGGCCATGCGCGATGGCCGGATTGATGGTGTATTTCGCAATGTAGCGGCGGACGCGCAGGTTGTCGTTGTCACCGGTTTCCTCGGGCAGGCGTCCGCGTTGCTTCTTCATCTTGTCGGCGGTTTGCCAGGTGCGGATCAGCACCTCCCCCACCCGGCCCATGGCCTGACTGTCGGACGCAATGATGCTGAACGCGCCCATGTCGTGCAGGATATCCTCGGCCGCGATGGTCTCGCGACGGATGCGGCTTTCGGCAAAGGCCACATCCTCGGGGATGGATTTGTCGAGGTGGTGGCACACCATCAACATATCCAGATGTTCCTCGACCGTGTTCACTGTGAAGGGCCGCGTCGGGTTGGTGGATGAGGGCAGAACATGGTTCTCGCCGCAGATCTTGATGATGTCCGGTGCATGGCCGCCACCCGCGCCTTCGGTGTGGAAGGCATGGATCGTCCGGCCTTTCATCGCAGCCACCGTGTTTTCCACGAAACCGGATTCGTTCAGCGTATCGGTGTGGATCATTACCTGCACGTCCATCGCATCCGCCACAGACAGGCAGCAGTCGATGGCGGCGGGCGTCGTCCCCCAATCTTCGTGCAGTTTCAACGCGCAGGCCCCGCCCTTGACCTGTTCCTCAATTGCGGCGGGCAGCGAAGCGTTGCCCTTGCCCGCAAAGGCCAGGTTCATCGGAAAGGCGTCCGCCGCCTGCAACATCCGCCCGATATGCCAGGGGCCGGGGGTGCATGTGGTGGCCAAAGTGCCATGGGCCGGGCCGGTGCCACCACCCAGCATGGTCGTCAGGCCAGAGTGTAGCGCGTCTTCGATTTGTTGCGGGCAAATGAAGTGGATATGGCTGTCGAAACCACCGGCGGTCAGAATGCGCCCCTCGCCCGCAATAACCTCGGTCCCCGGTCCGATGACGATGTCGACACCGGGTTGCGTATCCGGATTTCCGGCCTTGCCGATCTTCGCAATGCGCCCGTCTTTCAGGCCCACATCCGCCTTGTATATGCCCGAGTGATCGACGATCAGCGCATTGGTGATGACCGTATCCACGGCCCCCTCGGCCCGCGTGACCTGAGACTGCCCCATCCCGTCGCGGATCACCTTGCCGCCACCAAACTTGACCTCTTCGCCATAGACCGCGTCGCGATGCCCGGTTTCGGTGAACCGGGCCGCTGTCGCGCGATCCACGATCAGGTCCTTTTCAACCTCGATAATCAGATCGGTATCGGCCAGACGCACCCTGTCGCCCACCGTTGGCCCGAACATGGCGGCATAATCACTGCGGCTAATCTTGCCCGGCATCTCTCAAAGCCCCCATGATATGCATGTTGAAACCGTAAATGTGCCGACGCCCCTCGTACGGAACCAGCATGACCTCGCGCATTTGCCCCGGCTCGAACCGCACGGCTGTCCCGGCCGGAATATCAAGCCGCATCCCCAATGCGGCATAGCGATCAAAATCAAGCGCCGAGTTCGCCTCGGCAAAGTGATAATGGCTGCCAACCTGAACCGGGCGGTCGCCCGTATTTGCCACCACAACCAAACGACTGCTGCGCCCGGCATTGAGCGTCAGCGACCCCTTCGCCGGAATGACCTCGCCCGGGATCATTTGGGCAGTTTGGATATCAGAGTGATGGCGACCAGCGCGATCAGGGCCAGCCCAACACCCAACGCGACGTAATCGCCGCCATGAGCGTGAATATGGGTGTCCGAGTGGGCCAGCGCCGGGCCGGACAGGACAAGGGCGGGAAACAGCATGCGGTTCATTTGGACCTCCTGTATGGGTTAGCGAATAGGGTTGTGGACGGTCACAAGCTTGGTTCCGTCCGGAAACGTGGCCTCGACCTGTACGTCGTGGATCATCTCGGGCACGCCCTCCATGCATTGATCGCGTGTGATGACTTCGGCCCCGGCCTGCATCATGTCAGCGACCGAGCGCCCATCCCGCGCGCCTTCAACCACCGCATCGGTGATCAGGGCGATCGCCTCGGGGTGGTTCAACTTGACGCCACGCGCCAAACGCTTGCGGGCGACCTCGGCGGCCATGGCGATCAGCAATTTGTCTTTCTCTCTCGGGGTCAGGTTCATGTCACAGCATCCAGCATCGTGGGAGAGTTTCGGAATTCAGTCGTCGCAGGACCGGCAGCAAAACGCGGCGCAACGCGAACCCGCTGGGTGCCAGTATCCGAACCACCATCAGGTCTTCGCGGATAAGGCTGGCACCTCCAGTGTCCGGCAGTATTTCCCGCACTGCTTTCAGATGACCGCTTGCCGAGTCCGAGGCCAGAATGACCAACGCCATAGCCCCTGCCCCGCCACCAATGTCGGGCCTGCCAAGATGCGTATTCAGATCTCCTTCAAACCGGATCGCATCCAGAAACAATGGCTGATTTCCGAGGCGGAGTTCGATGTGGTCCCACAAGCGTATGTCGCCGAGGGTTTCGCCCATGGCTTGCCGCCCGAAGATCAGCGGCTCGACCACCAGCGCCTGCGCGCCGGGATCGAGATCGACGATCAGACGCCGATTCAGAGCGCTGTTGTCATAGAGGATCGTCTCTTGCGGCAGCCAGTTCAGGCGCGCGCCCCTGCCCACCTTGATCGTGTTACTGACGGTACCAACTTGTCCGGGCTGCGCCTTGTAAACCCGCTCACACGCTTGGGTTGTCAAAGTCACTGTCGTGTCAGGGGCTATCTGCCCGGTAAAGCGGAACTGATCGCCTCCGGTGATCCCACCGGCCGTGTTGAGCAAAACGGCCTCCAGACCCAGGTCCTGCGCGCGCGGGAACATGCACTTGTACGAGCCCGACTGCTGGAACCCGTCGATGACTGTTTTGCGGCCCAGTGCCTTGCTGGACAAAAAGACCCTGCCCACGGCGCGGGGCGGATTGGCCAAATTGGGGGACGATATCGGGATGGTCTCGGTGATGGGAACGGCTCATGCTTCAAGGCTGCGGGAAATTTGTCGCCGCCTGTTGCAGTGAACTCTATGAACTGCGCCCTGGACCTGCCGATTCTCCTGTCGATCTGCTTAAATCCTGTGCGAATTGACGCCATTCGCCCAGTTTTTGCTCAAACTTGTATCGACGACCTTATTGAATGGTCGCGTTCAATATTAGCGCATCACACCCCGCACCTTCCAGTTTTTTTGCTTCGCGACAGTCTCGGAGTTGGACCTTCGCCTGCTTTAGAGGTGCATTCTCAAACAATGAGGCGATGCACATAATGCTCTTTTTCTGACATTAATGCGCACAACTTGAAACCCTCAATGAAAGGCCCAAACCAGGTTGGAACTAGTCTCCTAGATTGCCCCTCAGTTTCGTTGCGAAACCGAGGTCAGAGCATGTGCTCTGCAATCTGCTCAACGATCCGCGCCGCATCATCTGCAGACAAGTTGCGCCCGCGAATGCGAAGGCGCAGTTCGCCTGCCGAGACCTCTGCCTGAATTTCCCCACCACCCGGAAGACTGACCGGTGCCAAACGCTCAACCTGTTGCGGTCGTCCGCCACGCGTTTTGTCTCTGGACGGTTCGGGCGCGTCCCTGAGCGCATTTTCCAGCAAGGACCATTCCGCCTTGGCATCCAGAACATCTGCACCTGCCAGGGCCTGCCGCAGTTTGGCTTGTGCCCCGTCCCTCAATGCGGCCGCGAGCTTCAGACCGGCCTTCTCGGTCAAGGCGATGGGATGCTGCAGCAAATCCCCCAGCGCCTCGTGAACACTGGCAAAGCTGCGCACCTTGGAACGTTTGGCCTTGGACGCGGCTGCAAACAAAACGTCCACTGCGGCTTCGGTGGAGTCGAAAACCCCCTGCCCTGCGGCCAGAACAGCGATCCGACCGCGCTCATACGGGCTCAGGTTGGCGCGCAGTTCGTTCTCTTCGACCATCGAAACATAGGCACCCTGCCCTGTCTCGGCGTTGCGCACAAAGGCCGGGATCGCCGCAAATCTCGGATCGGTTATGGCCAGACGCCGGAAGGCATCCAGGCGTCTAAACCCGGAAATAAGGCCATACCCCTCACCGTCCGGTGTAACCTCGATCGGTGTGCGAAGGCCGTGGACGCGCAAGGACTCCAGCAACTCGGCCATTGCCTCTTCATCCTCGACCATGCGGTCCCGTCGGATATAGTCGGCATCAATATCGTCCAAGGGCAGCTTTTGCGCCACCAGACCAGCGTCTTTTGCGTCGCGCCAGGCGGCGGCATCTGTTTGGTCCTGCGCCAGTGCGACCCTGTCCGTCACCGCAGCCATCCCGTTCAAAGACGCAGCCTCGGCCGCAACCTGTGCAATCGGCGGTGCCGGGGATTTTGTATCAAACGGGCTGATCGAAGGTTTCGCGACGAAACCAGCCTCGAGCTGTTCCAGTTCCGCCGTGTCCGGGGCGGTCAGTCTTCTGCGTTTAGCCATCTGCCTCTCCTCCCATCTGAGCATCGCGCCACCAGCACCCGATCAGAACCTCTTTGAATTCCGCATAAGTCCGGTCAAAGGTCTCGCGGCCTCGCACATAGGTGTCGCGGTTGAAATCGCGGTAATCCGCTTCGTAAATCCCGTTCACTTGCTCCCCCGCCTGCCCGACCAAAGCGGTATAGTCCTGACGGTAGGCATTCATGAAATCCCCGAAATAAGCCTGTATGACATTTGCCATGTCGGTCTGCTGACTGGCGTCAAAGCGCGTGATGATTGCCCGGACTACATCCCATTCGAACTTAAGTTCGGGTAAACCTGCCGCCCGTTGCGCGGCATTCTCGCCATCTTCGATGCTGGCAAAAGTCGTATACAGCATGTCGAAGAACCGGCCCGTCGAATCAAACTCCAGGAATGACGCCCCAAGCGGCACCAACAGAATATCCGCCGCGGCCAGCGCATTGATCGTTAGGTACCCAAGTGCAGGAGGGGTATCGAGGAACACGATGTCGTAATCATTAAGAACGCCCTCGTCTTGCAGGAAGTTCGTCAACCCATCCCAAAGAGGCCAGCTGCGCAGGCCCATGCGCCAGACGGGAATCTGGAACTCGGCCCAATACAGGTTCAGCTGCGCGCCGATCAGATCGATATTGGGCCAGTGCGTCTTTTGAATGACATCGCGGGGCAGGGTGGCCAGGGCCTCTTGTAGCGTTTCGTCCAAGGGGATTTCGGGTTGACCCGCCGCGATGCGAACCCTGTTTTCCTCTTGCACGGCGCGCGCATAGTCTTTGGCGATCAATGGAAACACCGTTTGCCATTCATCCGCGACGCGACCACCAAGGATCGAGGTCATGGACCCCTGGCTGTCCAAATCGATCACGAGAACCTTGTAGCCGTCCAGCGCGGCGGACATCGCCAGATGAGCAGCAGTCGAGGTCTTTCCGACACCACCCTTGAAGTTGGCGACGGCGACGACCTTTGCCGGAAGGCCCTCCGGACGATACGGCAGATATTCCTTTGTGCTGACGCCTTCAGCCGCGAAATGCTGGCGCAGGGTCAGAACCTCTTCCAAAGTGAACCATTTGGATCCGGTCTCGCCCTCGCCCTGGGGCAGGTCGGGATTGGCCTTCAGAACCCGCCTCAGATGGGCGGGGGCGACGGGGATAAGATACTTGGTGATTTCCCATATGGAAAACCGCCGCAGCCGTTTTTCTCCATCAGGGGCATAGCCACGGCGGGCAAGGTCTTCTCGTCCCTTGGCGCAGAATGTGGCCGCTTTTGCGAATCGAGATGTCCCGATAGGATCAGGCAACTTGGTTGCCGCGTTCTCTGGATCAAGATTCAAATAGGGCGGCACGGGAGGTTGGTTGGATTTGTTCACTGTCGATGCCTCGGATAATGTTCGCCTTACCAGCGTATATTCCAAAATGTAGCGAACATTTTGTCTGGCGGCTATCCTTCATTGCGGTTTTTTCCACAGAAATACATCAAATGACCGAGTTTCGTCGCGAAACCAATTCTTAAAACAGAAAAAGGCGCAACAAAGAGTTTATTCTATTTAGAAGTTTTAGATTCTTTGGGCCCAAAACTGCTAATAATAACAATGAGATGAATGTACTACCGGACCTCAATACGGTACGAAAGGAACCTCTTTTCAGGACAATAGGTTCCTGTTTGCAGGACGAAAAGCGCCAGAATCCGGGAAGAGGGGGCCCGATTCGCGGTATTCAAAAAAACAGGCGAAATCAGAGCCTAATCCTGCCCCTCGGAACAGGTTGACGAGTCGTTTTGAGCGGCATCCAGTCTTCGCCGAGTCCCTGCCCTGGGGATAACTCTCAGTGCAGAGTCATTAGGTACCTGTTTACGGGATTCCTTTCATCCTGTATTTGGGCACCCAAAGAAGATTGATCATTGGGTACCTTTCGTGGCACAAATATTAAAACGAGCAGTCAGGCAGAATCATGCCGGATACATTATTGGACATGGATACCCTCTCTGGTGCTCTGCGCCGGGAGACGGTGAAAAAGAATGTCGCCGCGATTCATATCAGCGGCAAGCTGACGCTGTTGCAGCGTAAGCTGTCCAATGTGCTGTTGCTGAATGCCTATGATGCACTGACCTCGGCCGCCACCCATACGATTGACGCCAGAACCCTGGCCATGATGGTGGGCTACAATTCCAACGACTTCGATACACTGCGCGCCAGCCTGCGCGCTTTGGCTGAAACCGTAGCCGAGTGGGATATGCTGGATGAACAGGGCCGTCAGGAATGGGGCGTCTCGTCCTTGCTGAGTTTTGCCAAGCTGAAGAACGGGGTGTGCGAATATGCCTATTCCCCGGCGTTGGCGCAGAAGCTTTATGACCCCAAGATCTATGCCCTCATCAATGTGCAGATTCAGAGGAATTTCAGCTCAGGCCATGGCCTGGCATTGTATGAGAATTGCTATCGCTTCGTCAGAACGGGCTCGACAGGGTGGTGGGCGCTGGACGTGTTCCGCAAGTTGATGGGCGTGGATGGCAGCGACTATTACAGCAGCTTCAAGCATCTGAACGCCAAGATCATCAAACCGGCGGTGGCCGAGGTGAACAAAAGCTCGGACATTCTGATTGAACCGGAATTCAAGAAGAAGGGTCGCACCGTCACGGACATCCGATTCCGTATCAAGGGCAATCCACAGAAAGCGATGTTCGAGATTGATGACAGCGACGGCGTTCGCAACCTGCCGATCTACAAGACGATGCGCGATCAGGGTGTCTCGGACAGGTTGGCGCGGCAATGGATTGCTGAACATGGGGAAGACTATGTGCGGCAAAAGCTGGACTATGTAAGCGGGCAGGGGGGCGTGAAATCAACGCTGGGCTACCTATCGGCTGCGCTGCGCGATGATTACCAGCCACCCGATCCGGACACGAAACCAGAGCCAAGCCCTGAGGCTCTGGCCGCGGCGGAACAGCGTCAGGAAGAACGGGCTGAGGAAGATCGCGCCTATGCCGCGCGGGTGGCTGAGCGATCCGAAAGGGCGCGAAAACTCTCGATCGTCGAGGAGCTGGTTTCGCGGCGAAACCCCACGCAGAGAGATGCCGACAAGCGTTTGTTTCTGGCCGGCCTGGACAATGACCTGGACCGAGAGCATTTCCGCGCACATGGGTGGCGTTCTGGCCTGAACGCGGCGGCAATCTTTGCCTTTTGGCAGGACCTGGAGCCAGAGGCGTTTGAGTAAATCGCCTGCATCCGGTTTGCCTGTCCAACACACCCGCCCAATGCAGCGCGCAAAAATCCGAAATAATGATTATTAAAAACCAAATAGCTCTAAGTCCTTTTGGTCCTTAGGACGAAACCCTCGCGCGCAATACGGACCCAAATATCAAAACCGCAAAATCAGGAATTTCCCCGTTTGCGTATGCCGCGCCCTTAGGTCAAGTTGCCCGTCAGAGACTGCGCAATGCCGCAGACAGGTTCGAAGGACAGATCCGAGATGACGCAACGAAATGGCGGTGTGGTACTGGTTGAATGCCTGCAGGGGCTTGGGGCGCGGCACAGTTTTGGCGTTCCCGGTGAAAGCTATCTGGCAGTTCTGGATGCGCTGCATGACACAAGCAGCACAAGGCGGGATACAAACGGCGCGCTGGATTTCACCTTATGCCGGAATGAAGGTGGTGCTGCGTTCATGGCTTCGGCTTACGGCAAGCTGACCGGTCAGCCCGGTATCTGCTTTGTGACCCGAGGACCGGGCGCGACCAATGCTTCAATTGGCGTGCACACGGCGATGCAGGACAGCGCCCCGATGATCCTGTTCGTAGGGCAGGTCGGGACGGACATGAAAGGGCGCGAGGCGTTTCAGGAGATCGACTATCGCGCCTATTTCGGCACTGTCGCCAAATGGGTAACCGAGATTGAGGCGGTGGACCGCATCCCCGAGATCATCGCCCGCGCCTGGACCACCGCAATATCAGGCCGCCCCGGCCCAGTGGTTGTCGCCTTGCCCGAGGATATGCTGACCGAAGTAACAGACGTCCCCGCGTTGACGGGCCCTGCGCCGGTTCACGAACCCGGCCCAACGCCCGACGCGATTGCGGCGGTTGTGTCCAAACTCTCGACCGCAAAACGCCCGCTGATCCTGATTGGTGGTGGTGGCTGGCGGGCCGAGGGCAGCACGGCTTTGCAGCGATTTGCCGAAGCCGCCGATATTCCGGTGATCGCCGCCTTCCGGTTTCAGGACATCCTGGACAACCACTCGCCCAGCTATGTGGGTGACGCCGGGACCGGCATGACACCGGCGACCCGAGCACAGATCCAGGGCGCGGATGTGATTCTGGCCATTGGCGTGCGGTTCGGAGAGATGACAACTGATGGCTACACCTTGCTGAACGTGCCCAAACCGGATCAGACGCTGATCCATGTGCACGCCTCGGACCGCGAGATTGGAAAGGTCTACATTGCTGACCTAGGTGTCCAATCCGGCCCGAATGCCTTTGCTCAGGCCATGTCGCAACAGGTTGTGCAAGGCAGCTGGGCGGACTGGCGGGCCAGAGCCCGCGCGGATTATGAGGCATTTTTCGATCTGCCCGACCTGCCCAGCCCCGTGGATATGGGTAAGGTCTCGGCCTATCTGCGCGACCGTCTGCCCGAGGATGCGATCCTGACCAATGGTGCCGGCAACTTTACCGTTTGGCCGAACAAGTTCTTCAAGTACGGCCCGAACCAGCGGCTGCTGGCTCCGCAATCCGGGGCGATGGGCTATGGGCTTCCGGCTGCCGTTGCCGCCAAGGTCGCGCATCCGGACCGGACTGTTGTCTGTTTTGCCGGGGATGGTGATTTTCAGATGAACTGTCAGGAGCTTGGAACCGCCATGCAGGCCGGGGCCCAGCCCATCGTATTGATCCTGAACAATGGCACATACGGCACCATTCGGATGCATCAGGAAAAAGCCTATCCCGCTCGCGTCTCGGGCACGACGCTGGAGAACCCGGATTTCGCAGCACTTGCAAGGTCTTACGGTTACCATGCTGAGCGGGTTGAGCGGACCGAGGAGTTCAAGGCCGCGTTCGAACGGGCGCTGGCGTCGGACAGCGGGGCGGTTTTGGATCTGAACATCTCAGCCGAAGCGCTGACTCCGCGCCAGACCCTCAGCCAGATGCGCGAGGCAGCACAGAAGGCGGGCTCCTGATAAAAGTTTCGGGGCCTCTTTCCCTTGTGGGACGGGCTGTCTAAGAAGTGCGTCCAACTTGATTTCAGGAGGCCCCATTGGACCGTATCGCCCGCACCATCGCCACCGAGATTCAAGCCCGCCCCGAACAGGTGAATGCAGCGGTCAAACTGTTGGATGACGGGGCGACGGTGCCGTTTGTGGCGCGGTATCGGAAAGAGGCGACGGGCGGGCTGGATGACGGTCAGCTGCGCACCTTGTCCGACCGCCTGACCTATTTGCGCGAGCTTGAGGCGCGGCGTGACACGATTCTGAAATCGATCAAGGATCAGGGCAAGCTGAGCGACGATCTGGCCAAATCCATCGCACAGTCCGATACAAAAGCGCAGCTTGAAGACATCTATCTGCCCTATAAACCCAAACGCCGCACCAAGGCGATGATCGCCCGCGAAAACGGGTTGGAGCCTCTGGCCGATGCGATCCTTGCGGATCGGTTCGCTGATCCCGAGGCGCTGGCAAACGGGTATTTTACTGACGCCGTGCCTACGCCGCGCGACGCGCTAAACGGGGCGCGGGATATTCTGACCGAACGGCTGACCGAAAACGCCGCCCTTTTGGGCGAGTTACGCAGTTTCATGCAGCGCGAGGCGTATCTGAGTGCCAAGGTCATTGAGGGCAAGGAAAAGGAAGGCGCCAAGTTCAGCGACTATTTCGACCATTCCGAGTTGTGGGCCGACGTCCCCTCGCACCGGGCGCTGGCGATGCTGCGGGCCTCGAAAGAGGGGATCGTAACGCTGGACATCGCGCCGGAGCCGGAATTTGGTGCAGGGCGGGCCGAGACGATTGTGGCCGCCCATTTGCAGACGCGCGGCGATGGGCCGGGCGACAAGTGGCTGCGCAAAGTGGCGGGCTGGACCTGGCGGGTCAAGCTGTCGCTGAGCATGATGGTCGAGCTGATGGCCGACCTGCGCAGCCGGGCGCAGGACGAGGCTATTCAGGTCTTTTCCCGCAACCTCAAGGATGTGTTGTTTGCCGCCCCCGCAGGCGCGCGGCCTACATTGGGGCTGGATCCGGGTATCCGGACCGGGGTGAAGGCGGCTGTGGTGGATGCAACGGGTAAGGTTGTGGCGACAGACACGCTCTATCCGTTTCAGCCCAAGAACGATTTGCGCGGGGCGCAGGCGGCGATCCTGAACCTGATCTCGGCCCATCAGATCGAACTGATTGCCATCGGCAATGGCACTGCCAGCCGCGAAACCGAACGGATGGTGGCCGACGCGATCAGCCTGTTGCCCAAGAGCGTGACAGCACCCACCAAGGTTGTGGTATCCGAGGCCGGGGCCTCGGTCTATTCCGCCTCGGAACTGGCGGCGCGCGAGTTTCCCGATCTGGACGTCTCGCTGCGCGGAGCGGTGTCGATTGCCCGCCGGTTGCAGGACCCGCTGGCCGAACTGGTGAAGATCGAACCGAAATCCATCGGCGTGGGGCAATACCAGCACGACGTGGATCAGCACCGCCTGTCCCAGTCGCTGGCAACCGTGATCGAGGATGTGGTGAACGCGGTGGGGGTTGATCTGAACACCGCCTCGGCCCCGCTGCTGTCGCATGTGTCGGGTCTGGGTCCGGCGCAGGCCGAGGCCATCGTCAGCCATCGGGACATCAACGGACCATTCCGGTCGCGCAAGGATCTGCTGGACGTCGCCCGCCTTGGCCCCCGCGCCTTTGAACAATGCGCCGGGTTCCTAAGGATCCGGGATGGGGCAGAGCCGCTGGATGCCTCCTCGGTCCACCCTGAGGCCTATGACGTCGCGCGCCGTGTGGTTGCTGCCTGTGGCCGGGATATCCGGCAGATCATGGGGCATGAGGGTGCCCTGAAACGTTTGCGGGCGGAACAGTTTGTGGATGACAGGTTCGGCCTACCCACCGTGCGCGATATTTTTGCCGAATTGGAAAAACCCGGCCGCGACCCGCGCCCCAGTTTCGTCACGGCCTCGTTCACGGACGGGGTGGAAGAGATCACTGATCTGAAACCCGGCATGATGCTGGAGGGCACCGTCACCAACGTGGCGGCCTTCGGCGCGTTTGTCGATATCGGCGTGCATCAGGACGGGCTGGTCCATGTCAGCCAACTGGCGGACCGTTTCGTCAAGGACCCGCATGAGGTGGTCAAGACCGGTCAGGTCGTCAAAGTGCGCGTGGTCGAAGTGGATGTGCCGCGCAAACGCATCGGCCTGACCATGCGCAAGAAGGGCGGCGACACGCGGCGCAGGGCGTGAACAAAGGGCAGACACGTCGCAAATTCGTTAAGCAGCCAATGATACGCTGCCGGCAACCGGGCTGCATCTGGCTGGACTTGGTTGACACAATGCAAGACGCTCGGGTCGGATTGTTTGGAAATGGGCGGCCCCCGGGGTCGTAGGTAACTGAAAAACATGCAATATCACAACAAACCATACGATCAGCTTAGCGTCGGAGACAGCGCCGAAATCACGCGCAGCTGTTCGGTTGACGACTTCTATGTCTTCGCCAACAACTCGGGCAATCACAATCCGCTGCATCTGGCGCATGAAGACGGCGACGGCGACAATGAGCCCGAGGCGCTTGCCCCCGCGATCTTTGTCGGCGCGCTGGTCTCGGCGGTGCTGGGCAACGTTCTGCCTGGCGCAGGCACGCTGTATAAATCCCAAAGTTTCGAGTTTGTCGCGCAAGCCTATGCGGGTGACGAATTGACCTCGAAAGTCACCGTTCTGGAAAAGCGCGACAACCGCGAGGTTGTGTTTGACACCAGCGTCACGCGGGTATCGGATGGGGCCGTGATCCTGCGCGGTCAGGCCGTCGTGATTGCGCCGGAAAAACAGATGACCTTTGCCGAGGTTGATCTGCCCGGCCTGGTGGTCAAACGTCATCGCCATTTTGACGCCCTTCTGGAACGGGTGCGCCCATTGGACCCGATGCCAACCGCAATTGTCGCCCCGGAAGAGGCGAACTCATTGGGTGGGGCCCTGCTGGCGGCGCGTGAGACCATTATTCAACCGATCCTGATCGGTGATCCGGACAAAATCTACGCCGCTGCGCGTGAGATTGGTCAGTCGCTGGATGCGTTCGAGATTCTGCCGGTGATGGATCACCTTGGCGCGGCACACACCGCCGTTGATCTGGTTGCCGAAGGGCGGGCGCAGGCCGTGATGAAAGGGCATTTGCACACGGATGAGCTGCTTAAGGCAGCATTGCGCCGGGATCAGGGGCTGCGGACCGGTCGGCGCTTTACCCATGTCTTTGTCATGGATGTACCCGGCCAGCCGCGGCCTTTGCTTGTGACCGACGCGGCGATCAACATTGAACCGGATCTTGAGACCAAGATCGACATCACCCAGAACGCCATCGATCTGGCGCTGTCGCTGGGCATCGAACAGCCCCGCGCCGGGGTGTTGTCAGCTATTGAGACGGTGAACCCGGCGATCCGGTCTTCGGTCGATGCGGCACTTCTGTCCAAGATGGCCGAGCGTGGCCAGATCAAAGGCGGCTTGGTCGATGGGCCGCTGGCGATGGACAATGCGGTCAGCCTTGCCGCCGCACGCACCAAAGGCATCGTGTCCGAGGTTGCGGGCCGCACCGATATTCTGGTCGTGCCCAATCTGGATGCGGGCAACATGATGGCCAAGCAACTGACCTATATCGCCAATGCCGAAGGGGCAGGGGTGGTCATGGGGGCCAAAGTGCCGATCATCCTGACCAGCCGTGCGGATGACGACAAGGCGCGGCTTGCGTCTTGCGCAGTGGCGGCGCTGCATCAGGCGCGCATCTCAGCAGTTGGGAAGGGGCGGGCATGACCCATGTTGTGACGCTGAATGCCGGGTCATCCTCGCTGAAGTTCGGGTTCTACGAACTTGCCCCCGGCGACCCGGTCGAGAAATGCACCGGCACCGTCGAGCGCATCGGCGAGGCGAGCGTCTCGGTCACGGCAAAATCGGCCAGCGGCAGGGCGCTGGCCAATGGCAGCCCGGGCGAGACGCCGGACCATGCAGCAGCGCTGGATTGGGTTCTGGGCTTTCTCAGCCGAACCTATCCGTCCGCGCAGGTGTCGGCGGTCGGGCACCGTGTCGTCCATGGAGGCCCGGATATCGACACGCCCTTGCCATTGACCGCAGACTCGATCGCGGCGCTGGACAAACTCTCGCCCTTCGCGCCGCTGCACCAGCCGCATAACCTGGCCGGGGTGCGGGCGGCGATGGAACGGTTTCCCGACGCGGCGCAGATCGCCTGTTTCGACACCGCCTTTCACCGCAACCACCCGTGGGAGAATGACGTCTTCGCCCTGCCGCGCGAGTATTATGACAAAGGTGTACGTCGCTACGGGTTTCACGGCCTCAGCTATGACTACATCTCGGGCCATATGGCGGATACCGCACCGTTGCTGCATGAAGGCCGGGTCGTTGTTGCGCATCTGGGCAACGGGGCATCGATATGCGCGATGATCGGCGGGCGCTCTGTCGGATCGACCATGGGGTTCTCGGCCTTGGACGGGCTGCCGATGGGCACCCGCTGCGGTCAGCTTGATCCCGGTGTCGTGCTGTATCTGATGGAGCAGGAGGGGCTGAGCGCTACAGAAATCTCGGATCTGCTGTTCCGAAAATCCGGCCTGCTCGGCCTGTCGGGTCTGTCCAATGATATGCGCACACTGGAAAAGGCCGACACGCATGAAAGCCGACAGGCGATCAGCTATTTCACCTTCCGTCTGCGGCGCGAACTTGGTGCGATGGCGGCGGTTCTGGGTGGCATCGATGCTTTGGTCTTCACCGGTGGCATTGGCGAAAACTCACGCCTTGTGCGCGACCGGGTCTGTACCGGGATGGGCTGGCTGGGGATCGAGATAGATCCCGACGCAAATGCAGACAACAACCGGATCATCTCGACCAACCTGTCCCGCGTGGTGACAATGGTGATCCCCACGAATGAGGAACTGGTCATCGCCCGCGCCGCCGCCAATCTGCTGGCAGGTTCGGATGTCCCAGCTAGAGGCAGCCACTAAAGCGCTGGCTGCGGATCGCGTCCGGGGTTAGGCGATAGCGGTCGCGAAACGACCGGGTCAGCGTTGTGACCGACGAAAACCCGGTCGCCGCCGAAATCTCGCGCTGTGACAGATCGGTGTGGCGCAGCAACTCATGCGCCCGTTCCAACCGCAGGGCCTTGTAGGTCGACAACAGTTTGGTTCCGGTTTTTTCCAGAAACCGCCGCTGCAACTGTCGGGTCGAGGTTCCCAGAATGCGCGAAATATCGGGGATTTTCAGCGGGTCCTCGATATGCGCCAGCATGGCATCAACGGCGTGCAACACCATCGGGTCCGCGCCGGATCTTTGGATCAACCGTGTGGCCAAAGTGCTTTTGTGCTGCGCTTCCGGCTCGGTCAGGCCGATATACGCGCGCAGCGTGTCCGCGATATAGGCCCCGTGATCCAGTGAGGCCAGATCAGCCAGCAACCGCAACGCACCAAGCCGGGTCGAGGCGCTATGCGTGCGCCCCTCGGCAGTCAGGTGCCTGTCAGCACTACAGATGCACAGCCCGCTTTCCTGCGCGGCGGCGGCAAAGTTCGGGTGCACCGCCACGGATTTCTTGTGCGTACGCCCGATTTCGGCCAGCAACAACACGGCGCTTCCAACAAGGATGGTGCGTTGGGCCAGGCTGATCACCTGCGCGGTCCATGCTCTTTCCATGGGGGACAAGGTCCAGTGATTTTCCAGATCCCCCCAGAAGATAGCGGTCCGCCCGTGCCAGAAGATCGGGTTCCCCGGTTTTTCCTGTGCAATCTGGCGGATGTTCACCTGATAGGAATAGTCTTCGGAAAACGCGTTAAGGGCCTGGAAGAATTCCGCAATCATTCCGGTTGATGCGGCTGCAATATCGGTTGCCACAAACACGTCAACGTCGCGCTGCTTTTGGGGCTGCGGCGACACTGATCCTGCCAGTTCCAGGCACGCATCGTTAGGGACGTAATGTTTCATTGCGATGCCTTTCTACAAGTGGAACGTACTATTACTAAATGCTTGGGGCGGTTCGTGGACCCCCCGCCTTTTTGTGGCGGGGGGTTTGTTGTTATTCAGCTGCGTCTTTGTATGCGTCCATTGGGGGGCATGTGCAGACGAGGTTTCGG
>NZ_JBQFTC010000002.1:0-340414 GCF_056538425.1 Ruegeria sp. BG5 | reverse complement strand
GCTTCGGCTTCGGCTTCGGCTTCGGCTTCGGCTTCGGCTTCGGCTTCGGCTTCGGCTTCGGCTTCGGCTTCGGCTTCGGCTTCGGCTTCGGCTTCGGAAGTCAGGTCTTCGCTGGCGTCGTTCTGGTCAACAGCCGCGTCATCAGATTCGACAGTTGGATCGACAGTTGCGCCTTCGGCTACGTCGTCCGATTTCGGGGATTCCACCGGTTCCTGATCGGATTTCTTTTTGCCCGCCACCGTCACATTCCCCTTATCGATTCTAAAATCACCAGAACTACAGACTGGTCCAAGTTAATCTGCACCCGGCTCGCCCTCAACCCGCATCGCATGTTTCACAAGCTTTTTAACGGCTTTGCGCATTTTTACGGGCGTCGGCTCTTTGGCGATCTTCAGGCGCGTGTAGCCCAAGGATTTAAGGGGTTCCGCCGTTGCCTGGCTGATCGCGGCCAGCCAAAGGGGCGCGGTTCCGGCCCAGATGTCGGCAAATTGTCGCGCGGTCCGGGGTGAGAATATCGGCGCGATGATTGGCCGATCTGCGTTGCAAACCGCCAAAGCCTCGGCGCTCAGCGGTCGCAGATGTTGCTGGTACACCGCCTGTTCCCGCGTTGTGACACCCAGTTCCGTCAAACGCTCGGCCACGTTTCCACGGCTGTGTTCGCCGCGCAGATGCAACAGCGGGCTGTGCGGCCGGATCTGTAGCAGGGCCGCCACCAGTTCCTCGGCTGTGCCGCCAACCATCTGCGCCGCCCAGCCTGCGCCTTTGGCGGTTCCGGTCGTGGTCGGACCCACACAATAGGCGGGCAAATCGCGGCTTACCCCCATCGATGCCGCCGCGTTCACCGCATTGGCGGACGAGAAGATAAGCCCCTGCACGTCGGATGTTGAAACCTGCACCGGCAGCGGTTTGATTTCCAGAATGGGGGAATGGATGACGGTCACCCGTGATCTGGTGCGGGTCGGCAGCTGCGCCACAAACCTCTCCGAGGCAGCGCGCGGGCGTGTCATCAACAAATACAACGATCGGCGCCTTTGGCCTTGGGATTGTTTGCATCCGCGCAGGGTGGTACCCCGCTTGCCAATCATAATGCAACGGATCGTGCCAATGGTGCAAACACTTACCGTCCTTGGGTTGGAAAGCAGCTGCGACGATACTGCCGCCGCCGTGGTGCGCCAGACAGAGGGCGCGCGGGCCGAGATTCTGTCCTCGGTCGTGCATGGCCAGACCGAGCTGCACAGCGCCTATGGCGGCGTCGTGCCCGAGATCGCGGCACGAGCCCATGCCGAGAAGCTGGACACCTGTGTGGTGCAGGCGCTTACGGCTGCGGGATTGGGTCTGGGCGACATGGACGCCATTGCCGTAACCGCCGGGCCGGGCCTGATCGGCGGGGTCATGTCCGGCGTGATGTGCGCAAAGGGAATCAGTGCGGCCACCGGTCTGCCGCTGATCGGCGTGAATCACCTGGCCGGGCATGCGCTGACCCCGCGCCTGACCGATGGCGTATCATTCCCCTACCTGATGCTGCTGGTCTCGGGCGGTCATTGCCAATACCTGATCGCCCATGGCCCCGAGGCCTTCACCCGCCTTGGCGGCACCATCGACGACGCGCCGGGAGAAGCCTTTGACAAAACCGCCCGCTTGCTGGGCCTGCCGCAGCCCGGTGGTCCTTCGGTCGAGACCGAGGCGCGCTCGGGCGATCCCAAGCGGTTCCGGTTCCCGCGTCCCCTGCTGGATCGGCCCGGATGTGACCTGTCTTTCTCGGGGCTCAAGACGGCCCTGATGCGGATGCGCGATCAGATCGTGGCGGAAAAAGGCGGGCTGACCCGGCAGGACCGCGCTGATCTGTGCGCCGGGTTCCAACAGGCGGTTGTGGATACGCTGGCCGAGAAAACCCGTCGCGCGATCGGTCTGTATTTGGAACAAAACCCTGCCGATCCTGTGATCGCAGTGGCCGGGGGTGTGGCCGCAAATGCCGCCATTCGGACCTCGTTAGAGACTGTTTCTGCCGAACAAGGCGTTTCGTTCACCGCCCCACCGCTGGCCTTGTGTACCGACAACGCGGCGATGATCGCCTATGCCGGGCTTGAACGTTTTCGCACCGGCGCGCGGGACGGCCTGGACCTAACCGCCCGCCCGCGCTGGCCATTGGATCAAACCAGCCCGGCGATGCTGGGCAGCGGCAAGAAAGGCGCCAAGGCATGAGCGTTTCGGTACTGGGCTCTGGCGCGTTCGGAACCGCCCTTGCGATTTCTCTGGCAGGCAACGGGCCTGTCACCTTGTGGTCGCGCGACGCAGTGCAAGCCCGCGCCATGCAGGAGACGGCCGAGAACGCACAACGCCTTCCCGGTGTGCCTTTGCCGCCCCAGATCACGGTGACGGCGCAGATCGATCAGGCGTGCCAATCGGATTTGCTGTTGGTCTCGGTGCCTATGCAGCAATTGCGCGCGGCCTTGACCCAGCACCGAACGGCACTGGCGGGCAAAACCCTGGTCGCCTGCTGCAAGGGGATTGAACTGTCCACTGGTCTTGGCCCGGTGGCGGTGATCCGTGAAACCGTCCCGGATGCCCAACCAGCTCTGCTGACCGGGCCCAGTTTTGCCGATGACATCGCGCGCGGCCTGCCTACGGCGCTGACATTGGCCTGTGCAGACGCCGCTGCGGGCGAAGACCTGCAAGCCCGGCTGACCACCGCAAACCTGCGCCTTTACCGCACCACCGACACCACCGGGGCCGAGTTGGGCGGCGCGTTGAAAAACGTCATGGCCATCGGCTGCGGCGCTGCTATCGGGGCAGGGTTGGGAGACAGCGCACGGGCTGCCCTGATCACCCGCGGTTTTGCCGAGATGCAACGCTTTGCCGCCCAGCGCGGGGCGCAACCGGATACGTTGATGGGGCTGTCCGGGTTGGGCGATCTGGTGCTGACCTGTTCATCCGAACTGTCGCGAAACTATCGTTTTGGCCTGTGTTTGGGTCTGAATCAGCCGTTCGACAAGACCACAACAGTCGAAGGTGTCGCCACGGCCCGCGCCATGGCCAAGATCGCCAAAGCCGAGGGGCTGGACATGCCAATCAGCACAACGGTGGCGGAACTCAGCGACGGTGCCTACAGTGTAGCTCAGGCGATTCAGTCCCTGCTGGGTCGGCCGCTTAAGGAGGAATAGAATGCTCATCGCCCTGATCGCCAAAGACAAAGCTGGCGCGCTGCAAACCCGTCTGGACAACCGCGCGGCCCACCTGGCCTATATCGAGGAAACCGGCGTCGTCTCGCAAGCCGGGCCACTGTTGGAGCAAGAGGACATGATCGGGTCTCTGGTCATTCTGGATGTCGAGGACATGGCCGAGGCCAAAACTTGGGCCGAAAACGATCCCTATGCTTTGGCGGGGCTGTTCGAGTCGGTCGAGTTGATCCCCTGGAAACGGGTGATCGGCTGATGGCGTATTGGCTGTTCAAATCCGAACCTTCGACCTGGAGCTGGGATCAACAGGTCGCCAAGGGCGATGCGGGCGAAGAATGGGATGGCGTACGCAACTATCAGGCACGCAATTTCATGCGGCAGATGGCCGTGGGGGATCGCGGCTTTTTCTATCATTCGCAAAAGGACAAGGCGATTGTCGGCATTGTCGAGGTCTGCGCCGCAGCCCATCCCGACAGCACCACCGATGACGAACGCTGGGAATGTGTGGACATCAAGGCGGTGCGCCCGTTCGCCAAGCCCGTGACGCTGGATCAGATCAAAGCGGATGAGCGGTTGGCCGAGATGGTGCTGGTCAAAAACTCACGCCTGTCCGTGCAGCCTGTCAGCGATATGGAATGGGTTACAATCTGTGCTCTGGGCGAAACCCAAGCGGATTGAAGGTAAAAAAGGGAAGGCCCTGCACGGCGCAGAACCTTCCCTACCCCACGTGCTCCCTACTCACCACACGTGTATCGAAAATCTGGTTCTGACCGTCCTGGTCTCTGAATTGACCATAGCCCGATCCGCGACCGCGTTTCAAACGGCAAGTCCTTAGAATCCAATTCAAATGCAAAACGCCCGCCTTGGGGACAGGCGGGCGTTTGTAATCGTATTGTGCGGGGATCAACCGTAAACGGATTCTTTCCCGAAATGCTTGGTCAGCATGTAATAGACGACCGCGCGGTATTTGTTGCGCTCGGACATGCCATAGGTTTCCATGGCCTTGTTGATCGCTTCCATCAGCTCGGGACCGTCGGACAGGCCCAGTTTCTTGATCAGGAAGTTGTTCTTGACGGTCTCAAGTTCACCTTCCTGGCTGGCCGCCACTGTCGACGCATCCGCGTCATAGATCGCCGGACCGCAACCGATGGTGACCTTTGTCAGCAGGTCCATATCGGGGTCCATCCCACATTTGCCTTTCAGATCTTCAGCGTATTTGGCGATCAAATCGTCGCGTTTGCCCATGTCCCATTCTCCTTAATCCGTTGTCACGGCACTTTTCACCGATGCCCGAGAGACTAGCCTTGCAATGAGATTTCCCAAAAGGGAAAAATCACAAGGTTTCCCCCTAGGCCGAACTTTGCGGAACGCCGCGAATTGATTTTCGTGAATTTTTTATTTAACCTTTTTGTTAATTACGAATCCCGGAGGTCCTGATGCCCGTTTCCCTACCCAATGAAACCACCGCATATCGATCCGCTCGTAACGCGCTTCTGTCCGCCGAGCGGGACCTGAGAGCAAAGGTTGAAGAGGTCGCGGCCTTGCGCCGTGCTCTGCCTGTCGGGGGCAAGATCCCAAACGATTACGCGTTCCGAGAACTTACCGGCGAGGCCGCACCGATGTCGTCGCTGTTTAGCGACAAGGATACGCTGATCATCTATTCGCTGATGTACGGACCGGATGCGGAACGCCCTTGCCCGATGTGCTCGGCCTTTCTGGATGGGTTGAACTCTCAGATCCATCATCTGGCGCAAAAGGCATCGGTTGCGGTGGTGGCGCAGAACACGCCCGAAAAACTGTTGTCCCTCAAAGACAAGATGGGTTGGAATGCGCTCCCGTTATATTCCGCGCTTGGGACGCGGTACCAGAGCGACTATCTGGCCGAGACCGACGGGGGTGACCAGCTTCCCATCCTGAATGTCTTTCAGCGCCTTTCGGACGGCATTCACCATTTCTGGAGTTCCGAGCTGTTCTTTGAACCCAGCGATTGGCATCCCCGGCATGTGGATGCGGCATGGCCATTGTGGAATGTTCTGGATTTCACACCGCAGGGCCGTGAAGATTTCATGCCCTCCCTACGCTGAAACGGCGCGCTCGGCTATCGGCAATAGCCCCAGCCGGGCCCCTGAAGGTGAAAATGATCGGCATGCAAACGGTTGAAATCAGGGCCCAGCACCACGCGAAACCAATCACATGCACCGCGCCCGATCTGACGCAGAAAATCGGCCTCGGGGCCGGGTTCGGTCCAGTCGTCCAACAGGTTCAGCGCCCGTCCGTCGGCCAGGGTAACGCCTATGATGTCGATCGAATCCGCCGTGGCATGGCTGCTCCACCCGCTGTTTTCACCTTGGGCGGTGCGCATGCGGCGGCAGTTATAGCTGCCCAGATGGCGCAGGGACCGGACTGTGGTGCCCAGAATCTCCTGCGCGGCTGGCTGGACCACGTGATGTTCCCACATCGCCAGACGCAGGGCGGTGGTGCAGCGTGTCTCAACAAGCGCGACCTTGGCTGAGGTCAGTTGCGACAACGCGCCCCGACCGGCAATGCCGCAATTCTGATCAACGACCAGATCCTCCATCGGTTCAAACGCCGCGCCCGCGTCGGACAGGGCCGCCCGGCACTGCGCCTCATCCGCCAGCGCCCGGCTCAATTGGTATCTGGTAACTGGTGTGACCCGGGCTTTCACGGCCAGATCCCGCATCGGATTCCAATGCGATGGAACAGGCGATTGCGGATGGGACAGCAACAGATACCCGCCCGAACCAACAAGAAATAGAAATACGATGATCGAAAAGAAAGACGCCGCCAGATACGAAATCCGGCGGCGTCCTGTGCGTTTGCTCATACCCGATCCGCGATCAGTAGCGGTAATGCTCGGGCTTATAGGGGCCTTCCGGCGCAACACCGATATAGGCCGCTTGTTCATTGTCCATCTTGGTCAGCTTCACACCGATGCGGTCCAGATGCAGGCGCGCGACTTTCTCATCCAGATGCTTGGGCAGGATGTAGACCTTGTTTTCGTACTGGTCGCCTTTGGTGAACAGCTCGATCTGCGCCAGGACCTGGTTGGTGAAGGACGCCGACATCACGAAAGACGGGTGCCCGGTGGCGTTGCCGAGGTTCAGCAGGCGACCTTCGGACAGCAGGATGATACGGTTGCCCGAGGGCATCTCGATCATGTCCACCTGTTCCTTGATGTTGGTCCATTTGTGGTTCTTCAGGCTGGCCACCTGAATTTCATTGTCGAAATGGCCGATATTGCCGACGATGGCCATGTCCTTCATCGCGCGCATATGCTCGATGCGGATCACGTCCTTGTTGCCGGTGGTGGTGATGAAGATATCCGCGCTTTCGACTTCGTCTTCCAGCAGGGTCACTTCGAACCCGTCCATCGCGGCTTGCAGCGCGCAGATCGGATCAACTTCGGTGACTTTCACACGGGCACCTGCGCCACGCAGCGAAGCCGCCGAGCCTTTGCCCACGTCGCCATAGCCGCACACAACAGCAACCTTACCGGCCATCATGGTGTCGGTGGCGCGGCGGATGCCGTCAACCAGCGATTCCTTACAGCCATATTTGTTGTCGAACTTCGACTTGGTGACGCTGTCATTCACGTTGATCGCCGGGAAAGGCAGGTGGCCGTCTTTCACCAGCTGGTACAGACGGTTCACACCAGTGGTGGTTTCCTCGGATACACCCTGAATCTGGTCACGCATCTTGGTAAACCAGCCGGGGCTTGCTGCCATACGCTTGGCGATCTGCTTCTTGATCACCTCTTCCTCTTCCGAACCCGGAACGGGGATGATGTCCTCACCCGCTTCGGCGCGGGCGCCCAGCAGGATATACAGCGTCGCGTCGCCGCCATCGTCCAGGATCATGTTGGGGCCGTCCTCGAACAGGAAGGATTTGTCCAGATAATCCCAATGCTCTTCCAGCGTCTGGCCTTTGATGGCAAAGACCGGAATGCCCGCCTCGGCAATCGCTGCCGCCGCATGGTCCTGGGTCGAGAAGATGTTGCACGACGCCCAGCGCACATCCGCGCCAAGTGCTGTCAGCGTTTCGATCAGAACGGCTGTCTGGATGGTCATGTGCAGCGAACCGACGATGCGCGCGCCCGACAATGGCTTGCTGTCGCCATATTCCGCACGCAAGGACATCAGCCCCGGCATTTCGGTTTCGGCGATATCCAGTTCCTTGCGGCCAAACCCGGCCAGCGAAATGTCTTTAACGATATAGTCCCCGGCCATCTGGCGCTCCATTTTTCCGGTCAATCACACTTGGCTGCCCCTAACATCCCTTGGGGCAGGTGGCAATGTGGATGTCCGAAAACGGAGTGTTACGCCACTTTTATCAGCTTGGCGTGCCGTCAACTTTGACTTTCGGGATTGCTTCGAAAAAATCGGTGCCAACGGCGACAATACAGGAAATGCCGTTCGCCTGGGTCACCAAAACGGTATAACTGCCCGTTTCTTTTGAGGTCCAAACCTCCATGACCGACTGCGCGCCGCGTGTTTTCTGCAAACCGCCAAAAGCCAGCTCTTCCGAGTAACTCTTCTGCAATCTGTCAATCACATGCTCGCGCTCTGCACAGGTGCGAGCAAAGGCGGGCGGGGCCGTGGCGGCCATGCCAAAAGTCAGGGCAATTGCAAATAAACGCTTGAACATAACTTGCTCCTTTCACTTCGCGTTGCATTTGTGAGAGGCGCACACCGGGAGAAGCGTGTGCCCCCCTCGGTTTTTATGTCGGGATCGAGTGGTGATGTTTCAAAGCACGAACGCTCAAGAAAACGTTGGCAGCAAGTGATCCTGACAGGTACATCATAGCAGAAAAATACGATTTTAATGTGTCCCACTTCACAAGGCATGGCAGAATGGCAACACAACCCCGAGCATGGCAGAGGATGCTGTCAGGCCGCAGGCTGGACCTGCTGGACCCGACCCCGGTGGATATCGAGATCGAAGATATCGCGCATGGTCTGGCCTTTGTGGCGCGTTGGAACGGGCAGACAAACGGTGATTTCGCCTATTCCGTGGCCGAACATTCCTTGCTGGTCGAAGAGATTTTTGGCCGTATCGCCCCCAAAGCGCCCGCGAAATGGCGACTTGCAGCCCTGTTACACGACGCGCCGGAATATGTGATCGGCGACATGATCTCACCCGTCAAATCCGCCGTCGGCCCGGACTACGGCGCGCTGGATGACCGGTTGGCAGCAGCCATCCACATCCGGTTCGGCCTGCCTGCCGAAGTGCCGAAGACGGTGAAACGGCAGATCAAGAAAGCCGACAAGATCAGCGCCTGGATGGAGGCCACCCAGATCGCAGGGTTTTCCGAGGCTGAGGCGACGAAGTTCTTCGGTCGTCCGGATCGGGCGGTGATGGAGGGGCTGACGATCACGCTGAGACCGCCGGTTGAGGTAAGAGAAGCGTATGTGGCACGGCATAGCGCGTTGCTTGAGAGATAGTAGGAAGTTTCGAGATGAATAGGCTGTGTTTCACAGTGATTTTATTGTGCTGCCTTGCACTTACGGCATCTGCATCTCCAGAAGACGATGCGAAATATATCGCTAGCCAACGGTTTCTAGAAGAAGAAGTTCGCACGATGAGAACCAATGCTTCAAAGTATTATGTTAGGTACCTCGATAGTCTGTTGAGAAACCACAACATAAGAGTAAGAGATGCCGAGCGCCTCGAAATCCTTGTTCCTAATGAAATCACAGATGTTGCCATCGACGAGCAGCTTGACGATTTTGCGAAATCATATCTTAAGACATTCGATGCACAGCAATTAACCGAGATCAAATCCTTTTACCAAACCGGTGTCTGGCAAAAACTAAGAAGACTTAGTTACAAGGAGTGTAAGGCAGAGGCGGCAGACAGAATTGTTATTTCTCCTCTGGCTTGGGGATATGAAGAAACTAAAATCCGCCATTTTCTTTCACCTCAAGAGTTCAGGGATTTTCGATACTTCTTCGAAAGCGAAACCGGAAAGGCCTTCGGCGCGAGTTCTGAGCACCAAGTTTCTTGTAGTGATGGACTTATGACGACGGGCGTGTTTTCTCTACGAAGCGGTGAGGCGGCAATAAGAACAGAGTTTGTACTCAGCGCGCTCAAAACAAAGGGGCTTTTCTGGTTCTCCAACCCAATAGCTCGCAAGGATTTTATTGCAAAACTCGAGAGCGAGATAAAACACTAGTTGATCAAAAAGCGCGCTCAAGAGACAATAATCACCTACGACTACACGCCGCCAAATTCCACTACTATGTCCTGCATGCATTCTCAGACGTCGCGCCGTCTCGAACAAGCTGTGCCCATATCAGGTAGTCAAACACTTCGTTATTTTCCCCTTCTGGCCCGGCTATTGTCCTATTTGTGTAACAAAGAACCGGCGAAATCTTGCCACGAGCTGACAGACCTCTTTTCACAACACATCTGATCCCCCTAAAACTCACGTGTCTTCGAATGGACAGTGAAGATTCTTGAGCACCGGCATACGCAAAACAGACACGACTTGGCCGCGCTTGTCCGGCGCAGCCCGAACCGCAATTGCGGTGGGACTTTTGAGTCTGGTCTCTGCCTGCGCCCATGGTCCAAGCGATGAACAGCTCGATCCGGAACGTCAGTCAATGGCGCTGCGCGAGGTCTCGCAAAAGCAGTCTCGGGGGCAGAGGGTGTGGTGCGTGCCCTATGCGCGCGACCTCAGCGGTATCGAAATTCGCGGCAACGCCAAGGACTGGTGGGGCAAGGCGCGCAGTGGTTTCGCGCGGGGCAATGAACCGGTTGTCGGTTCGGTCATGTCGTTTCGGGCAACCCGCGGGATGCCGCTGGGCCACGTGGCAGTTGTGTCCGATGTTGTGACCGAGCGGGAAGTCATCGTGAACCACGCCAACTGGCACCGCAACAAGGTGTCGTTGAAGATGGGCGTGAGGGATGTGTCCAAAAACAACGACTGGACGCTGGTTCGGGTCGAAAGCCTTCCGGGTCAGTATGGCAGTTTGTACCCGGTGAACGGGTTCATCTATCCGAAGTCTGGCGAGTAGTCTTAAAGACTACCCTTTGAACAGACCAGTCAAAGCTCTGCTTTTTACCGAGGGCTACGCTTCGCCAAAATCCGCTGCAACGTCCGGCGGTGCATGTTCAGCCGCCGTGCGGTTTCCGAGACATTCCGGTCGCACAGCTCATAGACCCGCTGGATATGCTCCCACCGCACGCGGTCGGCGCTCATGGGGTTTTCCGGCGGCGGGGGCAGTTCATCACCCTTGGCCAGCAGCGCGTTGGTGATGTCGGTGGCGTCGGCGGGCTTTGACAGGTAATCCGTCGCGCCGATCTTCACAGCCGCCACGGCGGTTGCAATCGCACCATAGCCGGTCAGTACAACAACCCGGCTGTCGGGGCGTTTTTCACGCAGAACCTCGACCACATCCAGACCATTGCCATCCTCGAGCCGCAGATCGACAACTGCATAGGCGGGCGGACGGGCGGTAGAGATCGCGCGACCTGCGGCGACGGAACCGGCAGTTTCAACCTCGAACCCGCGCTTTTCCATGGCCTTGGCCAGACGTCTCAGAAACGGCTCGTCATCATCCACCAGAAGCAGGGATTTGTCAGGGCCGATATCAAGCTGAGAACTGTCTGCCATTCTTAGGTCTTTCCGCTATGTCATGCCGTTGGCTTGAACAAGAGTAATAGCAGCGCGGGAACAAAGGTCAAACAACCTTGTCAGGACGCGCCTTGATCGAGGAAACAGCCAACCTTGTCGGCCATCTGCTGGGCGGTGTCGTCGCGCTTGAAGAACTCCAGAAACCCATCCTCGGGCGTCACCAGATAGGTGAATGTCGAATGATCGACCAGATAGTATTCATCGCTTTTGTCATGGGCCTTGTAATAGGTCTTGTAGGCCTGACTGGCGGCCTTGACCTGTTCGGGCGATCCCGTCAGCGCGATGGTTTTGCCACCCAGGTTGAAGGCATAGTCGCCGACCACCTCGGGCGTGTCCCGATCCGGATCGATCGAGATGAACAGGGGCGTCGTGGAATACCCGCGCCCGGCCAGAATATCGACCGCCTCGGCGTTGCGGGACATATCGAACGGGCAGACATCGGGGCAGAAGGTATAGCCGAAATAAACCAGCGTCGGTTCGGTGATCACATCTGCGTCAGTCACCGTCTCGCCCTTGCCGTTGATCAGCTCGAACGGCCCGCCAATGGCCGCTGTACCCCCGGCGATCTGGCTGGATCGGCATTGCGCGAACTTGTCGTCCGAACCCGACCCTTGCGTCAAAAGCCACATGGCCCCAAGGCCAATAGCCAGAACAACGGTTGCGAGAACAGCATACAGGCGGGTCATGGCGATTATCCGTGCGCAAGGGGTTGTTGATCGTTTCGGCCGGGACACCTATCAAGATGAACAGCCGATGCAACAGGACATAATCGACCGATGGCAGATTCCAACCAGACGTTTTGGCGCGGCCAGGAGCGCAGCAGCTGGATCCGGCTGCGCACGCTGATCCTGTTGCGCTGGGTGGCCATCGTGGGGCAGATCACCGCGATCACCGTGGCCCAGCAAACCTATCACGTGCAGCTTGAGGTTGGGCTGTGCTATCTGGCCATCGGTGTTTCGGTCATGGGCAATCTGACCGCGATTTTCCTGTTCCCGCAGAACAAGCGCCTGACCGAATTCGAAAACTTCCTGATGGTGCTGTTCGACCTGATGCAACTGGCGTTTCTGCTGTACCTGACCGGCGGTCTGAACAATCCGTTTGCCCTGCTGTTGCTGGGGCCCGTCACGATCTCGGCCAATGTCATGAGCACGCGGTCCACTTTGATCGTTGGTGGCGTTGCCATCATTCTGGCCACCCTGCTGGCCGAATTTCACCTGCCCCTGCGCACCGATATCGGGCTGATTCTGCGCATTCCGGATATTCTTCTGTTCGGCAACTGGGCCGCGATCCTGATCGCCATCGTGTTCATCGGCGCTTATTCGCACCGCGTCAGTTCCGAGGTGCAATCCATGTCCGAGGCGCTGTCGGCCACCCATATGGCGCTGGCGCGTGAGCAGAAACTGACCGATCTGGGCGGTGTGGTTGCCGCTGCCGCACACGAATTGGGCACGCCACTGGCCACGATCAAACTGACCAGTTCCGAGTTGATCGAAGAGCTGGATGACCGACCCGATCTGAAAGAAGACGCCGCGTTGATCCGCGAACAGGCCGACCGCTGCCGCGATATCCTGCGCGATATGGGCCGGGCCGGGAAGGATGACCTGCATCTGCGGCAGGCCCCGATCTCGACCGTGGTGCATGAGGCCGCGGAACCGCATATCGAGCGCGGCAAGATGGTTCACTTCGCCGAAGGCCCGGCACAGGATGGGGACGTGCAACAGCCCTCGATCCTGCGCAAACCCGAGATCATTCACGGCCTGCGTAACCTGATCCAGAACGCGGTGGATTTCTCGCGCGCCAATGTCTGGGTCGAGGCGCATTGGACCACGGATCAGATCACCGTCAGCATCATGGATGACGGTCGCGGCTACCCCTCGCACCTGATTGGGCGGATCGGGGATCCGTTCATGCGCCGTCGCCGGGCCGAGACCGATCAGCGCGCCCGCCCGGAATACGAAGGGATGGGGCTGGGCCTGTTCATCGCCAAGACCCTGCTGGAACGCAGCGGGGCCGAACTGGAATTTGCCAACGGATCGGACCCCTATCAGCACCTGTCCGACAACCCAGCCCACAAGGGTGCGATTGTGCGAGTGTCCTGGCCGCGCAAGCTGATTGACGCGCAAAAGGGCGACACGCCGGTGCCCTCGGGCAGCAACCAGCACATCCAGGTCTGAATTAACAGACCGTTAACCAATCAGAGCCATAGTCTGATCCCAGCATTTGTTCCGGCATGGGGTTTTCTATGGCTGACTGGATCATCCTGGCCACAATCAGCCTTGTATCGTGCTGTCTGGCCATTCAATGGCTGCTTCCGCGCCGCGCGCGCCGGGATGACAGCTATGGGATGTTTTCGAACGCCTCGCTGTTTGACGCGGTGTTTCTGTTCGACGGGGACCGGCTGATCAGCCATTCCGATATCGCGCTGGCAGGGTTCGAGCAGGTGGGAGATTGGGACGGGCTGCGCCGCTTGTTGCAGCGGGACTTCCCCAACTTTCCGGAAACGCCGGATATCGTGCGCGATCAGGGAAATCTGGTGGTCTCTGCCATCGATTGCACGGTTGAACGAGAGGTTCTGTGCGAATGGATCGACGGAATTGTACGGGTGCAGTTGCACGAACCTGCGAAATCATCCGAAAGCCAACTGCGCGATCCGAACGATCCGATCCGTCTGGCGATGGATCAGGCCCCCTATCCGGTCTGGCTTTGGGGCCACAAAAACCGGGTTACGTGGTGCAACGCCGCTTATATCGCGCTGGCCCGCAAGGCGCGCGGTCAGGACGTGGATCTGACTGCGCCACTGTTTCCGACCCAAAAGGGTGACCCAAGACCTGCCGGGAAAACCCGCATCCCGATTGATGTTGTCGGCAGCGACAGTCAGTTTTGGTTCGACCTGACCCAGATCGAACATGACGAGGGCTGCCTGTGCTATGCCATGGACGTCAACGCGATTGTCGAGGCGGAAACCGCCCAGCGCAAATTCGTGCAGACTATGACCAAGACCTTTGCACAGCTCTCCATCGGTCTGGCCATCTTTGACCGCAACCGTCAGCTGGCCCTGTTCAACCCGGCCCTGATCGACCTGACCACCCTGCCCCCGGATTTCCTCAGTTGCCGTCCCAGCCTGTCCAGTTTCTTTGACCGGCTGCGGGATCAGCACATGATGCCGGAACCCAAGAATTACCGGTCGTGGCGCAAGCAGATGAACGATCTGCTCGAGGCGGCAGAGGATGGGAATTATCAGGAAACCTGGTCGCTGCCGTCCGGCTCGGTCTATTCCGTCAGTGGCCGTCCACACCCCGATGGGGCCGTCGCCTTTCTGTTCGAAGATATTACAGCCGAGATTACCCTGACCCGCCGATTCCGCGCGGAAATGGACCTGATGCAATCGATTCTGGACAAGCTGGCAGATGCCATTGCCGTCTTTGCGGATGACGGCACGCTGGCGCTGACCAACTACGCCTATCAAAAGCTTTGGGGCGATGCCGATGATGCAGGATTCCACAGCGACTCGGTCATGGATGTGACCCGCAAATGGCAGGAGCGTTGTGTCGCCACGCCCATTCTGGGCGAGATCCGGGATTTCGTTGAAATGCGCGACAACCGGGCCGAATGGTCGGCTGAGATTGGGATGCGCGACGGCACCAAACTGGATTGCACGGTAACCCCAATGCAGAACGGCGCGACCATTGTGCGCTTTGCCTGTGACGCCGCCGTGCTGGACCGAACTCCAATCCAGCAAATCAGCGCCTGAACCGGGTTGCAGCCGCGCGGGCGCGAGGCCATTGTGGCGCCATGACGACGCCGCCTGTTTCCCTTACCCTGACATCCCCGGACGACACCGCCGATTTTGCCACCCGATTGGGCAACACCCTCGGCCCCGGGGATATTTTGCTGCTTGAAGGGCCCATCGGCAGCGGTAAGACGCATTTCGCACGCAGCCTGATCCAGTCGCTGATGCAGGTGCCCGAGGATGTGCCCTCACCCACATTCACTCTGGTTCAGGCCTATGACACGCAGGCCGGTGAGGTCTGGCATTGCGATCTCTACCGGCTGAGCATGGTCGAAGAGGTCGAAGAACTGGGCCTGATTGACGCGTTTGAAACCGCGATCTGCTTGGTTGAATGGCCCGATAAACTGGGCCCTCTGACACCGCAATCCGCGTTAAATCTTGTGTTCAAAACAGACCCTAACGCGGAAGAAAAACGCCACCTGACGCTTAAATGGTCCGACCCGAAATGGTCGCAAAAACTGGAGACGACCACATGACCAACCGGGCCATACTGACCGAGGCGCTGATCGCGCAGACCCCATGGGCCGGGGCCCGCCGCGCGCCTCTGGCCGGGGACGCGTCGAACCGCAGCTATGAGCGTCTGACCGATCACGCGACCGGCCGCACCGCCGTTCTGATGGATGCGCCGCCCGAAAAGGGCGAAGACGTCAACGCGTTTGTGCGGGTTGCAGAATACCTGCGCTCGGTCGGGTTGAACGCCCCCGAGATCTACGCCGAAGACGCCGAATTTGGCATTCTGCTGCTGGAGGATCTTGGCGATGACCTGTTCGCCCGCGTTCTGGACAAAGACCCCGGCAAGGAACGCGCGCTGTATGAGGCCGCGACCGATGTGCTGCTTCACCTGCACAATGCGCCCTCGCTGTCTTTACCGTCCTACGACCCGGCGCTGATGACCGAGCTGTCATCGCTGTCCTTCACGAAATATGCCCAGGGCATTCTGGGGCACCACGACACCGACGCGCTGGCCCGGTTCGAAAGCCGGTTTTCCGATATTCTGCACCGTGAAACCTCAGGCACAAAGGTGGTGGTTCTGCGCGATTATCACGCCGAAAACCTGATCTGGATGCCGGATCGTAACGGGGTGCAGCGGGTCGGCTTGCTGGACTTCCAACTCGCGATGCTGGGGCACCCGGCCTATGATCTGGTGTCCTTGCTGCAGGATGTCCGCCGGTCGGTTTCGGTGGGGACCGAGATGCAGATGATCAACCGCTATGTTGCGGCCTCGGGCATGAATGATCACGATTTCCGAACCGCTTACAGCGTTCTGGGCGCACAACGGAACCTGCGTATTCTGGGCGGGTTTGCGCGATTGGCCACGGATTATGGAAAACGACATTACATTGACCTGATCCCTGCGACATGGTCGCACCTGATGCGCGATCTGGAACATCCTGCCCTGCTTTCCGTGGCAGATGTAGTGCGGGAGGCGCTGCCCGAGCCGACCCCTGAAAATCTGGCGAGGCTGAGGGCGGTATGACCAACGCTCCGACCGCGGTCATGATGTTTGCCGCCGGGTTTGGAACCCGCATGGGCGCGTTGACCAAAGACCGGCCCAAACCCTTGATCGAAGTGGCAGGGAAACCTCTGATCGATCACGCTTTGGACCATGTGGAAGGTTTAAATCCCGAACGCGTGGTCGTAAACCTGCACTACCATGCCGATCAGCTTGCGGCGCATCTTACGCCCAAGGGGGTGCTGCTATCGCGGGAAGAGCCCGAGATTCTGGAAACCGGTGGCGGGTTGCGTGCCGCCTTGCCCCTGCTGGCGTCAAACCCGGTCTTCACCTTGAACACCGACGCGGTCTGGGCCGGGCCGAACCCATTGACCTTGCTGCAAAACGTGTGGGATCCGCAAAGGATGGATGCCCTGCTGATGTGCATCCCCATTGCCCACACGGTGGGTCACAGCGGCACCGGCGATTTCACTGCAGATGCCGAAGGCCGGATCACGCGCGGGCCGGGCCTGGTTTATGGTGGCGCGCAGATCATCAAAACGGATCGCTTGGCAGAATTTTCGGAACAGGCGTTCTCTCTCAACCTGCTTTGGAACCGGATGCAGGACCAAAATCGGCTGTTTGCAACCGAATACCCCGGTCGATGGTGCGATGTCGGACGACCCGAGGGGATTGCCCTGGCCGAAGGGTTGCTGGCCGATGTTTAAACCCAGCGCCCTGCCCCGCGTATTCGCCGTTCCGCCCGGCACCGACTTTCCCAAGGCGCTGGTCGACGGGCTGCACCAACGCAGCGATGGCCCGCCCGAGGCGCTGGCGCGGGTGCAACTGGTGGTCAATACCCGCCGCATGGCGCGCCGCGTGCGGGACCTGTTCGATCAGGGCCCGCCCTGCCTGCTGCCCCGGCTGTCTCTGGTCACCGATCTGGGGGAAAGCGTCGATCTGGCGCAAATCCCGCCCGCCATTCCGCCCCTGCGGCGGCGGTTGGAACTAACGCAGCTGATCTCGAAACTGTTAGAACAACAGCCCGATCTGGCCGCGCGCGCCTCACTGTTTGATCTGTCCGACAGTCTGGCGGCGCTGATTGATGAGATGCAGGGCGAAGGTGTCTCACCCGACGCGATCCGGCAATTGGATGTCAGCGACATGTCTGGCCATTGGGCGCGGGCACAGGCGTTTATCGGCATCGCCGATCATTTTGTCGATGCAGGCGATCAGGCGATGGATGCGCAGGCCCGCCAACGTCGTGTGGTCGAGAACCTGATTGCCCGCTGGCAGGGCGCGCCGCCTCAGCATCCCGTAATCCTGGCCGGATCGACCGGATCGCGCGGTACAACGCTGATGCTGATGCAGGCCGTTGCGCGCTTGCCGCAGGGCGCGTTGATCCTGCCGGGTTATGATTTTGACCAGCCGGATGCCGTTTGGGATCGTCTGGATGAGGCGCTGACCTCAGAGGATCATCCGCAATACCGCTTCCGCAAGCTGATGCACGCGCTGGAACTGACCCCCGATCAGATTCAGCCCTGGACGGACAAGCAACCACCGTCACCCGCGCGTAACCGGTTGGTTTCGCTGGCTTTGCGCCCTGCCCCGATCACCGACGCCTGGATGTCCGAAGGCCCGCAACTGGCGGATCTGGACCTTGCGACCAAGGACCTGACACTGATCGAGGCGGACTCGCCCCGGTCCGAAGCGCTGGCCATCGCCCTGCGACTGCGGCAAGCGGCTGAAACCGGCCAGACCGCCGCCCTGATCACGCCGGATCGGATGCTGACCCGACAGGTCAGTGCGGCGCTGGACCGTTGGAACATCCTGCCCGATGACAGCGCAGGCCTGCCCTTGCAACTGTCGCCTCCGGGCCGGTTTCTGCGCCATGTCGCGGGGTTGTTTGCCCGTCGGCTGGATGGTGAGGCTTTGCTGACCCTGCTGAAACACCCGCTTTGCCATGACGGAGCTGAGCGTGGCGCGCATCTGCTGCACACCCGCGATCTGGAACTGGATCTGCGCCGCTATGGCGCCCCGTTTCCCGATCATGTCAGCCTGACGGCCTCGGCCATTCGCACCGACGCGCCTGCGGATTGGCTGAACTGGGTCGGAGCGCATTTCTGTGATCAGCAAGTCACCGGTGAGCGCCCGCTGACCGAATGGGTTGACCGCTTGCGGCCTCTGGCCGAAGCCATTTCAGCCGGCAGTGCAGGCGAACAAGGCACGCTCTGGGACAAAAACGCGGGGCAAAAGGCGCTGGCCGTTTTGACCGCCCTGCAGGATGAGGCGCACCATGGCGGGCCCATGACCGCCCATGATTTCGCCGACTTACTTGGTGCGCTTTTGGCCGGGGAAGAGGTCCGCGACCGCGACGCCCCGCATCCCAACATCATGATCTGGGGAACGCTTGAGGCCCGCGTGCAGGGGGCCGATCTGCTGATTCTGGGCGGCCTGAATGAAGGTAGCTGGCCCGAGGCCCCTGCGCCTGACCCCTGGCTGAACCGTCAGATGCGCGACAAGGCGGGGCTGTTGCTGCCAGAACGCCGGATCGGCCTTTCGGCGCATGATTTCCAGCAGGCCATCGGCGCGACCGAGGTCTGCCTGACCCGCGCCACCCGCTCGGACGATGCGGAAACTGTGCCGTCGCGGTGGCTGAACCGCCTGACCAACCTGCTGCAGGGTTTGCCCGATCAGGGAGGCCGAGAGGCTCTGAAAGACATGCGCGCGCGCGGTCAAACGTACCTGAGTTGGGCGAAAGCGCTGGAACAGGCCCCCCGGATCGATGCGGCGCACCGCCCGTCCCCACGCCCTCCGGTCGCGGCGCGGCCCCGGCGTCTGTCGGTGACCGAAATCAAGCGGCTGATCCGCGATCCGTACTCGATCTACGCCAAGCATGTGCTGCGCCTGAAACCGCTGGACCCGTTGGTGCAGGCCCCAGATGCCTTGTTGCGCGGGATCGTGATCCACGAAATCCTCGAACATTTTGTCAAGGACAGCGTGTTGGATACCGCCTTGCTGACCCGCGAGAATTTCCTGAAACGCGCACATGATCTGCTGGAAACCCATGTCGCCTGGCCGACCGCGCGCAAATTATGGCTGGCGCGGCTGGAACGGATTGCCGACGCTTTCCTGTCCGCCGAAACCGCGCGCCGGGGCGATGGCGGGCCGGTGGCCTTTGAGGCCGCGATGAAGCTGGTGCTTGCGCCGTTGGATTTCACCATTGTCGGGCGCGCCGATCGGATCGACCGCAACAGCCGGGGCGCGCTGCGGATTATCGATTACAAAACCGGCGCGCCGCCGAGCGAAAGCCAGCAGGCCAAGTTCGACAAACAGCTGTTGATCGAGTCCGCCATGGCCGAGCAGGGTGCCATCGAAGGGATCGACCCCGTCAGCGTGGCCGAGGCGATCTTTATCGGCATGGGCGGCAGTTACAAAGAGGTCGCCGCACCGCTGAACAAGGAACCCGCAGACAAGGTGTTGGCTGAGTTGAAAGAGCTTGTTTCGGCCTATTTAGAGCCTGATCAGGGCTTTTCCTCTCGCCGGATGCTGCACAAGGACACCGACATTGGCGACTATGACCATCTGGCCCGGTTCGGCGAATGGGATCGCACCGCCGAAACCCGCCCCGAGGACTTGACATGACCCCTCGCAACGACGCGACCGAGCGGCAGGTGCAGGCCGCGCGCCCCGATGCTTCGACCTGGCTGGCGGCCAATGCGGGGTCGGGCAAAACGCGGGTGTTGACCGACCGCGTGGCGCGGTTGTTATTGGACGGGGTGCAGCCCCAACACATCCTGTGTCTGACCTATACCAAAGCCGCCGCCAGCGAGATGCAGAACCGGTTGTTCAAACGGCTGGGCGAATGGGCGATGCTGGGCGACGCATCGCTGTTGCAACAACTGACCGATTTGGGGGTCAAAGGTATCATCGATCCCAACCGGCTGGCGCAGGCACGCACGCTTTTTGCGCGCGCGATTGAAACGCCGGGCGGGCTGAAAATCCAGACCATTCACTCGTTCTGCGCCTCGCTGCTGCGCCGTTTCCCGTTGGAAGCCGGGGTCAGCCCGCAATTCGCCGAGATGGAAGACCGGGCCGCCGCCTTGTTGCGCGAAGAAATCATTGAGGATTTCGCCGAAGGCCCCCAAGCCGGGTTGATCGAGGATGTTGTACGGTTCGTCACCGATACAGATTTTGACAAGGTGACAGCAGCGGTTGCGCAACGGCGCAACCTGTTCGCACAGCCGTTACAACACACCGACCTGTTGCAGCGTTTTGGGCTGTCCGAAGGGTTCGACGAAGACCAGTTGCTGGCCCGGGTGTTTCTGGGTGGCGAGGTCGAGTTGATTCAATCCATGCTGCCCGCGCTGATCGAAAGTGGCGGCAACAACGCCAAGGCGGCGGCAAAACTGGCCGGATTCACCGAGGCGCGGTTGGCACATCTGCCCATGCTTGAGGCTGTGTTTCTGACCGGCAAAAGCGCAAAAGAACCCTTTACCGCCAAGGTTAACGGCTTCCCGACCAAGGCCCTGCGCGAAGGCGCGCTGGCTGACCGGATGCCGCAACTCGAAGCGTTGATGTTACGGGTCGAGGCTGCGCGCGAACAGCGCCTCGCACTGGTTGCTGCGCAAAAAACGGCCGTTCTGCACCGCTTTGCCGCCGCCTTCCTGCCGGAATACGAGCGGCGCAAGCAACTATGCGGCTGGCTGGATTTCGACGACCTGATCCTGCGCGCGCGGCAAGTTTTGAACGACCCGGCAGTGGCCGAATGGGTGCTGTACCGACTCGATGGCGGTATCGACCACATTCTGGTGGATGAGGCGCAGGATACCAGCCCGGATCAGTGGGATGTGGTCGAGAAGCTGGCGCAGGAATTCACCAGCGGAGAGGGGGCCCGATCCGGAGTCGAACGCACGATTTTTGTGGTCGGGGACAAGAAACAGTCGATCTACTCGTTTCAGGGCGCGGACCCGCAAGCCTTTGATCGGATGCAAGCTGAGTTTGGGCGAAAGCTGACAGAATCTGGCTCTAAACTGTGGGATTCGACGCTGGAATACTCGTTCCGATCCTCCAGCGCGATCCTGTCTCTGGTCGATATTCTGTTCGAAAACCGCACCGATGCGGGGTTTCACAAGGACAGCCAGCACCGCGCGTTCAAGGCGGATCTGCCGGGGCGCGTCGATCTGTGGCCGGTGGTCGAAAAGGTCGAAGATGACGAGGATGGTGACTGGACCGATCCCGTCGACCGACCCGGTTCGCGCCACCACATCGTAATTCTGGCCGAGCAGGTGGCAGGGTCGATCAAGCGCATGATCGAGCAGGGTGAGACGGTCCCCGAAGATGGCAAAACGCCCGGCACATTTGTCCGTCGCAAAGTTCGGCCCGGAGACTTTCTGATCCTGGTCCAGCGCCGCTCGGACCTGTTTGCCGAGATCATTCGCGCCTGCAAGGCCCAGGGCCTGCCCATTGCCGGGGCCGACCGCCTGAAAGTTGGCGCTGAGTTGGCGGTCAAGGACCTGGCCGCGCTGCTAAGTTTCCTTGCCACGCCCGAGGACAGCCTGTCGCTGGCCACCGTCCTTAAATCACCACTGTTCGGGTGGAGCGAGCAGGCACTGTTCGATCTGGCCCATCGGCGGCAAGAGAAATTCCTGTGGGTCGCGCTGCGCAACCGGGCCGAGGAATTTCCCGAAACGCTGTCCATGCTCAACGACCTGCGCGGGCAGATCGATTTCCTGCGCCCTTATGACCTGATCGAGCGCATTCTGACCCGCCATGATGGGCGGCGAAAACTGTTGGGACGTTTGGGGGCCGAGGCCGAGGATGGAATCAATGCGCTGCTGTCGCAGGCGTTGGCTTATGAGCGCACGGATATTCCCAGCCTGACCGGGTTTCTGGTCTGGATGCAAACCGATGATCTGGAAATCAAACGGCAGATGAGCGGTGTCGGCGACATGATCCGGGTGATGACGGTGCATGGCTCAAAAGGGTTGGAAGCGCCCATCGTGATCCTGCCGGATACCGGAAAACGGCAGGCCCCCCGCGATGCCGAGATCATGGTCGCGGATGGAACACCGTTGTGGAAAGTGCCTGCGGATGTATCGCCCAAGCTGATCTCTCAGGCACGGGATGAGGCCCGAAGCCGTGAGGAAAATGAACGGCTACGCCTGCTCTATGTGGCTCTAACACGGGCTGAAAAGTGGTTGATCGTGGCGGCCGCGGGGGATGTCGGCAAGGATGGGACCAGCTGGTACCAGATGGTCGAGACCGCGATGGAGCGGGCAGGGGCGACCCAGCTTGAAGGTTCGCGCACCCGGCGATTGGCCCATGGGGATTGGGATGCCCTGCCATGCGTTGAACACCGTGCCGCGCCGGAAACGGCGTATGATCTGCCCGCGTTCTGCGCGCAAGCCGCCCCAGTTGCACCGCAGATCGAGGAAACCATCAGCCCGTCGGAACTGGGCGGGGCAAAGGCGCTGCCCGGTGATGCCGGTCAGGATGAAGAGGCCGCGAAGCTGCGCGGCACTCGGCTGCATCTGTTGCTGGAGCACCTGCCCGGTACCGCACGGGACACCTGGGCACAGCTTTGCGCCCGGCTTCTGCCCGATATGCACGACGCGGATCGAACCGAGTTGCTGAACGAAGCCGTGGCCGTAATGACGGCGGCCCCCCTCAGTCCCGTGTTCGCCCCGGATACGCTGGCCGAGGTGCCCGTGACCGCCGACCTGAACGGGCAGCGGATGCACGGTGTTATTGACCGGCTGATCGTGACGGAAACAGAGGTGCATGTGGTTGATTTCAAATCAAATGCCACCGTTCCGGATAGTGCCGAGTCCTGTCCCGAAGGCCTGCTGCGCCAGATGGGGGCCTATGCGCAGGCGCTGGCGCAGATCTATCCCGACAAGACCATTCGCACGGCGATCCTTTGGACCCGCACAGCGGATCTGATGTGGCTGCCACACGATCTTGTGACGGATGCACTGGCCCGCACCCAGATATCTTGACCTTACCCGAACCGGCACCTACGTTCTGTTCCCGAGTTTACCCCATTCAGGAGACAGAATATGTCGACCGTAGCCGTTACCGACGATACCTTTGATGCCGAAGTCAAGAACTCGGCCGTTCCCGTAGTTGTGGACTTTTGGGCCGAATGGTGCGGCCCCTGCAAGCAGATCGGCCCCGCGCTGGAAGAACTGGCTGCCGAATATGGCGACAAGGTGAAAATCGCCAAAGTGGACGTGGACAGCAACCCCAACGCCGCCGCCGCAATGGGCGTCCGTGGCATCCCGGCGCTGTTCATCTTCAAGGACGGTCAGGTCGTTTCGAACCGCGCGGGCGCGGCACCGAAGGCAGCGCTGCAAAGCTGGATCGAAGAATCCATCTGATCCGTTTTGGATTGATGAAAGATCAAAGGCGCCTGCAACCGGGCGCCTTTTTTATTGAGAAACCGGAGGGGGCAGATGGCCAAAACACGGGTATTGGTGGAATTCGGCATGGGCACATCGCTGCGCCGGATGGATTATACCGAAGCAGCGCTGCGCGCGATCAAGGATGCGTTGTGGCATAACTCAATCAACATGGCCGAGCTGTTCGGCTTTCCGAAAGAGGCGATGATCATCGATGTCGAGATCGGCGTGCAACAGCCCGATCAGGTGGATACCAGCAAGCTGGTCGAGGTATTTCCCTATGGCTCGCCCAGTGTCACCGTCACCAAGGGCGGTCTGGACATCGACAAGCCCGGCGGCACCGGTCACACGGTCATTGCCAATGCCGCGCTTGCGGTTTCGTTCGATATGGAGGCGGTGCAATGAGCGAACAGCGCATCATTCTGGAAATGGGGATGGGCAATGACCTCTATGGTCAGGACTATACCAAGGCCGCGCGGCGTGCGGTGCAGGACGCGCTGCATCACTCCTCGATCACGCTGTTCTCGAATCTCGGCGTTGATCACGGCGAGATGCGGGTGCAGGTGACAATCGGCGTGCAAAACCCCGATCAGGTCGATTGTGCCCAGGTGGCGGCCGACCTTCCGCGCGGACAGGCCGTAGTACATGCGGTGCTGGGCGGGCAGGACGTGGTGGATCAGGCGGCTGGCACCCGACACATCGTGGCAACGGCTGCAATCGAGGCATTTGTGCCGTCTCAGGTCGGTAAATACGCTTTGAAATGACAAAGAAAAAGCCGCTCGGGGATCCGGGCGGCTGTTCCGATTTGACGATCCGGTCGATGGATCAGAGCTTCGCGATATCCGCGCGAACCAGACCGATGTCTTCCAGCTGTGTGTCGCTCAGTTCCGACAGAAGCTTGCGGGTCTTACGGCTTTCGTTCCATTCGACAACGGTTTCGAAAGCGTTGGTGAACGCGTCCACTACGTGCAGGATGGTAGCTGCTCCGAGCGGCGCATGAATATTTGCAGTGGTTGCCATGTGCGCAGTCCTTTGATGTGAAACAGCCGACCCGTTGTCGGTTGTGAGGCTCATGTAGGATCATCGTCCGAGTCCCACAATTGCTGGTTTGGCAGTCCCGATTTGCGTTTTCTGCATATCTTTTGGGCAATCTCACAACGGGTTGCGCCGGTCCTGCGCCCGGCCCATATATAACGCCGACAAGAACGGAGGCTTTCATGGCAGACAGCGATTTTCCCGGTTGGCATGGCACAACGATCATTGGCGTCAAAAAAGGCGGGCAGGTTGTCATTGCCGGGGACGGGCAGGTCAGCCTGGGCCAGACCGTGATCAAAGGCACCGCGCGCAAGGTGCGCCGCCTGACACCGGGCGGGTTCGAGGTTGTCGCCGGATTTGCCGGTTCGACCGCCGATGCGTTCACGCTGCTGGAGCGGCTGGAGGCCAAGCTTGAGGCCACGCCCGGCCAACTGGCCCGCGCCTCGGTCGAGCTGGCCAAGGACTGGCGCACCGACAAATACCTGCAAAAGCTTGAGGCGATGCTGATCGTCACCGATGGCAAGGATCTGCTGGTGATCACCGGGGCAGGGGACGTGCTGGAGCCCGAGCATAACGTGGCCGCGATTGGATCGGGCGGGAACTTCGCCTTGGCCGCAGCCCGCGCGATGATGGACAGCGACAAAGAGGCCGAGCAGGTGGCGCGTGAGGCGATGGCGATTGCCGCAGATATTTGCGTCTATACTAACGGCAATCTGACGGTTGAGACCATTTCAGGCTAACAGCGCCTTGATCTCTTTCCCTTTCCAGCGGCGGTGCATTCCGATCAGCCCGAAAATCGCGGCAATGACCACGATGTAATAGGGCACACGGATATCGATGCTCATCAACCCGCCGCCGATCAGGGACATGATGCCACCCGCCAGACAGAAAACGGCGGTGGTCACGCCCATGACCCAGCCCTGATCCGCCTCGCTGACGCTGGATGAGAACAGGCCCAGCAGGGTCGGATAGGCGACGCCAAACAGGAAATAGAACAGGAAAACCGGCACATAGCTGAGCACACCGCTGGGGCTGAAGGCAAATGCCAGCCCGCAGATCACCATGGCGATCAGTGATGTGTAGATGATCGAATGCTTGCTGAACCTCTCTTGCGCGGGTTTGACGAGGAAGGTGCTGGAGAACGCCAGCGCGACGCCGATCACCACCATGGCCATGCTGCCCCCGATCACGCCATAGCCAAAGCGGCTGGTCAGGAAATTGTCGACAAAGACATAGAAGGTCACGTTGGCGATCATGAAGAATGAATAGACCGGCAGGATTTTCAGAACCATCGGATGACCGCGCACGGCAATCAGACTGTCGGTGATGTCGCGCGGGCGGAAGACAAAGGGTTCGCGGTCGGTGCGGGTGTCCTTGAAGAATGTCGTCACGAGGAAGATGGCGACCAGCACCAGAACGAAGGCCCCGTAGAATGGGGTTTTCAGGGTGGCATAACTGCCCAGCAGGGCGGAATCGGACAGGACGGCGCCGATAATCGGGCCGCCGACAAGGCCAAAGCTGACACCGGTCACGATATAGCCCATGTTGCGGTCGCGGTCGGCGGCATCGGTGCTGCCATCAATCATCGCCGCCTGCGCGATGGGTTGGTTGCCCGCCGTGAACCCGGTGATCGAGCGCCCGATGATCAGCATCAGCAGGCTGTTCATATACAGCGCCGCGATGGTCAGGGCATAACCGACCAACGCGCCACCCAGACAGACCAGCAACGCATTCTTGCGCCCGATGGAATCCGAGACTTTCGAGACGTAAACGACCCCAAGAAACCAGGACAGAAAGAAACACCCGATCACGAGACCATAGTAAAAATGCCTCCGGCCTTCGGGGGTGCTGTCGGGCAGGAAGCCGGATTTGGGTTCCATGATCAGGGAATTGATGATCGGAAAGACCAGCCCTTGCCCGATCAGGTCGACAAACACCACGAACAGCAAGGTGATCTTGGCAATCTTGGTCATAAAAACGCCCCCGGTTCCAATACCTTGGGGCGAGTGTAACAGACAGTTGTCCTGTTACCTAACCGAGTGTCAGAGGTCGGTTGGCCCGACCTCTGACCAGAGTGGTTACTTCAGCGACGCAACGCCCAGCGGTACACCGGCAACCTCGCACCAGATGTAAACCTCGTTGTAGCCCGACACATCCATGGTCGGCGGTACGGCGTAGGATTGCTTGCCGGTCAGGTTCAGCAGCGCGCCCAGTTTGCTGTCGGGGGCGTAGGTGCCGTCTTTACCAAAGGCCACGCGCGGGTCGGGGCCACCATCCAGCGAGAAGTCGTCGCCCAGCTCAACGATGTAACGGTCGCCATCCTTGACCAGTTTCACCGAACCGCTTGTGATGTGGTTCGAGCGGCCTTCGAAATTGCCTTTCTTTTTGGCGCCGCCGGCCAGGGCAGTGGTGGTGCCGGCCAGGGTCAGGGCCGCGCCGGTGGCTGCAGCTTTCACAAAAAGCGAACGACGAGTCATCATGATGAGGTATCTCTATAAGATTGACGCGGGCTGGCTTGCCCGTCGCGCATGGTTATGCCGCAGCCCATGCCGGTATGGCGATTCACATCACCACGAAAATCCGTGTGCTTTCTGTGAGTTGGCGTGATGTTTTCGTGATCGGCTTGTGTTTTCGCCCGGTATGATTAGGTTCCGCTGCGAAACAAACGGATAGAACGCATATGACCGACCTGACCCCGCGCGAGATCGTCTCGGAACTGGACCGCTTTATCATCGGGCAGAAAGACGCCAAACGCGCCGTGGCCGTGGCGCTGCGAAACCGCTGGCGGCGCAAGCAACTGGCCGACGATATCCGGGATGAGGTCTATCCAAAAAACATCCTGATGATCGGCCCCACCGGCGTCGGCAAGACCGAGATCAGCCGCCGTCTGGCCAAGCTGGCCCGCGCGCCCTTCATCAAGGTCGAGGCCACCAAGTTCACCGAAGTCGGTTATGTCGGTCGCGACGTCGAACAGATCGTGCGCGATCTGGCCGATGCGGCCATTGTCCAGACCCGCGAATATATGCGCGAGGATGTAAAGGCCCGTGCCCATGAGGCCGCCGAGGATCGCGTCATCACCGCCATTGCAGGCGAAGACGCACGCGAAGGCACGCGTGAGATGTTCCGCAAGAAGCTGAAAGCGGGCGAGCTGGACGATACGGTGATCGAGCTGGAACTGTCCGATACCTCGAACCCGATGCCCATGCTGGACATTCCCGGCCAGCCGGCCGGGCAGATGGGGATGATGAATCTGGGTGACATTTTCGGCAAGGCCTTTGGCGGGCGCACCGTCAGAAAGCGCATGACCGTGGCCGAAAGCTATGGCGCGCTGATCGGGGAAGAGGCAGACAAGCTGCTGGACGATGAAACCGTCACCAAGACTGCGCTGGACTCGGTCGAACAGAACGGCATCGTGTTTCTGGATGAAATCGACAAGGTCTGTGCCCGCTCGGACGCGCGCGGCGGCGATGTCAGCCGCGAGGGGGTGCAGCGCGACCTGCTGCCTTTGATCGAAGGCACCACAGTCAGCACCAAACATGGCCCGGTGAAAACCGACCATATCCTGTTCATCGCGTCCGGTGCGTTCCACATTGCCAAGCCGTCCGACCTGTTGCCGGAATTGCAGGGCCGTCTGCCGATCCGCGTCGAACTGCGCGCCCTGACGGAAGAGGATTTCGTTCGCATCCTGACCGAAACCGACAACGCGCTGACCCGCCAATACACCGCCCTGATGGGCACCGAAGAGGTCACGGTCAGCTTTACCGAAGACGGGATCGCGGCGCTGGCGCGGATTGCGGCGGATGTGAACCAAAGCGTCGAAAACATCGGCGCGCGGCGGCTTTACACGGTGATGGAGCGGGTGTTCGAAGAGCTTTCGTTCAACGCACCGGATCAGGCCGGGGCCGAGATCACTGTGAACGCGCAATTCGTGGAAGACAATCTGGGCGAGTTGACCAGGTCCACCGACCTCAGCCGTTACGTTCTGTAACAGATTCAGCCGAAACTTGCCGTCGCACAGGCCCCATGTTGCTGGACGTGGGGCCAGAATTCGATAGCTTAGCGCCAAACGTTCCGGGGGCAGGTCGTGTTGCGCTATTTCATCCTATTGTTTCTATCCCTGTCTCTGGGGGCCTGCGTCGACAGGACGATTTCGGAAATCGTTCCAACCGCGCTGTCGGTTGGCACGCCCAAGACCGTCTTTGCCAGCACGACCCGCGCGCGTGAACCTGACGGATCCTTTGGCTTTCGGCGCGGCGAGGCGCTGCAATTTCTTGAGACTACCGTGTCCATCCCGCCCTCGCATACGCCCGGCAGCCTGAAATTCTCTTACGCCAACCCGAACCCGCAAAAGGAATTTGTGCTGGCGGAAGTCGAGCAGCTGAACGGCGCCCAAGGGTTGCGGCAGCATCTGCGGGGTCAGGATGATGTGACGATCTTTGTCCACGGCTATAACTCGACCCAGACCGAGACCATTTTTCGCGCGGCTCAGCTGTCTCATGACATCGGCATTCCCGGAACGACGCTGGTCTATTCATGGCCCAGCCGGGCGACCGGCTATGGTTATGCATATGATCTGGACAGCATGTTGTTTGCCCGAGACGGATTGGAACAGACCATTCGAGAGTTGAAGTCCATGGGGGTCAAACGCGTGATCCTGCTGGCGCATTCCATGGGCAGCGCCTTGTCGATGGAGATGATGCGACAGGCCGAGCTTCAGGAACCCGGCTGGTCGAAACGCAACCTCGATGGGGTTGTCCTGATCTCACCCGATCTGGATGTGGATCTGTTCCGCTCGCAGATGAGCCGGATCGCGACCCCGCCTGACCCGTTCATCGTGATGGTATCGCAGAAGGACAAGATCCTGAACGTCTCGGCCCGGCTGCGCGGCACGGCCGAGGGCGAACGGCTGGGCAATATCAGTTCGATTGAGACCTTGCAGGAGTTTCCGATCAACGTGATCGACACGACCGCCTTTAACAGCGATGCGCAATCTTCGCATTTTGTGGCCGCGACCTCGCCGGCGCTGTTGGCCATTCTCAGTTCGCTGCGACGGGTCAGCAACACGTTCGGGCCGGATGAGCGGCCGGGCATCGATATTCTGGTTCCGCCCAGCGAGCGCAATCCAACAGGCGCGACCGAGATTGTTCTGACCGAATCCGGACAGGCAGAGGTGTCGACCCCGTGACGCGGTTCAGCCTGCGTCAGTTTCTTTTCGACAACGCATCCTGGCTTGGCACAGGATTATTGCTGACCTTCCTGTCCAGCTTTGGGCAGACTTTCTTCATTTCGATCTTCGCAGGGGAAATCCGGGCGGATTACGGGCTAAGCCACGGGGCCTGGGGCGGGCTTTATTCGCTGGGTACGCTGGTGGCGGCAGGCGTGATGGTCTGGGCCGGGGGGCTGACCGACGTCTTCCGCGTGCGGGCGCTGGGCCCCGTCGTTCTGGCAGGTCTGGCCTTGGCCGCGCTGGCGATGGCGCTGAACAGCTGGATCGTTCTGTTGCCGCTGGTTGTCTTTTTCCTGCGCCTGTTCGGGCAGGGGATGAGCGTCCATCTGGCGCAGGTGGCGATGGCGCGTTGGTTCACCGCATCGCGGGGCAAAGCCCTGTCCATCGCCTCATTGGGTTATTCGATTGGCGAATCGCTGCTGCCTTTGACCTTTGTCGCTACGATGGCGTTTCTGGACTGGCGCTGGCTTTGGGTCATTGCGGCGGGTCTGATCCTGCTGGGCATCCCGGTTCTGATCCGTTTGCTGCGTCAGGAACGAACGCCCCAAGCCCTTGCGGACGAATACGCGGCAACCGGCATGCAGGGGCGTCACTGGACCCGACGTGAGGCGCTGTTTCATCCGCTGTTCTGGTGCATGGCCCCGGCAATTCTGGGGCCGTCCGCCTTCATCACCGCCTTCTTCTTCCATCAGGTACATCTGGCCGAGGTCAAGGACTGGCCTCATATCCAGCTGGTTGCCTTGTTTCCGATATTCACGGGGGTTTCGATCCTGTCCATGTTTGCGGCAGGCTGGGCATTGGACAAATGGGGCACCGCGCGGATCATGCCGTTTTACCAGATCCCCATGGCCATCGGATTTGGTGTGTTGGCCTATTCGGACACCATCGGCAATGCTCTGATCGGATTGATCTTTCTGGGCATCACCGCAGGGGCACATAACACCCTGCCCAGCGCCTTCTGGGCCGAGTTCTACGGCACCCGGCATATCGGCGCGATCAAGGCATTGGCAACAGCGCTGATGGTTCTGGGATCCGCCATCGGCCCGGTTCTGACCGGCGTGCTGATCGACCTTGGTGTTTCACTCAGCGCGCAATTTCTGTGGGTCGCCGGGTTTTTCCTGCTGGTCTGCGCGCTGATCTGGCTGGGCATTCACCGTGCCAAGGCCGATTTCTAACGTGAGCGCCGCAGATAGACGTAATACGCCCCATCCCCGCCATGGCTGATATGGGCGGGCGTCACCTGCATCACCGCCTGCGCCAGCGGAGGGATCGACAGCCAATGCGGCACCTGATTGCGCAGCACGCCACGTGGTGTTGGGATCGGCCCGGGCTCATCGCGGTCTTTGCCCTTGCCGGTGATCACCAGCACCAGCCGCTTTCCCTGTGCCTGCGCGGTCAGCACGAAGCGCACAAGCGCTGGATGCGCCGTATCGATCCGCATGCCATGCAGGTCCAGCTTGCCCTCGGGCTTCAACTTGCCGCGCTTCATGCGACCGAACGCCTTGGTGTCCATCTGCACCGGTGCAGACCGCAGCGTTTCCGTGATCGACGGCTTCAGCGTGTTCCCAGAAGGTTTACTCTGATGGGATTGCCCCAACTCAAACGCCTCGATCCGCGGTTTTGGCAGTTTCTTGGGCGTTGGTTTCGGCAAGGTCGTCGGTTGCACGGTCTGAGGGATCTCGGGGTGAAGCCGCTCAGCCTGCTTGGCGACCTTGCGCCACAGATCGATCTCTTCACTGGTCAGTTTGCGCCGGGTCATCAGAATTCATCCGGCAACAGAGCGTAGGCGCGCTGGATTGGCAGCAGTACAACCATCCGGCCGGGGTCTTTCAGTCGCCCGGCTGCTTGACCGGCCTCGTCCCCGGTCCCAAAGAAAATATCCGCCCGCTGCGCGCCTTTGATCGCCGCGCCGGTGTCTTGCGCAATCATCAATCGGCGCAGCGGGGCATTCCCGTCTTTTTCCACCCAGACAGGGGCCCCCAGCGGCGTATAGGCGGGATCGGCGGCGATACTACGCATGGTGGTGATGGATCGATTCATGGCCCCCAGCGGCCCCAGTTCGGGCGCGACGCGGCTGACTTCGCGAAAGAACACATAAGATGGGTTATGAAACAGCAGTTCTGCCCCGGCTTCGGGGTTCTTGCGCACCCAGGCGCGGATCATCTGGGCACTGACCTCATGCGAGCCCAAAATCCCGCGCCGGACCAGTTCCACGCCAATCGACCGGTAGGGATGACCATTCGCGCCGCCGTATCCAACACGCAATGCCCCACCATCCGGCAACCGAACCCGCCCCGAGCCCTGAATTTGCAGAAAGAACAGCTCGACCGGGTCATCGACCCAGGCGATCTCAAGCCCGCGCCCCTGCATCACATCGCCGGTCAGGATGTCCCTGCGGCTCAGCCACGGCCCCTCGGCCCGTGCTTCGGGGGGCATCTTGTAGATCGGATATTTAAAACGGTCGGTGCGGGTTTTCGATCCGTCCAGTTCGGGCTCGAAATACCCGGTGAACAGCGCGTCTTCACCGTCTTCGACCAGAACCGGGCGAAAGAACAGTTCAAAGAACGCCCGCGCGGCATCCGGCTCATAGGTCCGGGCCACGCCACATAACGCGCGCCAATCGGGGTCTTTCAGATCGCCGCAGGTGTTGAGAAAAACGGAAAGGGCCGCGCCGTGGTCATCCTCGGCCCAGCCCTGCAGATCGTCAAACGACAGGATAGATCGCGTCGCCTCGGCTCCGGCGGCGCTGGCGGTGGTCATGACGCCCACCAGTAAAAGCGACCGGAGCGTGGCAATCATGCGTCCGTGGCAACAAGCAACCAGTTCGGATCGTCCTTGCCCATCACACGGGCAAAAGTCCAGCTGTCCTTTTGGCGTTTCACAGTGTTCGGGTTGCCCTCGATAATGTCACCCCCGCGATCGCGCACGACCGAGGTCAGCTCACCAATGAATTTCATGGTGATCTCGGCCTCATTAGTGTTCTTGTCGAAGGACACATCCGCAAGCGTGGTTTCGCGCACACCGATGAACTCGGCCTCGATGGTCAGGCCCTGATCTTCGCGGGCCGCCACGACCGAGACGAAGGTGTCAAACACATCTTCCGCCAGGAAGGGCTGGATTTCGTCCAGATTGCCCTTTTCGAACCCCATCACGATCATCTCATAAGCACCGCGCGCGCCCTGAACAAACTCGCTGACGGAAAAGCTGGGCTCGACCCGCTTCATCGCGGCCAGGGTTTGCGCTTGTTCGCTGTCTTCGGGCACATGGTCGGTGATGTCATGATCGGGGCCACCTTCGATCACCTCGAAATCACGACGGGATGCGCCCGTATCGGGCTGATGCGGAACAGGAGGTTTCTCGAAACCTTCACGCGAACCCAATACGCTTTTCAAGCGCAGGATCAGGAAAATGGCAATTCCGGCCAGGACCAGCAACTGGATCATGGGTTCGTTCATTTCATCCTCTTTTCAGAACCGAGACTTTGTGTACGCGGCCTCCTGCCACTATGTAGGTGACAGTTGGTGGCAAGTCCACAGCCCGGCCATATGGAAAGGATAACGCAAATGTATCTGTTCTTGGCATTTTTGTTGGTTCCGATCATCGAAATCGCCCTGTTTATTCAAGTGGGTGGTCTGATCGGCCTGTGGCCAACGCTGGGAATTGTGGCCCTGACAGCGGTTTTGGGCACTGTTTTGGTGCGGACACAAGGTCGCATGGCGCTGGGACAGTTGCAGCAATCCTTTGCCAAGCTGGACGACCCGACCGAACCTTTGGCCCATGGGGCCATGATCCTGTTATCCGGCGCATTGCTGCTGACACCTGGCTTTTTCACCGATGCCATTGGTTTTGCCCTGCTTATTCCCGGTGTTCGGGTGGCTGTGTTCCGGTATCTGAAGTCCAAAGTCAAAGTCACCCAGTTCCAGATGGGCACGGGTGCCGGGTTTCAGGCCGGGCGCGACCCCTTCGATCAGGGCGACGTGATTGACGGAGAATTTACCGAGGTGCGCCCCCGGAAAGAGCCCTCGAAGCCCTCAAAATGGGTCGAAGGCCCGCCCCAGCATTGAGGTACCGCCCTCAAGTTGCTAAGCAGTGTCGAATTTCATTTTTGGAGTAGATCCATGGCCGAAGAAAACGCTGCAGAAAACACTGCGGCCCAAGCTGCCCCGCAGGTTCAGATGCGTGTTCTGGGACAGTTCATCCGTGACATGTCCTTTGAAAACGTCATGGCGCAAAAAGGCGTGTCGGGTGACGTACAGCCCGAGATTCAGGTTCAGGTTAACCTGGACGCGAAGAAGCGCCCGACCGAGCATCAGTACGAGGTTTCGGTCAAGCTGAAGCTGACCTCGAAAGCCAAGGGCATGGACGATGTTCTGTTCCTGTGCGAACTGGACTATTGCGGCCTGTTCCACGTGGAAGGCGTGCCAGAGGATCAGATCCATCCGTTCCTGATGATCGAGTGCCCCCGGATGCTGTTCCCGTTCCTGCGCCGCATCGTCAGCGACATCACCCGCGACGGTGGCTTCCCGCCGGTGAACCTGGACAATATCGATTTCGTGGCTCTCTACCGCAACGAATTGATGCGTCGTCAGGCCGCGCAGGCCGAAAAGACCGACGCCTAAGGGTTTGACCCGTGCCTGACTGGTTCAGGCGCGGGTCCACAGGGCGCTGTCGCCCAGTTTCTCGACAAAAGCCTGATGCGCTGTGCGTTCCTCATCGGTGATCCGAGGGGGCAGGGCCATTGCGCGCGGCGTCGGACGCCAGTCATCCGCACCACCTGCACCTGATGCAGCCGAGGTGGACAGGCCGAAATCGGGCTGCCGACCGCCGATCAGTTCCAGATAGACCTCGGCCAGAATTTCCGAGTCCAGCAACGCCCCGTGCAGCACCCGATTGGTATTGTCGATGTTGAACCGGCGGCACAGCGCGTCCAATGACGCGGGTGAGCCCGGAAACCGTTTGCGCGCTATGGCCAACGTATCCAGCGCCTGATCCATGGGAATCTGCGGCAGATTCATCCATCTGAGTTCCGCATTCAGGAATTTCATATCGAAGGATGCGTTGTGGATCACCAGTTTTGAATCCCTGATGAAATCCAGGAAGCCTTGCCCGATCTTGGCAAAAACGGGCTTGTCTTTCAGCGTCACCTCACCCTTTTCGGGCGGGCGCGGGGTGTCCAGCAGATCGGGGCCAATTCCATGCACACCAAATGCCTCTTCGGGCATCGACCGTTCGGGGTTGATATAGACGTGATAGGTCTCACCCGTGGCCACATGGTTCCACAGCTCGACCGCGCCGATCTCGACAATCCGGTCGCCGCTTTCGGGATCAAAGCCTGTGGTTTCGGTATCGAGTACAATCTCACGCATCTGCCATCCCCGCCCGTATCTGCCTGACCACATCCTGCACCTGCGCGCGGGCGTGGTCCAGAGTGTCGGTCACGATCACATAATCCGACCGGGCGCATTTTTCGTCATTTGGCATTTGTTTGGCTCTGATCTGCTCAAACTGCGCCTCGGTCATCGTGCCGCGCGCCATGACGCGGCGCTTTTGTTCTTCGGCCGGGATCGAAACACAGGCGACCGCGTCCATTGCCGCATTGCCGCCGGTTTCAAACAGCAGGGGGATGTCGAACACCAGAATGTCTGCCGTCGCGCTTTCGCGAAAAGCCGCCCGGTCCCCCGCGACCAGAGGATGGACAATGGCCTCAATGGCTTTCAGCGCAGACCCGTCCTGTGAAATGATCTGTTTCAACGCGTCCCGGCTGACCGATCCGTCGATGATGGCGTCAGGATAGGCCGCACCCATCGGGGCAACCGCCGCACCACCCGGCGCATAAAGCCGATGCACCGCCGCATCCGCATCCCACAGCGCGCAGCCTTCATCGACGAACATCTGCGCAGTGGTGCTTTTCCCCATGCCAATCGAGCCAGTCAGGCCAAGCGCAAAGCTCATGCCAATGCCGCCGCGCGAGTATCGGTGTCAACCTCGGGGCGGACACCGAACCAACGCTCGAACCCAGGAACCGCCTGATGCAGCAACATGCCAAGGCCATCGACCGTGGTGCACCCGGCGTCTTCTGCTGTTTTCAGAAGGTTGGTCTTTAGCGGCGCGTAAACCAGATCGGTCACCACCGCTCCGGGCTGCAACCCGTCCAGCGGCACGCGCAATTCCGGCTGACCCTGCATGCCCAGCGAGGTTGTATTGACCACAAGCTCAGCATTTTCCACGACATTTCCGGCCTGAACCCAATCGACCACCGTGATGCGCTGGCCGAACTCTTCTTTCAGATGGTCCGCCCGCGCGCGCGTGCGGTTGGTCAGCAGAATCTCGGGCACGCCAGCAATGGACAAGGCCTGCAGAACTGCGCGCGCCGCCCCCCCGGCCCCAAACACCACGGCTGGCCCGTCCTGAGCGTTCCAGTCCGGCGCGCCGCTGCGCAGGTTCTCCATGAACCCGTACCCATCGGTGTTGTCGGCATGGATCGAGCCATCCTCGCGAAACACCAGCGTATTCGCGGCCCCGATCACCGTTGCCCGGTCAGAGACATGATCGGCAATCCGCAAAGCGGCTTCTTTATGGGGCACGGTCACGTTCGCGCCCACAAACCCGGCCTTGGGCAGGGTTCGCAATACGGTCTCAAGATCCGCAGGGGCCACGTCCATCGGAATGTAGTGCCCGGACAAGCCATAAGTCTTCAGCCAATGCCCATGCAGCTTGGGCGACCGGGAATGCCCGATCGGATGCCCAATCACCCCGGCCAGAGGTACCCGATAGTCCGTCATTGATCGATCACCCCTTTGACAGCCAGATAGTTGAGCAGTTCCAACAAGGGCATACCCAAAACGTTAAAATAGTCGCCGTCAATGGTTGCAAACAGGCGCACACCTTCTTCTTCCAACTTGTAGCCACCGACCGAGTGGCGAATGCTTTCCCAATTGCGATCAATGTAGTTGCGCAGATAGGCATCGGAACTCATCCGCATCCGCAGGCGGACCTGTCCTATATGTCGCCAGATCGGCTCACCATCCTGATAGATCACAGCTGCCGACAACAGCATATGCCGCTTGCCACGCATCGCCTTGAGCTGCGCAAACGCGTCCTCGGGCGTTTTTGGTTTCGACAGCAACTGCCCCTCGAAATCCAGCACCTGATCGCAACCCAGCACCATCGCGCCGGGGGACTTGTCGCTGATCTTGCGCGCCTTCATCTCGGCCAGCGCATCTGCGATGTCGCGGGGCGAGGCCTCTTCTGCCAGCAACGCCCGCTTTATAGTATCCTCATCCACGCGCGCCACCTGCACAGTGAAAGGCACGCCTGCATTTTCCAGCAGCTGCGCGCGAATGCTTGAGCCCGAGGCCAGGATGATGGGGACAGACATGTGGACAACCCCGTGTGCAAATCGTTGAGCGTTCTTGGACGCTTTGTATGGTTTTCCGATTGACACGCAAGCCCGGGAAATCTGCTCGAAACTTCCCCGAGTCGCCCGAACGCTGTCCATCCGGGACAAGGATAACTCGGAACCAAGGGATAACTGAATCCCCCATAGATATTCAGGCAGTTATCCCCAGAGGGTGCTAGACAGATAAGGTATAAGTGTCTGTTATTTAATACCTATTTCTAAAACTCACAGAATCGGCCTGCGTCTCGTCAAAACTGTCCACCTGGGGAAAACCAAGGGGTAAAAAAGTAATCAACGGAAATTACGCACCCTACAAAACCATCTTCCTTTCTTCTTTCTTATTTTTTTATTAGGGAGAGTTCCGAGCAACGACCGGAGCCGGAATGACTGATCTGCTTTTCACGATCTACCCATGGGTGAAGGCACTGCATATCATGGCCGTGATCTCATGGATGGCTGGCCTGTTCTATTTGCCCCGATTGTTCGTCTATCATGTTGAAAAGGCGCAGGCTGTCGATGGCGCGCAAGAGATCTTCTTTGAAATGGAAGAAAAGCTGCTGCGCGTGATCATGCGTCCCGCGATGATCGTGGCCTGGGTGTGTGGCCTGATCATGGTGTTCACGCCGGGCATCGTCGGATGGGATTTTACCTGGCCCTGGCTGAAAGGGACAGCCGTGATCGGGATGACCTGGTTCCATCACTGGCTGATGGCGCGGCGCAAGGACTTCGTTGAGGGGCGAAATACGCTGACAGGGCGGCAGTATCGCATGATGAATGAGGTTCCGACCATTCTGATGGTTGCTATCGTTCTGGCGGTCATTCTGAAGTTCTGACGGCCTGTTTGACTCCGCAGGTGGAGACAACTATGTAAGGTGACAACACGCCCGTCCGGGCGGCGTATTTTCCGCACTGAAATTCCACTTCGAGCCGCAATAGCAGCGGTGAAGGTATGCATCATGTCCTCTGAATCCCTGAATCTGGCCGACTTGAAGGCCAAAAGCCCCAAAGACCTTCTGGCGATGGCCGAAGAGCTGGAAATCGAAAACGCCTCGACCATGCGCAAGGGCGAGATGATGTTCCAGATCCTGCGCGAACGCGCGGATGAGGGCTGGACCGTTGGCGGCGATGGTGTGCTTGAGGTTCTGCAGGACGGCTTCGGCTTCTTGCGCTCGCCCGAGGCGAACTATCTGCCGGGTCCCGATGACATCTATGTCTCGCCCGACATGATCCGTCTGCATTCGCTGCGCACCGGCGACACCGTTGAAGGCGAAATCAAAGCGCCGGATGATAGCGAGCGGTATTTCGCGCTGACCAAGGTCACAAAGATCAACTTTGAAGACCCTGAGAAGGCCAAGCACAAAATCCTGTTCGACAACCTGACGCCGCTCTACCCAGATGAGCGGCTGAAGATGGAGATCGAAGACCCGACCATCAAGGATAAATCGGCCCGCGTGATCGATCTGGTCTCGCCCATCGGTAAGGGTCAGCGGTCGCTGATCGTGGCCCCGCCGCGGACCGGTAAGACAGTGATCCTGCAGAACATCGCCCATTCCATCGAACAGAACCACCCGGAGTGCTATCTGATCGTCCTGCTGATTGACGAACGCCCCGAAGAGGTGACGGACATGCAGCGCTCGGTGAAGGGTGAGGTCGTGTCTTCGACCTTCGACGAACCGGCAACGCGTCACGTGGCCGTGTCGGAAATGGTGATCGAAAAGGCCAAACGTCTGGTCGAACACAAACGAGATGTTGTTATTCTTCTCGACTCAATCACAAGACTTGGTAGGGCGTTCAACACCGTGGTGCCATCCTCGGGTAAGGTTCTGACCGGCGGTGTGGACGCAAACGCCCTGCAACGGCCCAAGCGGTTCTTTGGCGCGGCACGGAATATCGAAGAGGGTGGCTCGCTGACCATCATCGCCACGGCGCTGATCGACACTGGCAGCCGGATGGACGAGGTGATCTTCGAAGAATTCAAAGGCACCGGTAACTCGGAAATCGTCCTGGACCGCAAGATTGCCGACAAACGCGTGTTCCCGGCGATCGACATCCTCAAGTCCGGTACAAGGAAAGAGGACCTGCTGGTCGACAAGGGCGATCTGGCCAAGACCTTCGTTCTGCGTCGTATCCTCAACCCGATGGGCACGACCGACGCCATCGAGTTCCTGTTGTCCAAGTTGAAACAGACCAAGACAAACGGCGAGTTCTTCGATTCGATGAACACCTGACACAGGTCTTAACCCACGCGAGGCCTTCGAATGGATACGATATTCGCCTTGGCCAGCGCGCAAGGCAAAGCAGGGGTGGCGGTCATCCGCCTCTCTGGTCCTGTCGCCCGTACCGCTGCGGAAAAGATAGCCGGTGGCCCTCTTCCGCCGCGGGGTATGAACCTGCGCACCCTGCGGGACGCAGATGGCGCGCGTCTGGATGATGGGCTGATCCTGACCTTTCGGGCCCCGGCCAGCTTTACCGGTGAAGACGTCGCCGAGTTGCAAATCCACGGCAGTACCGCCGCCGTCAATGCTGTGATGCGATGCCTGTCTGAGACTGACGGGTTGCGTCTGGCCGAACCCGGAGAATTCACCCGTCGCGCCCTTGAAAACGGCAAGATGGACCTGACTCAGGTCGAGGGTCTGGCAGATCTGATCGACGCCGAAACCGAAGCGCAACGCAAACAGGCACAGACGATTCTGGCCGGAGAGTTGGGTAATCTGGCCGAACAATGGCGGCGCGATCTGATCCGGGCTGCATCGCTGTTGGAAGCCGTGATTGATTTCGCCGATGAAGAGGTTCCCACCGATGTGACCCCGGAAGTCCGGCAGTTGATCTTAGGCGTGAGCGCAGAGTTGCAACGCGAAGCAGACGGCGTTCGGATCGCAGAACGCATACGAACCGGGTTCGAAGTTGCCATTGTCGGCCTGCCCAACGCAGGCAAGTCCACCCTGTTGAACGCTTTGGCCGGGCGCGAGGCTGCAATCACGTCGGAATATGCAGGTACAACGCGGGATGTGATCGAAGTGCGCATGGATCTGGCCGGGCTGCCGGTCACTCTGTTGGATACGGCCGGGTTGCGCGACACCGAAGATTACGTCGAAAACCTGGGTATTGCGCTGGCGAAAAAGCGCGCGGAAGCTGCTGACTTGCGTGTTTTCCTCACCGACGATCCATCAGAGCTTGGCGTCGAAATGCGGTCCGATGACATTCAGGTCAGGCCGAAAGCGGATCTTCAGCAAGGTGCGACACTCGGCGTCTCGGGTAAAACCGGGCAAGGGATTGATAAGCTGATTTCCAACATATCGTATGTTCTAAGTGAACGAACCACTAGCCATGGTAAAGCTACCCGTGAACGGCACAGGATTGCGCTGATCAACGCCAAAGAGGCGTTGACCGTTACCATGTCGGTTCTGGAATCAGGCCCGGACCTGTATGATATTGCAGCAGAAGAACTGCGTACCGCGATCCGCGCGCTTGAGGTTTTGGTCGGCAGAATTGGGGTCGAAGATTTGTTGGACGAAATCTTCTCAAGCTTCTGTCTTGGAAAATAGGGAGTGTTTCACGTGAAACATTCGGACTTCGATGTTGTAGTCATAGGCGCCGGCCATGCCGGAACCGAAGCCGCTCACGCCGCAGCCCGTATGGGAGCGGCGACAGCATTGGTCACGTTGTCCGCATCCGACATCGGGGTCATGTCCTGCAACCCGGCCATTGGTGGGCTGGGAAAGGGCCATCTTGTGCGCGAAATCGATGCGCTGGATGGCGTTATGGGTCGAGTCGCGGATCAGGCGGGTATCCAGTTTCGTCTTTTGAACCGCCGCAAAGGCCCGGCAGTGCAAGGGCCCAGAACCCAAGCCGACCGCGCTCTGTACCGCGCGGCGATGCAGAAAGAGACGGAACGCCAGAGCAATCTGTCTATCATTGTCGGTGAAGTGATCGATTTTCTGATGGATGGGGAGCGCGTAGCCGGAGTGAAACTCGGCGACGGTTCAGAGGTTAAAGCGCGCGCTGTTATCCTTACATCCGGCACCTTCCTGCGCGGCGTTATTCATATCGGTGACGTGTCCAAGCCCGGAGGCCGCATGGGCGATCGCCCCTCTGTCAAACTGGCAGAGCGGCTGGATAGCTACAAGCTGCCGACCGGACGCCTGAAAACAGGTACACCACCTCGGCTGGACGGGCGAACCATCGACTGGACCGGGTTAGAGCGACAGGACGGGGATGATGAACCGACCCTGTTTTCGTTCTTGTCAACTTCGGTTGTCGCGCCCCAAATCTCTTGCGGGATCACGCATACAAACGTGCGGACCCATGAGATTATTGAGAAAAACCTAAGTAAATCGGCGATGTATGGCGGTTATATCGACGGTGTTGGGCCTCGGTATTGCCCGTCAATCGAAGATAAGATTGTTCGGTTCGCGGATAAGGACTCGCATCAGATCTTCCTGGAACCGGAAGGCGTGAATGATCATACAATCTACCCGAACGGGATCTCAACCTCGCTGCCGCAAGATGTGCAGCTGGACTATGTCCGGTCGATCAAAGGGTTGGAACAGGCCAAGATCCTTCAGCCTGGATATGCGATTGAATATGATTACGTCGATCCGCGTGTGCTGACGGCAAGACTGTCTTTGCCGGATGTTCCCGGCCTATATCTTGCGGGTCAAATCAATGGCACCACAGGATATGAGGAGGCGGCAGCCCAAGGGATGGTCGCGGGCCTCAACGCGGCATTGGACGTGCAGGGCAAAGATCCACTGCATTTCACGCGGGCTGACAGCTATATCGGCGTCATGATTGATGATCTGACAACCCGAGGAGTGGCTGAGCCGTACCGTATGTTCACCTCACGCGCCGAGTTTCGGCTGTCTCTGCGGGCGGACAATGCGGACCAACGCTTGACCCCGCTTGGGGTGCAGACTGGATGTGTTGGTCAGGAACGCCGTGCCCATTTTGAAGCCAAAATGGACAAGTTGGATGCCGCCAAGTCACTGCTGACCCAGCAGACATACACCCCAAAACAGGTCCGAGAGGCTGGAATCAACGTCAATCAGGACGGAAATCGCCGGGATGGGATGGCGATTCTGGCGTTTCCAGACGTCTCTTTTGAAGATATGTTGCCGCTCATTCCTCAGTTGACCTCGGTCGAACCTGACATTCGGCATCAGATTGCGCGGGATGCACTGTATGCGAATTACATCGCACGACAGCAGCGCGACGTCGAAGCCATGAAGCGCGATGAATCCTATGTTATTCCGCGCGAATTCGATTTCTTTTCGCTCGATGGGTTGTCATCAGAGATGAAACAGAAGCTCTCGCAAGCCAAACCAGCAAACATCGCCCAAGCCAGCAGGGTTGAAGGCGTGACGCCTGCGGCTTTGACACTGGTGCTGGCCAAGTTGCGTCGGGACGAAAAAGCGCGAAAAGCATGACTCTGGACCATTCAAAACTCGATGCGCTCGATGTTTCACGTGAAACATTCGAGCGGCTGAGCCTCTATGTTGACCTGGTGAAGCGCTGGAATCCAAGGATCAACCTGGTATCGCGAAACAGCCTGAATGACATCTGGATTCGGCACATTTTGGATTCAGTTCAGGTTTTCCGGTGCGCTGAACGCTTTGAAACCTGGGCTGATCTGGGTAGCGGTGGCGGTTTTCCCGGGATGGTCTGTGCGATCATTGCTGTGGAAGAGGCGCCGAACGCTTATTTTCAGTTTGCCGAAAGCGATCAAAGGAAATCTGCTTTTCTGCGGAATGTTGCGCGGGAATGCGGGGTTTCCTGCCAGGTGATCTCCAAAAGGATCGAAGCGATTGATCCATTGGGTGCTGACATCTTATCAGCCCGGGCCCTGGCGGACTTGAATACGCTTTTGTCATTTTGTGACAGGCATTTAAACGAGTCCGGCACGGCCTTGTTGCCGAAAGGCGCGAACTGGAAAAAAGAACTGGCCGAGGCACAGGAAGAATGGAAATTCGAAGCCGAGCCGATTACAAGTTTAACAGAACCCCAGGCTGTCATCCTTAAGATCAAAGGAGTATCACGTGGTTGATCTGTCTCGTCCTTCCGGGCCCCGGATAATTGCGGTTGCCAATCAGAAGGGCGGAGTTGGAAAGACAACCACGGCGATCAATCTGGCAGCAGGGTTGGCCGAGGCCGGATGCCGCGTTTTGGTGGTTGACTTGGATCCTCAGGGTAATGCTTCAACCGGGCTGGGTGTCGAAGATCGGGATTGGACCACCTACGACCTCATTCTTGACGATGCGCCCTTGGAAGCGGTTGTGCAGGAGACCGAGATTGATGGGCTGTTTGTCGTTCCGGCCACTGTTGACCTGAGTTCTGCCGATATCGAACTGATTTCCAACGAAAAACGCAGCTATCTGTTGCATGATGCGCTGCGTCAGACCTCGATCGACAGTTTTGAGCTTGATTTTGTTCTGATCGACTGTCCCCCATCCCTGAATTTGTTGACTGTGAACGCCATGGTTGCCGCCCATTCGGTGCTGGTTCCATTGCAAAGCGAATTCTTCGCGCTGGAAGGTCTTTCGCAGCTTATGCTGACGATCAGAGAGGTTCGGCAAACCGCGAATCCGGACCTGAGAATCGAAGGTGTTGTGTTGACCATGTATGACAATCGCAACAACTTGTCCCGTCAGGTCGAAAAAGATGCGCGTGACAATCTGGGTGAGATGGTTTTTAAAACCAAGATACCGCGGAATGTCCGGGTCAGTGAGGCCCCGTCTTATGCGTTGCCTGTTTTGCAATATGATTCAGGTTCGCTTGGGGCGATGGCGTATCGGCATCTGGCCCGCGAAGTCATGCACAAGAACAATAAAGTCGCCGCTTAGGCGGCAGTGAGGAGGGCGACGTGAGCGCCAAGAAAGCAAAGCCAAGGGGTCTGGGACGCGGGTTGTCTGCCCTGATGGCGGACGTAACTCAGGAAGCTGATGATCTGGCACCGACTCAGCCGCGTCGACCTGACCTGACGGTTCCGATTGAAAAGCTGCAAGCCAACCCAAATCAGCCGCGCCGGACGTTTTCGCCAGAGCAGTTGGATGAGCTCGCGACCTCGGTCAAGGAAAAGGGCATCATCCAGCCCCTGATCGTGCGGTCCATTGGTGAAGGCGCCTATGAAATCGTCGCGGGTGAGCGTCGTTGGCGCGCGGCGCAAATGGCGCAACTGCATGATATTCCAGTCATAGTTCGGGATTTCGACGATACCGAGGTTCTGGAAGTTGCAATCATTGAAAACATTCAGCGGGCCGATCTGAACGCGGTGGAAGAAGCCGCCGGATATAAGCAGTTGATGGACCGGTTTGGTCACACGCAGGAAAAACTGGCCGAGGCTTTGGGTAAAAGCCGTAGCCATATTGCAAACCTTCTGCGTCTTTTGTCCTTGCCGATGGATGTGCAGACATTGGTGATCGAAGGCAAACTGTCCGCAGGGCACGCGCGGGCGCTGATCACGGCCGAAAATCCGTCGGAACTTGCCAAACAGGTTGTTAAGGAAGGTCTGTCCGTTCGCGCCACCGAAGCTTTGGTGAAGAAGCAGCAGGGTGATACTGACCGCCCCGCGCCGAAGTCGCGAAACCTGAATGCAGGCAAGGATGCGGATACGCGGGCGCTTGAGAAGGATCTTTCGGCTATTCTGGCGATGAAAGTGTCGATCAATCACAAGCCGGGAACCGAGACCGGGCAGGTTGTTCTGACCTATGAGAATCTGGATCAGCTGGACGATCTGTGTGCGAAACTCAGCCGTTAGGGCGGGTCCAGATAAAGACCATGACGCCGCCCAGAACGACGGCTTGAATGATCAAGACATGGGGCGGCGCAGATAACATGACTGCGAGGCTGAATACGGCGGCGACCGACAAGGTGGCCGCCTTTTTTGCAGCGGGGCGGATAGCGCCGGATCGCTGCCAGTCCAGGATCATTGGCCCGAACAGCCTGTGCGTGATCAGCCAGTTATGTAGGCGGGAGGAGGATCGGGCGAAGAAAAACGCAGCCAGCAGCAGAAAAGGCACCGTAGGCAGCAACGGCAGAACGACGCCGACCATTGCAAGCGCAACGCAAACAAGTCCCAGCCCGGCCCAGAGAAACTGCATTCGCTACTCCAAAAGCTCTCGGATCACGGCATTCAAAACCGCGCGCCCATCTGCTGTTGCACTAAGCCGCCCGTTCTGATGGCGGATCATGCCAATATCGGTCAGGTGATCCAGTGCGTCCGAGGGCAGGGGTAGGCCAGATAACCGACTGTATCGATCAATATCTAGTCCTTCAGCTACGCGCATACCCATCATAAGGTATTCTTTGGCTTGATCCGTCGGGGATAACGTTGTGCGCTCTTTTTCCCCGTTGCCTTGTGTGGCCGCTTTCAGCCAGCGGTCCGGGTTCAGGTAGGTCTCGGTTGCGTGTTTCTGGCCGTTCAACGTGACCCGCCCATGGGCACCGGGACCGATCCCCACGTAATCGCCATAGCGCCAATAGATCAGATTGTGCCGGGATTCCGCACCGGGGCGGGCATGGTTGGAGACCTCATAGGCAGGCAGGCCGTGGGCGTCGCAGATGTCCTGCGTGGCCAAGTACATATCGGCGGCGCTGTCATCTTCGGGCAGGCCGCGCAGTTTGCCGACGGCGTAACGGTCGCCAAAGGCGGTGCCGTCCTCGATGGTCAGTTGGTACAGCGACAGGTGGTCGACAGCCATCGACAATGCATCAGACAGTTCCGCGCGCCACGCGTCCAGCGTCTGGTGTTGGCGGGCATAGATTAGATCGAAACTGACCCGGTCAAAGCAATTGCGCGCGATGTCATAGGCGGCGCGGGCCTCGGCCACGGTATGGATGCGGCCCAACCGGCGCAGGTCGTCGTCATTCAGCGCCTGCACGCCCATCGAGATGCGGTTCACACCCGCTTCGCGATAAGCGGCGAACCGGCCAGCCTCGACCGAGCCGGGATTGGCCTCAAGCGTGATTTCCATATCGTTCGACGGGCGCCACAGGGCGCGGGCCGTATCTATTACCGCCGCGACCGTTTCGGGGTCCATCAGGGAAGGCGTGCCGCCGCCAAAGAAAATCGTATCAAGGACACGATCCGGGGTTTCGGCGGCGCTGCGGTGCAACTCGCCCAGATACGCAACAAGCCATTGTTTTTGATCAATATTTCTGGAAACGTGACTGTTGAAGTCGCAATAGGGGCATTTGGCCTCGCAAAAGGGCCAATGCACATACAGGCCAAAGCCCCCGTTGCGCCAATCATCCGCCAAAGCAGCCTTTCACGAACATCTCCACCGCGCGGCCGCGATGGCTGATCTTGTTCTTTTCCCAGCGATCCATTTCGGCAAAGGTAATGTCATGGCCCTCGGGGACAAACATCGGATCATAGCCGAACCCGTCCTTGCCACGGATTGGCCAGGTCAGATGGCCGGGGGCGATGCCTTCGAACACCTCATCATGCCCGTCGGGCCAGGCAAGAACCAGCGTGCAGCGGAATTGCGCGGTGCGCGGATGAGGGGCGTTTTTCGCCTCGAGTTCGTTATGGGCGCGGGTCATCGCCATCAGGAAATCGCGGCCCTCGCCGGTTTCGGCCCAATCGGCGGTGTAAACGCCCGGCGCACCGTCCAGCGCGTCGATGGTGATCCCGGAATCGTCCGACAGGGCAGGCAGGCCGGTGGCCTTTGCCGCGGCATGAGCTTTGATCCGGGCGTTGCCGACAAAGGTATCCTCGGTCTCTTCCGGTTCCGGCAGGTTCATCTCGCCTGCGCCCACGACGGTCACACCAAAGGGCTCAAGCAGATGCGCCATCTCCTCAAGCTTGCCTGTGTTATGGGTGGCGACCAGAAGCCTGTCGCCGTCGAACTTGCGGGTCATGCGGTGGCGGCTTTCTGTGCGGCGGCCAGTTCACCGACGCCTTTTTCGGCCAAATCCATCAGCTGATCCATCTGCGCGCGACTGAAGACCGAGCCTTCGGCGCTCATCTGCACTTCGATCAGTTTGCCCGAGCCGGTCATGATGAAGTTTCCATCGACGCCCGCTTCGCTGTCCTCGGGGTAGTCCAGATCCAGAACCGGCTGACCAGCGTAAATCCCGCAGGACACGGCGGCAACAGGGTCCACCAGCGGATCGGAAATCACATCGCCCGCCTTCATCAGCTTGTTCACCGCCAGACGCAGCGCCACCCAACCGCCGGTGATCGAGGCGCAACGGGTGCCGCCATCGGCCTGGATCACATCACAGTCTATTGTGATCTGACGTTCACCCAAGGCAACCCGATCCACACCGGCACGCAGGGCGCGGCCGATCAGGCGCTGGATTTCCACGGTGCGCCCGCCTTGCTTGCCGCTTGCCGCCTCACGTCGCATCCTTGTGTTGGTCGCGCGGGGCAGCATACCGTATTCGGCAGTGACCCAACCCAGGCCTGAGCCTTTGATGAACGGCGGCACGCGGTCCTCGATGGTGGCGGTGCACAGTACATGGGTATCGCCCATCTTGATCAGGCAGGAACCTTCGGCATGTTTGGTAAAGCCGGTCTCGATTGAAACCGCGCGCATTTCGTTTAGATCACGTCCTGAGGGTCGCATGGAAAATCCTTTGTTTGCTGGGTTGGGGATAACGCCCCGCAGCGTTACGATGCAACCCCGATTGACCTTTCATTTGCCTGCGATTTAATGGCGATCCAGCAAAGGAACGCGGATGAGCGAAGCAAGCAAAATTCTGAGCGAGATGAACGACCGGTCGCGCGAGGTGTTTCGGCTGATCGTCGAAAGCTATCTGGACAGCGGTGAGCCCGTTGGCAGTCGGACGCTGACCCGCACCCTGTCGGAAAAAGTCAGCGCCGCAACCGTGCGCAACGTGATGCAGGATCTGGAATATCTCGGCCTGCTTGACAGTCCTCATGTCAGCGCCGGGCGGATTCCGACCCAGCAGGGTCTGCGGATGTTTGTGGATGGCTTGCTTGAAGTTGGCGATCTGGGGGCTGATGACCGGCAGAAGCTGGATGAGACATTAGGCTCTAACGCGGGCGATGTGGGCGGGATGCTGGACCGAGTGGGGTCGGTCTTGTCACACGTGACACATGGCGCCTCGCTGGTTCTGACCCCCAAACATGAGACCGAGATCAAACACATCGAGTTTGTCTCACTGGCGCATGATCGCGCGCTGGTGGTCCTGGTGTTCTCGGACGGGCATGTGGAAAACCGCCTGTTCACACCGCCTCCGGGGCAGACGCCCAGTTCGATGCGCGAGGCGGCGAATTTCCTGAACGCGCTGATCGAGGGGCGCACGCTGAGTGAAGTGCGCCGTCAGATGCAAAGCCAGATCGACGCGCGCAAACAGGAAATCGACGTGCTGGCGCGCGAGATGGTCGAAAGCGGCATGGCCGCCTGGGATGGGGACGGGGGCGACTCGGCCCGTCTGATCGTGCGCGGGCGGGCGAATCTGCTGGGTGACTCGGGCGAGGCCGAGGAGCTGGACCGTATCCGCACCCTGTTTGACGATCTGGAACGCAAGCGGGACATCGCGGAATTTCTGGAATTGACCGAAGAAGGCGACGGTGTGCGCATTTTTATCGGGTCTGAGAACAAACTTTTCTCACTTTCGGGTTCCTCTTTGGTGGTGTCTCCATATATGAACGCTGATCGAAAGATTATCGGTGCGGTTGGGGTCATCGGGCCCACGCGTCTGAACTATGGACGGATCGTGCCGATCGTGGATTATACGGCGCAACTGGTCGGCAAGCTGATATCCGACCGGAGCTAGAGGGTAAGAGATGGCAGAGCCCAAGAACGAAGATTTTCTGGACGATATCGCAACCGCCGAGGCGGAAGAGCTGGCCGAAGAGCTGATGGATATCAGCGAAGAGGCGCTGGAGATCGACGCGCTGCGTGCCGAGCGGGACGATTACAAGGACAAGTTCATGCGCGCGCTGGCGGATGCCGAGAATGCGCGCAAGCGTGGCGACAAGGCGCGCCGCGATGCCGAGCAATATGGTGGATCGAAATTGGCGCGTGACATGCTGCCGGTCTACGACAACATGAAACGCGCGCTTGAGGCGGCGACAGATGAGCAGAAAGAAGTGGCTGCCGGTTTGCTGGAAGGTGTTGAGCTGACCATGCGGGCGCTGAAGGATGTGTTCCAGAAGCACGGGATCGAGGTGATCACGCCCGAAGTTGGCGACCGTTTCGATCCGAATGTGCATGAGGCGATGTTTGAGGCTCCGGTGCCGGGGACCCGCGCGGGCGATATCATTCAGGTTTCTGCTGAAGGGTTCATGCTGCATGACCGGTTGCTGCGTCCGGCGCAGGTTGGGGTGTCGTCGACACCTGCGAGCTGATTGGCCTCTGCGAGGCCAAGCCTCCGGCGGAGGTATTTTTGAACAGAAGAAGGGGCGGTCAGGATTTGGCCGCCTCTTTCAGTTTGTAGATCAGGTCGAGGGCCTCGCGAGGGGTAAGCTCGTCCGGCAGAATATCCGCCAGCATGTCGGTGACAGGGGAAGCCTTGGGGGCTGGCGGCGGCGGGGGCGGCGCGGCGGAGAACAGGGGCAGGTCATCGATCAGGGCTTTTTGCTTGCCGCCTTCGCGTTCGGTTTTTTCCAGCTGGTCCAGTACGATACGCGCCCGGTCCACCACCGATGCGGGCAGGCCTGCAAGCTGGGCGACCTGTACGCCGTAGGACCGGTCGGCGGCGCCTTTGTGGACCTCGTGCAGGAAGATCACCTCGCCTTCCCACTCCTTGACCGCCACGGTGGCGTTGTCGACGCCTTCGAGTTTACCGGCCAGCGCGGTGAGTTCGTGGTAGTGGGTCGCAAAGAGCGCGCGGCATTGGTTGGCCGCGTGAAGATGTTCCAATGTGGCCCAGGCGATCGACAACCCGTCATAAGTGGCGGTGCCGCGGCCAATCTCGTCGAGGATCACCAGCGCGCGGTCGTCGGCCTGGTTCAGGATGGCGGCGGTTTCTACCATTTCCACCATGAAGGTCGAGCGGCCCCGTGCCAGATCGTCGGATGCGCCGACACGGCTGAACAACTGGCTGACGAGGCCGATATGGGCCTTCTCTGCCGGGACGTAGCTGCCCATTTGCGCCAATAAGGCGATCAGGGCGTTCTGGCGCAGGAAGGTTGATTTACCCGCCATGTTGGGGCCGGTCAGCAGCCAGATGGCGGCACCCTTGTCGGCGCTGAGGTCGCAGTCATTGGCGATGAAGGCATCGCCACCTTGCTGGCGCAGGGCGTGTTCGACAACCGGGTGGCGACCGCCCTGAACGTCGAAGGCGCGCGAGGTGTCGACCTGCGGGCAGCACCAGTTTTCGCCGCGTGCCAGATCGGCCAGCGCGGTGGTCAGATCGAGTTCGGCCAGCCCTCGGGCGGCTTGATTCAGATGCGCAGCTTTGGCCAGAATCTCACCAGAAATCCTTTGATAGAGCCTTTTTTCAATCTCCAGCGCCAGATTACCCGCATTCAGGATGCGGGTTTCGATCTCGGACAGTTCAACGGTGGTGAACCGCACCTGATTGGCGGTGGTCTGGCGGTGGATATAGGTCTCGGAGAACGGCGGGTTCAGCATCTTTTCGGCATGGGTTGCCGTGGTTTCGATGAAATAGCCAAGCACGTTGTTGTGTTTGATCTTCAGCGATGTGATGCCGGTATGTTCCGCGTATTTCTGCTGAAACCCTGCAATGACGGATCGGCCTTCGTCGCGCAGGGTGCGGGCCTCGTCCAACTCGCTGTCGAAACCGGGGGCGATGAAGCCACCGTCGCGGGCCAGCAGGGGCGGTTCGGCGACAAGGGCGTCGTCCAGCAGGGTCAGCAGGTCGTCGAAACCGGTCAGGTTCTGCACGGCGGTGGCCAGAAGGACGGGTAGATCTTGCGGGGCGCAGAGTTCGGCGATGGTCGCCGCCTGCGCCAGACCGTTGCGGATGGCGGCGAGATCGCGGGGGCCACCGCGTTCCAGCGAAAGCCGCGACAGGGCGCGGTCCAGATCGGGGGTTTTGCGCAACGCCTCGCGCAGGTCCGAGGCGGTCAGGCTGTCTTCGGTGGCGAAGCTCACCGCGTCCAGACGGGCGTGGATGACGTCGAGATTGCGCGAGGGGCTGGAGAGGCGCTGTTCCAGCAGCCGCGCGCCGCCCGGTGTGACTGTGCGGTCGACCACCGACAGCAGCGATCCGGCGCGTCCGCCGGACAAAGATCGGGTCAGTTCCAGATTGCGCCGCGTCGCCGCGTCGATCTGCACAACGCGGTCTTCGGATTCCTTGAGCGGCGTTTGCAACAGGGGCAGTTTGCCCTTTTGCGTGATCTCCAGATAGTCGATCAAAGCGCCCATGGCCGAAATCTCGGCACGCCCGAAGGTGCCGAAGGCGTCCAAAGCGCCCACGTGAAACAACCCGCAGATGCGTTTTTCTGCCGCGGTGCTGTCGAAACTGGCGCGCCCGATGGGAGTGAGTGAAATGCCCAGATCGCGGACGGATTCCTGCAGAGGCTGTTCCGACCCGTCTGCCACGATCAACTCGGACGGGGCAAGCCGGGCCAGTTCGGGGCTGAGGCGTATGGACGTCAAAGGCATCACGTGAAACGCACCGGTGGAAATGTCGGCCCAGGCCAAAGCGGCCTCATCCCGGACCTCGGCATAAGCGGCCAGAAAGTTGTGGCGGCGGGCCTCAAGCAGCGCGTCCTCTGTCAGAGTGCCGGGTGTCACCAGACGTACGACATCGCGCTTTACCACCGATTTAGAGCCTCTTTTCTTCGCCTCGGCCGGGCTTTCCATCTGTTCGCAGACGGCCACGCGGAACCCTTTGCGGATCAGGGTCAGCAAATAGCCCTCGGCGGCATGAACCGGCACGCCGCACATCGGAATGTCGGTGCCGTTATGCTTGCCGCGTTTGGTCAGGGCGATATCCAACGCCTCGGCGGCATTCACCGCATCCTCGAAAAACATCTCGTAGAAATCGCCCATGCGATAAAACAGCAGGGCATCGGCATGGGCCTCTTTGATCTCGAGATATTGCGCCATCATCGGCGTGACTGTGGACAAAAGCGGCCCCCTTCTGGCGTATTCCGGGCGCGACCTTACAAACGCGGCCCCCGCGACGAAAGGTGAAAACGTATTCCCGTTGAGGCGCAGCCCCGCCTGCGCTATGAGGCATCAGCCCCGAAGTCATGGAACCGACGTTTAAAATGCCCAAAGCGAAGATCACCAAAGAAGAGGCGCTGGCCTTTCACCTGGACCCCACCCCCGGCAAGTGGGAGGTGCAAGCCACCGTCCCCATGACCACCCAGCGCGATCTGTCGCTGGCCTACAGCCCCGGCGTGGCGGTTCCCTGCGAAGCCATCGCCGAAGCGCCCGAGACGGCGTATGACTATACCAACAAGGGCAATCTGGTGGCCGTGATCTCGAACGGGACCGCCGTATTGGGCCTGGGTAATCTTGGCGCGCTGGGCTCGAAACCGGTGATGGAGGGGAAATCCGTCCTGTTCAAACGGTTTGCTGACGTGAACTCGATCGATATCGAACTGGACACCGAGGACCCGGATGAGTTCTGCCGCGCGGTCAAGCTGATGGGGCCGACCTTTGGTGGTATCAACCTGGAAGACATCAAGGCGCCGGAATGTTTCATCATCGAGCAGCGCCTGAAGGAAGAGATGGACATCCCCGTCTTCCACGACGACCAGCATGGCACGGCGGTGATCTGTGCGGCGGGTCTGCTGAACGCGCTGCATATCTCGGGCAAGAAGATCGAGGATGTGAAGATCGTTCTGAACGGGGCAGGCGCTGCGGGGATTGCCTGTATCGAACTGCTCAAGGCGATGGGTGCAAAGCATGAAAATTGCATCGTCTGTGACACCAAGGGCGTGATTTATCAGGGCCGGACCGAGGGCATGAACCAGTGGAAATCGGCCCACGCGATCACCACCGAGTTGCGCACGCTGGAAGAGGCCATGAAGGGCGCGGACGTGTTCCTGGGCGTGTCGGTCAAAGGTGCGGTGACGCAGGATATGGTCGCCAGCATGGCCGACAACCCGGTGATTTTCGCCATGGCCAACCCGGATCCCGAGATTACGCCGGAAGAAGCGCACGAGGTCCGCGTCGATGCCATCGTCGCCACCGGGCGCAGCGACTACCCGAACCAGGTGAACAACGTTCTGGGCTTCCCCTACCTGTTCCGTGGCGCGTTGGACATCCATGCCCGCGCCATCAATGACGAGATGAAGATCGCCTGTGCCCATGCGCTGGCCCGTCTGGCGCGCGAGGATGTGCCGGATGAAGTCGCCATGGCCTATGGTAAATCGCTGACCTTTGGCCGCGATTACATCATCCCGACGCCGTTCGATCCGCGCCTGATCCACCGTATCCCGCCTGCGGTCGCCAAGGCCGGGATGGATACCGGCGCGGCGCGGCGTCCGATCATCGACATGGACGCCTATGAGCTGAGCCTGAAATCCCGCATGGACCCGACGGCCAGCATTCTGCGCGGGTTGAACGCCCGCGCCCGTCAGGCGCAAAGCCGAATGATCTTTGCCGAGGGCGACGATCCCCGCGTGCTGCGCGCGGCGGTGATGTATCAGCGCTCGGGCTTTGGCAAGGCGTTGGTTGTCGGTCGGCCCGACGAGGTGAAAACCAAGCTGGAAGAGGCAGGTCTGGGCGACGCCGTGCGTGAGCTTGATGTGGTCAACGCTGCGAACACCACGCATCTCGAGACCTATAAGGATTTCCTTTACAAGCGTTTGCAGCGCAAAGGGTTCGATCGCAAAGACATCCACCGCCTTGCGGCCCGCGACCGGCACGTGTTCTCATCGCTGATGCTGGCACATGGGCATGGGGACGGGTTGGTCACCGGTGCCACGCGCAAATCGGCCCATGTGATGGACCGGATCAACCATGTATTCGACGCCGATGCCGCCCATGGCGCGGCGGGCGTGACTGCGTTGCTGCATAAGGGCCGCATCGTGCTGATCGGCGATACGCTGGTGCATGAATGGCCGGACGAAAACGATCTGGCCAACATCGCAGAACGCTCGGCCGCTGTGGCGCGTCATATGGGGCTGGAGCCGCGTGTGGCCTTCGTCAGCTTCTCGACCTTCGGCTATCCGGTATCGGAACGGGCCGAGAAAATGCATGTCGCGCCCGAAGTTCTGGACCGTCGCGGCGTCGATTTCGAATACGAAGGCGAGATGACCGTCGATGTGGCGCTGAACCTCGATCAGCAAGAGGCGTACCCCTTCTCGCGCCTGACCGGCCCGGCAAATATCCTAATCGTGCCTGCACGCCATTCGGCCAGCATCTCGACCAAGCTGATGCAGGAAATGGGCGGCGCCACCGTGATCGGCCCGATCCTGTCCGGTGTCGACAAGCCGATCCAGATCTGCTCGACCGTGTCGACGGCGAATGACATTCTGAACATGGCCATTCTGGCCTCTTGCGATATTGGATAAGCCATGACGATCTGGAACCTCGGCTCGATCAATGCGGATATGGTCTATGCCCTGCCGCATCTGCCCGCGCCGGGGGAGACGCTGGCGGCCAGCGGGCTGGAGCGTTTTCTGGGCGGCAAGGGGGCCAATATGTCGGTCGCGGCAGCGCGGGCCGGGTCACGGGTCAGCCATATTGGCGCGGTCGGGGCCGACGGGCGCTGGGCGAAGGATCGGCTGACCGAATATGGCGTCGATACAAGGTTTATTGCCGAAGTCGATGTGCCCACCGGCCATGCCATCGTGGCCGTGGATGCGCAGGGTGAGAACCTGATTGTCCTCTTCCCCGGATCCAACCACGCGCTGGAGGTGTCGCAGGTCGGGCAGGCGCTGGCGTCTGCCAATACCGGGGACCTTCTGGTTCTGCAGAACGAAACCAATGCGCAGGTCGAGGCCGCCCGGATGGGGCGCGAGCTGGGCCTGACCGTCTGCTACGCGGCCGCCCCGTTTCAGGCCCAAGCCGTGCAGGACGTTCTGCCTTATCTGGATTTTCTGATCCTGAATGAGGTTGAGGCCGAGCAATTGCGGCAGGAAACCGGGCTGGATGCCGCGCAACTGCCGGTGCGCCATGTCATCGTCACCCTTGGCGCAAAAGGCGCGCGGTATCTGCAACAGGGCTGTGAACCGGTTGATTTTGCGGCCCACAAGGTTCAGGCGGTCGATACGACCGGTGCGGGGGATACGTTCACCGGTTATGTTCTGGCCGGGATGGACCGGGGGATGCCGATGGAACAGGCGATCCTGCAAGCAAATCGTGCCGCGGCCCTGATGGTCACGCGGCACGGTACGGCGGATGTCATTCCTGATCTGCGCGAAGTGCGCGACGCGTCTTTCGATTAAGACCCGGCAAAGGGTGCGTCTGTGCCCCAAAGCTGTTTCACACGCGCATCCCGACCGCAGGCATTGCGATAGGCCTTATAGGCGTTCTTCTGACGTTTCGGACCAAAGCGGGTGAAGACCAGTTTTTCGCCCTTGTAATAATCCTGATGGTAGGCCTCGGCCGGGTAAAAGGTAGATTCTTGCAAGATTGGCGTCACCACCGTCTGACCCAATGCGGCCTGCGCCTGTGCCTTGGCCTTTTCCGCTTGCGCCTTTTCGCCCGAGTTAGAGACGAAAATCGCTGTGCGATAGCTGTCACCCCGGTCGCAGAACTGACCGCCCGCATCGGTGGGATCGACCGAGCGGAAGAACATGTTCAATAGCGTTTCACGGGAAACCCGGGCCGGATCGAAGGTGATCTGAACCGCTTCGTAATGGCCTGTACCGCCTTTTGAGACCTGATCATAGGTTGGGTTGGCCGATTTGCCACCGGTATATCCCGACACCGCGCCCACGACACCGGGGACGGATTCGAAATCGGATTCGACGCACCAGAAACACCCGCCCGCAACGGTCAGTGTCTCGGTGCCTGCCGCCTGAGCGGGCAGGACCCGCAGCATCGCGGCCAAAGTTATGAACGTCAGCAACAGGGCGGGCTTCACAAAATCGAGGTAGGCAGTTCGGGTCATGGCAGGTCTCCTTCCGAGACTGAAAGTGGCCCGAGAACCGACCCGTTGCAATCGCCTGACATCGATTGTCACGCGCTGGTGAGACGAGTTTATCCGCAGTCTAACGAACCTGTCGCGCCAGATCCTGAAACGCTGCAAACTGTTCTGCGATCGCCTGTGCGGCGGTGTCCAGCAGCCGCGCGCCGTCCTCGGGCGTGGCCAGCGCGGAATGGGATCCGACGCGGCCATCCGGGAACGCGGCCCGGTGTTCTTCGGGTGGGCCGTGACGGTCGCCGCTATGGGCGCGGAAATAATCAGAGCTGAGTTTCTTGGGGGGATCGGCGGCCAATCCCGTTGGCAAAGCCCCCAACAGGCTTTGCGTGATCGCGATCTCGGACGGGGTGGCGTGCATCCCCTCCCACGCGCCATAAAGGTTCTGGCGCAGGGCGTTGACGCTGGGCGGCTCCCACCAGCTGACAATTTGAATCCGACCTGCGGGCAGGGCGTCAGCGATGCGGTTCAACGGTGCCAGATTGGCGCCGTGACCATTCACAACAAAAACACCGGTAAACCCTTGCGCCAGCAGGCCCGAGATGACCTCGCTCGCCATGGTTTGAAAAATCGGCTCCGACAGGGAGACCGTACCGGGAAAGGCCGTGTTGAACGGGGCCGGGGTGTAGGCCAGCGCCGGAGCCACGATGGCGTCGCACCGCTTGGCTGCGGCCAGCGCTATCGCTTCGGCGCAGATCGTGTCGGTTCCGATCCGGCCCATCGGCCCATGCTGCTCGGTCGATCCCACGGGCAGCAGGATTGCGGCCCCGGACTTGATCCGGGCCTCGACCTCATACCATGTCATATGATCCAGTTTCATGATTACAGCCTGACTATCGCTTTTCCTTTTGGCAACACGCCGATACGCTGAGCGCATGGAACAGCCACGTACCATTGAAACCCAGAAGCCGCCGCTTGATCATGTGATCGGGCTGGCCGTCAAAACCCATCGCATGCTCGCAGGTCTGACGCTGGCCGAGTTGTCGGGTCAGTCCGGGGTCTCGACCGCGATGATCTCGAAGATCGAGCGCGGACAGGTCTCGGCCTCGCTTGGAACGCTGGATGCGCTGGCAAACGGGATCGGTGTCCCCCTGATCAATTTCTTTGCCGCAACGGTCGAACGGTCCGACGTGTCCTTTGTTGCGGCGGGCGAGGGTGTGACGGTGCAGCGGCTGGGCAGCGGTTACGGTCATAGCTACAAGCTGATCGGCCGCGCCGAGGCCAAGCATGTCAGTTTCGAAAGCTTCAGCGTAACGCTGGAATCGCCTCTGGGGCCACGACCATCATATCAACATCAGGGGATCGAGTTCATCCACGTCACCGATGGTGAGATGGTCTATGGCTGCGGGGATGAGGCCTATCATATGCGCCCCGGCGACTCCTTAAGCTTTGATTCAAACGCTGCGCATGGGCCGGTTGAGCTGAAGACGGACAAGGTCAGTTTCATAACCGTTGTGGCCAAGGCCGTACCCAGCGGAAATTGAAAACGCCCGGCGGTAAGGCCGGGCGCTGGTCAGGTCAGAGACCCCATTTCTCTCGATTCGCTTCGAAGAAACCCTGCGCCTTCTTCACCTCGATCCAGTTGTTGACGTAGTTGATCCAGACCTGATCGTCCTGCGGCAGGATCATGGCGATGGGCGAAGGCGAACGGGGGCCCGCATTCTTCACGCGGACAACCGGGAATTTGTCTTCAAGGGTCGAGCCTTCGATGTTCGATGTGATGAACACGTCCGCACGTCCGGCGATAACCTCCTGAAAGCCACGGGCCGGCGCTTCGACAACCTTGATTTCCGCATTCGGGAACCATTCACGCACGCGCTTTTCAAAGGTGGTGCCCAAAGTGGTGGCAACCGTCACGTCGGGTTGGTTGATCGAGTCGTAGCCGTCGAATTTGTCGGCCTTGTCCTTGGTGGTGTAGGGAAACAACTCGACCGCGATATAGCTGTCCGAAAACCCGGCAACCTTCATGCGCGGCGGCGAGATCGAAGCCGAGCCGGTCAGGTGGTACTTGCCCGCAACCACGCCATTGACCAGGGTTTTCCAGTCGGTCGGCACATATTCGACCTCGACCCCCAGATCGGTGGCCAGTTCGTTCATGATGTCGATGTCATAGCCCTTGTAGCTGTTCGTCGCCGGATCGCGCAGGGACATCGGGTTCCAGTCGCCGGTTGTGCCGACTTTCAGAACGCCCGAATCCAGCACTTCGTTCAGGGCCGATTGTGCATGTGCCGCGCCCGACAATACCAGTCCAAGCGCTGCGGCTGCCGCAGCTTTCCAAATCGTGTTCATTTATTTCTCCCGTTGGTGGCGGTTGGGTCTTGCTGCCATATTGTTCCTTGATTTAAGCGCGAAGGGGAAGATAACCTCAAGAAAATATTCCACTGTGAATAAAATAAGGGCAGGTCAGCCAATGCCAGACGCCGCCATCGAGCTTGTTGATGTGAACAAGTGGTTCGATACGTTTCACGTTCTCAAGGACATCAATCTGACGGTCAACAGCGGCGAAAAGGTGGTGATCTGCGGACCTTCGGGGTCGGGCAAATCCACTGTTGTGCGCTGTATCAATCAGTTGGAGAAGCACCAGAAAGGCACCATCCGCATCGATGGGGTCGAACTGAAGGACGATGCCAAATCCGTGGCCACGATCCGGTCCGAGGTCGGCATGGTGTTTCAGCAGTTCAACCTGTTCCCGCATCTGACCGTTCTGGAAAACCTGACGCTGGGCCCGATCAAGGCGCGCGGCCTCAGCCGGAAAGACGCCGAAGACCGCGCGCGCCATTACCTTGAGCGGGTGCATATCCCAGATCAGGCCGATAAACGCCCGATCCAACTGTCTGGCGGCCAGCAACAGCGCGTGGCGATTGCCCGATCCCTGTGCATGGAGCCCAGGGTTCTGCTGTTTGACGAGCCGACCTCGGCCCTCGATCCGGAAATGATTGCCGAGGTGCTCGATGTGATGGTCGAACTGGCGAATGAAGGCATGACCATGGTTGTTGTCACCCATGAGATGGGCTTTGCCCGCAAGGTCGCCGACAACATGATTTTCATGGATGCGGGCGAGATCGTGGAACAGGGCAAGCCGGAACATTTCTTCACCAATCCCACCTCGGATCGGTGTCGGAAGTTCCTGAGCCAGATTTTACAGCACTGAGTGGGCATGATGAAAAAAAACCTTCTTCTTCTGATCCCGCTTTTGGCTCTGACCGGCTGTTCCTCGTCCCAGACCTGGGGTTGGTATGTGATCGACCCCACGACGGATACGGGCTGGACCAATGTGAAATTCCTGATTTCGGGCATGGGGGCGACAATCCAGATCTCTCTGATCGCCGCCGTTCTGTCGATTGTGATCGGCTTGCTGGTCGCCTTGCCCGGTCTGTCCGAAAAACGCGGCTGGCGGTTGCTGAACAGGGTCTATGTCGAGTTCATCCGCGCGATTCCGCTGCTGCCCATGCTGTTTTGGGTGTTCTACGGCCTGCCGATTGTGTTCCAGTCGATGGGCATGAACATCCCCATTGATCCGTTCTGGGGTGCAATCATCACGCTGGCGATTTCCGACAGCGCCTTCACGGCTGAAATTTACCGCGCGGGCATTCAATCCATCGCACGCGGTCAGCGCGAAGCGGCGCAGACCATCGGGCTGAATTACGTGCAAACCATGCGCTACGTGATCATGCCGCAAGCGATCCGACGCATTCTGCCCCCCTTGGCAAATCAGTTCATCTACATCGTCAAGATGAGCGCCTTTGCCAGCGTCATCGGCATGCAGGAACTGACCCGCCGCGCGAACGAGCTGGTGGTGACGGAATACCGCCCGCTGGAAATCTACACTTTGCTGATTTTCGAATACCTGATCCTGGTTCTGATCATCAGCGCCGGTGTGCGCTGGCTGGAACGCCGCATGGGTGCGGATGAACGCGGTTAAGACGGAGAATAAAATGGACTGGAAAGACTTCATGGCCGAGACCGAGGCCAATATCGGAACCTTCTCGAAAGAAGTGCCCGAAACCGTGCGCGGTTTTGGCATCATGGGAAAGGCCGCCAAGGCCGATGGGGCGCTAAGCGAGAAGACCAAGGAATTTGTCGCGCTGGGCATTGCCGTTGCCACAAAATGCGACAGCTGCATCGGGTTTCACGTGAAATCGCTCGTCCGCCTTGGTGCCACGCGCGAGGAGTTGTGCGAGGCGCTCGCCATGGCAACCTATATGGGTGGAGGCCCATCCTTCGGATACAGCGCCAAGGCCCTGAAAGCCTTTGATGTGTTTTCGGAGTAACCCCCATGCGTCCTGATCTGGCCGGAGCCGAGGGCTTTATCCGAAACTGCTGGTATGTCGCAGGGCGCAGCGGGGATTTCGGTCGCGACCTCAGCCCGGTGCGGATGCTGAACGAAGAGATCGTGATCTACCGCGACACCAAAGGCGCGGCCATAGCGCTGGAAGATGCCTGTCCGCACCGCAAACTGCCCCTGTCGCGCGGAACGATCGAGGGCGATCATGTTGTTTGCGGCTATCACGGGCTGACCTTCGATTGCAGCGGCGAATGTGTGATCGCGCCAACGCAGTTGGACAACCCCCCGCGCCGCGCCGCTGTGCATTCCTACCCGGCCGAGGATCGCTGGGGGTTCCTGTGGCTATGGATGGGTGATCCGGCGCAGGCCAATCCGGATGACATCATCGACATCCCGAATTTCGACAACCCAAGCTGGGGCAAAACCCAGACCGGCGCGATGGAGATGGCGTGCCACTACCTGTACATCATCGACAATCTGCTGGACCCCAGCCATGTGGCCTGGGTGCACCTGACCTCATTTGCCGGGGCCGGAACCGACAACCGGCCCCTTGATCTGGAAGAGACCGAAAACGGCGTCATCGTCTCACGCTGGATCGCGGACGAACCCGCGCCGCCATATTACGCGCCGATCCTGCCCTTTGGCCCAACCTGCGACCGCAAGCAGCATTACGAATGCCGCCTACCATCGACCGCGATCAACATGTCCGTCTATACACCGGTGGGGGAAGGCGGGGCGGATCGTCCGATCTCGGACAATGCGTTCATCAATATCTCTTACAATTTCATCACGCCGGTGGATCACGAAAGCGCACGCTATTTCTGGTTCCAGCATCGCAATATGCATGCCGATGACGCGGCTATGTCCCAGCGGATGTTCGACGGCGCGGTTATGGCGTTCAACGAGGACAAAGAGGTGCTGGAATACGTCCAGACCGGTATGGCGCAGCGCAAATCCGGCTATATCAACCTTGGGCTGGATGCGGGCGCGATGCGGTTCCGGTCGCGGGTGGCGAAGATGATCGCGTCCGAATCAGTGGGCTGACAACCGGCCATTTGCGCCCTGTCCGACCCGCTGTTCAGGCGCGTCAAAAACGGCTCTGATACAGGGGTATTCGTCCAGAATTGCCTGCCCACCGGGGATCAGATCGGGCCTGAAAACACCATTGTCCCAGATCGCCACACCATCCACGGCAATCGTCGGGTCCAGTACGTTCAGCGAAATCTCACCCGGTGCGTAATGCCCGCAGGTGTGAAAATGCAACAGGCGGGGGTTGCCAAAGGCCGACCCGCTCCACCGTTCGAAATTCTCGAAAGCAGGCGCGGTATAGGCGCATCCCGGATGAATGCCTGCATGCCACGAGTGCATGGTCATCGGGTCCAGATCAAACATCTGCCCGACCTTCTGATAATGCATCTGTGCGCAGTGCACGTCCATGTCGTGACCGGAAAACCCGGTCAAACGCCCGCCGTCAAAGTGAACCGCCAATGGCTCCCTCAGGTCGCAGCCATAAGGCTGATAGAATTTCGACCCGGTTCCCACAAGAAATCCATCCTGCATCACAATGCCGGAAAAGCCCTGGGCCGGGACGGGCGCAAAAACGGACATCGGAAAGCGCGCCACGCTGACATCCGCGGCGCCTTGCTTAGGATACGCGGCCCCCGGCCCGCTGAAATCCGTGCCCAAGGGGCAGGTGACGCGGATGCGCTCGGCCTCGGCCATAACGGCGTTCACCGCGTTCTTCAGCGCAACAAACCCGGTATAGTTCGCCCGGCCAAAGCCCGAGGCCAGCATCTGCGCGTCCAACGCATAAGACATGATGGGCTGAATGCCCGACAAGCCCGTGTCAAACCTGATCTGGTCGCCGGTGCGGGACAGGAACAGCGTTCGATCCGCAGCCTTCATATCGGCAATCAATTGATCGGACAGTTTGACCTCAATCGGGTCAAAAGGCACTGTTTGTACGGATGTGTCGATCTGCAGGGTGCGGGCGCAGTCCAGAATGGCCTGTCCGATCTCTTCATCGTAGTAGGCGTTTCCAGGGTCTTCGCACAGAACAAGCAGGCGATCGCCCCGGGACAGGCCACCGCATCGCAGCAACAGGTTTTCAGCGCCTGAATACAAATCAGACCGGTGCATTCCGCTTGCCCCTTACCAAGAATGATCCCAAGACTCGCTGGTCTGTTCACGATTTTGTTATAATCAAAAATCTCTTGCCAGTAAAAACTTTTACTGACACTCCCAAAAACACCGGCAATTAACCGCAGGAGACACCAAGATGAGCGCCTGGATCGACATGATCCCCGATGAACAAGCCGAAGGTCGCCTGAAAGAGCTGTTGGACAAAGCGCGGACCCCGCACGGCACCGTTGACACCGTGATGCGGGTGCATTCGCTGCGGCCCGAGACGATGAACGGGCATGTCACGCTGTATCGGTCGGTCCTGCATTCACAGGACAACAAGCTGCCGTTCTGGTTTCTTGAGGTGGTGGCCAGCTATACCTCGATCCTGAACGACTGTACCTATTCGCTGACGCATCACTTCATGAATGTGCGCAATCTGCTGAAGGATCAGCCGCGCAGCGACCGAATCTTTGTCGCGCTCAAGGCGCATCGACCCGAGGATGAGTTCGGCGGCAAGGAACTGGCCTTGCTGCGCTATGCGGCCAAGCTGACCACGGATGTGGGAAAGATGGTGAAATCGGATTTCGAGGCGCTGAAAATTGCCGGGTGCGAGGATGGCGAAATCCTCGAGGTCAATCAGGTCTGCGCGTATTTCAACTATTCCAACCGGTTGCTGAACGGGCTGGGGGCCACGACCGAGAACGATGTGATCGGGTATTACAAAGGCGACGACTAGCTGGGGGTGGGCTGACCTCAGCCCAGCAACTGCCCCAACTTCATCGCAACGCCCATGTTACCCGAGATCTTGAGTTTCCCCAGCGCGACGCCGGTCATCGGGTTCAGCTTGCCGGTCAGCAGCTTGCCCAGATTGTCTTTGGAAATCCGGATCGTGCAATCGGTGTCGCGATCCTCGGTGCTGGCGGTATTGTCGGCCAGAACAATCACGCCATCGTCACCGCAATCGAATTTGAGCGAGCCATCAAAGCTTTTGCCGTTCAGGCCTTTTTGAATTCCGTCGGCGATGTCCTGCAGCATGATCTGTCCTTTCCAAGTTGACCTTTGCGTAAGGACAAACCCGGAGGTCAGGCAAGCCTGACGTGGCGGGAACTGACAGAGCGTTGATCGGATAAGGAAAACCCCGGCATCCTGAAGGGTCGCCGGGGCCGTAGGTTCAGTCCGTAGACGCCGTTACTTCGCCAAGCGCTTGTCCCGCGCCGCCAGCAGCTTAAGGCGCAGCGCGTTCAGCTGGATAAAGCCGGCAGCGTCCGTCTGATCATAGGCACCGGCGTCTTCCTCAAAGGTCACATGCGCCTCGGAATAGAGCGAATGATCCGACCAGCGGCCCACGGTCGAGGCCAGACCTTTGTACAGTTTCACCCGCACGGTTCCGGTGACATGTTCCTGAGATTTGTCGATGGCGGCCTGCAGCATCTCGCGTTCGGGGCTGTACCAGAAGCCGTTATAGATCAGTTCCGCATATTGCGGCATCAGTTGGTCTTTCAGATGCATCGCGCCGCGGTCCATGGTGATGGATTCGATGCCGCGATGCGCCTCCAGCAGGATGGTGCCGCCGGGGGTTTCGTAGATACCGCGCGATTTCATGCCAACAAAACGGCCTTCGACCAGATCAAGACGTCCGATGCCGTGCTTGCCGCCATATTCGTTCAGCTTGGTCAGGATGGTCGCGGGGCTCATCGCCTCACCATTGATGCTGACCGCGTCGCCTTTTTCAAAGCCGATCTCGATGAATTCGGGCTGATCGGGCGCGTCCTCGGGGTGGACGGTGCGCTGATAGACGTAATCGGGCGCCATATCGGCGGGGTCTTCCAGAACTTTCCCCTCGGACGAGGTGTGCAGCAGGTTCGCATCGACCGAGAACGGAGCCTCGCCACGTTTGTCCTTGGCAATCGGGATCTGGTTCTGTTCCGCAAATTCCAGCAGCTTGGTGCGGCTGGTCAGGTCCCATTCGCGCCACGGTGCAATGACCTTGATGTCGGGGTTCAGCGCGTAAGCCGCCAGTTCAAACCGCACTTGATCGTTGCCCTTGCCGGTTGCACCGTGTGCAACTGCATCGGCACCGGTCGCTTGCGCAATCTCGACCAGACGTTTCGAGATCAGCGGGCGCGCGATCGAGGTGCCCAGCAGATACAGGCCTTCGTATTGCGCATTGGCGCGGAACATCGGGAAGACGAAATCGCGGACGAACTCCTCGCGGATATCCTCGATATAGATGTTCTCGGGCTTGATCCCCAGCAGCTCGGCCTTTTGGCGGGCGGGTTCCAGTTCCTCGCCCTGACCCAGATCGGCGGTGAAGGTCACGACCTCACAGCCATATTCGGTCTGCAGCCATTTCAGGATGATCGAGGTATCAAGGCCACCGGAATAGGCCAGAACAACTTTCTTGGGCGCGGACATCTGACTTCCCCTTATTCGTAAGACGATTGGCCCCTAACGGGTTTTGAACGCGGGGGCAAGTTATGTGCGTTGACGAGGCGCGGGAATTGGGGTGAAACGAGGGGATAGAGAACAAGGATTGGTTGAGAGGCGCGGTTTTCGGATGTTGGGCTGGAAGATATTTGTGCATTCGGTGCGGATGGTTTTGGGCAATTTCAGGCAGGCCTTGCAGATCGGTCTCGTCCCGATTGCACTCTGGTTCGGCGGTGCAATTGTCGTGTTTGTCGCTGCGAGTATTTTGCTGAGGATGATGTCCCCCGGGGGCCGGAAAATGACCTGTTTTCATCAGGGAATGCAACGATCTTTCTTGTCCTGATCGTGATCTGGATTGGCATGCTGATCACGGCATGTTGGATCGTTGTCGAATGGCACCGGTTTGTATTGCTGGCCGAATACCCGACGGGATGGATTCCGCAGTTCCGGGTTGATCGCGTGTTGTCCTATGTCGGCCACGGGTTTCTGTTGGGTCTTGCCGCCGTTATCCTTTTGATACCAGTCGCTATTGCCTCTGGCATTGCCTCTTCGATGTCTCAGTCGTCGGGCATTGTTGTGCTGGGTCTTGGGGCGCTGAGCGTAATCGTCTGCCTGTACCGGCTGGTCGTGTTGCTGCCAGCTGCCGCGATTGGTCAACCCCTGACGTTCAAACAGGCATGGGACGCGACCCGAGGTACCGAGGGCGCGATCTTTGTTTTGCTGATCGTGTCCGGGCTTATTCAGGGTGCGGTGAACCTCATCACAGCGCCATTGATGGGGGTTTCGATTGTCGGAGCGCTGGTTGTTTTTGCAGTCACCTTGATCCTCTACCTTATCAATGTCAGCATCCTGACCACGATGTACGGTGTTTTCGTCGAAAAACGCGAACTCTCCTGACCGCCCGTACACATATGTATTCCTTGCCCTTTTAGCCGGGATGGGTCAGTGAAACGGTCATGAGTGATTTCATGACCCGCGCCCGCGCTGCCGAACAGGCGATGCGCACTGTTTTCCCTGCAACGCCGCTGCAGCGGAATGCGCATCTGTCTGACCGTTATGGCGCCGATATCTGGCTCAAGCGCGAAGACCTCAGCCCGGTGCGGTCCTACAAGATTCGCGGTGCGTTCAATGCCATGCGCAAGCAGCAGGGGCAGGACCTGTTCGTCTGCGCCAGCGCCGGCAATCACGCGCAGGGCGTGGCCTTCATGTGCAAGCATCTGGACGTCAAAGGCGTGATCTTCATGCCGGTGACAACCCCGCAGCAGAAAATCCAGAAGACCCGCATCTTTGGTGGGGACAATATCGAGATTCATCTGACCGGCGACTATTTCGATGACACTCTGGCCGCCGCGCAGGCCTGGTGCGCGCAAAAGGGCGGGCATTTCCTGTCGCCCTTTGATGATGAAGACGTGATCGAAGGGCAGGCCTCATTGGCGGTCGAGATCGAGGAACAGCTTGGCAGTGTACCCGATCATCTGCTGTTGCCGGTGGGCGGCGGCGGTATGTCGGCGGGCGTAGCAACGTGGTTCGGCGATCGCACCCATTGCCTTTTTGTCGAGCCTGCGGGCGGGGCGTGCCTGCGCGCGGCTTTGGCGGCAGGGCATCCGGTGTCACTGGATCAGGTGGATACGTTCGTCGACGGGGCCGCCGTTGGCCGGATCGGCGCGAAACCCTTTGACCTGCTGCGCTCTCGCCATTTGTCGGATGTTCTGGTGATGTCCGAGGATCGCATATGCGCCACCATGATCGAAATGCTGAATGTCGAAGGCATCGTGCTGGAACCCGCCGGTGCGCTGGCGGTTGAAGCGGTGACAGATGTGCAAAGTTTTGTCCGGGGCAAGACGGTGGTCTGCGTTACCTCGGGTGGCAATTTCGACTTTGAACGCCTGCCCGAGGTCAAGGAACGGGCTCAGCGCTATTCCGGGGTCAAAAAATACTTCATCCTGCGCCTGCCGCAGCGCCCCGGCGCGTTGAAAGAGTTCCTGAACATCCTCGGCCCCGAGGATGACATCGCCCGGTTCGAATACATGAAGAAATCGGCGCGCAACTTCGGTTCGGTCCTGATCGGGATCGAAACCCGCAAGCCCGAGAATTTCATGCGCCTGTTTGCGCATCTGGATGAGGCCGGGTTCACCTATACCGACATCACCGAGGATGAGACCCTGGCGCAGTTTGTGATCTAGGTCAGGTTCCGGGCCAGATCCGCCTGAAACACCGATTTGGATGCGTCATAGACGGTCAGGATTTCGGACAGATCCACCTCGGCCGCATGACCGGCTGCGGCGCGGCGCTCACCATCCTGACAGAGCCTTGAGAACTGATCGAACCCAAGGCTCAGCGCGCTGCCTTTCAGGAAATGCAGGTTCTGTTCCAGCTCAAGCCGCTGGGTATCGGCGTGCAGGCGGGCGATGACCTCTTGCACCTCATCCAGAAATATCTGGATAACCTCGTCAAACTCATCCGCGCCGACCTCGTCCCGCAACTGTCTGACTCGGGGCCAGTGGATCATTGTCATCCTCCTGCATCGGATTGGGCTGACCTTTGGTAACGCGCTACGGGTAAATGTCGGGTTAAAGTCCGGGGGCCCCCAAGGGCCTTCACCTGATGTTAAACCCCCGGGCGATACGGTCACCCTGTCCCGGTCAGAGGAACAGCATGGGGTTGCAAGTGCCAGCGGCAAGTCTTGAGGAAACCAGATCGGATCTGGATTTCGGCGCGATCCGAAAGGTTCTGGTTGTGGATGACAGCCGCCTGCAACGTCGGATTCTGGTTGCCTCGCTCAAGAAATGGGGCTTCGAGGTGCTTGAGGCCGACACTGGCGAAGCCGCTATCGAGTTATGCGCCCGGTCCGTGCCCGATCTTGTGCTCAGCGATTGGGTCATGCCGGGGATGAGCGGGCTGGAGTTCTGCCGCGCCTTCCGCGCGCTTGAGGCCGAGCATTACAGCTATTTCATCCTGTTGACCTCAAAAAGCGAAAAGCAGGAGGTAGCACGGGGCCTTGATGCCGGGGCCGATGATTTCCTGATCAAACCGCTTGAGGCCGATGAACTGCGCGCTCGTATATCGGCAGGGGCGCGAATTCTGGATATGCAGCGCGAATTGTCCGAAAAGAACCGGCTGATCGAATCCGCCTTGGACGAGTTGAAGCTGGCACATGACGCTATCGACAAGGACCTGATGCAGGCCCGCAAGATTCAGGAATCGCTGGTGCCTGAACTGACGCAGACATTCGGCAAATCCCGCGTCAGTCTGTTGTTGAAACCCTGCGGTCATATTGGTGGTGATCTGGTGGGCATGTTCTCACCCGGTCCAAACAGGCTGGGTTTCTACAGCATTGATGTGTCCGGCCATGGCATCACCTCGGCCATGATGACGGCGCGGCTGGGTGGCTATCTGTCCAGCAAGCATTTCGATCAGAACGTCGCGATGGAGCGTCGTTTCGCTAAATTCTACGCCCTGTTGCCGCCGGATGAGGTGGCCGGGATGCTGAACATGCGGTTGATGGCGGATGCCGGGATCGAAGAATACTTTACGATGGTTTACGCCATCGTCGATCTGCGCAACGGGCATATGAAGCTGGTACAGGCCGGGCACCCACATCCGTTGGTTTTGCGCAGGGATGGCAGCACCGAGTTTCTGGGCGAAGGGGGGTTGCCGATCGGGTTGATCTCGGACGTGTCGTTTCAGCAGATCGAAACCCAACTGCATCCGGGGGATCGGCTATTGCTGTATTCCGATGGGTTCACCGAATGCCATCTGGCAGAGGGCGGATTGCTGGAAGAGGAGGGTTTACGCGACATGGCCCTGGACTGCGCCACCGGGCGCGGCGGGTCCGAATTTCTGGACGATATGTTCTGGCGCCTGACGCAACTCATGTCCCCTGATGGTGGCATGTGCGATGACGTGTCGGCGGTGTATTTCGAGTATAACGGCCCCTAAAGGCGGCCAAGATGCAGGTTGGCAAAGTGGCGATCACCGTCATTGCCCAGCAGTTCCACCGCATCCGCGGTGTCCATCCAAAGCGCCTCGTGAATATCTTCGGTCGGCGGACCCATGCGGCGGACCGGGCGCGCACGATAGATCAGGCAGACCTTCTCGGCCCACAGGTCATATTCCGGCATATAGGTGAACCGGCGAAATGCCCCCACGCGTTCCGGTTTGGCGATGCGCCAACCTGTTTCCTCATAAACCTCGCGATGCAGCGCGGTAACAGGCGATTCGCCTGGGTCGATCCCGCCGCCGGGCAGTTGCAGATCCGGGCCCGGTTCGGTCTGGCAGGTCAGCAGCAGGCTTCTGCCGCGCGGCAGCAAAGCGTAAACACCAACCCTTTGGGTGTATCTGCGCCCGGGTTCGGGGGTTTCGCCAAACCGTCTGATCATGTATGGCCCCTTACAACCCAATCTCTGCGACCTATATGGTGCCGGTATGCCAACCCTTGGCGTGTAAGGAAACCCCATGTCTCTTGGAACAAAAATCGCGTGGGACGATACCGTCCTGCCCTTTCAACTCGATGTATCGGATATGCGCGGGCGCGTGGCCCGTCTGGATGGCGTGCTGGACGGCATCCTGAAGCAGCATGACTACCCCGAACAGGTTGAGGCTTTGGTGGCCGAGATGGCCCTGCTGACCGCGTTGATCGGCCAGACCGTTTCGTTGCGCTGGAAACTGTCCTTGCAGGTGCAATCCAAGGGCGCGGTGCGGATGATCGCCACGGACTACTACGCGCCGAAGGTCGAGGGCGAACCGGCCCGCATCCGGGCCTATGCCAGTTTCGACCGGGATCGCCTGACAGATTCCGCCCCCTTCGATCAGGTGGGCGAGGGGTATTTTGCGATCATGATCGATCAGGGCGAAGGCACCCAGCCCTATCAGGGCATCACCCCGCTGGCCGGAGGCTCGATAAGTGCCTGCGCCGAGGCGTATTTTGCCCAGTCGGAACAATTGCCGACGCGATTCTCGCTGAGCTTCGGCAAATCGACCGAGCCGGGTGTGGGCGAACATTGGCGCGCGGGCGGTATCATGTTGCAGCACATGCCCAAAGCCTCGCCCTTTGCGGCCTCGGGCGAGGGTACCGGCGAGATCCTGACCGCAAATGATCTGGTTGATGGCGAAGAGGGCGAGAACTGGGGCCGTGTCAACATCCTGCTGGATACGGTCGAAGATCTTGAGATGATCGGCCCTTCGGTCGCGCCCACCGACCTTTTGGTTCGCCTGTTCCACGAGGAAGGGCCGCGCGTCTATGACGCGCAGGCGGTGCAGTTTGGCTGTACCTGCTCCGAGGAACGTGTGCGCCAAAGCCTGTCGATCTATTCGGCCAAGGACATCGAAAAGATGACCACGCCCGAAGGGCAGGTGACAGCCGATTGTCAGTTCTGCGGGGCCCACTATGTGCTCGATCCCGCAACGGTTGGATTTGATGCAGAAGACGCCAGCGGTGCATGACCTTACCACCCGCATTGCTGCGGCCTTGCGTCGTCCGGGTTACGGGTCCAGCGATTTTGACCTGAACCCGGAAACCGTGCTTCCGCCCGGGCGCAAATTGCGTCCGGCGGGGGTGTTGGTGCCGATCCTGCTGACCGGCGATGAACCGCATCTGATCTTGACCAAACGATCATCCGCCCTGAAACACCATCCCGGTCAGATCGCCTTTCCGGGGGGCAAGCAGGATGAAGGGGATGTGGACATCACCGCCGCAGCCTTGCGCGAGGCGCGCGAGGAAATCGGCCTGCCGCCCGATCTGCCCGAAGTGATCGGGTTTTTGCCGGAACATGAAACCGTAACCTCGTTTTCGATGACCCCGGTGGTTGCCATCGTCCGGCAGGGGTTTGACCCCGTGCCTGAACCCGGCGAAGTCGATGAGGTTTTCTCGGTTCCGCTTGCACATGTGCTGGACCCTGCGAATTATGTGATCGAGTCGCGCAGATGGCGGGGTCAGCGGCGCAGGTATTACGCCGTGCCCTATGGCCCCTATTACATCTGGGGCGCGACCGCCCGCATTTTGCGCGGGTTGGCGGCACGGGTGAGTGAATGAAGCAGATCAGCGCGGCCTGGGTTTCAGACCCAGCAACTCAGAGGGTTTGCGCGGCCCTGACCGAAGGCGGGGCGCAGGCCCTGTTTGTCGGGGGCTGCGTGCGCAATGCCCTGCTGGACGCGCCGGTCTCGGATATCGACATTGCGACCGATGCGCTGCCGAACCGGGTGGTTGAGCTGGCACAGGCCGCCGGCCTCAAGGCGATTCCGACCGGGATTGACCATGGCACAATCACCGTGGTCTGCGATCACATCCCGCATGAGATCACCACCTTTCGCCGCGACGTGGAAACCGACGGCCGCCGGGCCGTTGTGGCCTTTTCCGACAAGGTCGAGGAAGACGCAGCGCGGCGCGATTTCACCATGAATGCGATCTATGCCCGGCCCGATGGCACCGTGTTAGACCCGCTTTTGGGCCTGCCCGATCTTGAGGCACGCCGCGTGCGCTTTATCGGAACCGCCCAAAACCGTATCCGCGAGGATTACCTGCGCTCACTGCGGTATTTCCGGTTTCACGCCTGGTATGGCGATGCCGAGGCCGGGTTCGATGCGGATGCTTTGGCGGCGATTGCGGGTAATCTGGACGGCCTGTCCACCCTGTCCCGCGAACGCGTCGGGGCCGAGTTGCTGAAATTGCTGGCAGCGCCCGATCCGGCCCCGTCAATTGCCGCGATGCGCAGCACCGGCGTTCTGGCGCGTCTTTTGCCCGGTGCCAATGACCGCGCGCTTGCGCCCTTGGTGGCGCTTGAACAGGTCGCGGGGGCCGAACCCGAACCGGTGCGCCGCCTTGCCGCCATCGCTACGCCCGAAGACGCCGCGACCCTGCGCCTCAGCCGGTCTCAATTGCAACGGTTGACCCGAATGCGGGACGAAGCACAGGCACCGACCAGCGTGGCTGAACTGGGCTATCGATACGGGGATGAGGGCGGCCTGCACGAAACCCTGCTGCGCTGCGCGTTTCTGGAACAACCATGGTCCGACGACCTGAGGACCCAGTTGCATAGCGGCGCAGCCGCGCGCTTTCCGATCAAGGCGGCAGATCTGATCCCCGATTTCACCGGCCCCGCGCTGGGCCAAAAACTGGCAGAGCTTGAGGCGCGCTGGATCGCGTCGGGCTTCACCCTGACCCGCGAGGATTTGCTGACCGGCTGACGGGAAGTCTCAAAAGGGGATGACAAACCAACGGGTTTGTGGTTACGTGCGCCTGTCACATGGATGGAGGAATGCGAATGTATTACGGGATCTGGTTCGGCTAAAGCCGGGACACTTGCCCCGTAAAGGGTGGTGTTCAGGCGCCATTCTTCTTCGCACGTCTTTTGTTTTGCTCAATCGGAGCACGCTTCCATGTTTCGCTATTTCGAAAACCTTGTTGACCCTTTTGTCGCCTATCATGAGACCGACACGCCGCCGACGCGGCTGTGGCCCTTCATGCTGGAATACTCGCGGCCATTCTTCCGCGTGTTCGTATGGGCAACGCTGCTGTCCATTGTTGTCGCTGGGGTCGAGGTCGGCCTGATCTACTACATGGGACGCGTTGTGGACCTGCTTGGCGGGTCCCCGGCCAATGTATGGAAGGAACACGGGACAGAACTGCTGTTGATGGCTGCGTTTATCCTTTTGTTGCGGCCAATTTTGCACATTCTGGACGTGCTTGTGATCAACAACGCGATCCTGCCTCAATATGGCACGCTGTTTCGCTGGCGGGCCCACAAGCACGTTTTGCGCCAGTCGGTTAGCTGGTTTGAAAACGACTTTGCCGGACGCATCGCCAACCGGATCATGCAGACCCCGCCCGCCGCTGGCGAGGTGGTGTTTCAGGTTTTTGACGCGATTTCCTTCTCGCTGGCCTATCTGGTCGGGGCTGCAATCCTGCTGATGGCGGCAGACACGCGGCTGTTGTTGCCGCTTCTGATCTGGTTTGCGCTTTATGTCGTGTTGGTCAACTGGGCGGTTCGGCGCGTCGGTCCGGCGTCACAGGCCGCATCGGATGCGCGCTCAACCGTGACGGGCCGCGTGGTGGACAGCTATACAAACATCCACTCGGTCAAGATGTTTGCGCATGCCGATCAAGAGATGGACTACGCGAAAGAGGCAATCTCCGAAACGCGTCGCACCGTTCAGGTCGAGATGCGGATTTTCACCATCATGGACGCCATTCTGGTCGTGCTGAATGGGTTCTTGATCGTGGGCGTAGTCGGCTGGGCCATCGTTCTGTGGATGCAAGGCCAAGCCTCAGTTGGCGTAGTGGCGGCGGCAACCGCCCTGACCCTGCGCCTGAATGCAATGACCGGTTGGATCATGTGGGCGCTGACCAGCCTGTTCCGCCAGCTTGGTGTCGTGGCCGAGGGGTTGGAGACAATTGCGCAGCCGATCCAATTGCTGGATGCACCTGATGCAAAGCCATTACAGCTGGGCAAAGGTGAGATCGAAATTCGCGACCTGTCGCATCATTATGGCCGTGAAACCGGTGGTCTGGATCACATCAACCTGACCATCCATCCCGGTGAAAAGATCGGCCTGATCGGGCGGTCCGGTGCGGGGAAATCGACCCTAGTTAAGCTGCTTTTGCGGTTTTACGACGTTGAACGCGGTGCGATTTTGATCGACGGCCAGAACATCGCGGGTGTCACACAGGACAGCTTGCGCAGTCATATCGGGATGGTCCAGCAGGACAGCGCATTGCTGCATCGATCGGTGCGCGACAACATCCTCTATGGTCGTCCCGACGCGACCGAAGAACAGATGGTTGCCGCAGCAAAACAGGCCGAAGCGCATGAGTTCATTCTGGACCTGCAAGACCCGCAGGGCCGCACCGGCTATGACGCCCATGTGGGCGAGCGGGGCGTTAAGCTGTCCGGCGGTCAACGGCAACGGGTAACTCTGGCACGGGTGATTCTGAAGGACGCGCCGATCCTGTTGTTGGACGAGGCGACTTCTGCCCTAGATTCCGAGGTCGAAGCGTCGATTCAGGAAACCCTCTACGGCATGATGCAAGGTAAAACCGTGATCGCCATTGCCCACAGGCTCAGCACCATTGCGCAGATGGACCGCATTCTGGTGATGGATGCCGGTCGCATCGTCGAAGAGGGCGCGCATTCCGATCTTTTGGCGCAGGGTGGCCTTTACGCGCAGTTCTGGGCGCGGCAATCTGGCGGCTTCATGAACCCGGAGGCCGCGGAATGAGGGTTGCTGACCTCATAAACCCGTTCAAAAACATCGAAACGCCCCCACCGCAGACGTTGGGGGCGTTCATTCGCTGGAGCCTGTCCGGCGCCTGGCCCATGCTGTTTGTCGCGGCCTTCTTCTCGGCCACCGCTGGCGCGATGGAGGCGGTCACGGCCTGGATTCTGGGCGAGGTGATCGATGTCGCAACCTCCAGCGGCCCCGAAAACTTTCTGACCGCCGAGAACATGTGGATGATCTTCGCAGCGGTGGTCTTTTTCATGCTGCTGCGTCCGATCCTGTTTGGCCTCTCGTCGGTGTCGAACAACTATATCGTCATGCCCAATATCCCACCTTTGGTTCTGGCCAAGCTGAACCGCTGGACGCTGGGCCAGTCGGTGACCTATTTCGACGATGATTTCGCCGGGCGGATCGCCCAGAAGCAGATGCAAACGTCCAACGCCATGGCCTCGGTCGTCTCGGAAACGATCAGCGCGATTGTGTTTGCGTTGGCTTCATTGGTCGGTTCTTTGCTTTTGTTAGGGTCTATTCATCCGCTGGTGATGCTGCCCTTCGCCGGCTGGTTGGCGGTCTATTTTCTGCTGGTTCGCTGGTACTTGCCGCGCATTCGCAAGCTGTCGGGGGCTCGGGCCGGGGCACGGGCGATGGTGTCGGGACAGGTCGTTGACACGATCACCAACATCAAAACGGTCAAGCTGTTCGCCCATTCCGCGTTCGAGGATCAGGCCGCGCGTGATTCGATGGTGGAACTGCGCGAGCGGTCGCTGGATTTCGGCAAACTCTCTGCCAGTTTCCGTTTCATCCTGATGACATTGGCTGGCGTTTTGCCCGTGCTACTGCTGGGCGCGACCCTGTGGCTGTGGCAGTTCGGCATGGCAACCGCTGGCGATATCGTGGCCGCAGGTGCTGTTTCGATCCGGATCGCGCAGATGACCGGTTGGGTCAGTTTTACGCTGATGGGCCTTTACGCAAATGTCGGTGAGATCGAGAACGGGATGAAGACACTGGCCAAGCGCGACCGGGTCGAGGATGCCGCGCAGGCCACGGACTTGGTGGTGACCGAAGGTGGCATCGCCTTTGACGCGGTCAGCTTTGCCTATGGCCGCGATATCGGCGGTGTGGCCGACCTGAATCTGACCGTCAAACCGGGTGAGAAACTGGGCATCGTCGGCGCGTCCGGGGCAGGGAAATCGACGCTCGTGTCGCTTCTGCTCAGGCTCTATGACGGGGAAAACGGCGCTATTCGCATCGACGGGCAGGACGTGTCGCAGGTGACGCAGGACAGTCTGCGCCGTCAGATCGGCATGGTCACGCAGGAAACCGCGATGTTCAACCGTTCGGCCCGTGAGAATATCCTCTATGGTCGCCCGGATGCGTCCGAGGCGGACATGATCGAAGCCGCCGAAAAGGCCGAGGCGCATGAGTTCATTCTGAGCCTTGAAGATGCGCAGGGTCGCAAAGGATACGATGCGCATCTGGGCGAGCGTGGTGTGAAGCTATCCGGTGGTCAGCGGCAGCGGATCGCCTTAGCCCGCGCCATCCTGAAAGACGCGCCAATTCTGGTGCTGGACGAGGCGACATCGGCACTGGATTCCGAAGTTGAGGCTTCGATCCAAACCGCGTTGCATCGGGTCATGCAGGGCAAAACCGTTCTGGCGATCGCGCACCGCCTGTCAACTCTCAGCGAGATGGACCGGATCGTTGTTCTGGATCACGGGCGGATCGTTGAAACCGGCACGCATGAGGCGCTTTTGGATCAGGGCGGGCTGTATGCTCGGTTCTGGCATCGCCAGTCGGGCGGGTTCATTCAGGCTGAAGCTGCGGAATAGGGGCCTTTGCGGTTCTTGAACCAAACAGCATCGAAATGCGCGTTCGACCGAAGGGAGAGGCAGCGTATTGCGATCCAAAGTAAACGCAAAGTGCCCTAGGGGGTTTTGTTGCGGGCAAACCGCCGTTATCAGCCACGTCATGACGCAGACCTTCACCATAATCCGCCTGGGGCATCAGGGCGACGGTATCGCCGATGGCCCCGTCTATGCGCCGCGAACCTTACCCGGTGAGGTGGTGAGCGGTACTCTGCACGGTCAGGTTCTGACCGATATCCGGGTGGACAGCCCATCCGATCAGCGCGTGAAGGCCCCATGTCGGCATTACAAGGCCTGCGGTGGGTGCCAATTGCAGCATGCCTCAGACGCGTTCGTGGCCGACTGGAAGGTTGCGGTGGTGCGCAACGCGCTGGCCGCGCAGGGGCTCGATGCCCCGATGCGGCCCATTCACACGTCGCCCGATCGGTCCCGTCGTCGGGCGACGATTGCCGTACGGCGGACGAAAAAGGGCGCGCTGGCCGGATTTCACGGACGGGCGTCGGACACGATCACCGATATCCCGGATTGTCACCTGCTGGACCCCGCATTGATCGCCGCCATTCCGGTGGCCGAGGCTTTGGCCCTGTTGGGTGGCAGCCGCAAGGGTGTGCTGGCTGTGACGCTGACCCTGTCCGAGGGCGGGCTGGATGCGGCGGTCAAAGGCGGTAAACCGCTGGACGGCCCGCTGGAGCTGGCTCTGGCGCAAGAAACCGAGAAACACGGGCTGGCAAGGCTCAGCTGGGATGGCGAGGTGATCGCGATGCGGCAGGCCCCGTCGCAGCGGTTCGGACCGGCCGCAGTCACGCCCCCGCCCGGGGCGTTTTTGCAGTCGACAAAGGACGGAGAGCAGGCTCTAACACAGGCTGTTTTGGAGGCAACTCAAGGGGCAAAGCGGGTCGTCGACCTGTTTGCAGGCAGCGGCACATTCTCACTGCCACTGGCGCAGATGGCCGAGGTTCATGCGGTCGAGGGCGAGGCCGAGATGACGCAAGCCTTGGATCAGGGCTGGCGCAGCACGACCGGTCTGAAACGCATCACGGTCGAGGCGCGCGACCTGTTTCGCCGCCCCTTGATGCCGGATGAACTAAAGCCGTTCGACGCCGTTGTTCTTGACCCACCCCGCGCCGGGGCCGAGGCACAGGTGGCAGAACTGGCGCAGGCACGCCCAGCGGTCATTGCCTATGTCTCATGCAATCCGGTCACCTTTGCGCGCGATGCCAAAGCGCTTGTCGATGCGGGCTATACCCTTGAATGGGTGCAGGTCGTTGACCAATTTCGGTGGTCGTCACATACGGAACTGGCCGCGCGGTTCGTGCTGAACCCCGCATCCTAAGGAGACAGGCAAGGCATGGGGTTCAAACAGCGTTTGCTGAACATTATCGAGGCACCGGCTTTTGGTCGGTTCATCACCGGCGTCATCATCTTCAATGCGATTCTGTTGGGGATGGAAACCTCGCCCGTGCTGATGGAAGCTGCAGGCCCGCTGATCGTGACGCTCGACAAGTTGTGCCTAGCGATCTTTGTCGCCGAAATTGCGATGAAGCTGATCGCCACCGGGCGTAACTTCTTCAAAAGCGGCTGGAACCTGTTTGATTTTCTGATCGTGGGCGTTGCCCTTGTCCCCAGTGCGGGTGGCCTGTCCGTGTTGCGGGCGCTGCGAATCCTGCGGGTTCTGCGCGTGATCTCGGTCGCGCCGCGACTGCGCCGGGTGGTCGAAGGGTTCATCTCGGCCCTGCCGGGCATGGCCAGCGTATTCCTGCTGATGGCGATCCTGTTCTATATCGGCGCGGTGATCTCGACCAAGCTGTTCTCGTATTCCTTCCCGGACTGGTTCGGCGATCTGGGTCTGTCGGCCTATACGCTGTTCCAAATCATGACACTGGAAAGCTGGTCCATGGGCATCGTGCGTCCGGTGATGGAGGTTTATCCCTATGCCTGGCTGTTCTTTGTGCCCTTCATCATGGTCACCACTTTTGCTGTGGTGAACCTGCTGGTCGGTCTGATCGTGAATTCGATGCAGGATGCGCACCATGCCGAGGATGAGGTGAAAACCGACGCCTACCGGGATGAGGTGCTGGAACGGCTGGAAGCCATTGAACAACGGCTTATTCAGCAATCAAACATCAAAAAGTGATTTCAGTTTTCTGATTTTTTGGCATAATACGCAAAAAAAGAGCAGCAGGCAGTAAAACATGGATCGTCGAGCATTTGGATTGGGGGCGATGGCAACGCTGAGCCTTTCGGCTTGTGCCTCAGCCAGCCCCAGATTTCTGACCTATAACGGACCCGAGGTGACGTCTCTTGTGGTGAACAAGGGCGCGCGCAAGCTTTATCTTTTGCATAACGAGCAGGTCCTGCGCGACTATGACGTTGACCTGGGCTTTGCGCCACGGGGCACCAAGACAAAGCGCGGCGATGGTCGCACGCCCGAAGGCACCTATCTGATCGACCGCCGCAACCCGCGTAGCCGGTATCACCTGTCTTTGGGGATTTCCTATCCCAACTCGGAAGACATCGCGCAGGCCAAGGCCGCAGGTGTCGATCCGGGCGGCGACATTTTCATTCACGGCCAGCCCAACCTGCGGTCAGAACTGCGGCGCGCGAAAAAGACGCCGGATTGGACAGCGGGCTGTATCGCGGTCAAGAATGACGAGATGGAAGAGATCTACGCGATGGTTGGCCGGGGTACGCTGATCACTCTGCGCCCCTGATCGGTCGCCAATCGCCGAATCCGAATTGCACGAAGTCGCGCTGGTAGGTTTCTGCTGCCAGCGTCTGCATTTTGGCATCGCAGATTTCGTCCAGGCGATAGGGTTCTTCCGGAGTACCATTTTTGGGCATCGGCGGGTTTGCGTGGCCCAATCCGCGCGCCAGATCAGGCAGGGCTGGGTTCAGGTCGTCTTCGCGCAGGATCAGGTCGGGCAGGGCGAATTTCGAAACCCCTGCCAGCGCTTCTGATTGGGTGCACCAAGCTGCATCCACTCGGATCGGCGTCTGCCCGGCAAGGTTATGGCGCAGGAAGGTCAGGAAGGCGGAAAACGCCTCATAATGCTGGTCCATTGAATAGTTGTGCGCGCGGATTTGACCGGGGATTGGCAGTTTGAAGCGGTTGCGCAACTGTTTGCGGATGTCCTCGTAACACTCTGGTCCGGTGTTCAGGATATGTCGACAAAAGGCCGTATGCGCGCGCGCCAGCGGGTGGCGCAGCACGGTGAATTTACGGTGTCCGGGCGTGGCGCGCATCCAGTCTTGCACCTCCTGCCGCGAGGGGCTTGTTATCAGGCCATCTGTGCCAACATTGTCCAGCGTGGCCATCCACTGATGAATGACCGGATCGATTCCGCCGTGCACCGGCATATAAAGCAGCCGAGATTTTGGCGCGATCACATACCCTTCAACCGCCGGTCCGCGTTTTGGTTCGAAATACGGGCTGCGGTGCATGGACAGCAGGTCAAGCCCGGACAGGTCGCTCTGCATCTGGTCCGGATTTGTGACCTTGGACAGCGCCGGGATCGGGTTTTGCGGTTTCAGCAGGTCGTCCAACTGGCTTAGGCGCGCCGGAATGCCCAGCCAGTCGGCTAGCCCGTTCAGAAGGTCCAACCGGGTCAGATCGTCATAATCGATGTAAAATGCGCTTTGGCCGGTGCGTTGCAGGTGGGTGTGGACCTGACGCAGGAAGCCTTGGCACTGATCCAGATAGTCCGAGAACTCTGGCCCATCAAACTCGACCTGTGCCTCAAGCCGCCGTTTGATGTTCTTCAATTGCCATTGCTTGGTTTTGCGCACGATCTTCAGCGACAGGTAACTGTCCAGCGGGTTACGCGTCAGAATGATCTTGGCGCAGCGCGGGTCGTTCAGGACCGGGTCCAGCACCCTTGGGTCGTGTTCCTGAAAATAGCGAAAACCGTTCAGATCGCCTGTATCTGCGCGCATGGCCTCGATAAGCCGCGTCGGATTTTCGTCGCGCTCTTCCAGCGAGATGCCCAGCACGTCCTGCGCTTTGACGCGGCCAATGAAATGGGGATTGAATGCCTCGCCATGGCAGGTGACACCGTCCAGCGCGTTCAGGTTCGACTCCAGCAGGTTCGAACCGGTTCGCATCGCAGCCAATACGATGAAATAGTCAAACTTACGCGTCATCGGCGATCACTGCACCAGATAGGGTTTGCGATATGGCTTGGTTTGTGTGCCGAAAACGTCGTCGGCAGGGAAATCCCCCATCAATTGCGGGTGCATGCCCTGGTTCTTCAGGTTTTGCAGGAATTGACCAAAGCCGGACAGATCGACCATGGTCGGCGCTTCCGTCAGGTGACTGGCACCTTGGGTGCCGATCTCATCGATGATTGTCTGCAAAGGCTCCATCGGGGCCTCGATGAAATCGGCCAGGGTCCAGCTGCGCACATTTGCCTTGGTCCAGACCGAGGTCAGAACCTCAAGCTGTTTGCTTTCGATCCGTTGCAGGCGCGCAGCCTCGCATCGGATATCCGCGAAATTCATGTTCGAGCGGAACAGCGGAATGGCCCATGCCCCAGTGATGACCGAGACCTGGGCGTTCTTGTCGCGGGCCATGAACCAGTTGATGGCCTGCGTGTCATTTGGGCCGAACTGAAAACACTGACGCTCACCCCGCGTGTTCCAGATCAGGTTCGACAGAAAGGCGGTCGGGTTGTAGTCCCGCAGGGTGGCGCAATCGCTCAGCGCGCCGTTGGTGATTGTCTGGCCTTGGGCGAACTCGGCCCGATCGGGTCCGAACAACCGCCCGTGCACCCGTGCCCCGGTGACCGAGGTCAGCCAGCTTTCAAAATCCTCGAACAATTCGCCAAAGCCCTGAAACATGGAATAAGGCGATGAGGTCAGGCCGTTTTCACTGCCATGCCGGGGGAAGCGGCCCTGCATATAAAGACCGTCGCGGCCATGGGTGCGCCGCTCGACCGCTTTGGAAAATACCCGGTCGATCTTGCCGGGGTTCGGCTCGGCCGGTTTCATCGCGCCGGTCTGATCGGTCAGAAAGGCCTGATACAACCGATCCGCCCGCCACCAGATTTTGCGTGCAACAAAGCAATCCGACCGGCGCAGCAACTGCAGATGATCGTCATAGAAGATATGCGGCCGGCCCTGATAATCGAACTTGGACAAGGTTAGCGAGCGGCTTTCGATATGCGTGGAATACAGCCGTGCCAGCGTCTGGAAATAGCTTTCATCGGGTATCCAGACCTGCCGGAAATAGCGATCATAGGTCTTGCGTTTCGGGTCTTGCAGGATCGCGGACAGGGTTTGACGGGTTAGACACCACCATTGGCTGCCCATATGGGGAACCAGCCCCTCGGGGATACTACGTCGCAGGCCCAGGCGGCGTTGCAGCTTGACATAGGCATCAAACAATTTGCGCTGTTTGCGCCATGAAAACGGAAAGCGCAGGGTGAAGCGTTCATGATCCAGCCCGCCAATGGTCCAACTGACATCGGCGGTGGTTGCGCTTTCGATGAAGTCGACGCGGGGCCGATCGGACAGGTAATCAACCAGCTCCTGCACCGGGCGCAGCGGCAGGCAGGCCCCCGAGGACAGGAATACGTGCCGCACGTCCGGGAACCGTTCCAGCATCAGTTCGGATGCGGCCTGCGATCCGGCAACGATGCCCCAACCGCCCCAATCGCATTTGTGACGCTCGGAAAACACGATCAGCGGATCATCCGCGCAAGAGGCGACGAATTTCGAGAACACATCGCCCGGCACCTTGCGATCCACATGGATCACCACCGGGCATCCCGCCGCCGTCCAATGCCGGGCGACCTGTTCGGCGCGGTCCAGCGCGGTATGCACCAGCATGACGATGCCCAAAGAACTCATGCCCAGTTTCCTTTTGACATGAGGCCCAGAATCTCAAGCTGTCGCCAGTTGATATAGGTCTCGGACCAGTCGCACCAGAAGACGGGCTTTTCGTCCAGACCATCGGCATAGGCTTTGTATTCGCCCGACCCGCGATAATGCTGACCGCGCTGCAATTCCTCACGCGCCTTGTCGCCCAGCGTGTCGATCAGTTTGGCATGCAGCAGCGCACCACTGGCTTTTTCACCGCCCCATTCGTCATAGACCTGGTTCAAGCCGCGCGGCAGCAGCGAATGGGTCGAGCTGACATAGACATAGCGCCGGTCCCATTTCACCAGAGGGATCTTGTTCAGCGCAGGCGCCTTTGACGGGTTGTCGCGAAAGAACACGCGCGCACGGGGACCGCCTTGAATCCACAGGTTCTTATACTCGGGGTTCTTGGTGATCATGTAATTGCCGGCATCGAACCAGCGCGCGATTTCAAACGGGTCCTGCCCTTCGTGATAAGGTTCTGCGTCCACCGGCCCTTGGGGATACATATCGATCAGCATGGTCCCGAAACTGCGCACCGCGCATCCATCCAGCCAATCGGTCAGCGCCCGGATGGGCCGTGTGTCGCAGAAGGGATAGATGAAGAACTCATCGGGATCGACGGTCAGTACCCAGTGTTTATGGGCGTATTTGCGCAGCAGGTAATTCGACCAGTCCAGCCCGAACCCCGCGCGTTTATAGCTGGTCTTTGTTCGCCAGACCGAGACATCGGGTTGTGATTCCAGGAACTCGCAAGTGCCGTCATCGCTGTCATTGTCCACAAACAAAAAATGGTCGATACCCAGTTTGCGGTAGTAGTCCAGAAAAAAGGGCAGGCGTATCTTTTCGTTGCGCACCACGCTCATCAGCAGAATATCTTCGCGGCGAATGGCGGCGGTGTTGTTGCTGACGGGCCCAAGCTCGCGCCGTCGTCTGACGCCGCGCAGGATACGGCGTTTGCGCCGCAACCTCATCCGATACGAGTCCCACAGGCTCACGTGATTATCCAACCTTTGTTTTGCCGCGAGCGTCCTCCGCCCCCCTCAACGTGCAAAAAGGGTCGGGTTAATGCCGATTTATGCCACCTATACATCTTGCAGGGCAATGGATTTAGAACCGGTTAGCGGTGAACATGGTTTTTATGCACATGTTTTCGCCCATTACGTCCATCCTCCGACATTCATTAACCCAAGTTGCTGCAATTGTTCCCACCCTGCATAGCGCGTCGATTTAGCGGTCCAAAGGGTCGGGCGATTGATGATCCCATCATAATATGGCCCGAATTGGTCAGGGTCATGAAAATGCTGGCGGCGCTGCTTCTCAATCCGCGATTTCTCGACGATCTCGGGCAGGAATTTTGTGTGGAGCAAGATACCGGAAGGTGCCGAGCCTCCGGGTCCGTCATAGGCTGCGTTCAACTGGCGGGGCAGGGCCGAGTGGCAGGAATTCACATAGGCGTAGCGTCGGCACCAGCGTATCAGCGGGATCTTGTTCAAGGTCGGAGATCGCTGTCGCGTCGTGGAAAAGAACATGCGTTCACGCACACCACCCTGCACCCAAAGATTGCCCGCCGGGCTTTGACGCTGTGCCCGATAAGGCCCGGCATCGAACCAATTCAGTACTGCCGTCGGATCGCTGTCGGGGACATAGCCTTGATCCCCCAACGGGCCTTCGGGATACAAGTCCAGCATCAGCGCGCCAAACGCCCCGCGTCCCGTCTGGTCCAGCCATTTTGTCAGATCGTGCAGCGAGCGTGTGTCATGATGGGCATAGATCAACAACTCATCCGCATCCACCATCAGGCACCAATGGCGATGGCCATGGCGCATTTGCAGCCATGTCAGCCAGTCCAGCCCATAGCGCGAAGCCCGATAGCTTGCATGGGTTTGCCATAGCGAGACATCGGGCTGGTCCAGCAGCAATTCAGCCGAGCCATCATCGCTGCCATTATCCACGATCAGAAAGTGATCGACCCCGAGGCTGCGATAATGGTGCAGAAACCAGGGCAGGCGCGTGATTTCGTTGCGCAGCGTGGTGAAGGCCAGAATGCTGCCGCGCGTGATCTTGTCGGTCTGATCTTTCACGCTGATCAGTTGATGCCGACTGCGCCATGCGCGCACTAGCAGACGGCGGCGTTTCCAGCGCAGACGGTACATCTGGGCCCATCCGATTTGGGGCAGGGGCTGTACCGATGCGCTGGTCAACCGGGCCTCATTGCTCGTAATGGCCGTTCTGATGCCAGCGCCACGCGTCGGCAATCATCGTCTCTAACGTTGACCTTTTGGGCTTCCACCCCAACTCGGCCTCTGCCCGGACAGAGCCGGAAACCAGTTTGGTGCAATCGCCTTCGCGGCGCGCCCCGACCGTATAGGGCACGGCGCGGTTGGTGACGGCCTTGGAATGCTCGATCACTTCCAAAACCGAAAAGCCCGAGCCGGTGCCAAGGTTGAAGACCCGGCTGCCCTTGCCCTCTTCCAGCCAGTTCAAACCCAGCACATGCGCGTCAACCAGATCGCAGACATGGACATAGTCGCGGATACAGGTGCCGTCCGGCGTGTCGTAATCGGTACCGAAAACGGTCAGTCCGTCCCGTTTACCGTCAATTGCGTCCAGCATCAGCGGCACCAGATGGGTTTCAGGGCGGTGAAACTCACCCACTTCGCCATCCGGGTCCGCGCCCGCGACGTTGAAATACCGGAAGATTACGTGGCGCAGCCCATGCGCGGCCTCGAAATCGTGCAGAATATCCTCGATCGCGCGCTTGGACGCGCCATAGGCGTTCAGCGGGTGCTGCGAGGTTGTCTCGTCCAGCACCACATTGTCATGCTCACCATAAGTGGCGCAGGTTGATGAGAACACAAAGTCCAGACACCCTGCCGCAACCGCGGCCTCGATCAGCGTCAGGGAACCGGTGACGTTGTTGGACCAGTATTTTCCCGGCTCTTTCATCGCCTCACCCACCTGGCTGAGCGCGGCGAAATGCATCACCGCCACGGGCTGGTGTTTGGCGAACACTTCGTCCAGCCGGGCACGGTCCAGCAGGTCGCCCTGTTCGAACGGACCGAATTTGACCGCATCCTGCCAGCCGGTGATCAGATTGTCATAGGTGACGGGCACATACCCGGCCTGTGACAACGCCTTGCAGGCATGGGATCCGATATAGCCAGCGCCACCGGTGACAAGAACAGTTTTCATATGCGATCCGTAAGGTCAGAGTTGGAGGTTCCTACGCCATGGCAGGTGCAAAGGTCATGGGGAAAAGAGGTCACTCCAGACCCATAGCGGCCATCATCTCTTCGATCTTTGGTACGTCCTGCGGGTTGTTCAGCTCCCAGAACTGGCGGCCTTTGGCTTCGACCTCGACGCACAGAACCTTGCGCCCGTTTTCCATGAAGCGCAGCTGTTCCAGACCTTCCAGCTGTTCCAGCGGTCCGGTTGGCCAGCCGGGATAAGCAGCCAGCGCATCGGGGCGATAGGCATAGACGCCGACGTGATGAAAGACCGGGGTGGGTGCGCCGCCTTCATAGGTTTCGGCTGTGAACGGCACGACTTCTTTCGAGAAATACAGCGCGCTGTTGTCGCGCGCGAAAACGGCTGTAGTGCCGCCGACGCGCCCATGTTTGCGGTCGTTCAGCAAACTGTTCAGCGCATCGCCATCACAGCGCAGAACCGGGGTGGCCACACCCGCATCAGGCGCCGCGCGCAGGCCCGAGATCAGATCCTCGACAAACCAATGCGGCGTCAAAGGTGCATCGCCTTGCAGGTTCACGACGATCTCATAGCCACCGCCCAGTGCGGCATGCGCTTCGGCGCAGCGTTCGGTGCCGTTCTGGCATGCTTCGGAAGTCATGACGACTTCGGCCCCGAAGGCCTCGGCGGCCTCGCGGATACGGTCGTCATCTGTGGCCACAACCACCTTGTCCACGCCCGAGACGGAACAGGCCGCGCGCCAGGATCGTTCGATCAGTGTCATCGCCTTGCCGGTCGTGCCGGTCAACGGAACCAGAGGCTTGCCCGGATACCGGGTCGAGGCATAGCGGGCGGGGATGGCGATCAGAACAGACATCAGGCTTCCTTCAACTCAACACCCGGAGCGTAGGCGATAAAGAACGGATTTGCATAGCCGTCCTTGCCGTAGGTCAGCGGGGAATGGTCGTCAAAGCGAACCACCTGACCGCCCGCGCCCGCCAGCACCGCGTGACCAGCGGCCGTGTCCCATTCCATCGTGCGGCCGACACGGGGGTAAAGATCAGCCTCCCCCGTTGCCACCAGACAGAATTTGAGCGATGAGCCTGCGCTTTTGCTGTCCTGCACCTGATATTTGTTGATGTAATCCTCGGTCGCCTGATCCCGGTGCGACTTGGACGCAACGATCAAAAGCGCCGAATTGTCTGGTTCAGAGACTGATATTGCGGTCAGATCGCCGAGCTGGTCCTTATCCAGCGCACCGGTTTCCTCGACCGATTGGCCATCGGCCTGCGTGTAGAACATGCGCCCCTTGGCTGGCGCGTAAACAACGCCCCGCGTCGGAAGCCCGTTTTCGACCAGGGCAATATTGACCGTGAAATCCCCACGCCGGTTGATGAATTCCTTGGTGCCATCCAGCGGATCGACGATCAGGAAGGTCTCGCCCTTTTCCGAATGCGAGGCCGCCTGTTCCTCGGTCACCAGCAGAATGTCGGGAAACGCGGCGCGCAGCCCGGCCGAGATCAGGGCATCTGCCGCCTCATCCGCCTCGGTCACGGGGCTGGCGTCAGATTTGACCTTCACGTCGAAATCATCCGAATTGTAGATCTCCATGATCTTGTCGCCTGCTTCCAGGGCCAGACGTCGGATGACGGGGATAAGCGCGTCGTAGGTCACAAAAAAGCTCCGTTTACGTGGTTTGTTGATCCAAATCTCTGACGGACTTATGATGTGCCGGTTACCGAACGGCAAGGTATTCGTGCCAGATTGACGGCAGCAAAACGGGAAAGACCCTTCGAGTGTTTTATTTCAGTCGTAACCAAACGCTGCTGGGTGGTGCGTTCACCACAGCCGAACTGGTGTTCCACGCCGTGGTACGCAGCGTGCGCGCGCGACATTCCAACGCCGTAGTTGCGATCCTGATCAACATTTTGCAGGTCGTTCTGATGGCTTCGGTATTTTACCTGATTATGTCCTTCATGGGTACACGTGTCGCCAAAATCAGGGGAGAGTTTGTCCTGTACGTTCTGTCAGGTGTTTTCCTGTTCATGACACATATTCAATCAGTTGGTAGCATTTCGAAGCTTGGTGGCAAGAACAGCCCGATGATGCTGCACTCGCCCATGAACCCGATGGTTATGATCCTCGCCGCCGCGTTCGGCACGCTTTACAAGCAATTGATGTCAGTTCTGGTGATCCTTTTCGTCTATAGCCTAGCGGTGGCGCCGCTTGAGATTCAGGATCCCGGCGGCGCGTTTGGGATGCTCATTCTATCCTGGTTCACGGGCTGTTCGGTTGGACTGGTGTTTATGGCGATAGCACCATGGTTTCCGACGGCCGCCGGGATGCTCAGCAACATTTACCGCCGTCTGAACATGGTGTTTTCCGGCAAGATGTTCATTGCCAACGCATTGGGCGGAAGCGTTCTGTTGATGTTTGCGTGGAACCCTCTGTTTCACCTGATCGATCAGTGCCGGGGCTTCGTGTTTCGCAACTATTTCCCGCGCAACACCAGTTGGGAATACGCGTTGTGGGTTGGAATAGCGCTGCTGATGATCGGTTTGCTGGGCGAGTTTTTTTCCCGCAAGCACATGTCCCAAAGCTGGAATGCGCGCCGTTAGGTTGCCATGCGCATCGTCAGGTTGATCCGCCCGCCTTTGGGCAACAACCGCGATGATCCGGGCCGGATGCGATCAACGCCGTGATAGGTCAGCCGGGCCGGGCCGCCCATGATGACGACGTCGCCCGAACTCAGCCAGATCGATTCCGTTTTGCCGCCGCGGGTTGTATTGCCGATCCGGAACAGCGCGTCATCGCCCAGCGATACGGACAAAACGGGCCAGGAAAAATCTGCCTCGTCCTTGTCCTGATGCAGGCCCATCTTTGCGTCCTCATTATAGTAGTTGATCAGGCAGCAATCGGGCGCGCGGTCAGGGCTGATCAGATCGCGCCAGATGGTCAGAACCGCCTCGGGTATGGCGGGCCATTTGCCGCCTTTAGGATGGTGATCCTGATAGCGATAGCCCGATCTGTCGGTGACCCAACCCAGATCCCCGGCCGAGGTCATGCGCACGGACATCTCTTTCCCCGACGGCGTCACGGGCCGGAACAGCGGCGCGGCTTTCAGAATCGGGCGCAGCGCTTCGATCACCCGGGTTTGTGCGGCGCTGTCCAGATACCCTTTCCTGATGTCGAACCCCCGCAAAAGCAGCCGCGCCATCCCAGATTCCCCATTCCTTACTTAATCCTTGCCCAAAAAGGCCGCAGATTCCCGAAAAGCTGCGATTCAGAGTGCTTGCAGGCCTCTGGTCCGGCCCTTATATACGCCGGGACGCGCGATGGTGTAGTGCTGTCGCGCACATCAGATCGGGGACAGGATGCCATAACGGGTCCGGCCCTCGGGACATCGCCTTGAAGAGAAAGGGATTGCAAAAATGGGAAAAGTCATCGGGATTGACCTCGGTACCACAAACTCGTGCGTGGCCATCATGGACGGCTCGCAGCCGAAGGTCATCGAAAACGCCGAAGGGGCGCGGACCACGCCCTCGATCGTCGCCTTCACCGAAGAAGAGCGTCTGGTCGGTCAGCCTGCAAAACGTCAGGCGGTCACCAACCCCGACAACACGATCTTTGGCGTCAAGCGCCTGATCGGTCGTCGCGTGGATGATGCAGAAGTCGAAAAAGACAAGAAAATGGTGCCCTACGCCATCGTCGATGGCGGCAATGGCGACGCGTGGGTCGAAGCCCGCGGTGAAAAATACTCCCCAAGCCAGATCTCGGCCTTCACTCTGGGCAAGATGAAGGAAACCGCCGAGAGCTATCTGGGTGAGGACGTCACGCAAGCGGTTATCACCGTTCCCGCCTATTTCAACGACGCGCAGCGTCAGGCCACCAAAGACGCCGGTAAAATCGCAGGTCTGGAAGTGCTGCGGATCATCAACGAACCGACAGCGGCCGCGCTGGCCTATGGTCTGGACAAGGAAGACACCCAAACCATCGCGGTTTATGACCTTGGCGGTGGTACCTTCGACGTGACCATTCTGGAAATCGACGACGGTTTGTTCGAGGTCAAATCGACCAACGGCGACACCTTCCTGGGTGGTGAAGACTTTGACATGCGCATCGTCAACTACCTGGCGGATGAGTTCAAAAAGGAACACGGTGTCGATCTGAGCCAGGACAAGATGGCCCTGCAGCGTCTGAAAGAAGCCGCGGAAAAAGCCAAGATCGAACTCAGCTCGACCTCGCAGACCGAAATCAACCAGCCGTTCATCTCGATGGGTTCGAACGGCCAGCCGCTGCACATGGTCATGAAACTGACCCGTGCCAAGCTGGAATCGCTGGTGGGCGACCTGATCAAAAAGTCGATGAAGCCCTGCGCCGCCGCGCTGAAAGACGCCGGTCTGTCGGCGGGCGACGTCGATGAGGTTGTTCTGGTCGGTGGTATGACCCGGATGCCGAAAGTGATCGAAGAGGTCACCAAATTTTTCGGCAAAGAGCCCCACAAAGGCGTGAACCCGGACGAAGTGGTCGCCATGGGCGCCGCCATTCAGGCCGGTGTTCTACAGGGCGACGTCAAGGACGTTGTTCTGCTGGACGTGACCCCGCTGAGCTTGGGCATCGAGACGCTGGGAGGCGTGTTCACCCGTCTGATCGACCGCAACACGACCATTCCGACCAAAAAGTCTCAGGTCTTCTCGACCGCCGAAGACAACCAGAACGCCGTGACCATCCGCGTGTTCCAGGGTGAGCGTGAAATGGCCTCGGACAACAAGATCCTGGGTCAGTTCAACCTCGAAGACATCCCGCCCGCACCGCGCGGCATGCCTCAGATCGAGGTGACGTTCGATATCGACGCCAACGGCATTGTCTCGGTTTCGGCCAAGGACAAAGGCACCGGCAAAGAACAGAAGATCACCATCCAGGCTTCGGGCGGTCTGTCCGACGAGGATATCGAAAAGATGGTCAAGGACGCCGAAGAGAACGCGGAAGCCGACAAGGAACGCCGCGAGCTGGTCGATGCCAAGAACCAGGCGGAAAGCCTGATCCACTCGACCGAAAAGTCGATGGAAGAGCATGCCGACAAGGTTGACCCGACCACCATCGAAGCCATCGAGTTGGCAATTGCCGCGCTGAAGGACGAGCTGGAGACCGAAAATGCCGACAAGATCAAGTCGGGCATTCAGAACGTGACCGAAGCCGCCATGAAGCTGGGCGAAGCCATCTACAAGGCGCAAGCCGAAGAGGGCGAAGAAGAACCGGCAGCAGCAGATGCCGCGCCGGGCGATGATGACATTGTCGACGCCGAGTTCGAAGATCTGGACGACGACAAGCGTAACTAACGAGCAACCGGGCCAATGCGGGCCGGTCCGGTTGCCGGGCCGGCCCGATTACGTTGAGGCAGAAGGAAACACTGATGTCAAAACGCGACTACTACGATGTGCTCGGCGTGACCAAGGGCGCATCGGCGGACGAGATCAAAAAGGGTTTTCGCAAGAAAGCCAAAGAGTTGCATCCCGACCGCAACAAGGACAACCCGGATGCCGAGGCGCAGTTCAAGGAAGCCAACGAGGCTTATGACGTGCTGCGCGACGCCGACAAGAAAGCGGCCTATGACCGGTTTGGTCATGCCGCATTCGAAAACGGTATGGGCGGCGGTGGCCGTCCCGGCGGCGGCTTTGGTCAGGGCGATTTTTCCAGCGCGTTCTCGGACGTTTTCGACGATCTGTTCGGCGATTTCATGGGTGGGCAGCGGGGCGGTGGCGGACGTCGCGCGGCGCGTGGTTCGGACCTGCGCTATAATCTGCGCGTATCGTTGGAAGAGGCTTACGCGGGGCTGCAGAAAACCATCAACGTGCCCGCCGCAGTGGCGTGTTCGTCCTGTGAAGGCACGGGTGCCGAAGGCGGCGCAGAGCCCACCACCTGTCCGACCTGTTCCGGCATGGGCAAGGTTCGCGCGCAGCAGGGGTTCTTTACCGTTGAACGCACCTGCCCGACCTGTTCGGGATTGGGCCAGATCATCAAGAACCCATGCAAATCCTGCAATGGCGCGGGCCGTGTCGAAAAAGAACGCGCCCTGTCGGTGAACATCCCTGCCGGTGTTGAAACCGGTACCCGTATCCGCTTGGCCGGTGAAGGCGAAGCCGGAATGCGCGGTGGCCCTCCGGGTGATCTCTATATTTTTGTAGAGGTTTCGGATCACAAGCTGTTCGAACGCGACAGCGTGAACCTTTACTGCCGCGTGCCGGTCAGCATGGCCAAGGCCGCGCTGGGTGGATCGATCGAAGTTCCAACCATCGACGGTGGCCGCGGTCGGGTGCAAATCCCGGCAGGCAGCCAGTCGGGTCGTCAGATGCGTCTGCGCGGCAAGGGCATGCCCGCCCTTCGCGGTGGCGGTGTTGGCGACATGTTCATCGAACTGGCCGTGGAAACTCCGGTCAACCTGACCACCCGTCAGAAAGAGCTCTTGCGTGAGTTTGATGATCTGGGGGAAGATAACCACCCGGAATCCAAAAGCTTTTTCTCGTCCGTCAAGTCTTTTTGGGACGGGATGAAGGGTTAAGGCGGACTGCCTCTATTGGGGCGGTCGTCCGCTATTGGGGGCTCTGCCCCCGCCGCCCGTACCGGGCGTCTCCCCCGAGATATTTGTGGCCAGATGAAGCAAGGGATCCTTTATTCATCTGGCCCAAAATACCTCGGAGCGCGAGGCAGAGCCTCGCATTTTCCCCCGCAATTCAAACGCCGCTTTGGTCTTAACCTCTTGCCCAAAGTGGCCTTATGACCTGTGGATTGGCGCTTGATTTCCAGCGCCTGCCCTGAGATTGTCCGCATCAACCGTTGGGGTGCCCTGATCAAAGGGCTGAGAGGCGTGAATGCGCTAACCCATCGAACCTGATCCGGGCAATACCGGCGTAGGGAACGGTCTAACGCATACAGACGTTTTCCATGCCCGCGTTGCCCCCAAAATGATGGAGCGACGAAGTGGCAGCAATTGCCCTGACCATAGCAGGATCCGACAGCGGCGGCGGCGCGGGGATTCAGGCCGATCTGAAGGCGATGTCGGCTTTGGGAGTTTACGGCTCCAGCGTCATCACTGCCGTTACGGCGCAGAATACGCAGGCGGTTACGGCTGTGCACGGTATCCCGCCGGACGTGATCGCCGCGCAGGTCGAGGCGGTGCTGACCGATCTGAACGTTGACGCGATCAAGATCGGCATGCTGGCAACGCCTGAAATCATCCAAACCGTAGCGCGGGCATTATCGGGGTTTGACGGCCCCGTTGTTCTAGACCCGGTGATGATTGCGAAATCCGGCGACGCCTTGCTGGCGGACGCGGCTGTGCAGACCCTCCGTGACGTCCTGTTGCCCCGCGCGAGTGTTTTGACACCGAACCTGCCCGAGGCGGCTTGCCTGCTGGATCAGCAAGCTGCGGCATCGCGAAGCGAAATGATCGAGCAGGGCAAGGCGCTGTGCGCGTTGGGAGCGCGGACGGTTCTGATGAAAGGTGGCCATGGCACAGGCGACATCTGCCACGATGTTTTGATCGGTGAAACAGGTGTTGTGGCCGAGTTTCAGGCACCAAGGCAAAACACCAGAAACACGCATGGAACGGGTTGCACCCTGTCCTCGGCGATTGCGGCCGGTCTGGCGAAGGGTTTGGCGCTGCCCGAGGCGGTGGCCGAAGCGCATGACTATCTGCAAGGCGCGATTGCCCGGGCGGATGAGTTGAATGTCGGATCGGGGCACGGGCCGGTGCATCATTTTCACCGGGTTTGGCCCACGTGACGCTCTGGTCTGTCATAGGAGCCGGGGTTGCCGGTTTGGCCGTGGCCAGCGAGCTGGTCTCGCGCGGCGAACGGGTGCAGGTCTTTGACCCCGCTGGCCGGCCCGGTCCGCATGGGTGTTCGTGGTGGGCGGGCGGCATGCTGGCCCCGTGGTGCGAATACGAAAACGCCGAGGAACCCGTTTTGCGGTTGGGTCAGAAGGCCATCAATTGGTGGGCAGAGCGAACGCAGGTGCATCGCAATGGCACTCTGGTCGTGGCGAATGCCAGGGATCTGCCGGACTTGCGCCGCTTCGCGCGCCGGACCGAAGCGTTTACCGAAGTGGATCATGCAAAATTAGCTGAATTAGAGCCTGATTTGCATGGATTCGGACAGGGCTTGTTTTTTGAACGGGAGGCTCACCTTGATCCACGGCAGGCGCTGCATGACCTGTACCGCAATCTCAAGGAACAGGGTGTCGAATTCCGCAACGATCACGCGCCTGCGCAGTTGGACAACGTCATCGAATGCCGCGGGCTGACAGCGCGGGATGTGTTGCATGATCTGCGCGGCGTGAAGGGCGAGATGCTGGTTGTGCGCTGCCCTGACGTGACCCTGACACGTCCGGTTCGTCTGCTGCATCCGCGTATCCCGCTTTATATCGTGCCGCGTGGCGATGGCATCTACATGCTGGGTGCCACGATGATCGAAAGCGAAGACAGCAGCCGTATCACGGCGCGGTCGATGCTGGAACTGCTCAGCGCCGCTTATGCTCTGAACCCTGCATTTGGCGAGGCCGAGGTGCTGGAAATCGGTGTCGATCTGCGCCCCGCCTTCCCGGACAACCTGCCGCGCATTCGGCGTCTGGGCGGGACGATCTATGCCAACGGGCTCTACCGTCACGGCTATTTGCTGGCCCCGGCGCTGGCGCAGGGCGTGGCCGATCTGGCGTTGGACAACAAACAGTCGGAGATGGTCGATGAAGATCGTGCTTAACGGTGAACCCAAGAACGTGATGGCCGTCACTTTGGCCGAGTTGCTGGAGGAATGCGGTTTCACGGGTCGCGTCGCGACGGCGGTGAATGAGGAATTTGTGCCCTCGGGCCTGCGCATCGCCCATGCTTTGAACGAAGGCGACCGGGTCGAAATCCTGTCGCCGATGCAGGGGGGCTGAGGATGCGCAGTTTCTATGGTGTCGACTTGCCCAACCCGCTGATGCTGGGCACCGCGCAATATCCCAGCCCTGCGATTCTGGAACAGGCCTTCCGCGCAAGTGGCGCTGGCGTGGCCACAGTGTCTCTGCGGCGCGAATCCGGGGCGGGGCAGACATTCTGGCAGATGATCCGCGAACTGGGGGTGCGGGTGCTGCCCAACACCGCCGGGTGCCACACGGTGAAAGAGGCTGTGACAACCGCGCATATGGCGCGCGAAGTGTTCGAGACCCCTTGGATCAAGCTGGAACTGATCGGCCACACTGACAGCCTGCAACCGGATGTGTTCCAACTGGTCGAAGCGGCACGCATTCTGACCGAGGATGGGTTCCAGGTCTTTCCCTATACCACCGATGATCTGATCGTGGGCGAACGGTTGTTAGGGGCCGGGTGCGAGGTTCTGATGCCCTGGGGTGCTCCCATCGGGTCGGGTCGTGGTCTGAACAACGAATACGCGCTGCGTGCCATGCGAGCGGAATTTCCCGATGTGCCGCTGGTTATCGATGCCGGGATTGGCCTGCCCAGCCATGCGGCCCATGCGATGGAACTGGGTTATGACGCCGTTCTTCTGAACACCGCAGTCGCGCGGGCCGGTGATCCGGTGCGAATGGCGCAGGCAATGGCGATGGCGGTTGAGGCCGGGCAACTGGCGCATCAGGCCGACCCGATCGAGGCGCGGGATATGGCCGAACCCTCAACCCCCGTCATTGGAAAGGCGTTCCTGTCATGACGCTGGACCGTTTCTATCCGATCTTCGATCATTCGGACTGGCTGCGGCGGATGCTGCCCTTGGGTGTGAAGCTGGTGCAGCTACGCGTCAAGGACCAACCGGACGCGGTTGTTCGGGCGCAGATCGTGACCTCTCGCGATCTCTGCCGCGAGTATGGCGCGGTGCTGGTGGTCAACGACTATTGGCAGGCCGCCATCGATGCAGGCTGTGACTGGATCCATCTGGGCCAGGAGGATCTGGACGACGCTGATCTGAAAGCGATCCGCAAGGCTGGGCTGAAGCTGGGCGTCTCGACCCATGATGATGATGAGCTTGAGCGTGTGCTGACCATGAACCCCGATTATGTGGCGCTGGGCCCGGTTTATCCGACGATTCTGAAAAAGATGAAATGGGAACAGCAGGGCCTGCCCAAAGTCACCGAGTGGAAGGCCCGCGTGGGCGACATCCCTCTGGTCGGGATCGGCGGCATGAGCGTTGAACGCGCGGAAGGGGTGCTTGAGGCTGGGGCGGACATCGTTTCGGTCGTGACAGACATCACCCTGAACCCCGACCCCGAGGCGCGCGTGCGCCAATGGATCGAGGTCACCAGATGAGCCGCTATGCCCGCCAGATGATCCTGCCCGAGGTCGGCGCCGAAGGGCAGGCCCGCCTGTCGCGCGCGCGGGTTCTGGTTGTGGGCGCGGGCGGGCTGGCGGCGCCGGTCCTGCCGTTGCTGGCTGGGGCGGGTGTCGGACATCTGACGATCATGGATGCGGATCATGTCGCCCTGTCGAACCTGCATCGACAGACGTTGTTTGCCGAGGCGGAATGCGGTCGGTCCAAAGCCGAAGCTGCGGCAGAGCGCTGTCGTGCGCTGAATTCCGGGATTGTGGTTGTTGCAGCAAAACAGGCTCTAACAAACGTCAATGTGATGGATTTCACCGGGCAGGCTGACGTGATCCTTGATTGTGCGGACAGCTATGCCGCCAGCTATACCTTGTCGGATGCCTGTCTGATCGCGAGCAAGCCGCTGATCAGCGGCTCGGTTCTGGGCCTGTCTGGCTATGTCGGCGGGTTTTGCGGCGGTGCGCCCTCACTGCGCGCGGTGTTTCCGGATGCGCCGGACAGCGGGGCAAGCTGCGCCACGGCGGGTGTTCTGGGGCCCGTCGTGGGAATGATCGGCGCGATGCAGGCGCAGATGGCGCTGGCGTTGATTTTGGGGATCGACCCCTCGCCGTTGGGTCAGATGGTGCAACTCGATGCCCGCACCCTGCGCAGCACCAGCTTCCGTTTTGATGCAGCGCCCGAGCCTCAGCGGGCCTTTCCCTTTCTGGCCGCCTCGCAACTGGACGCCGATGACATGATCGTCGAATTGCGGGACACGGGCGAAGCCCCGGACCCGATCCACCCGTTGGCGCAACGCCTGAGTGTCGAAGACCTGAAAACAGAGCCTAACAAAGAAAAAAGACTGGCTTTGTGCTGCGCCACCGGCCTGCGGGCCTGGCGCGCTGCAGAACAGATTGAACCGGATTGGCCGGGCGAGATTGTCCTCGTCGCGGCCTCAACCTCGTGAGTGAAAAGGAAACGCGAGACATGAAAAAGCTGATGACAGCCATCGCCCTTCTGGCCGCTGCGCCGGCCTGGGCCGAAGACAAGATGACCGTGCTGCTGGACTGGTTCATCAACCCCGACCATGGCCCGATCATCGTGGCTCAGGAAAACGGATATTTCGCCGACGAAGGATTGCAGGTCGAGATCATTCCGCCCGCCGACCCCTCGGCCCCGCCGCGTCTGGTGGCCGCCGGTCAGGCGGAACTTGCCGTGTCTTATCAGCCGCAACTGCATCTTCAGATCCACGAGGGTCTGCCGCTGAAACGTGTTGGAACGCTGGTCGCGACCCCGTTGAGTTGCCTTCTGGTGCCGAAAGACGGTCCGATCAAATCGCCTGCGGACCTCAGGGGCAAGAAAATCGGGTACTCGGTTGCGGGCGTGGAAGAGGCTGTTCTGGGCACCGTGCTGGGCAAATACGACGTCACGCTGGACGACGTTGAACTGATCAACGTCAACTTCTCGCTCTCGCCCTCGCTGATGTCCGGGCAGGTGGATGCCGTCATCGGCGCCTATCGCAATTTCGAGCTGAACCAGATGGATATCGAAGGCCGTCCGGGCACCTGTTTCTATATCGAGGAAGAGGGCGTGCCGTCCTATGACGAGCTGATCTATGTCGCAAACCCCGAGACGATGGACAAAGACATGATCGCCCGGTTCCTGGCGGCCACCGAAAAGGCGACGCAGTTCATCGTCAACAACCCGGAAAAAAGCTGGGAGATCTTTGCCTCTACCTCGCCCGAGTTGCAGGATGAGCTGAACGCCCGTGCCTGGATCGACACGGTGCCGCGTTTTGCGCTGCGTCCTGCGGGCTTTGACGCCGGTCGTTATGCAAGGTTCGAGGCGTTTCTGAACGAAAGCGGCATGGTGGACAGCCTAAACCCGGTCAGCGACATCACCATCGACGTGACCGCCCAATGAGCGGATACGGCAACGCCTTCGCGCTGATGCGCGACGCGGCGCAGGGGCCGTGGCGGGACTATACCCGCCACGCCTTTGTCGAAGGGATGAAGGACGGGACGCTGCCGCGCGACGCGTTCCTGCATTACCTGCGTCAGGATTATGTATTCCTGATCCATTTCAGCCGCGCCTGGGCGCTGGCGGTGGTCAAGTCCGAGACGCATTCGGAAATGCTGGCGGCAGCGGAAACCGTAAACGCCCTGGTCGGGGAAGAGATGCAGTTGCATATCGGGATATGTAAGGCGGCCGGGATTACTCAGGAGGCGTTGTTCGCGACGCCCGAACGGACCGAGAACCTTGCCTATACCCGCTTTGTGCTTGAGGCGGGGTATAGCGGGGATCTGCTGGATCTGCTTGCCGCTTTGGCGCCCTGCGTTATGGGATATGGCGAGATCGGCACCCGGTTGGCGTCCGAGGCCACATCCGAGACATATCGCGATTGGATCAACACCTATGCCAGCGACGAGTACCAAGCCGGGTGCAAGGCGATTGGTGAGTTGATGGATTCGGCTCTGACACGGCGGATTGGACCGGATTTCAGGGCCTCACCTCGTTGGGATCGCCTGTGCAAGACCTTCCGAACGGCCACCGAGCTGGAGGTCAATTTCTGGCAAATGGGTCTGACCCCGTGACCCCCGCACCCGATCTGACCGTCAATGGGCGGGCGAATATTGGCGACGCGCCTTTGTTCGCGCCGCTGACCCTGACCCTTGCGGCGGGGCAGTGGACCTGCCTGCTGGGCGGATCGGGCGTTGGCAAAACCACGGTCCTGCGCCTGATTGCCGGTTTGGAAACCGGAGCGGCGTTCACCGGCGAGATCACCGCAAGCGACGCGCAACCAGTCCCGGACCGCGTGGCCTATATGGCGCAGGACGATTTGCTGCTGCCTTGGGCCACAGTGGCGCAGAATGTCTCGTTGGGTGCACGGCTGCGGGGTGAGAAGCCCGACCTGGGGCGGCGCGACCGCCTTATCCAGCGAATGCGCCTGCAGGACCACATGGCCAAGAAACCTTGTGAATTGTCCGGCGGCCAGCGACAGCGCGTGGCTTTGGCCCGAACGCTGATGGAGGATCGGCCGATTGTGCTGCTGGATGAGCCGTTCTCGGCCCTCGATGCCCGCACGCGCGCGGATATGCAGGATCTGGCGGCAGAGGCGTTGCAGGGCCGGACCGTGCTGTTGGTCACCCATGATCCGGCCGAGGCCGCGCGGCTGGGTCAGTCCATCGTGGTGATGACGCAGCAGGGGCTGACTGCGTGTGAACCTCCGCGCGCGCCCGCACCGCGCCATGTGGACGATCTTGAGACATTGGAAACCCAAGGGGCCCTGTTACGTCTGCTACGGGAGGCGGCATGAGGTACCTTTCGGCCCTTGCGGCGACTGTGTTCGCGGTGGCGGTTTGGCAGGGGATCGTCTGGATCACCGGCCTGCCGAAATTCATCCTGCCCGGCCCGGCGCTTGTGGCCGAGACATGGTGGCAGAACCGCTGGCTGATCGCCGAACACACATGGATCACTGCGGTCGAAGTGGTGATCGGTCTGGGTGTTGGAACGGTGCTGGGCGTCGTCACGGCGCTGCAATTGGCCAATTCGCGGGCGGCGCGGGTGCTGGTGCAGCCGATACTGGTCTTTACGCAAGCGCTGCCGGTCTTTGCGCTGGCCCCTCTGCTGACCCTGTGGCTGGGCTATGGGCTTTGGTCCAAGGTGGCGATGGCGGTGCTGATCATCTATTTCCCGATCACCTCGTCTTTCTTTGACGGTCTGATGCGGACGCCGCCCGGTTATCTGGACCTTGCGCGGACCATGCAGGCCAGCAAGCGGGCGGTGCTGTGGTATATCCGTATTCCGGCGGCGCTGCCGTCCTTGGCCTCGGGGATGCGTCTGGCGGCGGTCTATGCGCCCATCGGGGCGGTGATCGGTGAATGGGTGGGGTCGTCGCAAGGGTTGGGCTATCTGATGCTGCTGGCCAATGGCCGCGCGAAGACGGACCTGATGTTTGCGGCGATGCTGACTTTGGGGGTCTTTTCCATCCTGCTGCACATGGGGGTTCGCCGGGCCACGACGCGGCTGGCGGGTGAGGTGCGTTAACCAATCAGAAACCGATTCTGCGTCAAGGTTAGCCCATGACACAGGACGCCTTTGCCGAAGCCCCCATGCTGTTCGACACGGACGAAGCACCAGCACAGCCACTGCCGAGTGGCAGGTTGCCGTCATACATCAAGGACCACCGCAAACGACTGCGTGAGCGGTTCATGTCGGGCGGGTCGGCAGCGATGCCGGATTATGAGTTGCTGGAACTGGTCCTGTTCCGCTCGATCCCCCGGCAGGACGTGAAACCCCTGGCGCGGCTGCTGTTGGATACGTTCGGGGATTTCAACCGCGTGCTGACCGCGCCCGAAGAACGGCTGCGTCAGATCAAAGGTGTTGGCGAGACAGTGATCACCGACCTGAAAATCCTCGAAGCCTGCGCCCACCGGATGGCCCGCGCCCGCGTGATGCAGCGGCATGTGATTTCCGGGTGGGATGCCCTGCTGGATTACTGCCACACCACCATGGCACATCGCGAGATCGAACAGTTCCGGGTGTTCTATCTGGACCGCAAGAACGTGCTGATCGCGGATGAGGAACAGGCCAAGGGTACGGTGGATCATGTACCGGTCTATCCGCGCGAGGTCGCGAAGCGGGCGTTGGAGCTGAATGCCTCGGCCCTGATACTGGTGCATAACCACCCGTCCGGCGATCCGACTCCGTCTCAGTCGGATATCGACATGACCAACCGGATTCACGATGCCTGCACGGCGCTGGGTCTGACGTTGCATGATCATCTGATCATCGGAAAATCGACCGAGTTGAGTTTTCGGTCCGAGGGGTATTTGTAGGGGGCGTTGCCCCCTCTTGATCCTGCGGATCAATTCACCCCCACCGTATTTTTCACGAGAAGAAGATGCGGGAGTTACTCGATCCAGATTTCGACGCGCCGGTTGACTTTGCGACCCCATTCAGTGTCATCGCAGGCCATGGGCATGGCCTCGCCAAAGCCTTCGACCGAGATGTCGATACTGTCGGGGATTTCGGTTTCAACTGCGGCCAGAACGGCGTTGCGGACGGTTTGGGCGCGGCGCAGGGCAATGCGGGCATTGGTGGCGGCGGCCCCGTCCCCGTCGCTGAAGCCCACAAAGACCAGCTTGCGGGCATTCAGGGTGCCGGTTTCCAGCGCCTGCGCCAGATACAGGATGTTCGACCGCGATTGCGCATCTGGACGGGACGATCCGGGCTCGAACCGAACCGACAGGGACAGGCGGGCCATGGGGCGCAGGGCGTCGATCATGCGCTGGATTTCCTCCAGCCCGACCTCGGCCCCGCCCGAGACGATGGCGTTGGACAGACGATCCCCTTGCAATCCGATCCGCGTGGTTTCAGGCGCCTGATCCACATACCCGGCTTGCCGGATCGCCATCTGGGCGTCAGCGCTTTGGCTATAGGCCAGAAATTGCCGCGCGATCCGGGGCAGGCGGCGTTCCGGCAGATAGAGGAACATGGGCAGGGTCAGCGGGTAATCTTCGGTCTTGATGGCGTGGCGCGTTGCGGCCAGCCCGTGGCCGCATCCGCCCGTCAGGGGCAGGGCGCGGGCGGCATCAGCCGAGGCATGGCTGGTGATACCAATGGCGAATGAGTCCTTTGCCACCGCCTGCACCAGATCGCTGTTGCGCGCGTGGCGTATTGCGCCGGATGTCAGGTCTGTGCCCACGGGTGACAAAATCTGGTCCTCAACCGCCTGCGCCAGACCAGACCCGGCATCGGGCATATGCAATGCGATCGGCGCGTCGGGCCCGCCCAGATCGGACCAGTTAGTGACTTCACCCGTCAGCACGCGGGCCAGATCAGACGGGGAAATCTGCGCCGCGATGTTGTCTTTGGCCACCACCGGCACGATAGCATCCAGTGCAATAACGCGAGATCGCCGCGCGCGGGTCAGATCGCCCAGCCCGGCCTCTTGCGCCGCGTCAACTTCGCCGTCGCGGATTTCGCGCAGGGCCATGACGATGTCGGCGGTGTTTTGGGTCAGGTCGGCAAATCCCTGATCCGTATTGCCTACGCGGAAGAACAGACGGGCCAGCGGGGCCTGCCGGTCGGCTTGAAACAGCTCGTATGCAAAGGTGCGTTCATCCACGCGCTTTGGCGTAGCGGTCAGCCCTTCTTGCCGGGCAAAGCCGATGATCAGCGCGGGCAGAACTGTTTCGGCCATCACGGACGAGCCGGAAAATCGGACCTCGGCCACGAAATCGATCAGGTTCGGGCAAGCGGGGCCGTCGCAGGTGACGCCCGAGCCGTCGACCGTCAGCTCGCCGAACTGCGTGTCGACGCGGTAGAATTCGCCGTCGAAACCCAGCAAGTTGCCAGTGATTTCGACCTTGCCGTCATGCGAGGTGAGCGTGATGTCCTGTGCTGCCGCACCGGTTCCAAGGATTGCGGAAATCAGCGCGGCCACCGCCACACGGAAGAATGTCATAAGAGAGTCGAGCCTGCCTGCGGATTACTTTGCCGCAATTGTCAGGTCTGAGAGCAGATTATTCAACACCAGAAACTCACCGGTTTGCGTGCAGTCCGGCACGGCGAGGCTCAGGTCGCGGGACCGCAGGCGGTTGTCTGCCCGCAATTCGATGGATTGCACGTTCAGATCGCGACCGCAGTTGGTTTCTGTGACCTCGGCCTCGACCGTCAGATCGATGGTTCCGGATTGTTGCGATTGGCCCGCCGGGAAAGAGTAGATCTCGATATTATTGGCATCGACAAGACCGGTGTGGCCCAGGCTTACGACGCTGCCCGCCCCAGCGGTTGTGCTGTCCGCCCAGACATGGCCGTCGCCGCCATAGTTTGCGCCAAATTCCAATGCGTGGATCTGCAGGGCTGCATCGCCTTGCCACTGCAGCGCGACGCGGTCGAATTGGTTGATGTCCGGCACATGGGTTGTGGCGACGGTACCGGATTGATCCGGGAACGAGATAAGGAAGATCGCGTATTCCGAAAGCGCCGGGATGGTCACGTTCAGCGCACCGTTTTCGTCGGTGATCTGAGTCACGGTCAGGCCGCTGTGATGAATATTCACCCGTGCGTTGCTTTGGCAGGGGGATTTGATGCTTAGCCGGGCCTGCGCACCGGGTACGGCAATGGCCCGCGCGGTCAGGTTGCAGTTTTGATGCGGTTCTCTGGCCTGCGGTTCAGCGCGCGTGGGTTCAACTGTGACGGTCTTTTGGCCGCTGTCGGCGTCATTGGGGGAGGCAGATGTCAGGACGATGCTGTCCAGCCCTGCCAGAACCGAATTCTGATTGGTCAAAGAGGCAGTATCCTGCGCCTCGTTCGGCTGCGCAGCACTTCCATTTTGCATCAGGTAACCAATCGCCAGGGCACAGGCTACTGTGCCGCACATGGTCACGTAATTCCGTACTACAAACAAGACACCCTCCCCAGTTGAAGGAGCGAGTCGGACATTCGCCCCGAATCGAGGCCAATTTGTGGCCGCGAGACGGACTCATTGTGATTGGTTAACGTTGACGTTAGGTCAGTCTGCCATGGCAATGTTTGAATTTCTTGCCAGACCCGCACGGGCAGGGATCATTGCGCTTTGGATTGCCCCAGGTCGCGGGATCGTTTTCGTCAAAGCCCGGCAACGCATCGCCCGAGGCGGCGGCTTCTGCCTTTGCCTCGGCCTGACCTGCGGCCTGATCGACCGCCTGCTGCGCCTGCGCCTGTTGCGCGGCCATCTGGGCCAGCATTTCCTTTTGCTCTTCCTCGGTCAGCGGGCGTACGCGAGACAGTTGCTGCGATACGGTTTCGCGTAAGGAGTCCAGCATGCCTTCGAACAGTTGGAAGCTTTCGGTCTTGTATTCGTTCAGCGGATCGCGCTGGGCATACCCGCGGAAACCCACGACTGAACGCAGATGCTCCAGCGTCAGCAGATGCTCGCGCCATTTGCTGTCGATGGTTTGCAGCAGGACCTGTTTTTCGATGTTGCGCATGTTCTCGGGGCCAAAGGCCACGGCCTTCTGCGCCATCATCTCATCGGCGGCCTTGATCAGACGCTCGCGGACCTGTTCGTCATCCACGCCTTCCTCGGCGGCCCAGTCCTGAACCGGCGCGTCAATGGTCAGCTTGTCCTTGATCGCCTCGTGCAGACCATCGGTATCCCACTGATCGGCATAGGATTTCGGCGGCATGTATTCGTCGATCAGATCGTCGATCACCTGCTCGCGCATGTCCGACACGATCTCGGACAGGTCGTCTGCGGACATGATCTCGCGCCGTTGGCTAAAGACCACTTTCCGCTGATCGTTCATCACATCGTCGAACTTCAACACGTTCTTGCGCATGTCAAAGTTACGGCCTTCGACCTTGGATTGCGCCCGTTCCAGCGACTTGTTCACCCAGGGGTGGACGATGGCCTCGCCTTCCTTCATGCCCAGCGTGGTCAGCACCTTGTCCAGCCGTTCCGAGCCGAAGATGCGCATCAGGTCGTCTTCGAGGCTCAGGTAGAACACAGTGCGGCCCGGGTCGCCCTGACGGCCCGAGCGGCCGCGAAGCTGGTTGTCGATACGGCGGCTTTCGTGCCGTTCCGAGGCCATGACGTAAAGGCCACCGGCCTCCAGCACCTTCTGTTTTTCTTCAGCATGACGCGCCTCTTCCGCAGCGCGCAGTTCGACGGGATCGGCCTCGGGGTTTTCGGCCAGTGCCTGCAGAACCTTCATTTCCACGTTGCCGCCCAGCTGAATATCGGTGCCCCGACCGGCCATGTTGGTGGCGATGGTCACCGCGCCATAGCGGCCAGCATCGGCAACGATCTGGGCCTCTTGTTCATGCTGGCGGGCGTTCAGGACGTTATGCTCGATGCCTTCTTTGGTCAGCATCTGGCTGAGCACTTCGGATTTCTCGATCGAGGTGGTGCCGATCAGCACCGGCTGACCCTTGGCGCTGGCCTCTTTCGCCTCCTGGATGATCGCGCCGTATTTCTCCATCGCGGTGCGATAGACCTGATCGTCCTCGTCCAGACGGGCAATCGGTTTATTGGTCGGCACTTCGACGACGCCCAGGCCGTAGATTTCAGCAAATTCTTCGGCCTCGGTCAGCGCCGTGCCGGTCATGCCGCCCAGCTTGTCATAAAGGCGGAAGTAGTTCTGGAAGGTCACACTGGCCAGCGTCACGTTTTCGGGCTGGATCTGGACGTTTTCCTTGGCCTCAATCGCCTGATGCAGACCTTCGGACAGGCGGCGGCCCGGCATCATTCGGCCGGTGAATTCGTCGATCAACACCACATTGCCGTCACGGACAATGTAATCCTTGTCGCGCTGGAACAGTTTATGCGCGCGCAGACCCTGGTTGACGTGATGCACCACCGTGGTGCTTTCCGGATCATACAGGGAATGGCCTTCGGGGATCAGTCCCGCGTCCAGCAATTGCTGTTCAAGGAATTCGTTGCCCTCATCGGTGAAGGTCACGTTGCGGGACTTTTCATCCAGCGAGAAATGATCGTCACTCAGCGACGGGATCAGCGCATCAATCGCGGTGTAAAGATCCGAGCGGTCCTGCGACGGGCCCGAGATGATCAGCGGTGTCCGCGCCTCATCGATCAGGATCGAGTCGACCTCGTCCACAATCGCGAAATTGTGGTGCTTCTGGTAAATCTCGGCCAGATCGGCCTTCATATTGTCGCGCAGATAGTCGAAACCCAGCTCATTATTGGTGGCATAGGTCACGTCACAGGCATAAGCGGCCTTTTTCTCGGCATCCGGTTGGCCGGACCAGATCACGCCGGTGGTCATACCCACGGCGGCGAACACCTTGCCCATCCACTCGGCATCCCGCTTGGCGAGGTATTCGTTGACGGTGACGACGTGCACACCCTTGCCGGTCAGCGCGTTCAGATAGGCGGGGAAGGTGGCGACCAGTGTTTTGCCCTCACCCGTTTTCATTTCCGAGATGTTGCCCTGATGCAGAAACGCACCGCCCATTAGCTGCACGTCAAAGGCGCGCAGACCCAGCGCGCGCTTGGCCCCTTCGCGCACATTGGCAAAGGCTTCGGGCAGCAGGTCATCCAGGCTTTCGCCATCCAGCGCGCGTTTGCGCAGCTCGGCGGTCTTTTCGATCAGCCCTTCGTCGGACAGGTTCTCGAACTCGGGCTCCAGCGCGTTGATCTTTTCGATCAGGGGGCGGGTCGCCTTGATCTTGCGGTCGTTCGGTGTTCCGAACACCTTTTTGGCGAGCGTTCCGAGTCCCAGCATGTTCACTCCAGCGGATCTGTTCTTGTCTTGGTTGCGACAGGCTTGCCCACCTTGCGCGCAACCCATAGATACGGGGGGTGAAAGGCGGCCCTGTCCAAGGCTTCAAAGCGATGTAAGCGGCAGGTTCTGAAGTGTCAACGCTGCGCCCTGTCGCGGCAAAGAAATAGGATTGATCCATGCCCAAAGGCCTCACTTTTCTGCCATCTCTGGCGCTTGCTGCCGTGATGGCCCTGCCGCTGGCCGCCGAAACCAAGCCTGATGCAGGCACCGTCGTCGCCCGTGTGAACGGGGATGAGATCACATTGGGTCACGTCATCGCCATGGCCACGAACCTTCCGGCGCAGTATCAGCAGGCTGAAGATGACGTGCTGTTCGACTTCATCCTGGAACAGCTGATCCAGCAGCAATTGCTGAGCCAGGAACAGGGCGACCTGTCCAAACTGAACGAAATCGCGCTTGAAAATGAGCGTCGCTCGTTGAAAGCGGTGCAGGCGGTCGAGGCCCTGACCGATGCCGCCGTCACGGATGAGGCCATTCGGGCCGCTTACGACGCCCAGTTTGCCGATTTTGCGGGCGAGGATGAGTTCGACGCCAGCCATATCCTGGTAGATACCGAGGAAGAGGCCAAGGTCATCAAATCGCAACTGGACGATGGTGCCGATTTTGCCGAGCTTGCGCGTGAACGGTCCACAGGCCCCTCGGGCCCCAATGGCGGTGCGCTGGGCTGGTTTGGCAAGGGCCAGATGGTGCCTGCATTTGAAGAGGCCGTGATTGGCTTGGAAAAAGGTCAGGTGTCGGATCCGGTTCAAACCCAGTTCGGCTGGCATGTCATCATTCTGAACGATACCCGCAAATCCGAAGCGCCCGAGCTGGACACGATCCGCGATCAACTGGCTCAGACCATCCAGCAAGAGGCGATCCAGGCCCGCATCGATGAACTGACCCAGCAGGCTCAGATCGAGCGTCCGGCGCTGGAAGGGGCAGGCCCCGAAACGCTGCGCCAGATCGAACTGCTGCAGGAGTAATCTGCCGTGGCCACGATCACCAAGGTTTCGCCGCTGGCCCCGGCCAGTTTCCCCGATCTGCCTGCGATTGACGGTGTGCGCTTTGCCACCGTCGCGGCAGGTGTGCGGTATCAGGGTCGCACGGATGTCATGCTGGCCGTGCTGGACCCCGGAACATCTGTGGCAGGCGTATTCACCAAATCCGCCACCCGCGCCGCTCCGGTGCTGGATTGTCAGGACAAGATCGGCGGGCCAAGTGACGGCCCGGCGGCTATCCTTGTGAACTCGGGCAACGCCAACGCCTTCACCGGGCATTACGGCCAGACCTCGGTTTCCGAGGTGACGCAGGCCGTTGCGGATGCCACCGGCGTCCCGGTCAACCGCGTCTTTACCTCGTCCACCGGCGTGATCGGGGAACCCCTGCCGCATGAGCGTATCGTGACCCAGCTTGAGACGCTGAAGGCGGGCCTCAGCCGGCACGCCATCGAAGACGCCGCGAAGGCCATCATGACCACGGATACCTTCCCGAAAGGGGCGTCGGCGCAGGTCGAGATTGATGGCAAAACAGTCTCTATTGCGGGGATTGCGAAGGGTTCCGGCATGATTGCGCCGGATATGGCGACGATGCTGGTCTACGTCTTCACCGACGCACAGGTGGACCAATCGGCCCTGCAGGCGATGCTGGGCGCGCAGACGGATCGGACGTTCAACTGCATCACCGTTGACAGCGATACGTCGACCTCGGACAGCCTGCTGCTGTGTGCTACCGGGGCGTCGGGTGTCGATGCCACCACCAACGCGGCATTTGCCGAAGCGCTGGAACGCGTGATGCTGGATCTGGCGCAGCAAGTGGTGCGTGACGGTGAGGGGGCCACGAAATTCGTGGAAATTCGTGTGGCCGGGGCCGCCTCGGACGCAGACGCCAAGGTACACGGTCTGGCGATTGCCAACTCTCCGCTGGTGAAAACCGCCATCGCGGGCGAGGACCCGAACTGGGGCCGCATTGTCATGGCCATCGGCAAGTCCGGTGCAGCAGCGGATCGTGATCTGCTGAGCATTTCCTTCGGAGACATTCTGGTCGCCGAAAAGGGTTGGGTCAGTCCCGATTACCGCGAGGATGACGCCGCCGCCTATATGAAAGGTCGGGATCTGGTGATTGCCGTCGATCTGGGGCTGGGCGCGGGCAAATCCACCGTCTGGAGCTGCGATCTGACCCACGGCTATATCGAGATCAACGCGGATTATCGCTCGTGAAACCGGAGCAATTCCAGCAAAAGTGGAGCCCGGTTTTGCGTCCGGGATTGCGACCATGAAAACTGTATTAGTGTCTGCCGTCGCCCTGATCGACATCGAGGGCCGGGTTCTGCTGGCCCAACGCCCCGAGGGCAAATCGATGGCCGGTCTGTGGGAGTTCCCAGGCGGCAAGATCGAACCCGGCGAAACCCCCGAGGCCGCACTGATCCGCGAATTGCACGAGGAACTGGGCATCGACACCTGGGCCTCCTGCCTCGCGCCGCTGACCTTCGCCAGCCACAGCTATGACGATTTCCACCTGCTGATGCCGCTGTTCGCCTGCCGCAAATGGGAGGGCATCCCGCAGTCGAAAGAAGGGCAGGCGCTGAAATGGGTGCGGGCGAATGACCTGCGGAACTACCCGATGCCTGCGGCGGATGTGCCGTTGATTCCGATCCTGCGGGATTGGTTGTAGTTGCGGGTTGGTGGCAGGTTGTGGTCATTTGTCAGATTTGCGGGACGAAGCCGACCTTCGCTTTACCCGCAACAGCTACCGCCCAATTGGATTGGTGGGCATGGAACAGTGGCGTAAGAGCAGTATACACAACAATCGCCTTCCATGGGTTTCAAAACTGCTTCGCACGACTTGCACTCATAGAACCACTGGCAGGCATCTGTCGGCATTTCTTCGGTTTCGCTGTGTCCACAGTTTGGGCACGTCAGTGTACTTTCAAGCACCAGAGTTTGGTCCGTCATTGTCTCACATCTGCATAATCAGGAAATCGTTGATCCGGGCCTCGTAGAATACGACAACCCAAGCTAGACCGGTTATCGCGGTCGTTCCCCAAAGCCACCACTTCAACTTTGGTATTAATCCGCGCTGATGAGACACTCGCCAAGTTACCGCGACAAGTACGGTCGAAATCGCCAGCACATAGTAGCTTGCCGCCGCGATCTTCCCGAAGATTGCCATCCAACTGCCGCCCAATCCCAGCAGCATCATCGTCATGGGCAATACGCAGCAAGTTGCGACGCCAAGCGCGGACAGCGATCCCAGGTAACTGAGGCTAAGGTACTTCTGCATTTTTTCTGACGGCCCTTTTCGCGCGGAGTTGTCTAAGTGACATTCTTCCGTATAACTTCTGTAGTCGCTACAGGATCAAGCTGGGGAATCTCACGTGTTTGCGATTGGGGAAGCATCCCGTCAAAGCGGCGTCGGCATTGAAACGATCCGCTACTACGAGCGCGAAGGGATTGTGCCAAAGCCAGCACGGGCACCGAATAACCGGCGGATGTACTCTGCAGATGATATTGGAAGGCTTCGTTTCCTAAAGAAATGCCGCGATTTGGGCTTCTCGCTCGCAGACGCAAAGACGCTACTTAACCTGTCCGAAGGCGATGCCGAGGATTGTCAATCCGTCAAGCAGCTGGCCGAACTCCATATCTTCAACGTGCGTGCAAGGGTAGACGAGCTGAGGCGCTTGGAAGCGGCGTTAGTCGAGCTTACAGCCAACTGTGACAGCGGGAATGTCTCGTGTCCAATGCTCTCTAAGCTGCGCACTGAATAGTGGGCTTTGGGCTCATTGCTTCCATTCCCACAACACCAAAGCAGCACCGTCTTCCGGCGCAGGACACAGATGCCCGAGCATAACCCGGGCACCCTGTCTTCAATCCGAACACCTTACATATTCGGGAAGTAATCCTCGCATTCGCCGTCGCGGTAGACGTCTGCCGTGCAGCAATGCAGACCGCCGCCAAAGGCGTAGGCGTCGCGGAGTTCGACTTCGACCACTTCCATGCCCAGCTTGTCCATCTGTTCGGCCTGATAGACCTCGGACTTTTCGACACAGACGGTTTTCGGGTCCAGTACCAGCACGTTCATCGACAGCCAGGTCGAGGAATAGCACAGCGGCGGCGGCGTGTTGTGGGCGGGTTGGGCGGCGTCCACGATCTCCCAGCCGTTTTTCTCGAACATGCCGCGTTGGTCTTCGGGCAGGCGGCGCTGCGGGTTGTTCAGGATCAGGCCCGGGCGCAGCGGCGTAAACGTCGCGTCGATATGGATCGGATAGGGGTCACCGGGGAAGTTCACTGTGTGGACGCGGTGGTCGGGGAAGTGACGGCGCAGCCACTCGATCCCCTTGAGGTTGGTGGTAAACCCATGCTGGACCACCAGATCGCGACCAAAACGCAGCACGTCGGCGGCATCGAACAGGGGCTCTTCTTCGGTGGTGACAAAGAACTTCTCGGCCGCCCATTGCAGGCGCTTTTCGACGCCGATTTTGTCGCTGAGGTAATCGGGATGGTAATCCGCATCGGTCAGGCGCGGCTTGGGTGCAGCCTCGTGGCGGAAGTTCGGGTCTTCGTCCCAGTATTGTTGCATCAGGGGGCGATAGTTCAGGTATTCGAACCAGCGGCAGCGGTAGGACATCGTCGCTTCGAGGATTTCGTGCCCAACGGTCAGCAGCACATCGCGCGGGGGCATACAGCCGAACTGGCTTTGGGTGTGAAAATCCGGAGTGGTAGCCGGTTGCGAATGATCAATCGACGTCGGGCGATCCACGCGAATACCGCGCTTGCGCAGTTGATCGGCGAAATTGTCCAGCAACTCGTTGGCCCGGTCGATGGTTTCCTGCGGGCGGCGGCCCCACTGGCCGCGCATGTCGCTGTCCTCGGGCACCTTAGCGTCCAGCGCGGGTTCCTCGGGCGGAATGTGGCAGTCATCCGCGCGGCCCACGATGACGTGGCGCAGGGTGTCCCATTCATTCCAGCTTTTGACTTCGGTTTTGTCGGGGGACCAGGCCATGGCTGTCTCCTGTTGTGGCGGAGATCAGGACGGGGCCCTCAATCTCCTGATTGAAAGTCCCGGCGTACAGGATATGGGGTTCGTCGCTGATTTACCTCTGGCGACGCCATCGCCAAAGAGCTTGACGGGCCACATAGCATTGCTTGCAGGCGTTGGGAAGAAGGGCGTTGCCAAGGTCACCCGGATTGGCGGCACGACCCCTGTTACAATTCGTAAGAATTGAGAAAACATCAGGAAAAAGTTGACGCTGATCGTGCAACCGTCCCTTATCGGGGCGCAGGTGTTCGGGCAACGACCCGGACCCGCCATTTCCGGCCCGGAGGAGGGGCCGGATGGGGAGGAGAGGAAGATTGGCTCAGACGCAGTCGGGCGCCGAGGGGATGCAGTCCCTTCCGGCGCTGTTACACCGCAATGTCACGCAGTTCGGGGATGCCCCGGCGTACCGCGAAAAGGAATTCGGGATCTGGCAATGCTGGACCTGGGCCGAGGCCGCGCGGGAAATCCGCGCCATCGCGCTGGGCTTTCTGGAACTGGGCGTCGAAAAGGGCGACCATATCGCCGTCATAGGCCGCAACCGTCCGGCGCATTACTGGTCAATGGTTGCCGCGCAGATGGTCGGCGCGGTACCTGTGCCGCTGTATCAGGACTCGGTCGCCGAAGAGATGGCCTATGTGCTGGAACATTGCGGCGCGAAATACGTTGTCTGCGGCGATCAGGAGCAGGTCGACAAGGTCATCGAAATTCAGGAAAACGTGCATCAGGTCAAACACATCCTCTATACCGACAAGCGGGGGATGCGGAAATACGACCATTCCCAGATGAACGCGCTTGAGGACATCATGGCCGAAGGCAGCGCCGGTCACGCGCGGTTTGATGCGGAACTGGACAAGCGTATCGCCGCGATCACCTATGACGACACATGCGTGATGCTTTATACCTCCGGCACCACCGGCAAGCCCAAGGGCGTGGTGCTGTCGAACCGCAACGTGATCGAAAGCGCCAAGAACTCGGCCGAGTTCGATCATCTGACCCGGAACGAAGACATCCTGTCTTATCTGCCGATGGCCTGGGTGGGCGATTTCATCTTTTCCGTTGGTCAGGCCTATTGGTGCGGTTTCTGCGTGAACTGCCCCGAAAGCGCCGACACGATGATGACCGACCTGCGCGAGATCGGGCCAACCTATTTCTTCGCCCCGCCGCGCGTGTTTGAAACCCAGCTGACCAATGTGATGATCCGGATGGAGGATGCGGGCAAGCTGAAGCAGCGGATGTTCCATCACTTCATGGCCCATGCCAAGAAGGTTGGTGGTCTGCTGCTGGACGGCAAACCGGTGGGTCTTGGTGACAAGATTAAATATGCGCTGGGCAATCTGCTGGTTTACGGGCCGCTCAAGGACACTCTGGGCTATGGCCGGTTCCGTGTGGGGTACACGGCGGGTGAGGCGATCGGGCCCGAGATTTTCGATTTCTACCGCTCGCTGGGCATCAATCTGAAGCAGCTTTATGGCCAGACCGAAGCGACCGTGTTCATCACCGTGCAGCCTGATGGCGAGGTGCGTGCGGATACGGTGGGCGTGCCTGCGCCGGATGTTGAGTTGAAAATCGACGACAGCGGAGAGATCCACTACCGCTCGCCCGGGGTGTTTGTTGAATATTACAACAACCCGGATTCGACCGCCTCGACCAAGGATGCCGAGGGTTGGGTGGCCACCGGGGATGCCGGGTTCATCGAGGAAGGCAGCGGCCATCTGCGGATCATCGACCGCGCCAAGGATGTGGGCAAGATGGCCGACGGGTCGATGTTTGCGCCGAAATATGTCGAGAACAAGCTGAAATTCTATCCCGACATTCTTGAGGTCGTGCTGTTTGGCAACGGCAAGGATCGCTGCGTGGCGTTCATCAATATCGACCTGACAGCGGTAGGCAACTGGGCGGAGCGCAACAATGTGGCCTATGCGTCCTATCAGGAACTGGCGGGCCATCCCCGTGTGTTAGAGACGATCAAAGCCCATGTGGAAGCGGTGAACAAGTCGGTCGCCGCCGATGAGATGCTGTCGGGCTGTCAGGTGCATCGCTTTGTGGTGCTGCACAAGGAACTGGACGCGGATGATGGTGAGATGACCCGGACGCGCAAAGTGCGCCGCCGGTTCGTGGAAGAGAAATTCCAGGACATCATCGATGCGCTTTATGACGGATCCCAGTCGATCTCGACCACCACCGAGGTGACGTATGAGGACGGTCGCAAGGGGTCGATCAGCGCCACGCTGGAGATTGTCGACGCGCCGGTTGTGCCGGTCGCACAGCATAAGGTGGCGGCGGAATGAGGGCCGTTCGAGCGCCGCTCGACCTGCGGTCATCGCCCCGCCCGCCGTCCCGTTTTTTGTGTCAGGGAGTGACTGATGCTGGATAGTTCCGAAGGATATGTCACCGAAGACGGCCGCAAGATCGGCGGTGTGGTGATGGAGATGAAGAACATCACCCTGCGTTTCGGCGGTGTGGTGGCGATCAAGGATATCTCGTTCGACATTCGCGAGGGTGAAATCCGGGCCATCATCGGGCCGAACGGGGCCGGTAAATCCTCAATGCTGAACGTGATTTCGGGGTTCTATGTCCCGCAGGAAGGTGAGGTCTGGTTTCACGGCGCGAAACGCCCGCCGATGCGCCCTTATGAGGTGGCGCGGCAGGGAATCGCCCGGACGTTCCAGAACATTGCCCTGTTCGAAGGCATGAGCGTGCTGGACAACGTCATGACCGGGCGGCTGAACTATATGAAAACCAACATCCTTCAACAGGCGCTGTGGAAGGGCAAGGCCGAGGCGGAAGAGACCGAAAACCGCGAGGCGGTCGAGAAGATCATCGATTTTCTGGAAATCCAGCACATCCGCAAGACACCCGTCGCGCGCCTGCCTTACGGTTTGAAAAAGCGCGTCGAACTGGCCCGCGCGCTGGCCGCAGAGCCCAAACTGCTGCTGCTGGACGAACCGATGGCGGGGATGAATGTTGAAGAGAAAGAGGACATGAGCCGTTTTATCCTCGACGTGAATGACGAGTTCGGCACCACCATCGCCCTGATCGAACACGATATGGGCGTGGTGATGGACCTGAGCGACCGGGTGGTCGTGATGGATTACGGCAAGAAGATCGGCGACGGCACACCCGATGAGGTGCGCAACAATCAGGAAGTTATCGACGCTTATCTGGGGGTCAGCCATGACTGATATCCGGGCAGATATTTGGGGAGGCGAGCATGCCTGAACAACTCGTTTTTGCGATGGAGGTCATCCTCAACGGTCTAATGGCCGGGGTGCTTTATGCTCTGGTCGCGCTGGGCTTTGTGCTGATTTACAAAGCGTCGGGAATTTTCAATTATGCCCAAGGGGTTATGGCGCTGTTTGCGGCGATGACGCTGGTGGGGATCATGAACGGGCAGGTGCCGTTTGCGCATCTGATCAACGCAATTTTCGGCACCCATATCCACTATTTCGGCTGGAATGTGCCCGCACTGCTGGCGATTATTCTGACCATGGCGGTGATGGTGTTGCTGGCCTGGGCGGTGCAGCGGTTCGTCATGCGCCATCTGGTCGGGCAGGAACCGATCATCCTGTTCATGGCCACAATCGGTCTGGCCTATTTCCTTGAAGGTGTGGCCGACCTGATGTGGGGGTCCGAGATCAAGACGCTGGATGTGGGGCTGCCGCAGGGCATCAACCTGTGGATTGACGAGACCACCTTTAACATCTTCGACTACGGTTTCTTCATCGACAATCTGGATATTGTGGCAACGGTCATTGCTGCGCTGCTGGTGGCCGCGCTGGTCGCCTTCAGCCAATACACCAAGCAAGGCCGGGCGATGCGCGCGGTGGCCGATGACCATCAGGCGGCGCTGTCGGTAGGGATTTCGCTGAATTTCATCTGGGTCATGGTCTGGTCGGTGGCCGGGTTCGTGGCGCTGGTAGCCGGCATCATGTGGGGCACCAAATCGGGCGTGCAGTTCTCGCTGAGCCTGATCGCGCTCAAGGCGTTGCCGGTGCTGATGCTGGGCGGGTTCACCTCGATCCCCGGGGCCATCGTTGGCGGGCTGATCATCGGCGTGGGTGAGAAGCTGTTCGAGTTTGCGCTGGGCCCCGCATTGGGTGGCGCGACCGAGAACTGGTTTGCTTATGTGCTGGCGCTGATCTTCCTTGTCTTCCGGCCGCAGGGCCTGTTCGGCGAGAAGATCATTGAGAGGGTGTAGGCTGTGCAAAAGCTGATCGCCATCATCAACGTGATCGCATGGGCCGGCTTCTGGGCTTTTGGCTATATCGCCATCACCGCCGAAGGCCTGACGGACGCTCAGTTGGTGGTCGCGGCGATCCTGGCCTTTGCCGGGCTGGTCACGGGCATCATGGCCTACATGAAACTGGTGCGTTCGTCCGAGGCGAGCGGATACGCCAAGGGATCAAAACAACTGGACGCCGCGACCCGGAACCGGGCGCAGGAAGAATGGGGAAAGTAAGATATGTTCTATCGTGAGGCCGGAGATTTCAAAACCTCCTATGTCGCTGACAGCCAGACTTTCCCGATCAAGTTTGACCGGTATCGGTACTACGTCGTGCTGGCGGTGGCGTTCGGGATCATTCCGTTCATCATCAACGATTACTGGGCCAACGCCCTGCTGCTGCCGTTCCTGATCTATGCCATCGCGGCAATCGGGCTGAACATTCTGGTGGGCTATTGCGGGCAGGTGTCATTGGGCACCGGCGGGTTCATGGCTGTGGGGGCTTATGCCTGCTACAAGCTGATGACCGCCTTTCCCGATGTCAGCATGTTCGTCCATGTGCTGCTTGCGGGCGGGATCACCGCCATTGTCGGCGTGTTGTTCGGTCTGCCAAGCTTGCGGATCAAGGGGTTCTATCTGGCGGTGGCCACACTGGCGGCGCAGTTCTTTCTGGTGTGGCTGTTCAACCGGGTGCCGTGGTTCTACAATTACTCGGCCTCGGGCCAGATCAACGCGCCCGAGCGGGACGTGTTCGGGATCATCATCACCGGACCCAATGCTCCGGCCTGGGCGACCTATCTGTTCTGCCTGATCTTCCTGACTGTGTCCGCCATCATCGCCCGCAACCTGACGCGCGGCACCACGGGGCGCACCTGGATGGCGATCCGCGACATGGATATCGCGGCCGAGATTATCGGGGTGAACCCGCTCAAGGCCAAGATCAGCGCCTTTGCCGTCAGTTCTTTCTTTGTCGGCATCGCGGGTGCGCTGTTCTTTGCGGTCTATCTGGGCGCGGTCGAAGTGGGCGAAGTGTTCGGTATCCAGAAGTCATTCCTGGTGCTGTTCATGGTGATTATCGGCGGGTTAGGATCTATCTTCGGGTCATTCGCCGGGGCGGCCTTCCTTGTGCTGCTGCCGGTGGTGCTGAAGGTGGTCGGCGTCGATGTGCTGGGCTGGCCCACCGATATTGTGGCGCACCTGAACCTTGTGATCGTGGGTGCGCTGATCATCATGTTCCTGATCCTTGAACCGCACGGGCTGGCACAACTGTGGCGCGTGGCGAAAGAGAAACTCAGACTCTGGCCGTTCCCGCATTAAGGGGCTGGCCCAATCAAAAAGACGGGCGGAAAGCCCGAAACCAACATCGGACCAACCAAGGGAGGAGACACCCGATGAACAAGAAACTGGCAACCCTGGCGCTGGGCGCTGTGATGGCCGCAGGTCCGGTCATGGCCGACCTTGTGTTCCCGTCGCTCAGCTATCGGACCGGGCCTTATGCGGCAGGCGGTATTCCGTTTGCGGATGGCTATGCCGACTATTTCACCCTGCTGAATGAGCGCGATGGCGGCATCGGCGGTGTCCCAGCCCGCGTGATCGAATGCGAAACCGGCTATAACACCGAAAAAGGCGTGGAATGCTATGAATCTACCAAGGGCGAAGGCGCGCTGGTCTATCAGCCGCTGTCGACCGGGATTACCTATCAGCTGATCCCCAAAGTGACCGCAGATGGCATTCCGCTGCACACGATGGGCTATGGCCGCACCTCGGCTGCGAACGGCAAAGTGTTCAGCCATGTGTTCAACTATCCGGCCAACTATTGGAACGGTGCGTCGGGCGCGATCAACTATCTGCTGGACGAGAATGGCGGTGACCTGAACGGCAAGAAAATTGCGCTGGTCTATCACAACTCGGCTTACGGCAAGGAACCGATCCGCACGCTGGAAACACTGGCCGAAAAGCATGGCTACGACCTGACCCTGCTGCCCGTGGATCATCCGGGGCAAGAGCAAAAGTCGCAGTGGCTGCAGATCCGCCGTGAAAAGCCCGATTATGTGATCATGTGGGGCTGGGGCGTGATGAACCAGGTTGCCGTGCAAGAAGCCGCCAATATCCGCTTCCCGATGGAAAACTTCATCGGCGTCTGGTGGTCTGGCGCTGAATTCGACGTGGAACCTGCGGGCGATAAAGCCACTGGCTACAAGGCGCTGACCTTCACCGGTCTCGGCATGGACTATCCGGTCTATGACGACCTGCAGAAATATGTCGTCGATGCGGGCAAAGCGGCAGGCGCAGGTGATCAGCTTGGTACGGTTCAGTATAACCGTGGTCTCTATGCTGCGATGCTGGCTGCCGAGGCGGTGAAGACTGCGCAGGACATGCACGGAACTGCTGAAATCGACGCGTCGATGATGCGCGATGGCATGGAGGCACTGGAAATCACCAGCGCCAAGATGGAAGGCTTGGGCATGTCGGGCTTCGGGCCTGAATTCTCGGTCAGCTGTGACAACCATGGTGGCCCCGGCCTGGTCGGTGTCGTGCAGTGGGATGCCGCCGCAGGAACCTGGAATTCGGTTCAGGACTTCAAGCCCACCGATGTCGAGGTCATCAACGCGCTGATCGAGGAAGACTCGGCCGCTTATGCCGCCGAAAACAACATCGAAGGGCGCTGCGAATAAGCGACCCCCTGTCCCGGTCCTGATCCGGGGCGCTGAAAATCCGGAGCGGCGGTTGCACTGCCGCTCCTCACGAACAGCCCCTTCGGGGGCAGGCACGAGGAAACGCGCTGATGCTTGATGCGGCACACACCACCGAAGTGCAGGCAGAAACCCTGCTTGAGGTCAACAATATCGAGGTGATCTACAACCATGTGATCCTTGTGCTGAAGGGCGTCAGCCTGACCGTGCCCAAGGGCGGCATCACGGCTTTGCTGGGTGGCAATGGTGCGGGTAAGACAACGACGCTCAAGGCCGTATCGAACCTGCTGCATTCGGAACGGGGCGAGGTCACCAAGGGCTCGATCAAATATCGCGGCCAAAGCGTGCATGAAAGCGACCCTGCCGATTTGGTGGAAAAAGGCGTCATCCAGGTGATGGAAGGCCGCCACTGTTTCGAACACCTGACGGTCGAGGAAAACCTATTGACCGGGGCCTATACCCGTAAAGACGGCAATGCCGCGATCCAACAGGATCTGGAACTGGTCTATAGTTATTTCCCCCGTCTGAAAGAACGCCGCAAATCCCAGGCCGGTTATACCTCGGGTGGGGAACAGCAGATGGTGGCGATGGGCCGGGCGCTGATGTCACGACCCGAGACGATCCTGCTGGACGAACCCTCGATGGGTCTTGCGCCGCAGCTGGTCGAAGAGATTTTCGGCATCGTGAAGGATTTGAACGAGAAAGAGGGCGTGTCTTTCCTGCTGGCCGAACAGAACACCAATGTGGCGCTGCGCTTTGCGCACTACGGCTACATTCTGGAATCGGGCCGCGTGGTGATGGACGGCCCCGCCGCCGAGTTGCGCGAAAACCCGGATGTGAAAGAATTCTACCTTGGCATGTCGGATGAAGGCCGCAAGAGCTTTCGCGACGTCCGCTCGTACCGTCGCCGCAAGCGGTGGTTGTGATCTGATGGAGGATATGGCGATGACCTATTTCGACACACTCGAAACGCGCTCAGCCGACGAACGCGCCTCGGATCAGGCCGCCGCTTTGCGCGCGCAGCTGGAACGGGCGAAATCTTCTCCGGGCTTTACGGCGCATCTGGCAGGAAAAGACACTAATAAGGTGGAATCGGCGGATGATCTGCCCATGTTGCCGGTATTGCGCAAATCGGACCTGACCCGCGCGCAAGCCAGTCGTCCGCCCTTTGGCGGCTTCACGGTGAAACCGGCGCGGCACTTTCATCACGTGTTCCAATCCCCCGGCCCGATTTACGAGCCGGGCAGCACCGATCACGATTGGTGGCGCATGGGGCGTTTCCTGAACGCAGTGGGTGTTGGGGCGGGCGATATCGTTCAGAACTGTTTCGGCTATCACCTGACACCTGCGGGCATGATCTTTGAAAACGGCGCACGCGCGGTTGGCGCTGCGGTTCTGCCCGCCGGAACCGGCCAGACCGAATTGCAGGTCACAGCGGCGCGCGATGTCGGATGTACCGCTTATGCCGGCACGCCGGACTATCTGAAGGTCATTCTGGACAAGGCGGACGCGATGGGCGTTGCGCTGAACTTCTCGAAGGCGGCGGTGGGCGGCGGTGCGCTGTTCCCGTCACTGCGGCAGGAATATGCGGATCGCGGGATTTCCTGCCTGCAATGCTATGCCACGGCTGATCTGGGCAATGTCGCTTATGAAAGCGCCGCGATGGAAGGAATGATCATTGACGAGCATGTCATCGTCGAGATCGTGACCCCCGGAACCGGCATTCCTGTGGCCATTGGTGAAGTGGGTGAGGTTGTCGTGACCTCGCTGAACCCCGACTATCCCCTGATCCGGTTCGCGACCGGAGACCTGTCGGCGCTAATGCCCGGCGTCTCGCCCTGCGGTCGGACCAATATGCGGATCAAGGGCTGGATGGGCCGTGCTGATCAGACCACCAAGATCAAGGGCATGTTCGTGCGACCGGAACAGGTGGCGGCTCTGGTCGAAAAACACGACGAGATCGTCAAAGCCCGCGTGATCGCCGCGCGTCAGGGTGAGATGGACACCATGACCGTCCAGATCGAAAGCCCGGGCGGCGATGACACCGCCTATGCCAAATCGGTCGCCGAGGTGCTGAAACTGAAAGGCGCCATCGAGGTTGTCGCCCCCGGATCGCTGCCGAAAGACGGTTTGGTGATCGAGGATCAGCGGGTCTACGAATAACGTCTGCGGCAGTATGTGCCGCAGATTTGTTACCCCCTGCACTGGCGTTTCCGAGCGTTTTGGTCGATTAAAGGCAAAGCCTTCGCCACTTACGTACCGGGACAATGACCCAGATCGACTATTCTGAAAACGGATCGCGCAACCGCGGCGTACGCGGCACCCGGCTTTTGGCCGGGCTGGCCTATATGGTTGCAGCGGCCTGTCTGTTGCCGATGGTGGCCGTTGTTCTGGCGGCGCTGACCGGCGGGACCGACACGATTGCGCATCTGGCCGAGACGGTTCTGCCCCGGTACACGGTGACCACACTCATCCTGGTAGTTTTGGTCGCTGCGGGTACGTTCAGCATTGGCACCGGGGCCGCGTGGCTGGTCACGATGACCCGGTTTCCCGGCGTACGCTTGCTTGAGATTGCGCTGGTGCTGCCGCTGGCCTTTCCGGCTTATGTGCTGGCCTATGCCTATACCTTTATTCTGGATCACCCGGGGATCGTGCAATCCACCCTGCGTGATGTAACGGGGTGGGGCCCGCGCGATTACTGGTTCCCCGAGATCCGCTCGACCGAGGGTGCGGCGGCGATGCTGATCCTTGTGCTGTATCCGTATGTCTACCTGCTGGCCCGCGCGGCCTTTTTGCAGCAAAGCGCAACGGCCTTTCTGGCGGCGCGTGCGTTGGGCAACAACCCATGGCTCGCGTTTCGGCGCGTGTCTCTGCCGATGGCGCGCCCGGCGATTGCGGGCGGCGTGCTGTTGGCGGTGATGGAGACCATCGCGGATTTTGGCACCGTGTCCTATTTCGGTGTCCAGACCTTTGCGACGGGTATCTATACCAGTTGGTTCTCGCTGGCTGATCGCGCGGGTGCCGCGCAACTGGCCTTGTGCCTTTTGACCTTTGCTTTGGTCATGGCGGTGGCTGAACGCACGCAGCGGGGCAAGGCAAAATACTATCAGGCGGGCAAGCAGCACGCAGCGCAGCCCGCCGCACATCTGACCGGCTGGCGCGCTGTCGGTGCCTTTGTTCTATGCGCTGTCCCGGTGCTGTTCGGGTTTCTGCTGCCGGTGATCATTCTTGTTGAGATGGGAATGGAATCCGAGCAGAACCTGCTGTCGGAGCGTTATCTCGGGTTCATCCGCAACTCACTGATCCTTGCGGGGACCGCAGCGGTTGTCACCGTGTCTGCCGCCATCAGCGTCGGGTTTTTTCAGCGCCTTCGCCCCGGTCGCGCCTCGTCAGGTGCGGCTTATATCTCGCGTCTTGGTTACGCGGTTCCGGGTGGGGTGATCGCGGTTGGGCTGATCGTCCCCTTTGCTGCCTTCGACAACGCGCTCGATGCGTGGATGCGCCAGACGTTTGATATCTCAACCGGCCTGCTGGTCACCGGCTCGATCTGGTTGTTGGTTGCGGCCTACATGGTGCGGTTTCTGGCAGCAGCGCTGAGCGCGTATGAAGGCGGGCAGAGCACGGTTCACGCCAATATGGACGCCGCCGCGCGATCCCTGGGGCAAACGCCCTTGGGCACGCTGCGGCGGGTGCATCTGCCCATTCTGACGCCATCGCTGCTGACTGCATTGCTGATCGTCTTTGTCGATGTGATGAAGGAACTGCCCGCGACACTGATCATGCGGCCTTTCAACTTTGATACGCTGGCGGTGCAGGCGTACCGGTTGGCGTCGGACGAACGGCTTGAGGGCGCGGCGGTGCCCTCATTGGTCATTCTGGCCGTCGGATTGCTGCCCGTCATCCTGATTTGCCGACAGGTCGGACGCCGGTAACACCTTTTGACGAATTGAAGCATAGCAGCGCAACAGGCTTGATTCGGGCGCGATTTCCGGCAAGGCTTGGGGTATGAACATGCAGCCTCCCAGCCGGTTTTCTGCAAACTCGGCCCAGATGCCCGTCGCGTTCGACCGGCGCGAGATGTCCCATATCCTGTCCGTATACGGCCGGATGGTCGCCGCCGGAGAATGGCGCGATTACGGAATTTCCAACCTGTGTGACATGGCGATTTTCTCGATTTTCCAGCGCACGGCGGAACATCCGATCTATCGCATCGAAAAGCACCCACGCCTGCGGCAGAAACAAGGGATGTATTCGGTTGTCGGTATGGACGGACGTATCCTGAAACGCGGCCATGATCTGCGCACGGTACTGAGGGTGCTGGAGCGTAAGCTGATCCGCTCGGTTTCGCCGGATTAGAGCCTTTTGTGGGCTGTCACAGGCCCGTCGCCTTGGGCCAGAATGCGGGCGATTGCCTGATCCATAGGCTCATAGGCCACTGCCATGTGATACGCGTTCGCATGCAACAGCATGTTCGGCCCTGAAACCCATGCCACATGACCCTTCCAGAACAGCAGGTCGCCGCGTTGGGGCGGTGTGCCATCAGGTAGCGCAGTGCCAACTGCCTGCTCCTGATCGCCACTGTCACCCGGACACGCGATACCGCAAGCCAGCAACCCGGCCTGAACCAGCCCGGAACAGTCGATCCCGAACCGGCTGTTGCCGCCCCACAGATAGGGCGTGCCCAGAAACAGCTCGGCCACGGCCACCGGGTCGGTTTGAATGTCCGAGATCGGCGCAGTGTGGACCGTTGGAATGTATCCCAACTCGGTTTCCAGAAACCTGTCCGTCTGCGACAGAGCATGCACGGTGCTGCCAAAGCTCAGCGAGGCCAGATCGCGGGTTTTCATATCCGCCTGTTCATAGGCATGGGTTGCGAGAGCAGTGATCCGGTGGGTCTGCGGCACCTCCGGCCCCAATTGGGCAGACCGGACCCAGCCGGGATAGCCATCTTTGTCGGCGGTGATCCGGCTCCACCCGTCTTGTTCTTCGGCGACCTGCACGGTGTCTCCGAACAGCAATTGCCGGTCACGCGCTCCATCGGGACTGCGCAGCAGGTCAATAACGGGGCGGATGACGCGCAGGCGGGTCATAGGCCCAAAATCTCCGGCAGGGCGTTCAGCACGGCGCGCGGGCCTTGGCCCAAACCGCCTTTGCTGCGGCCGGGCGACTTGCTGGGCTGCCACGCATAGATATCGAAATGCATATAGGCGCTGTTTTCGACAAAGCGGCGCAGGAACAGGGCGGCGGTGATGGATCCCGCGAACCCGCCCGAGGGGGCGTTGTCCAGATCGGCAATCCCCGGCTCGATCATCGCCTCATAAGGTGTATGGAACGGCATCCGCCAGACCGGATCGGCCGAGCGTTGCGCGGCCTGCGTCAGGGCCGCCGCCGCCTGATCGTCATCTGTATAGAACGGAGCCAGATCCGGGCCGACGGCCACGCGCGCAGCCCCTGTCAGGGTTGCCATCGAGATCACCAGATCCGGCTGCCCCTCATCCGCCAGCGCAAGCGCGTCGGACAGCACCAACCGCCCCTCGGCATCGGTGTTGTTGATCTCGACCGTCAGACCCTTGCGCGAGGTCAGGATGTCACCGGGGCGGAAGGCGTTGCCTGCCACTGCATTTTCAACCGCCGGGATCAGCACCCGCAGTCGCAGCGGCAGATTCAGCGCCATGATCATCCGGGCCAGCCCCAGCACATTCGCCGCGCCGCCCATATCCTTCTTCATCAGACCCATCGATGCGCCGGGTTTCAGGTTCAAACCGCCCGTATCGAAACACACACCTTTGCCGACCAGCGTCAGCATGGGCCCTTTGCTGCCCCAGCTCATCTCGATCAGGCGCGGGGCCTGATCCGCTGCGCGGCCAACCGCGTGGATCATCGGAAAATTCTGCTCCAGCAGCGCATCACCGGTGATGGTGCTGCATGTCGCCCCGAATTCCTGCGCCAGCGCTTCCGCCGCCTGTTGCAACTGGCCGGGCCCCATGTCCGAGGCCGGAGTGTTGACCAGATCGCGGGTCAGCGCCTCGGCATTGGCCATCGTCTCAAGCCGCGCGGCATCTACAGTATCCGGCGCGACCAGACGCGCCTTGGCCGGGGATTGGCTGGCATAGCGGTCAAACGCATAGCCGGTCAGCAGCCAGCCCAGACACTCCATCTCCAACTGATCGGGCGGGACATCGGACCCGAGGTGATACGTGCCTTCGGGCAGCGCCTCGGCAGCGGCGGCCAGAGGGAACCGTTTGCGGGCGCGTTTGGCCTGCGTTCCATAGCCCGCCAGCGCAAACCCGGCCCGGCCATCCTTGCCCGGCACCAAAAGCGCCTGACCTATTGCACCGGTGAACCCGTTCACCTCCACCCAATCACGAACATGATCCGGCTGGTCCTGAAGCCATCCGTCCAGATCGGATTGACCAAGCACATGCAGCGGAACAGAAACGTCAGAGGGCGGGGCAAAGCTTAGGGTCATGGGCGTCTCGGCTGATTGAATTTGCGCCCAGACTAGCCACCTGCGACCCGCCCGCAACCCCCGTCAGACGGAAAGGTCCTGCTGATCCCAAACGGCGGTCAACGATCGCTCACCCACGCGGATCAGCCGCCCCAGCGTTGCACCCGCCGCCACCGCATCCCCGGCATCGACCGCGCCTGCCACGTCGCCCGCAACCCGCGCCAGTGCGGTCATCCCGACCTGATCGGCGATCGCCACCAGCGATTTCGCGCATTTGCGCAGGTTCTCCCAATCGCGCTGCCGCCAGAACCGTTCGCAATTCGACAGGCGCACGGCCAGTTCCTCGACCGTGCGGCACAGCACATCCAACGCGTTCTTGTCGCCCAGTTGCCGGTACAGCCCGCTGAGGCGATCCGGGTCCAGTCGCACGGTTTCCTTATGTTCAAGTGTGAGTATCTTATCCACCACATTCACCCTAGTTCAGTCGCCCCCACGGCGTAGGCCTGATGTTTGGCGGGAAATTCTTTGCAAATCCTTGCGCGGAGTTCGGATAATGGCTCGAATTTTCCTTGAATTCAGTTTACAGCGGCCTAAGCAATTGAAGACAGGAACACCGAAATGGATATAGCCAAACCTTTGCCAACCTATCTGGTGAAACGGTATCACGGCTGGAAGGCGACGACATATTCCGAAAATCAGGTCTGGTATCGGCGTCTGGCGGATGAGGGGCAGCGCCCCCGCGCCATGGTGATTTCCTGCTGCGACAGCCGGGTGCATGTGACTTCGATCTTCGGGGCGGATCAGGGTGAGTTCTTCATTCACCGCAATATCGCCAATCTTGTCCCGCCTTACGCGCCCGACGGCGACCATCATGGTACAAGTGCCGCTATCGAATACGCCGTGACGGCCCTGAAAGTGGCGCATCTGATCGTGTTGGGGCATTCGCAATGCGGCGGTGTGCAGGGCTGTATCGACATGTGCAAGGGGCAGGCCCCGCAACTTGAGGCCAAGGAAAGCTTTGTGGGCCGCTGGATGGACATCCTGAAGCCCAAATATGATCTGGTCGCAGATATCGAAGACAGCGCCGACCAGGCCCGCCAGTTCGAACGGCAGGCGGTTGTGGCGTCGCTGGAGAACCTGATGACCTTCCCATTTGTGGCGTCAGCGGTCGAAGACGACACGCTCAGCCTGCACGGGCTCTGGACGGATATCGGTGCGGGCGGGCTGGAGTGTTTCGATCCGCACCAGAAGAGATTCGTGCCGGTCTGACAGCGCCGAACCGCCAGCGCAGGCATCAGGTGCAGTTCAGGGTCTGGTTTTCAGTTGTATTCCGGTATGCTTAGGTCATTGATCGCAATCTCCGGAGCATATTATGAAATGGATTAAACGCATTGTTCTGAGCCTGATCGTGCTTGTTCTGGCGCTTGTGGGCATCTCTTACCTGCTGCCCGGCAAAGCCGAAGTGTCCCGCAGCATCACCATCGATGCTCCGCCCGAGGCGATCTTTCCTTATGTGAACTCCATGCAAGAGACCGAGCAATGGTCGCCCTGGCTGCACCGTGATCCCGAAACCCAGCTGTCCTATTCGGGGCCAGCGTCGGGTGTCGGCAATACTCTGAACTGGGCGTCGGACCACCCGCAGGTTGGTACCGGCTCGCAAGAAATTGTAGAGAGTGTTGAGAACCAGAGCGTCCAGACAGCGCTGGATTTCGGCCCGATGGGCACGGCTACGGCGTCGTTTACCCTGCAACCCGAAGGCGGGCAGACGCAGGTCACTTGGGGATTCACATCCGATCTGGGCCTGAACCCGATGACGCGCTGGATGGGGCTGATGATGGATGGCTGGGTCGGCGGAGATTATGAGCGCGGATTAACCAACCTGAAGGCACTGGTCGAGGGGCAGGGGTGACAGAACCAGCTTTGCGCGCGGCTTGCCCGTCAGAAACTGACCGCCCGCCACCAGAATCCGTTCAGTCAGCCGTGGCCCGCAAATCTGAGATCGCCGCCGCAAACGCCTGCGGGGCTTCCTGCGGCAGATTGTGGCCGACTCCGTCGATGATCCGGCGCTGGTATGGGCCGATAAAGTGGCGCTGATCGAGGTCTTCGTCAGACGGAGGCTCAACCCCATCGTCGCGCCCCAACAAAACAATACTGGGGACCGTGATGTCGGGTTGCCCGGTCAAAAGCTGCTCGATCTCGTTGTAATCGGGGTCACCCGAAACCCCGCCATAGCGGTGTTGGTAGGAATGCAGCACGATGTCCACGAAATCGGGGTTTTCGAATGATGCGGCGGTGGTTGCAAACGTCACTTCATCGAACGCCCAACTGGGCGACCAAAGGGACCATATGTGGCGGCACAGATCATACCGCTGCTGAATCAGACCCGTACGCCCGCGGTCGGTGTGGAAATAATACTGATACCAGTAGCGGGCTTCTTTCTCGGGCGATGCCGGTTTCCATGCGTTTGGAATGTCCTGAATGTTGTAGCCATCGCCGCAACTGACCAAACCACTGACGCGTTCCGGCCAAAGCGCGGCCACAATGCAGGCGGCCCGGCCACCCCAGTCATAGCCGCCAAGCGTTGCACGTTCGATCCTCAGCGCTTCCATGAAGGCCAGCAAATCAGCGGCGATTGCTGCCTGTTGCCCTGAACGCATCGTGTCGGGGGACAGAAACCGCGTTCGACCGTAGCCGCGCAAGTACGGCACAAAACACCGAAACCCCTGTCCGGCGAGATCCGGTGCAACCGGATCGTAAGAGCGCACGTCATAGGGAAAGCCGTGCAGCAGAATGACCGGCTTACCATCGGTTGGACCGAACTCATGATAAGCAATTTCAAGCTTACCGGCCTCGACGAAATGCAGTTCTGACCAGGACATTGTGCCTCCTGTTTCGCGGCGGGCGCTGAGAAACCGATTTGGATGATTTGCTGAATATCAAACAAGGCAGGGCATGCAAGTTGCTGAAAGCAGGGGGAATAAGTGACCACCGAAAACTGGGTTTTCTCTGCTGCCCGGCAATAGCGTTTTGTCGCGAAGTGGTTACATAGGCCTGAATTCGCTCATACCGCACAAAAAAACCCCGCCACCGAAGTGGCAGGGTCTGTTTCAAAGTCCTTGATCCTTCAGTGGGCTCAGCCCTTCTTCAGAACCTCACGGCCCAGCAGTTCCGCGATCTGCACCGCGTTCAGCGCAGCACCCTTGCGCAGGTTGTCCGAGACGCACCACAGGTTGATGCCGTTCTCGACGGTCGAGTCCTGACGGATGCGGCTGATGAAGGTGGCGAAATCGCCGACGCATTCGGCGGGCGAGACGTAGCCGCCGGCCTCGCGCTTGTCGATCACCATGATGCCCGGTGCTTCGCGCAGGATGTCGCGGGCTTCGTCTTCGTCCAGGAATTCCTCGAATTCGATGTTCACGGCTTCAGAGTGGCCAACGAACACAGGCACGCGGACGCAGGTGGCTGTGACCTTGATCGACGGATCGACGATCTTTTTGGTCTCGACAACCATCTTCCACTCTTCCTTGGTCGAGCCGTCTTCCATGAAGACGTCGATCTGCGGGATGACGTTGAAGGCGATCTGCTTCTGGAACTTCTTCGGCTCAACCTCGTTGATCGGGTTGTAGACGGCTTTGGTCTGGTCCCACAGCTCGTCCATACCCTCTTTGCCCGCACCGGATACCGACTGATAGGTCGAGACGACAACGCGCTTGATCTTGGCGCGGTCATGCAGCGGCTTCAGCGCGACAACCATCTGCGCGGTCGAGCAGTTGGGGTTCGCGATGATGTTCTTGTTCTTGTAGTCGTGGATCGCCTGCGGGTTACATTCCGGCACGATCAGCGGAATGTCCGGGTCGTAGCGATAGAGCGACGAGTTGTCGATCACCACGCAGCCCGCCGCAGCGGCTTTGGGCGCATAATCCTTGGTCGGGGCAGAGCCTACGGCAAACAGGGCGATGTCCCAGCCGGTGAAATCAAAGGTGTCCAGGTCTTTGGTCGTGAGTGTCTTGTCGCCAAAAGTCACCTCAGTGCCCAGCGAACGGCGGCTTGCCAGAGCGGCAAGTTCGTCCACGGGGAACTGGCGTTCCGCCAGGATGTTCAGCATTTCGCGGCCCACGTTACCCGTGGCGCCGACGACGACGACGCGATAGCCCATTTCATGTCTCCAAAGTTAAGGACGCGCGTTCATAGCCGCGTTGCAGCGAAGAAAAAAGGGCTTTCGCAGGGTATTTCACCGATTGACGCGGATTTGAGGCGGTTCGCTGCGCTTATTCCGCATCCAGCAGAGAGCGGTAGACCTTTACGATGGCTTCGGCCTCGCCTTCGATTCGAAAATTCTGTTCCACATGGGCGCGTGCGGCCTGTCCGGCGGTGGCCAGTTGGGCCGGGTCGGACAGCATCTGATCCAGCGCCTCGGCCAATGCCGGGGCGTTGTCTTTTTCAACCAGCCGTCCGGTCTCAGTGTCCTTGATCTGGGCACTGAACGCGCCCACACCATGGCAGGCGATGGCGGGCACGCCCGAGGCCATCGCCTCAAGCGGGGTCAGACCAAACCCTTCGTGGCGGGCGGGGGCGACGAACAGATCGAGGGCACGATAGGTCTCGACTATTTCCTCCCACGGGCGTTCGCCAAGAAAATGGACACGGTCGCACAAGCCAGCGGCTTGCAGCTTGGCTTCCTGCTCGGCCTGAAAGGCTTCGAATTCGCTGGTGGCGCGACCGGTGAAGATGATGTGGGCGTTGGGATGGTTGGGCAGAACGCTGAGCGCGGCGTCGACCAGCAGATCGACGCCTTTTTGTGGCCTGATGCGTCCGAAACAGCCGATCAGCGTACCGCTGGGCAGGCCCAGCTTGTCGCGCAGGGCTTGTTTGTCGGTCGCCGCGTGGAACAGTTCGGTGTTCACGCCATGCATGATCACCGTCGAAGGGTGCTGCAGGAACGAGGCTGCCTGCGGCGTTGTCGCGATCAAGGCATCCATTTGCGAGATCAGCTTCTTGGTAAACCCGGAATGATCCCGTTGCGCCGCAGAGGTGAACAGCAGTTTCAGATTGCGCCGCAGGACCTTGCGCAGAAACAGGCCCATCAGCATTTCCGTGTTGCGCCGCGCGTGCCAGACCCGGCGTTTGCGGTTCGACAGGAACGGAACCTTGATCAGGCGGATATTCGGCAGGTCATCCGGCAGGCCGGGGCCGGTGGCGACGATCCCGATCATCTCTTTCTGGATCGGCAGCAGGCGGATGACCGTGGTTGTGACCCCGGACAGGCTGTGTTTCAGGTTGGGTGCGATCACCTCGATATCCTGCACGGGCCGTCCCTCCGGTTCTAAATCAATCCACGTTGTCCCGGCTGAATAGATAGATCACGCAGCCAATGGCAAGGGTCACGGCGAAAAAGCCGAAGATGGCCAGATAAGGCGCGGCGGCTCCGGCGGCGGTATTGGCCGCATGGATGCGACCGGTCACGAATTGCGCGATGCCGACCCCGCCGATCCCAAACAGGTTCAACAACGTGACCCCGCGCCCGACCAGATGTGGCGGCACAAAGGCGCGACCATGGGCCATGATCACCGGAAAGCTGGCCCCCAGAAAGCCAATGACCGCCAGCAGCAGGACCGAGACCCAGATCGCGCTGTCGATCCACAGGCACAGCAGGCCCAGTGCCACAGCGCCCAGCGCGTTGCCGCCGAAGATCACCCATTTCCGCGTGCCCAGAATGCGATCCAGCGGCCCGTAGGCAAAGGTCCCGGCGATCATTGCCGACCCCATGATCAGCGTCGCAGTACCGATCTGAGTGGTGCTGAGCCCGAAGACGTCATTCAGATACGGTCCGGCCCACAATCCCCGCAGCGCGGCAGAGGGCGCATAGGCCACCAGCATCAGGGGCAGGATCAGCCACAGGGCTGGCTGTTTCAGCAGGTCCAGAACTGATCCCTTATGCTCGGTCTCGACCTTGGCGGGGTCGCGGACGCTGACCCATATGCCAAGGGCGATCACGGCGGAAATCACCGCCAGCCCAAGCAGGGTGGCGCGCCAGCCCATCAACTCGACCGCCAGCGCGGTGGGGTAAGAGGCGACCAGATTGCCCACCGATCCCACGCCCAGCATCACCGCCGCAAGGGTTGCAAACCGGGCAGGCGGGTATTCGCGCGCAAAGATGAAGTAAGATGCCATCAGGACCGGAGAGCATCCGACCCCGATCAGCGCCATCGCAACGCTGATATGAAAGGCCGAGGATGCGGTGGCAAACACAGCCGCCCCGCCGGCACCGCCCACCAGCAGCAGCGCGGCGGCGGTCAGGCGCGGCCCAACCCGGTCCAGCGCCCAGCCCACGGGCAATTGCATGGCGGCAAAGACCAGAAACCAAAGGCCCGAGGCAAAGGCCAGATCCTCGGGCGTGGCATCTATATCCTTCTCAAGATCCAGGCTGAGCACGGCCAGAAACGCACGAAAGAACTGGCTGAGGACGTAAGCCAGACACAGTACAACCAGCCCTGACTTCATGTAACGTCCCCTTCACATCTTGGCACCAATCCTTGGCACGTCGTGGCAAAACGCACAAGCGCGTGTAGAATGTTGCAGAGGGCGGACTTCGATCACGTTTGAGCTAGCTCTTGGGTCAAGCCAATTTGAGGGGGACAATGAAAGACCTCCATTCTGCGTTTTATGAAAACCTTCCGCTGCTGCGGGATTTTAACCGGCTGGCAGACCCGTCGACTTTTTCACCTGTTCCCGATGACTGGATTCTGGGCGTCGCCGATATTGTCGATTCGACCGGAGAGATCGCGCGCGGGCGCTACAAGACGGTCAACATGGTCGGCGCGGCGGTAATCTCGGGCATGATCAACGCCATGGACGGCAAGCTGTTTCCCTATGTCTTTGGTGGCGACGGGGCCGGATTTGCGGTGCCACCCAGCGCAGCGGATACCGCGCGCACTACACTGTCTGACCTGCGGCGCTGGGCGCAGGAGGAATTCTCGATGCCCTTGCGCGCCGCCTTGGTGCCGGTCGCCGAGCTGCGCAAGGCGGGCAAGGATTTGCGCGTGGCACGCTATGCACCCTCGAACGGGGTGGATTATGCCATGTTCACGGGCGGCGGACTGGCCTGGGCCGAGGCGCAGATGAAAGCAGGTGTGCATGAGGTGCCGATGGCCGAGCCGGGCAGCCAACCGGATCTGACCGGCCTGTCCTGCCGCTGGTCCAACAGTCCGGCGCAACATGGTCGCATCGTGTCGGTCGTGGTGCAGCCGACGGCAAGCGCCACCGAAAGCGACTTTGCCGATCTGGCGCAATCGGTTTTGCGTGCCTCGGACGGGTTGGACCGTGCAGGCCATCCGGTGCCCGAGACCGGCCCGCCCATGACCTGGCCGCCCCCGGATGTGGGCTTGGATGCTCATGTGTCCCGCGCCGGGCGGAACCTGTTGGCGCAAAAGCTGATGCTGCTGGGTCAGAACCTGCTGATCGCGATGCTGTTCTGGACCGGCAAACGCATGGGCCAGTTCGAACCTGGGCATTACAGGCATATGGTCAGCCGCAACGCCGATTTCCGCAAATTCGATGACGGGCTGAAAATGACGCTGGATTGCGACCCGGCGACGCTGGCCCAGATCGAACACATGCTGGAAGAGGCGCGCGGGCGGGGTAAGATCAGATACGGCCTGCACGCGCAGGATGAGGCGATGATGACCTGCTTTGTCCCTGCAGCCACGCGCGACGACCATGTGCATTTTGTCGACGGTGCATCCGGTGGATATGCGCAGGCCGCAGCGGTCATGCGCGGCTAAGCGGTTATTCCGGCTTCCACTGTGCCGCCAGTGCACGGGCGGATTGCGCCAACAGCATTACGTCAATGCCCACGGCCAGAAACGCCGGATCCATCTCAAGATAGGCCGAGGTCGCCTCGTCATTCGTGCCCAGAATGCCCGGAGCCTTGCCGGCAGCCCTGATCCGTTTCATTGCGTCTGCGATCACCGCGCGAACCTCGGGCGCGGCGCTGTTGCCTTGGTGGCCCATATCCGTGGACAGATCGGCGGGGCCGATGAACACCCCGTCGATACCCTCGACCTGCAAAATCTCGTCCAGCGCCGCGATCCCGGCGCGGTTTTCCACCTGCACCAGCAGGCAGATTTCCTGATCGGCGGTTTGGATATAGTCTTTGACGGACCCATACATCGTCGCCCGCGCCGAGGTTGCCCCGACACCGCGCACCCCTTCGGGCGGATAGGTGCAGGCGCGGACAAGCGCGCGGGCCTGTTCAGCGCTTTCCACGATGGGCACAAGAATGGTCTGCGCGCCTGCATCCAGCACCATCTTGATCAGCCAGGTTTCCCCCACGGGCACACGCACCACCGGATGCGAGGGGCTGTTCGCCAATGCCACCAACTGATCCCGTATCGAGCGGATGTCATTTGGCGCGTGTTCTCCATCGATGACCAGCCAACCGAAACCCGCGGTTCCCATGATCTCGGCGGTGATTGGTTCGGCAAAGCTCATCCAGCAGCCGATCTGCCGTTTGCCCTGTGTCAGAGCCTGTTTGAACGGGTTATGTGGGGCGGGCATTGGGAACACTCCTGTTTCAGGCTCTTGTGGTGTCAGTGAATTCCGCCAATTGGCCGGGGTCAAGTTCTACTTCTTTTCCCCGCGAATTAGCCGCCTCATCCCATTAAACAAAACAATGCCAGATCGATTGGTATCACGAATTTCAACTGCAAAAACTTGCGCAATTTCTGGATTTAGGTGAGGATTCAGTATGACCGACGAACTTCCCCTAACGTCGCGATCTTTGCCCATTGCTTTGTTGCGGGCGCGGGAAAAGGTTATGGGACCCATTCGGAAATTGCTGGTGGACGCTGGTGTCACCGAACAGCAATGGCGGGTCCTGCGGGTGCTGAACGAAGAAGGCCCGCAAGAACCCACCCATATTGCCGAACGCGCCTGTCTTCTGTTGCCCAGCCTCACGCGGATTCTGCAAAAGCTGGAACAGAAGAAGCTGATTGTCCGGCGCAGCCACCCTCAGGACCGGCGCCGCCAGATCGTCGAGATCAGCGCCGACGGTATTCAGGTGATCCACGCCAATCTGGCCGTCAGCGTCGAACAGGCCGAACGCATCCGCACCCAGCTTGGCCCGGACAAGCATGAGATGCTTCTGGATCTGTTGAACGAGCTGAAAGATCTGGAAAGCTAAGGGGCAAATTCGCGATTTGCATTAAAACCCCGCCGGAGATGGTAGGGGGAAATCTCCGGCGGGGTGGCCAGACCCGGACTGGAATTGTGCCTGGCCCGTGTTTCAGAAAGTGCAGAACCGAAAATGGCTCAGTACCGGGGTTTGGGGTCTAGGGGGTAGACCTTTGGCCCTTGCTCCTTCCGAAACAGTCGCGTCCAATTGCAGACTTGTGGGGTTGTCCGCAAGAGGTTTCTTCGAGTCAGTTTGGTCGTGCTGTTGTTCCGGTCTTCTATAGGACCGGATGTGTGTCTTTCCCTGTCTCGACGACAGGTGCCGTGCGGCAAATGTCTTTTTTGCTTCGATACCACGTGTTCTAGTGCGAAAGCCGCGGTTTCCAAGCTATATTCTTCAATTCAGGCATGTGGTCCTGCAACACATGCCTTTGAACGATCTGCGCCGGGGGTCAAAAAGCACAGACGCTCTGGACTTGATCAAACCGGGTTGATCAGATTCAGGGAACATATCTGTGGTTGTGTGCCGGAATTGAGCAGTTCCATGCCGAAACAATCTAAAGGTGTTGGTAAAAACAGGCGTGTTTCCGCCGGTTGCCGATAGCGCGGTCTTAACTAAGATGCCTCTGAACACGCAATTAGGGGTCATCATGCAACACTATTTGTTTCCGGTTCCGGACACGCTCGGCCTTCCTGTTGTCGGGGAAAGGGCTTTTTACCCGGTCGGTCGCATCTTTTGCGTCGGTCGAAACTATGCCGCTCATGCCGCCGAAATGGGGCATGAGGTTGATCGCGAGGCGCCTTTTTACTTCACCAAATCCGCCGCAAACGCCGTTTTGACGGATGCGACAGTGCCCTATCCGCCCGGCACCGGGAACTACCACCACGAGATGGAGCTTGCGGTTGCGATTGGCAAACCGGTGTTCAAGGCCTCCCGTTTGCAGGCATGGGAGGCGGTCTACGCCTATGGCTGCGCGCTGGATATGACCCGTCGTGACCTGCAAATCCGCGAGCGCAACAAGCAACGACCTTGGGATCTGGGCAAAGACGTCGAAAACGGCGCGGTCTTTGCGCCGCTGACCCCTGCCGCCACGTGGTCGCCCGACGATGACAAGCGCATCCACCTGAGCGTCAATTCCGAAGTCCGGCAGGACGCGACCCTGCAAGAGCTGATCTGGAAGATCGATGAGATCATCTGCCACCTGTCCGGTTTCTATCACCTGCGCCCCGGCGATCTGATCCTGACCGGTACACCTGCCGGAGTCGGGCCAGTGGTTGCAGGGGACAAAATCGAAGGCGGGATTGACGGGTTAGAGCCCATTCGCCTGACACTGACAGACGCAGAATAGACCCTATTGGGGGTCTTTCAGCCAATCCTGCGCAAACTCGACCCTATCCAGACCGGCAAAGCGGCGGACCCGATCCAGTTCCGCGTCCAATCGACGGGTGCGGGCGTCCGACCACCGGACCTTGCGCTCGGGCCACAAGGCTTTGACCCGCAAAACGCCCGCATCCCGATGGGCTTTCATGTCGATCCGCCCGATCAGCTTGTCGCCCTCAAGCAGGGGGAACACGTAGTAGCCATAGGTCCGTTTCGCCTCGGGCACAAAAACCTCGATCCGGTAGTAGAAGCCGAACAACCGCTCGGCCCGGTTTCGGTCGCGCAGCATCGGGTCAAACGGGCTGAGCACCCGGATGCGGCCCGTGGGCTGCGGCAGGTCATACGAAGCGTCGATTAGGTCGGGTCGCGCGAACAGCTTGCGCGCCCGCCCGTCCACACAGGTGATCTCAATCTCTTCCAGGGCACCTGAATTCAGCCCTTTGGCGCACCAATCCTTCGCCTCTGCCGGGCTGACCGTATCCCAGAACGCGGCCAACTCGCCCGAGGTTGCAAAGCCAAGCCGGTCCAGTGCCGCGTTGCACAGCCAATCGACCGTCGCCCCTTCGTCACAAGGTCGCTGCCCGGGGCACAGATGTGTTTCGATCACCCGCTCGGTCAGGTCATAGCGTTTCTGGAATCCGTCGCGCCCCACAACGGTTAAAGCCCCCGACCGCCACAGAAACTCAAGCGCGGTCTTGGACGGGTGCCAGTCCCACCAGCCGCCAGAGCCCTTCTTTTCGTCCTTCCCGACATCCGAGGACGACACCGGCCCATGGTCGCGGACATGATCCAGAACGGACTGGAACTGCTGTTCGAACCCGTCCCGACGCCAGTTCTTCCAGCGCGACCCAAGCAACGCTGCATCGCGCTGAAACCGCAGATGCCAATGGGGGTAGTAGTCCATCGGAATGACGGCGGCATCATGGGTCCAGTGTTCGAACAGCGCCCGATCCCTCTCGTACAGACGTTTGAGGTTGCCGCTGCGATAGCTGGGCCTGCGCGAGAACAGGATCATGTCATGGGCGCGGGCGACTGTGTTGATGCTGTCCAGTTGAACGAAACCAAGTCGCTGGATCAGATCCAACAACTCCGTGCCTTTCGCACCGCCCGCCGGTGGCTCGGCCAGCGCGTGGCGATCCATAAACAGCGCCCGTGCCGTCCGGTTGTCCAACCGTCGCAGCGTCACCGGATCAGCGCCGCTTCAGCGTATCGCCATAGCTGATCTTGGGGGTCAGGGTCACACGGGTTTCGATCTCGGAATTCGGATCTTTAAGCCGTTCGGCAATGATCTCGGCCGCCTGGCGACCAATCTCCAACCGGCAGGCATCCATCGTCGCCAATTTCCGCGGCAGGCCCTGCAGCAATTCCACGTTGTTGAACCCGGCCAGACCGATTTGTCCGGGAATGTCGATGCCCTGCTCCAGCAGATACAACAGCCCGCCCGCACCGATCATGTCGTTGGAATAATACAGGAAATCCAACTCGGGCGAGCGTTCCAGCATGGTCTGCGTCATCTCACGGCCCTTGGCCAGAGCGGAGCCGCCGGAATAGAACTCACGATCTTCGATCTCGATCCCGTGCTTGCCCAGTACCTCGGTAAACCCTTCGAACCGCTTCCGCGCCCGGTGATCCAAAGGCATCTTGGTTCCCATGAACCCGATATGTTCATAGCCCGCTTTAAGGATCGCCTGCGCCATCTCACGACCCGCGCGACGGTGGGAAATGCCCACCATTGCGTCCACCGGCTTGCCGTCGGTATCCATGATCTCGACCACCGGAATGCCCGCCGAATCCAGCATGGCCCGCGCAGCCTCGGTATGTTCCAGCCCCGCAATGATCACGCCCGAGGGCCGCCACGAGAGCATCTCGTACAGCACCTTCTCTTCCTTTTCAGGCAAATAATCGGTGACGCCCACCACCGGCTGCAACTCGGTGTCTTCCAGCACCTGATTGATGCCGGTCAGAACCTCGGGGAAAACCATGTTCGACAGCGACGGGATGATCACCGCGACCAGATTGACCCGGCTGGACGCCAGCGCACCGGCGATCTTGTTGGGGACATAGCCCAGTTCTTTGGCTGCAGCCAGAACGCGGGTGCGGGTGGCGTCTGACACGTCGCCCCGGTTGCGCAGGACCCGGCTGACGGTCATCTCGGAGACCCCCGAAGCCTCGGATACATCGCGAAGGGTAAGCGGGCGTTTAGTTTCAGTATTCACGAGAGGGCACCTGCGTTGTTGTTTTGCCCGATGGTAGCGTGAACAGGGCGCAGTTTACAACTGTTCTACGAACCCGCCGTAAACCCGCCGTAAACCCCATGACAAGCCGAAAAAACACAGGTACAGAGACCCTTGCGCGGCCCCGTGGCTCAACTGGATAGAGCAGCCCCCTCCTAAGGGGCAGGTTGCAGGTTCGAATCCTGCCGGGGTCGCCAGCTTAGGGTGTTACTGGCTCTGGGAACCGCGCGCGGGTGCGGTTGGCGAAGGCGACAAGCGACAGCATGACCGGAACCTCGACCAGAACGCCCACGACCGTTGCCAGCGCCGCGCCCGAGTTCAGGCCGAACAGGCTGATGGCGACTGCCACGGCCAGTTCGAAAAAGTTCGATGTGCCGATCATCGCGCAGGGGGCGGCGATGCGGTGGGGGACTTTCAGGGCGTAGGCGGTTCCGTAGGCCAGGGCAAAGATGCCATAGCTTTGGATCAGGATCGGCACGGCGATCAGGACGATGACCATCGGTTTCGACAGGATCGTCTGCCCCTGAAGGCCGAACAGGATCACAACCGTTGCGATCAGGCCCATGATGGACCATGGCTTGACCCGGGCCGAGAAGGCATCGATGGCCTGTTGCGAGCCCAGCTTGCGTCGCGTGATCAGCCCGGCGATCAGGGGAAGGACGACATAGAGAACGGTAGCAAGCACCAAGGTCTGCCACGGAACCGAGATGTCGGTGACACCGAGCAGAAACGCCACGATGGGCGCAAAAGCCACAACCATGATCAGGTCGTTGACCGAAACCTGCACCAGCGTATAGGTCGCATCCCCCTTGGTCAGCTGCGACCAGACGAAGACCATCGCCGTGCAGGGGGCCGCGCCCAGCAGGATCAGGCCGGCGGTGTATTGGGCCGCATCCTCGGGCTGAATCCACGGGGCGAAGACATAATCGAAGAAAAGCACCGCCAGCAGCGCCATGGTGAACGGTTTGATCAGCCAGTTGACGACCAGGGTCACGATCAGCCCTTTTGGTTGGCGCGCCACGCCTGCGACCGCCCCGAAATCGACGCCAACCATCATCGGATAGACCATGGCCCAGATCAGGATGGCGACCACAAGGTTGACGCTGGCGACCTCAGCCGAGGCGACCAGCCCGACGAGGCCGGGCGCGGCCAACCCGATCACCACGCCCGCGACCATGGCGAGGGCAACCCAGATGGTCAGGTAGCGTTCGAATATGCTCATGAATATGCCTCGGACGTTTGGTCGGTCAGTTTGCCCGATGTCAGCGCAGCCAGCGCAACCATTACCGCCGCCGTGCCAAGCACAAGGGACAGCCCGCCGATCTGATAGGTGAGGCCGGACAGGACGGTGCCGACCAACCGGCCTGTTGCGTTGGCCATGTAATAAAAGCCTACGTCCATCGTGACCCGCTCAGATTTGGTGAAGGCGAGGATCAGGTAGGAGTGCAGGGATGAGTTGACGGCGAAGATCGCTCCGAACACCAGCAGGCCGATGACCAACGTGATCGTTAGCCACGTCTCGGGCCCCGAGGACAGCAAAACAGCCAGTGTTAGAGCCGCAGGAATGCAGAACAAACCTGCCGCCCAGCTGCGGGCGGCGCGGATCAGGTCACCCTCGCTGCGGTCCGAGGCGCGCAGGATCTTGGGGGCGCTGGCCTGTACCGCGCCGTAGAGGATGACCCATATCGCCATGAACGTGCCGATCATGAAGAACGCGGCGCGATTGCCATCCTCGGTGCCGTCGGAGAGGACCGCGTAGAAATAGATCGGGATGCCGACCACGAACCAGACATCCCGCGCGCCGAACAGAAAGACGCGGGCCGCTGACAGCCAGTTCACGTTGGCGGATTTCGAGAACACCTCGGAGAATTTCGCGCCTTTGCGCCCTTTGGGCAGCCCCGGCGGCATGAACCGGATGACGGCGAACAGGATCACTGCCAGAACAACAGCCATGACCACGATGGCGGTCATGAAGCCCAGCGTTGCCAGCATCGCAGCACCCAGCAGAAAGCCCAAACCTTTGACTGCGTTCTTGGACCCGGTCAGCACGGCAACCCAGCGGAACAGCCCGCCGCCCTCGGCTGGGGCCAGCAGTTTGACAGCGGATTTCGAGGACATTTTCGCCAGATCCTTGGCCACCCCGCTGGCCCCTTGCACAACCATGACAAAGGCAACCGATGTGGCGACGGTCCAGTGCGGGTCCAGAAAGGTCATTGTCAGCAGCGCCGCGACCTGTAGCCCCAGCCCGGCATAAAGGGTCGAGGTCAACCCGAACCGCGCCGCAATCCAGCCCGCGGCCAGGTTTGTCACCATCCCGGCGATTTCGTAGAGAACAAACAGATACGCCAACTGCACCGGCGAGAATCCCAACGTATGAAAGTGCAGCAGCACCAGCATCCGCAAGGCCCCGTCGGTCAGCATAAAGGCCCAATAGGCCGCCGTGACCGCGATATAGGCCGACAGTCCCTCGGGCCGGTTGGTCACAGCGAGGCCCCGACCATCAGCGCCACATCCACCAGACGGTGGGCATAGCCCATTTCGTTGTCATACCAGGCGTAGATTTTCACCTGCGTGCCGTTCACCACCATGGTCGACGGCGCATCGACGATCGAGGAGCGTTCGTCATTGGTGTAGTCAGTCGAGACCAAAGGCCGGGTTTCATAGCCCAGAATACCCTTCAATTCGCCTTCGGCAGCGGTTTTGAACAGGGCGTTGACCTCTTCAACCGTGGTATTGCGCTCGACCTCGAACACGCAATCGGTCAGCGAGGCGTTCAACAGCGGCACCCGCACTGCATGGCCGTTCAGGCGTCCTTTGAGCTCTGGATAGATCAGTGTGATCGCGGTGGCTGACCCGGTTGTGGTCGGGATCAGCGAGTTCAGCGCAGACCGCGCGCGGCGCAGGTCCTTGGCGGGGCGGTCCACGATGGTCTGCGTGTTGGTCACGTCATGGATCGTCGTTATCGAGCCGTGTCGGATGCCCAGATTCTCGTGGATCACCTTGACCACCGGGGCGAGGCAGTTGGTCGTGCATGAGGCCGCCGTCACGATCTGATGAGCGGCAGGGTCGTAGATCGCATCATTGACGCCGAAAACAATGTTGGCGGTCGGTCCGTCCTTGACCGGGGTCGAGACGACAACCTTCTTCACGCCTGCGTCGAAATAGGGGGCCAGCTTCGCCTCGGTCTTGAAGACGCCGGTGCAGTCGATCACCACATCGACACCGTCCAATGGTAGGGCACTCAGGTCCTTGGTGCCGATAAAGGGCAGACGGGTGCCGTTGATGGTGACGCTGTCGGCGTCATGATCGAATGTTGCATCCCAGCGGCCGTGCACGGTGTCGAACTCCAGCAGATGCGCGTGCATCTCGGGGTCGCCGACCGCGTCATTGATCCAGGCGATCTTTGCGCCTTTCTCCAGCAACGGCTTGAGCGCCAGTTTTCCAATTCGGCCAAGGCCGTTTACAGCATATGTGGTCATATCAATCCCCGACCGAGTTTCTGCCGATGTCATCGACAGCAGATTGCAGCGCGATCCGGTCAAGGCTTTCGACCGGCAGTGATGTGAAGGCTTCGATCCGGTGCTTCAACGCGCCATAGGCGCTTTGGAACGCCAGACTTTTCTCGGCATCGGTTCCGGTGGCTTTGACCGGATCTTCCATGCCCCAATGGCCGCTGATGGGCTGACCTTCCCAGGCCGGGCATTCTTCGTTGGCGGCCTGATTGCAGACGGTAAAGACGAAATCCATTTCCGGTGCGTCCTCGGTTGCGAACTCGGACATATGCTTTGACCGCAACACCGAGGTGTCATGCCCTTTGTCCTTCAACACCTGAACGGCGAACGGATTCAGTTCGGACGCGGGCTGGGTTCCGGCGGAATGCACATTGAACCGATCCCCACCGAGTTGGCGCAGCAGGGATTCGGCAAAGATCGAGCGGGCAGAATTGCCAACACACAGAAAAAGGACGTTGAACTTGCGATCTGTCATAGTGTCATTTCCTTTTGTGAAAGGCATGCAGATGTCCGGGCGGCCCCGGCAGCAATCGACAATCAGAAAATCCAGCATCCCCTGCACATTCTTCATGTCGACCGAGTAGCGCAGCGAAGTTCCGGATCGTTCCTGAGTGACCAGCCCCGACCGTTGCAGTGCGTTCAGGTAGTTCGACATGGTGCTGGGTTTGATGCCCAGTTCCCCCGCAAGCTCGCCCGCAGGCACGCTGTCAGGAAACCGTCGCATTAACATGCGAAACACGGTGATACGCTGCGGGTGGCCCAGGATGGCCAGTTGGTCAGTGATTCTTTCTATCATATTTCATGAAATATCGAAATAAGAGTTGCGGATCAATTCGCGACTGGTGCCGTTACAAAAATTTCACAAACCCGGATGTCACCGCTGCGCAGCGTGATCAAAGCCCGGTTCCCGCGCATCTGGACTTGCAGGCGCAAGAGCGACGGTTTAAACGAGCCTTCACACCCGGGTCCGGGTGGCCCAGGGTGCCGCTGTAGCTCAGCTGGTAGAGCACGTCATTCGTAATGCGATTTACGTGCCAACACTCACCGGTGTTACATCAACAAAACTCAATAAAATAAGGTACTTGACCAATTCTCGGTTGAGGCTCGCCGGGGTTAGATCGTAACGTCGTCCTTGCAATTTTCATCGTTTTGCAAGGAGCCACCATGCCTGAAATCAAATTCACCGACACGAACCTGAGGACGCTGTCTGCCGACAGAACGACTTGGTTTTCAGACCCGTCCATCAAAGGGTTGCAGCTATGCGTCACCGCTGGCGGCGTGAAGACATGGTATCTCAACAAATGGGATACAAACGCTCAAAAGACGCGCCGCGTCAAACTCGGTCAATGGGCCGCGAAAGGCACGCATTGCCGCTGGGCAAAGGAACAGGTTGGTCGCGCTTCGCTCGACGTGATCGAAGGTCGCGCGCAGACAAAGCAGGAAGCGATTGAAGCCAAGAGCGGCATTCCGACGTTCCGCGAGGCATTGGAATTGTTCCTAACACACAGGACGGCAGAACGCGCGTCGGGCAATCCAACACTGAATTCTGCCGCTCTTGCGGTGAATGGGTCGGACTCCGTTGTGGCTGGTGTTTCTTCCCTCATTGTAAATTGCCACGATGATAGGAGGCAAAATGCCTGTTGATAGTAATAGAGGACGTGATTTCCCACGTGCACCACAATTCGAGCGAAAAGGTTGGCCGCGCAACGGCCCGACGGGTGATCCCCGTGAGGACGCACGACGCAAACACCGCGCTAGGAAGAAACTAGAGGAAGTCATCGCCAAAGGCGGATATGAGTCGCTTTTTGGCAATACCTTCGTTTCGACCAATCCCGAGAAAGCCCGAGAAAAGAAGCGCAGGATAGTGCTTGAAGCGATGGCTTTTCGTGTGGATGAGGAACGTTCGATACCGCGTGAACTGCTGGATGAAGTTGGTCTCACGCCCGAAGACAATCCGCGTGTTCCAGTGTTCGACGAGCCAGAAATACCGTTCTAAACTGCGTTCTCGTCGAACTCGCTGCCATCGCTTGGGTCAATGTGCCGTGAGTTCGACGAGCGACCGCGTTTTTCTCCCGCGTGACGCGGTGCAAGGTGTATTTGCGCTCATACCCGGCTGACCGAAACCGTCGCTGTGTGACGCGCTTTTCGACGCCATGGTGGAACGACAAGTGGGCGACCCGTTGGTCGCCCCTCTCACTATCCCAGTTTAGAATTCGTGAATGCCGATCATCACCGAAAGGCTAGTCGGCGTTTAAGCATCTTACAATGAGATATGCCTCGGGCTTGTGAGCGCCTGAATTGCGCCGTCATTTACCAATAGGCATGGACAAACATCAAAGGCCCGATCAAAAGCCGGAACTGCTTAGGTCGGTTAATACAGTTTGCCCTTGGCTGGCTCGAACCCGCAGCGGTGGGCACGATTTGCAAACTTGGCCCAAAAGCGGCTCTAGCGTCCGAGATATTCAAGCCACGATCAGTCCGTCAGGACACTGGACAACGAGGATTGGCGTGTTTAAACGACGTGTCGCTGCCGCATTAGCTCAGCTGGTAGAGCAATCGCTTCGTAAGCGATGGGTCGGGGGTTCAAGTCCCTCATGCGGCACCATCTTTAGTCACTATTTGTTCGACAAAGACAGTAAATCAGGCAGATCATTGTCGAGTTGTGCCCTTGATACAGTCGGTCGAACATTTCCGATGTACTTTCGTCTCTGTCCCGCCTGCATGTATTCCTCTGGGTTCTCGTTTTGGAAGAACCTAGCCTGAACTATTCGGCTACCGACAATGAGTTCGACGGGCACGTTGGAGTGATTGAATAATTCTAAGGATATACATCCACGGAAGCCCGGCTGAAACATCGACGTTATGCTGACACCTAGCCTGTGATAGCTGCTCCGACTGATCACATCTGCATAGACGTCGTTTGGTAGGCCAATGTACTCCAAGGATGTAGCCAGCACGGTCTGTGAGGGATGGATTAGGAAAACATCCCCAAGGTCACGACGGGCAGATTGAAAGAAAGTATCCGGGTGAGAATGGGTGCTTTCGTGGTGCAGGCTGACGCTTGGTTTGTGATTGAGAACTGAAACTAGAAAATCACAACCCAATCGAAGATCAACGGAAACTGCTCCAACCTGATCGTCAGAAATCAGCGGGTCGATAAAAATCCTGTTCGATTTTTCAGATGAAATTCTGGCGAGGAGTTCGGTCTTAGTTAGCAGCGACATTGGACCATCTTTCCCGAATTTCAAAGTTTCTGATCGATTTTTCAACAAGATCGTTGATGGTCTTTTCAATCACATACGCATCGGAGTTCTCATCTGTCCAAGGTGCTGATGCCTTGTTCAATTGCGCTTGCATATAATCCCACCCAGCCAGGAAAATTCCATAAAGCTCAGAAACGTCAGGGATGCGATAAGTAACTACGTCGTCAAAGGCAGATGAAATATCGGGCTTTTTGAACCATGGTGTCAGGGATTTTAGCCCCCTTGCCGCGAGTGTGTTCTGCAGCAAGTCGACCATTGGATTAGGTGTTCCTGAGAGGAAATCTTCCACGGTCTTAACGCGCTTGTCAGTTGCTGGATGCGTAGGGCTGTCAGGGTGACCGGGTGCGATGGCGAGTAGCGACTTGTTGCTGGCGTCACCGCAGTAGCACGAACCAAACAAGTCAGCAAAATGCTCCATTCGATGCCGCAGGTTAATAAAGTTCCAATCTTGCTGAGGAACCCCATGCGGAGGAGCAGCAGGGGCTGTCAAAAGCATCGATAGCTCTGAGATTTTGTAGTGATGATCTACAAAGTGACCGAGTTCGTGGAATAGTGGGATGCAGAAAACTGGACGGTGTTTGAATGCCTCGGGCGACCCGATGCGAACAACCAGCGGCTTGTAACCGCCGGTGTCAAAAAGGTTTAGTGAATGCTCAATGTGATCCCAAAGGTCGGCGGGATTAAGAAAGAAATTGAACTCCTCAAGCGCCGCACTCGAGATCAGAGCGTCGTCGGGAACCCACTCTTTGAGAGCTTTTCTAAGCACGTATTGTGTTTCATGAGGGGCGTCGTTGGAACGGCTGCCTCGAACAAACTGCATAACTCGCCAGACATGGGCCTCAAATTGGCGAACAACTTCTTCGGGGTATTTTTCTACGTTGTCGATTACATGCTGGATTGCGTCGACTGTACGATTTGCAAATTCTTTAAACGCTGGGTCAAAAAAGGCTGACTTAGATAGCTGCGTATATCTCTTTGCTAAAATGTGCAGATTCACTACTGGGGTCAAATCCAGTCTCCAGATTATTCAGCGCAACTTCCGCACGCTCAGTGTCGATTTCATTTGCATTCTCAATCGCTTCGATTGCCGCGCGCAACTCCTGATTGAGCGACAGCTTCAACGCAAGTGATACAGCTTCGGGCAGCGCAGTCGAAGCAGTGCCGGAAGGTTCCTCAAGCAAGGCAAGAGTCTGCTTTATTACTTCTCTAAAATAGTTTTTTAACGTCTCGGGATACCGTTGCTTCTTCGCTTCAAGGGCAAGGACAAGTTTAACGGTTTCGAGAGCTCTATCTGATCTTGACTCAACTGCTGCAAGCATAGTTCTATGTCTCCCGCTGATTCGCCCAGTCTGAATCATTCAATGAATCGGGTCAATCAAAGATGAAGAGGGTGATCCGATTGTTATTGGTTTCGCACCGATCAGACGCAAATTGAACGCCACTTATCATGCTCTCGGTCAATCCTCTCATGTTGCAACATAAAGTGGGCAATCATGGCGACAATATGGCAGCGTCATTCTTGCAATATCCTTGCAACGAAAATTTAAGGCCGCAAAAAATACTTTTAAAACAAAGCGGTTAACCGCTTCCCCTGATCATTCGTAATGATGGGGTCGGGGGTTCGAGTCCCTTCAGCGGCACCAGTTCTTCTCAGTGAAAACGCCGTCGATTTTGGACTCAATCGCTTCGGATGACCGTTGGATGGTCAGAATTGGACCTATCATTCAGCATTGAATCTGAGACGCCCGAAAAAACGACGTAACGTCGCTTTGTTTGACACTTTCCTTAACAAGTTGACGTAAGCGTCAACTATCGCTGGTTATTTTGACTACGCGGTCAAAAACTGATGCAAATCGTCGATTCCTTCCCCCTTACGTCTCAAAACGAAACCCCTACATCCGCCGTGTCGCTGCGGGGAGCACTCACGGAAGGGGATCCTAGAGCCTGCCTCACCAGTTGCGCTCGGATGTGGCCCGCAGCGGCAAAGCTTGGGCAAATAAGTGGGAGGAGAGAATTTGATACCGTATGTCTTGTCTGTTCTTCGCAAGGCTCACACGAGCGAGAACGCTGACGTGAATCATCACGATCACCGGTGCGTCATAGTATTGGATGAGGAACAGGGATCTCCCGGACTGAAGAAGGACGAGCTGCGGGATCTCTTTCATGTCGCGTTTGTCGAGATGGACCGCGATTTGCCAAAACGCCGAAAGAAAAAAGCACAGTCAAAGTCGACTTAGCACCGTCAATCTGACCAGGTCAGCGTCAACTGCGTCTGCGTCACAATGGCAGCCGGGCGGCCATCCGGCAGCGCGACAGTGGTTTGCCATATCATCGTCTTCCGACCTCGGTGCAACGGAATGCAGGTCAGTGTGATCTGGTCTTCGATCCGAATTGGCCGAATAAAGTTGGTTTTGCTTTCCAGTGTCGTGGTGTTGGCCCCTTTTTCGAGGTTCAGAGCGGCCGCAACACCGCCAATCGAGTCCGCTGCCCCCATGATCGCCCCACCGTGCATGACGCCGTTCCGGTTGCCCATGTCCGGTCTGACACGCAAAGTGGCAATGACTTTTTCTGGCTCAACCGATTTCAGCTCTAGCCCCAATGATTGAGAATAGGGCGGTAGCCAGTCCTGAGTATCTTTGTGCGGCATCTGTGTTTGGTTCTTTGATGATCTGACTTCAGTCATTGGCTTACTCTATTGCCATACGTAATGCGGATTGCGTTCGCCTTTCAAAAACCGTGCAACATCAATTGCGTCAATGACCAATGAAACACTGTTGAAGCCTGCAAGAACACAAACCCACCAAAAAAGCGCAGGGTCCGTGTCTTTGTCCGGCAAATTAGAAACGAAATAGGCGATCATTGGGACCCATAGAAAGTGGCCTGCGCCAAGCAGCCTGACAAAACCCAATCTGAAGTAAATCACGATCATCAGCGAAATACCGACCCCGACCGCGACAAGGTTGAACCAAGCATAATAGGAATCGAGAAAAAGCAGAGAGGCCAGATTCACAAGTATCAGGCAGATGGCCCAAGTTCTGGCAATTGGCTTGAAGCGAAACAGAACGATCCAGAGAATTTCGAAGGCACGCATGCGCCCTACTTTATCATCAGCGCAATAGTTGTCAGTCACTATGCGAATAACCATCAGCTGCGGAGCACCCTCAAAACAGGGACGGAACGCATCGGGGTATCTGGGTGAACACCAGCCCTCTTGGCCCAAGGCCCAGACCGATTCAGGGGACCCGACCCAGAATGATTGACATGCTCTCGCAGTTGGTATGCTATCCACTCCCATAACAATCACAGAATTTTGCGGCACTGCATCGTGAATTCGGTGCAGCTAAATGACTGCAAAAAGGGAGGAAATTATGAACAAACCAATGCTTGCACTTGCGGTGCTGATGACGTCGACGACGTTGGCCAGTGCGGAAACCCTGCGCTGGGCGCGCTCGGGCGATGCGCTTACGCTGGATCCGCATTCGCAAAACGAAGGGCCCACGCATACCGTGCGCCATCAGATGTATGAACCGCTGATTATCCGCGATACATCCGGCGCTTTTGAGCCTGCACTTGCCACGGATTGGGCCCCCAGTGAGAGTGATCCCAATGTCTGGGTGTTCAACCTGCGTCAGGGCGTGAAGTTCCATGATGGGGCCGATTTCACGGCGGAAGACGTGGTGTTCAGCATCAACCGTGCCAAACAGCCGAACTCGGACATGAAGGAACTGATCAACTCGATCGTTGAAGTGCGCGCTGTCGATGACCACACGGTCGAGATTGTGACTGACGGCCCGAACCCGATCCTGCCGGCGAACCTGACGGACCTGTTCATCATGGATCAGGGCTGGACCGAGGCGAACAACACGGTCGATGTGCAGGATTTCGAAGGCGGAGAGATCACCTTTGCCACCACCAATGTAAACGGCACCGGTCCATACAAACTTGTCAGCCGTGAGCCGGACGTAAAAACCGTGATGCAGCGGAACGAGGATTACTGGGGCCGCGATCAGTTCCCGATGGCGATCAGCGAAATCATCTATACGCCGATCCAGAACGACGCGACCCGCGTAGCGGCGATGCTGTCGGGTGAGGTGAATTTCCTTCAGGATATGCCGGTACAGGATCTCGACCGGGTCAATGCCGTGGATGGTCTGCTTGTCAAACAGGCACCTCAGAACCGGGTGATCTTTTTTGGCATGAACCAGGGCGGGGATGACATCGAAGCGGATAACGTTGATGGCAAGAATCCTTTGGCCGATGTGCGCGTGCGTCAGGCCATGTCCAAGGCCATCAACCGCGACGCCATCAAGCTGGTGGTCATGCGCGGTCAGTCGCAACCCGCCGGGATGATCGCGCCGCCCTTCGTGAATGGCTGGACGGCCGAGATGGACGGTGAAAGCAGCACGGATGTCGAAGGCGCCAAGGCCCTGCTGGCCGAGGCGGGGTATCCCGACGGATTCTCGATCCGGCTGGATTGCCCGAATGACCGTTACATCAACGACGAAGGCATCTGTCAGGCCGCTGTCGGGATGCTGGGTCAGATCGGCATCACGGTGAATCTGGATGCCAAGCCCAAGGCGCAGCACTTCCCGCTGATCACGGATGGAAAGACCGATTTCTACATGCTGGGCTGGGGTGTTCCGACCTACGATTCGGAGTACATCTTCAACTTCCTGGTCCATGGCCGCGAAAGCGATATTGGTACGTGGAATGGTACTGGCTTTGACAGTGATGAGTTGGACGCCAAGATCAAATCGCTGGCCTCGAACACGGACCTCGTTGCGCGCGATCAGGATATCGCCGAGATCTGGCGTGTGGTGCAGGACGAACAGCTGTACATCCCGATCCACCATCAGGTGCTGAACTGGGGTATGGCCGAGAATCTGGACATCAACGTCGATCCCGAAGATCAGCCGATGGTGAAACATTTCGGCCTGAACTAACCCGTGTCGCCGGGCCTCGGGATACGGGGCCCGGCACCAAAAAGTGGGAGCTATCATGAAACGTCTGACCACTGCCGCGCTTTTGGGCGCGCTTGCCATGCCGGTTGCGGCCGAAGAGTTCACCTTTGCCGTCACCACCGATCCGCAAACGATGGATCCTCATGCGGTGAATTCCGCCCCTGTTCTGGGGTTCCTGAACAATGTCTACGAAGGGCTGGTGCGTCGGGGCAAGGATATGACCATCGAACCGGCGCTGGCCACCAGTTGGGAAACCATCGGGGACGGTGCAGGCTGGCGGTTCAAGCTGCGCGAGGGCGTGACATTTCATGATGGGTCCGAATTCAATGCCGATGATGTGATTTTCTCGTATCAGCGCGCGTCCGATGAAAATTCAGACACCCGTAGTTGGTTCGCGCCGGTCAGTGAGGTGGTGAAAGTTAACGATTACACCGTCGATGTGATGACCACCGCGCCAAATCCGATCTTTCCTGACAGCATCGCCAACTGGATGATCATGGACAGCGGCTGGGCCGAGGCCAACGACGCCGCCCTTCCCGACAAAGAGGCCGGGAACCATGCGACGCTCAACGCCAACGGAACCGGTGCCTTTCGCGTCACTGCACGCGAACCGGGGCTGCGTACTGTCCTTGAGCCTTTCGAGGGCTGGTGGGACGAGGCAGAGCACAACCTGACCCGCGCCGAACTTGTGCCGATCCAGAACCCGGCGACCGCTCTGGCGGCTCTGCTGTCTGGCGATGTGGATTTCATCAACCCGGTCCCGATTCAGGACGTCGCCCGTTTGCAGGGCAACCCGGATGTAAAGGTCATTCAGGGGATCGAAGCGCGCGTGATTATGCTGGGCTTTGACCAGCAGGAAGGCGCAAGCGAGGCCGGGCAGGGTAATTCTGACCTGTTCCTTGATCCGCGAACCCGCGAGGCGGTGGCCAAGGCGGTCAACGTTCCGGCCATCCTTCAGACCATCATGCGCGGTAATGCCGAGGTGGCCAGCCAGTTGGTCAGCCCCGCGATGCGCGGTTATTCAGCGGCCAATGCAGACCCCTACGCCTATGACCCCGACGGGGCCAAGGCGCTGCTTGCCGAAGCGGGGGCAGAGGGGGCCGAGGTCAGCTTCAAATGCTCCAACAATCGCTATCTGAATGATGAAGCGGTTTGTCAGGCGATCACCGCCATGCTGACTCAGGCCGGGCTGAATGTGACGCTGGATGCGATGCCAGTGCAGAACTACTGGCCGGAACTGCGGGCCGACAATTTCGACATGTACCTGCTGGGCTGGTCGCCTGGCACGTTTGATGCCGAACATCCCGTGCGCTTTCTCGCCTCGACCCCGAATGAGGAAAAGAAGCTGGGTTCGTGGAACTTCGGCGGCTATTCCAACGCCCGCGTGGATGAATTGCTGCCGCTGATCCAGTCCGAGATTGACGAACCCACGCGTCAGGCCATGCTGGATGAGGTCGCAGGCATCCTGCAGGACGAGGTAGCTTATGTGCCGCTTTACGTTCAGCCTTTGGTCTGGGGTGCCCGCAGCAATATCGAGCTGACTCAACGGCCCGACAACTTCTTCCTTCTGCGCTGGGTCACGGTCAACTAAATGCTGTCATACATCATCAGGCGCGTGGCCCAGTCGGCGCTGGTTCTGTTCGTCGTGGGCCTTGTCGCCTTTTCCATGTTCCGTTTTGTCGGCGATCCCATCGACAACATGCTTGGGCAGGAACGGACCATGGAAGATGTGGAACGTCTGCGTACCCAGTTGGGCCTCGATCAGCCGTTTCCGGTGCAATATGTGAAGTTCCTGCAAGAGGCGGTGCAGGGCAATTTCGGCGTCAGCTTCCGTCAGGGTCGCCCGGTGGCCGAGATTCTGGCCGAACGCGCCCCTGCGACGCTGGAACTGGCAATGGTGTCAGCCGTGTTTGCCATTGTTCTGGGCATTGCGCTGGGCGTCTTTACCGCGATCCGGCGGGACGGGTTTGCGGCGAACTTCATCATGTCGGCCTCGCTGATCGGGGTATCCTTGCCCACCTTCCTGATCGGCATCTTGCTGATCTACGTCTTCTCGGTCGAACTGGGCTGGCTGCCCAGCTTTGGGCGCGGTGAGGTCGTTGACCTTGGCTGGTGGAACACCGGGTTCCTGACCGCCAGTGGCCTCAAGGCGCTGATCCTGCCCGCGATCACGCTGGGATTGTACCAAATGACCCTGATCATGCGGCTGGTGCGATCCGAAATGCTCGAGGTGCTGCGGCAAGACTACATCCGCTTTGCCCGCGCCCGTGGACTGAGCGACCGGACCATCAACTTCCGCCATGCGCTGAAAAACACCATGGTCCCGGTGATCACCATCATTGGTCTGCAACTGGGGGCCATCATCGCCTTCGCCATCATCACCGAGACAGTGTTCCAGTGGCCGGGCCTTGGCCTTTTGTTCATCAACGCAATCCAGTTCGTGGATATCCCTGTCATGGCAGCTTACCTGATGATGATCTCGGTCATCTTCGTCACCATCAACCTTGCGGTCGACATCCTTTACGCCTTCATCGACCCGCGCCTGAGGGTCAGCGCATGAGCCGTGTGAAACGCATTCTGGACAGCGACCAGTTCTACGCCTTTCGCCGCTCGCCCGTGGCCATAGTCTCTGCGACGGTGGCTTTGGTCCTGATCCTTGCCACCATCCTTGCACCGCTGATTGCGCCGACGAACCCGTTTGATCCGGCCAGCCTGAACCTGATGAATGGCTTCACCCCGCCGATGGAGCCGAACGCCTTTACCGGTGAAAGCTTCCTGATGGGCACGGACGATCAGGGGCGGGATGTGTTTTCCACGATCCTCTATGGTATGCGAATCTCGCTGTTTGTGGGCGTGGCGGCGGTTCTGTTTGCCATGGTTCTGGGGATCATTCTGGGTCTGTTGTCCGGCTATTTCGGCGGCTGGACCGAAACGATCATCATGCGCACGGCGGATGTGCAACTGACCTTCCCATCAATCCTTCTGGCCATGCTGATCTTTGGCATCGCCAAAGGCATCACGCCCATTGAATACCGAGACCAGATGGCGATCTGGGTGCTGATCCTTGCCATTGGCCTGTCCGACTGGGTGCAGTTCGCGCGCGTCGTCCGGGGTGCCACGCTGGTTGAAAAGAACAAGGATTACGTCGCCGCCGCGCGCATCATCGGGCAAAGCCCGCTGACCATCATGTTGCGGCACATCCTGCCCAACGTGCTGTCTCCGGTGCTGGTGATTGCCACCATCTCGCTGGCGCTGGCGATCATTGCCGAGGCGACGCTCAGTTTCCTTGGCGTTGGTGCACCGCCCACGCAGCCCTCGCTGGGCACGCTGATCCGTATCGGGCAGGGGTTCCTGTTCTCGGGTGAGTGGTGGATCCTGTTCTTCCCGGCCTGCACCCTGCTGGCGCTGGCGCTGAGTGTGAACCTGCTGGGCGACTGGCTGCGTGATGTTCTGAACCCGAGGCTGAAATGACCGACCCCGTTCTTTCGATCCGCAACCTGACGGTGGAAATTCCCACACGCCACGGCATATTCAAGCCCGTCGAGCATGTGACCTATGACCTGCATCCCGGCGAAATCCGTGGCGTTGTCGGCGAAAGCGGGGCTGGAAAGTCCATGACCGGCAATGCCGTGATCGGCCTGCTCGACCCTCCGGCCCATGTCTCCGAGGGCGAGGTCTGGCTGAACGGCCGCCGGATTGACGAGTTGGACGCCGAGGACAAGCGCAGGATCCGGGGCAAAGAGATCGGGATGATCTTTCAGGACCCGCTGACCTCGCTGAACCCGCTGTTCACGGTGGGCGAGCAACTGGTCGAGACAATCCAGCTGCATCTTGGCCTGTCCGCGTCTGACGCGAAGAAGCGCGCAATAGCCCTGTTGGATCGCGTCTCGATCCCCGACCCGGCGGATCGGTTCAATCAATACCCGCACCAGTTTTCCGGCGGCATGCGTCAGCGGGTGGTGATCGCGCTGGCGCTGTGTACTGAACCCAGCGTCCTGATTGCTGATGAACCGACGACCGCTTTGGACGTGTCCGTGCAGGCGCAGGTGCTGGATCTGATCAAGGAACTGGCCAAGGAACGTCAGGTCGGCGTCATCCTTGTGACGCATGACATGGGCGTCATTGCCGATACCACAGACACAGTGACGGTGATGTATTCCGGCCATGTGGTTGAAAGCGGCACGACTGATCAGATCCTCGGCGCACCCACGCACGAATACACCAAATCCCTGATTGCCGCTGTGCCGCGCCCGCATACCAAAGTCGAGCGTTTTCCGGTGGTCAGCTATGGCGAGCGGGAGAGAACCTTCAAGATCGACGATCTGGCAGCCCATTGGGACAAGACCGATCTGTCCAAATCGGGTAAGCTGCTTGAGGTCGACAACATCACCAAGACCTTCCTGCAAAAGGGCGGTCTGCTGCCGTCGCAGCGGAAATATTTCACCGCCGTCGATCAGGTCAGTTTCGACATTCGCGATGGTGAGGTGTTCGGCCTTGTTGGCGAAAGTGGTTCGGGCAAATCCACCGTCGCACGGATGATCGGCACGCTTTATCCGGTGGACGGTGGCCAAGTGATCTTTGACGGGCAGGATGTGACCGCCATGGGGGCGGACGCACTGCAAGCCTATCGCCGCCAGATCCAGATGATTTTTCAGGACCCGTTCTCAAGCCTCAACCCTCGCATGAGGGTCGGGGATCTTGTGGCCGAGCCGATCCATCACCACAAAATCCTGCCAAAACCCGCCGTTGAGCCGCGCGTGCGCGAGTTGCTGGACTGGGTCGGTCTGGCCAAGGATGCATGGCGCAAATACCCGCATGAATTCTCGGGCGGGCAGCGCCAGCGCATCTGCATCGCCCGCGCGCTGGCCACGCAGCCCCGGTTCCTGATCTGCGATGAGCCGACAAGCGCGCTGGACGTCTCGATTCAGGCACAGATTCTGAACATTCTGAAGGACCTGCAGGATCACCTTGGCCTGACCATGCTGTTCATCAGCCATGATCTGCCCGTCGTGCGGCAGATGTGTGATCGGGTGGGCGTCATGCGACAGGGCAAACTGGTCGAGGTTCAGGACACCGATGCCCTGTTCTCGGCCCCTCAGCATGCCTACACAAAAGAGCTGCTGGATTTGATGCCCCGGTTGAAGCAACTGGCGTAATGGCACTGGTCAATTGCCACTCGGGGCACCCTCAATGCTGCGCCGAATGGGACAAGGCTTGCAGGAAATCCGCGCTGGCATCATCGGACGGAAAGAACAGTTCGATCTTCAGATCGTCCAGCGTCACATCCGTAACGGTGCTGAACTGCGCGATGGTGCCGAACATCGAAACGCGCTGGCCGCCAAACCGATAGATCGTCGGAATGGTTGGGCCAATTGCGGCGTCACTGCAAATCTGCGCCTGTTCCGCCAGGGCCCGCGCGGCGGCATCCAGTTCCGGCAGGCCACCTGCATTGGCGCTTTCGGACCGCAGACGCAGCATTGTGTGATGGGCCACCTCGGGCCAGTTCTCGACAAGCTCGGCCATCAGTGGGCCGGTGATCAGCGTCAGAAGGCTTTGACCTTGCGCGATCCCAAGCGGTGCAAACAGCATTTCGGCAGGTTTGTTCAGCCGAACGAGGTGCCACAGCCGGTCCAGCACCACCGCCGGATACGGTTCATGCTGTTTCAGCGTCCACTCCACGGCGCTGCGGATGGGGGCCATGGCGGCATCATCGAACGGAGTCGCGGCAAACCGTGCGGCGAACCCCTCGGCCCGCATCATCTGATTGCGCGCATCGACCGGCACATCCATGACCTCGGACAGGTGCAGGATCATGTCCGGGCTGGGCCGGGACCTGCCGGTTTCAAGGAACGAGATATGGCGGGCGCTGACATCAGCCTCAACCGCCAGATCAAGCTGGCTCATCCTGCGCCGCTTGCGCCACTCTTTCAGCAATCTGGGATACGGGGTCATGACACAAGCCTAGCAAGCGCGGGTACGGAAATCACTTACCTCTGACGTAATTGCTTTGTGTTCGGCGCATGGCGCATCAAGGGCGGGTCTTGAACAGGAGGGGACCATGACCCGACAACATTCCGCAATGCGCCTGTCCGGTATTATTCTGATCGTGACCGGCGTTCTATTCGCGCTTACCGCGCTTCCGGCTTTGCACGGTCTTGCGCATATTTTTCTGACGGTCGCGTATTGGCCGTTCCAAACGGTTCCTTCGGATATATCCGCTCCGACCACATTGTTGCTGGCGATCACGGGCGGTCTGACGGCCGGGCTGGGCGCTATGCAATGGGCATTGGGTACCCATGTTGCGCCTTTGTCGGCGACGGTGGCCGCGAAGGTTGCAAAGATAGCGACGTGGACATGGTTCTGCACCGATAGCGCAGGATCCATCCTTGTGGGCGCGCCGTTCAACGTTGTGCTGAATCTGTCCTTCCTGCTGCTGATCCTGTGGTCCTGCCGAACGCAGCCGGACGGTAATCCTGTGGCGACCTGATCTTGGCCTCGGCCCAACCGTTCAATAAGCGGCACCCTGTTCGAACAGGTCGGACAGGGACTTGCCCTCTACCACCTCCAGCATTTTGGCCATGGCCTGCACCGACGCCACCAGCTTTTCATCGCCGGATCGTTCGATCTCATGGATCAGTTTTTGCAGCCGCTTGACATCCTGGGCACAGATACGTCGGGACAGCACGTCACTTGTAGTGATCGCCCCGGACAGGATCGGGCCTATGGCGGCGACCGCGGCGCGGCGTACATCGCCGTTTCGGATCATCAACTCGGTCAGGGCTGCGCGGTGTGCACTGACCAGAGTGTTCAGCTGACGCCCGCTGCCCGATCCGTCCAGGCGGGCCTGTAGATCGCGCCCAAGACCACGGGCCGGCGACCCGACCCTTGCCCAGCGTCTTTCACGCGGTGTGAACGGATGAAGCCCCGCCGCCGGTGACACATCTGCATCGGGTGAGGTGAAGCCCGGTGCAACCGCCATCTCTTCGACAAAATCGGCAAACAGGCCATCGCAAATCGGCGCCAGATCAAGCTGCTCGAAAACATTTCGCATCTTGCAGGCCAGCCCGTCCGCATCCGTGGAACTGGCGAAATGCAGCCCCACAGCCGGATGGATGGCCGAGGACGTGGGCAACCCCGCCTGCGAAAACACGACAGAGCCCGAGTCGCCCGGTTCCGCCCAAACGCCACCGTCAGAGGCCTGAATCTGTACGACATCCTCGAAAAAGAAGATGTCGTCGGCCAGAAACACGGCAGTGTCCACATCCGCATCGACAACCTGGCCCTGGGTCAACCCGCTGGATTTGCCCGACTTCTGCACAGCCATGCCCAGCGTGGGCGTGTCCACCGCATAGATCGCCGAGCCGACGTCCAGCACAACGGTTTGCACTATGTCGGTGTTTGTGGGTTCCGCAATTGCTGCATCGACGGTTCTGGTTTCGCCTGCCTGCAACTCGATCAGCCGCTTGACGGTTCCGACCCGGTCGTCCGTCACGTCGCCGCCATCTGACAGGCCCGGCTGCAGCATCGGTCCGTTCAACAGGACCACGACGTCAAAAAACCCCACGACGTGGCATGCAGTCAGCATCACAAAGCTTGCATCGGTCCGGTCCCACGCCCAGCCGCCGATCGTGCCGGTAAAGACCGAGCCGCCGCTGACCCCGCCCGGAACAGGGCGGAACCTGTCTGTCGGGTCGGCGGTAAAGCGCATCGGGGGCTGCTCGATCACATCGGTCGGCAATTCGACCTCGCGCCCGTCGCGCTGCGACCAAGTTCGGAATGCGGCGGGCACCCGACGATCCGGCGCTATTCGGTCTGTCGGGTGCTTGCAGCTGACATAGAACCGCAGGCACAGCGTATCTGTCGGTTTGCCCGATACGATTTTCTGCCCGATCCCAATCGCATGGGCGTCATACCGGCGGAACGCGCCCTTGCCCAAATGCTGTTTCTTGTAGGCCCTGAGCAGCGGATAAAGATCGCCTTCGGCGTTCGGGGTAACCATAAAAAGCCCTCCTACGGCATGAAAAAAGTCAGCAACTATCAGGAGTGTTCGTGCGCTTGGCTTACCCATAGACTAGCACAGATTGGCCAGGCCTGCATCACCGCCAGGTTGTGCCGCGCTGGCATCGGCCATTTGCAGCCAAGCCCCAACGGGCAGTCGCGGAATCAACCAAAATCGTGTATAATACAACCTGTGCAGGTATTTTTGACTGCATATTTTTTATTTATTTTAAGCATTTATTGGAGAATTCCCATGACGGATGTCAGCAAGGAAATTGAACTTCGAACCTCTGCCAATTTCAGGCTGCTTCAGAACCCGAACTATTTCGGCAACCTGTCCCAACTGGACCTGAAAGGGCTGCAAAAGCCGGTTCTGAAAAAGATTCAGGACGTCGCTTTCGAAGAACTGACCTGCATCGGCTACAACCCCGACAGCAGTATCCTGACCGCGATTGTGCGGATCAAGCAGGCTGATGGCTATGGTGGTGGGCCCTGCACGGACGGGTCGCAGGAATATGTGCGCTTTTACCTCGATTACGGCGACGGCGTGTGGGTCGACAGCGGGGTGAACAGCTTCAACATCCACGACCTCGGGTTCAAGGATGACCTGTGCTACGCCGTGTCGATCAAGGTCGATCCCAAGAAACGGACATGTTGCGACCGCGACCCGGTTTTGCCGACCGTTCGGGCCGTTCTGTCCTGGAACGTGGTCCCGCCGGCCAACATGCCGAACTGGCTGCCGATCTGGGGCAACAGGCTGGAGCGCGACATTCAGATCAACCCCAGAAGCCCGTTCCTATGCAACCTGATCGATCATATCACCGATATCGGCATTCAACAGATCGATCCGAAAGTGCTGCAGCAGGCGACATCGCTGCTGGAAACCCAGTTGGTTGCGAACAAACCGGCGGCCTCGCTGGCGCAGTTGATGAAAAAGACCGACCGGGCGGACAAGATGCAGGTTCTGCGTAATGTCTTTCCCACCATGGTCAAACTTGCGGCCGACAGCACGGATATCGCCGCAAGCCAGACGATGGCGGCCTTCCAGATACCGGATTTTGACATCGACCTTTCGGATTTCGATGACTTCATCATGAAGCCCGACTTCAACACGACATATGAAGAGCTTCACTGCGTTGGTCTGGATCGCGACACCTCGCACCTGCATGGCGTGATCGAGATCAAGCGCGCCAGTGGCTATTCGGGCGATCTGTGTTCGCAAGGGTCGCGGGAATATGTCGCCTTCTACCTTGATTTCGGATCGGGCTGGGAATTCCAGGGCATCACCTGGGTCGATGTGCACAATATCGATCAGATCCCGGATGACGGGCTGTGGTATCAGGCCTCGCTGCCGGTGGATCTGGATGATCATCGCAAAGAATGGTGCAAGACCGGGCAGGCGCGGATTCGCGGTATCCTGTCCTGGGCCGTCCCGCCCGCGCCGAATGATCCGGATTTCGTGCCCCATTGGGGCGACCGGGCCGATTGCACGATCGAGGTCGAACATCTTCCGAAAGGCGGCGTGCCCGGACAGTTCCTGCCCTTCCTGGAATCCATCGGAAACATGCCGATCCCGCAGATCAACGCCATGGGATATGCCAATGGCGCGGGCGTGGGCGGTATCATCCCCAATGCCGACGATGCGCCGTTTGGCGGGCGGACGCTGCTGAAGGGCCGGGCCTTCAACATCCCGGCAGGCGCGATGGAGTACCGGATCATGATCCAGGGACCTTCCGATATCGCACCACGGGCCTACACAAACCCGTTCGAGGCCGATGTTACCACCTTCCCAAGCCCGTTTTCGGTCAAGCAGACGGTCAACGCGGTTGGGGATTGGTTCCCCTATCTGGCCGCCTCGCCGCTGGTCTCGGTCGCCGACGATCTGTTGGGCGCATTGACGGGGCTGGAGAACGGGTTGCACTCGGTCTTCATCGAGTTCCGGCAACCGGCAGGTCCGGTTCTGGGCACAACCGTATCGACGGTCTTTATGGTCGACAACACCCGGCCCGGCGCAGATGTCGAAATCACAAGCGGCGCAGGGAATTGTGGCAAGTTCGGCATTGGCGAAGTGATCTCGGGCACGTATTCGATGACGGGCAATCACTGCGGAAGCCTGCGCATCCATGTGACCCCGCTGCCCGAGGCTGCGGGCGGCACCATGGTCATCACTTCCGCCGCACCTGCGGCGACGGTTCTGCCCCCGTTTGTGGGCGGCAGTTCGTCGGTCACGATCAGCTACGCGGCTGGATCGCTGAGTACCGATGGCGCGTCTGGCAATTGGGAGCTTGATACCACCGGCATGGATCCCTGCGGCTACAACATCCGCATCCATGTAAGCGACCGCACCATTCTGAACAGTGGTCCGAACAACTGGACAAATGGCGACATCGAAGGCTTCTGCCTGGACGGCTGACGCCAGTAGTGCAAGCCGGGCGGCGGCGCTTGAATTGCGCCGCCGCTTTTCTTTCGTCGGTGCGTGTCAAATCACCCCGTGTTCCGCAACCTGATCCGGATGCGCCTCCGCCCAATCGGCAAGAAATTCGGACATCTCGGGCCGGGTTGCAAATTGCGGGGCTTTTCGGGGCAATGGTACGCCCCGCTCTAACGCCATCCGGGCGCAGTCGATATGGTCGCGATGCGCGCGTTGCGGGCAGTTTTCTGACCCGTGAATGATCGTCGACAGCAATGTGCCCCCATAAGCGTTGGTGTGGTCAAGGTCCGGGTTCTGGTGCAGAAAAAAGGCCGTGACATCGGCCATCCCTTCCCACCCGGCAAGATGCAGCGGCGGCATCCCCATCTCATCCGGCAGGTTGGCGTCAAAGCCCATCTCCACAAGGCGCTGCATATGGGGCAGGCTGCCTTCTCGCCACACCAGACGACCCAGAAGATAGGTCAATTCTTCCGATAGGGCAGTCATATCGATCCGGTCGCCGGGCCTTGGCACTCCATCCGCTGCACGCGCCAAAAGTGCCTCGGTCTCTGATAGCTGCGTGGATACCCCCGCCTGCTCCAGAACATCCGCCACATCCCGGTTCCCGAAGACGCGGGCAAAGGCATAGGGCGTATGGCCGCGACTGACGGCGTTTGGGTCCGCGCCGTGATCCAGCAAGAGCCGGGCGATCTCACCCGACGCCAAGCGCCGGGCGGTCTGATGCAAGGCGGGGATCACCAGCGATGGCTCGCCCGACGGGTGAGGCGCGATGCCTTCGTTGGGGTCTGCGCCATGGTCCAGCAACAGGCGCACCGCGTCGGTGCTGTTGAAATCAATAGCCCTTGGCAGCGCGTTGGTGCCCTTGGGATCGGCCCCATGGTTCAGCAACATCCGCAGCCCGTCGGTATGGCCAAGCTCGGTGGAATGGTAGAGGGATTCGTTGTCATTGGGGTCCGCGCCGTGATCCAAAAGCCATTCGGCCAGGGGCATGTTGTCCGCATGGCCGACAGCGCCATAAAGCGCGGACAGGCGATGGTCTGACTCCGGGTCGAAGGCAAAGCTGTCATTCACATCCGCGCCGTGGGCCAGTAACAGATCCGCCATGGCCAGCATGTCGCCTTCTTTCTCGGGGGCGGTCTTGATGTGCCGCGAAAACGCCAGATGGCACATCGGGCGCCGAGGCGGGTATTCGCGCGTTGCGGCGCCCGGATCCTGCGCCAGAACCCGGCGCATCGCATTCACGTCGTAAAGCGCAACCAACAGCGGCACCTGATCCCCGGCCAGGTCAGGCTCCTGCGTCAGCAGATACGCCACCGTTTCCGCCGAGCCGTTGTAAAGCGCCCAGCGCAGCCGCCCTTGTTTCTGCGCCCGGTCCATGCCTTGCGTTTCGACGGCCAGTTTCAGCGCGGACCATGTAGCATACCCCGTTTCGCGCGCGATCACATGCAGGCAGTCGGCATGTTTGTAGACCCCGTTTCTGGGCGTTTTGACAATACCATGGACGCGTAACATCGCGCCCTTGTCGCCCGCAGTCAGAGCTTTGCCCAAGGCCTTCGCGTCACGGCGCAGTTGGTCGAGTGATTTGGTCATCGGTCTTCCCTCCGCTGCCCGACGGTCCGCTGATCCGGGCTGAGAAACCGATTTGGTTTACAAGTCGTCTTAATGAGGTGCCGATGACAGCTTTCCGCGGACCGGGTGGCTGCCTCAAACAGCCTGACCCGAGCCTAACTTTCGCCCATCAGGGTTGCAAGCCGCATGACCGCCCGGCCTAGGCGCGTTTTTCACCGATCGAGGCAACGCCCAGAACATCCAGAACCCTGGCTTCGATCTGTTCGGCATTCATGCCAGCGACCGCGTACATATCCGCCGGGCTGGCCTGATCGATGAAGATGTCCGGCAATACCATCGAGCGGTATTTCAGGCCGCGATCAAACACGCCTTCATCCGCCAAAAGCTGCGCCACATGGCTGCCAAAGCCGCCCACAGCGCCTTCTTCGATGGTGATCAGCGCCTCATGGTCGTCGGCCAGGGTCAGGATCAGGTCGCGGTCCAGCGGTTTGGCAAAGCGGGCGTCGGCGATGGTGGGGGTGATCCCCCGCGCGCCAAGCGCTTCGGCCGCCTTCTGAACCTCGGCCAGACGAGTACCAAAAGACAGCAGCGCCACGCGCGCGCCCTTTTGGATCATACGGCCCTTGCCGATCTCCAGCACTTCGCCGCGTTCGGGCAGGTCGACGCCTACGCCTTCGCCACGTGGATAGCGGAAGGCAATGGGGCCGTCATCATGGGCAACGGCTGTGGCGATCATATGCATCAACTCGGCCTCGTCTGCGGCGGCCATTACGACCATACCCGGCAGGTTCGACAGATAGGCAATGTCAAACGACCCGGCATGGGTCGCCCCATCTGCGCCGACCAGCCCCGCGCGGTCGATGGCAAATCGCACCGGCAGGCGCTGGATCGCCACATCATGCACCACCTGATCGTAACCGCGCTGCAAAAAGGTCGAATACATCGCGCAGAACGGCTTCATCCCGCCCGCCGCCAGCGCCGCCGAAAAGGTCACCCCATGCTGTTCCGCAATCGCCACATCGAAACAGCGCGAAGGATAGCGTTCCGCAAACAGGTTCAGCCCGGTCCCATCCGGCATTGCCGCCGTGACAGCCACGATCTTGTCATCGCGCGCGGCCTCATCCACCAGCGTCTTGCCAAAGACCGAGGTATAGGACGGCGCGTTCGAGGGTGCCTTCTTCTGCTCGCCCGTCACAACGTCGAACTTGGCGGTGGCGTGGCCCTTGTCGCGGGCCTGCTCGGCCGGGGCGTAGCCTTTGCCCTTTTTCGTCAGCACATGGATCAGGATCGGTCCGGTTGCGCGGGCCTTGACCGTGCGCAGTACCGGCAGCAACTGGTCCAGATCATGGCCATCGATGGGACCGACATAAGAAAAGCCCAGTTCTTCGAACAAGGTGCCGCCCACTGCCATGCCTTTCAGCATTTCCTTGGCGCGCTTGGCCCCTTCACGGAACGGCTCGGGCAACAACGACACCGCGCCCTTGGCGGCGGCTTTTAGGTCGTGGAACGGTTCTTCTGCATAGATGCGCGACAGATAATTGGACAGCGCACCCACCGGGGGGGCGATGCTCATCTCGTTGTCGTTCAGAATGACGATCAGGCGCTTTTTCAGGTGGCCCGCATTGTTCATCGCCTCAAAGGCCATGCCCGCCGACATCGACCCGTCGCCGATCACTGCAATCGCGTCACCCAGCCCCTCGGGCGTCACGCCACCCAGATCGCGCGCAACGGCAAAGCCCAGCGCAGCACTGATCGAGGTCGAGCTGTGCGCCGCGCCAAACGGGTCATACGGGCTTTCGCTACGCTTGGTGAACCCGCTCAGGCCATCTTTCATCCGCAGCGTGCGGATACGGTCGCGCCGCTCGGTCAGGATTTTGTGCGGATAGCACTGATGGCCCACATCCCAGATGATCTTGTCGCGCGGGGTGTCGAACACGGCATGCAGCGCGGTAGTCAGTTCCACAACACCCAGACCTGCGCCCAGATGCCCGCCTGTCACTGAGACGGCGGAAATCGTCTCGGCCCGCAATTCCTGCGCCACCTGATGCAACTGCGTGTCCGAGAACTGCTTTAGGTCGGCAGGACGGCTCACAAGATCCAGCAGAGGCGTGTTCGGGCGATCAGACATTTAGCGCGTTCCTGACTTAGCTGTCCCGGGCAATAACGAAGCGGGCGGCGTCCTTCAAGGTTTCCGCCCTTGGGCCGTACCCGTCCAGCGCGGCGCAAGCCTGATCCACAAGCTCTGCCGCGCGGGCTTTGGCAGGGCCCAGCCCCAACAGAGAGACAAACGTGGCTTTTCCCGCATCCGCATCCTTTTGCAGGCGCTTACCGGCCTTTTCGGCGTCGCCTTCCACATCCAAAATGTCATCTGCGATTTGAAAAGCAAGCCCAAGCGCTTGGGCGTATTGGCGCAGCGGGGCAGGATCGGCCTGCGCCAATCGAGCACCCGCACAGGCGGACCATTCGATCAAAGCGCCTGTTTTTCCGGCCTGCAAATGCGTGATTGCCTGCAGCGACACGGGCTCTGCTGCAGTCTCGGCCGCAATGTCCAGCGCCTGCCCCATGACCATACCTTGCGCGCCGCTGGCTTTGGCCAATGTCAGGGTCAATTCGGCCCGTATATCTGCCGCCCCAACTTCGGGTCGCGCGCAAAGCTCAAAGGCCAATGTCTGCAAGGCATCTCCGGCCAGAACCGCCGTGCCCTCATCCCATTTCACATGGGTCGTGGGGCGACCGCGCCGCAGATCGTCGTCATCCATACAAGGCAGATCATCATGGACCAGAGAATAGGCATGCAACGCCTCAATCGCCGTGGCAGGCCAGATCGCGCGGGCCTCGTCCACGCCATGCAAACGGGCGCTTTCCAGCACCAGAAACCCGCGCAACCGTTTGCCGCCTTCGGTGGCATAACCCATCGCCTGCGTCACATCGAAATCGTCAAAGGCGCTTAGGACATGGTCAAACTGCGCCTGAATGCGCGCCGCATCCCGCGCCAACTGGTCGCGAAACATTTACTGACCTTCGACAGGCGTCGTCCCGGTCGGCTGGCCACCCGCATCCAAGGTGATCGCGGCCACCTTTTCCTCGGCCCGCTTCAACTCATCCTCGCAGCGTTTCTTCAACGCCGCCCCGCGTTCATACAGCGCAATCGACTGATCAAGCGCCACGTCACCGCGTTCCAATTGGCCGACCACGGCCTCAAGCTCTTTCATCGCCTGTTCGAACGTCATCTGATCAACGGGGGTATCGGTCATCGTGCTGCCTTCATCAGTTCTTCCACATGCGCGCGTGTCGCCTCGGACAACGCGTTCAGATCATACCCGCCCTCCAGAGTCGAGACGATACGGCCCTCACAAACCTCATCCGCGATCCTGCACAGCTCAGCGGTGATCCAGGCAAAATCACCCGTGGACCAGTTCAGATTGGCAAGCGGATCGTCCTGATGCGCGTCAAACCCGGCTGAGATAATGATCAATTCGGGCCTGAACGCCCGCAAACGCGGGAAAGCCTGCGCCTCATAAGCCGCCCGCATCTCGGCCCCGCCTGTGCCGGGGGCCAGAGGTATGTTCAATACGGTCTCATAAGCGCCGGTCTCATCCGGGCGTCCCGATCCGGGCCACAAGGGCATCTGCTGGCTGGTAATCACCAGCGCGCGCTTTTCGTCCCACAGCAAATCCTGCGTGCCATTGCCGTGATGGACGTCAAAGTCAACGACAGCGACCTTGCTTAGCCCATGATGATCCAGCGCATGTTTCGCCGCCAAAGCCGCATTGCCGAACAGGCAGAACCCCATCGCCTTGTCCGTTTCCGCATGATGCCCCGGCGGTCGGATCGCACAAAACGCATTCGCAGCCTCACCGCCCAGCACCAGATCCACAGCCCGCACCACGGCCCCCGCCGCGCGATAGGCGGCATCGACAGTGCCCGGAGACATAAACGTATCCCCATCGATCTGCGCAAACCCCTCCGCAGGTCGCGTGGCACGAATATCCCGGATGTAATCTTCGGGATGGACCCGCAGCAAATCATCATCCGCCGCCATCGGGGCCGTCCTGCGATCCAGATCCAAAGGCTCCAGCGCATGAAGAATATGCTCCAGCCGCGCCACCCGCTCAGGATGCCCGTCCGGCGTCACGTGCCCCAGACAATCAGCATGGGTCAACAAGGCAGTTTTCATCGGGATCCCTTCTTCATCTGGCTAAAAATACCTTCGCCGAAGGCATAAAATCGCCGCGCAGCGGCCAAATCAATCCGGTGCCAGCATATATCCTGCACCCCGAACCGTCTGCAGGTATCTGGGCTGCTTCGGATCCTGTTCGATCTTCCGACGCAACCGGGTGATCTGCACATCCACCGCGCGTTCCTGCGCCTGTCCCTTGTCGCGGCCCAGATCCTCGACCAGTTTCGCGCGGCTGATCGGCTCGCCCGGCTGGGCCGAGAAGATCTTCATCAACTGGCTTTCCGTTGCGGTCAGACGCACCGGGTCTTCGCCCTGCCACATCTCACCACGTTCGATGTCATAGCGGATCGGGCCCAGCGTCAGGATCTTCGCCGCGGTATCTTGGGCTGGCGTTTCCGGCATCCGCCGCAGAATGGCATTGATGCGCAGCAGCAGCTCTTTCGGCTCGAACGGTTTGGCCAGATAATCATCCGCCCCGGCCTCAAGCCCCGCAATCCGGTGCTCGGTTTCACCCCGCGCGGTCAGCAGCAGGATTGGAGTCGCATGCGTTTCGCGCAGTGCCTTTGTCAGGCTCACGCCATCCTCACCCGGCATCATCACGTCCAGCACGATCATGTCGAAATCCAGCCCCGACAGCACCCGGCGCGCATGGGCTGCGTCGCGGGCGGCGGTTACCAGAAACCCGTTCCGCATCAGGAACTTCTTCAACAGATCGCGAATGCGTTCGTCATCGTCGACGATCAGCAGATGGGCGTCCATATCGCTCATGAGGTCGTATCCCGCAGCTTCGTATACGCATGACGCATATCAGCATCCATCATCGCTTCAAGCACTTTACGAAAACCGGCCACGGCTTCGGGGCCTGCGTCCTTATATGCCGCACGCATCCGGGCGCGCTGGGCGTCGGACAGCGTGGCCTCCAGCGCGCGGCCCTTTTCGGTCAGAAACAGGTGCCGCTCGCGCTTGTCGGCGGTACCCACCCGGCTTTCGACCATTCCATCCTCGATCAGCGTCCGCAGCACCCGGTTCAGGGATTGTTTTGTCACCCCCAGAATGGCCAGCAGGTTGTTCACCGTGGTCCCCGGCGCGCGATTGACAAAGTGAATCGCCCGGTGGTGCGCACGGCCATAAGACATCTCGGACAGGATGCGGTCAGGATCGGCGGTAAAGCCGCGATAGGCGAAAAACATGGCCTCGATCCCCTGTCGCAACTGCTCATCCGTAAGAAACAACAGGCTTTCGCCCCCAAACATCGGGGCGGGGCGGATTTCGGACATATCTTGCCTCATTCGTTACACAATGCTCAGTTTATGTCAGCCTTATTGACATTCCAAGGGCGGACAGGTATCGAATCGCAGTTTTTGCGCAAGAATGTGTCCGCTCCGGACCTAAATAGCGCAACAATCGAAAATTCAACCCGGTTCAGGAGGTTTCGCATGGCGGGGTACGATGATCGTGACGGTGTCATCTGGATGGATGGTGAACTGGTGCCCTGGCGCGAGGCCAATGTGCACCTGCTGACCCACGCGATGCACTATGCCTCATCCGTGTTCGAGGGCGAGCGCGCCTATAACGGCAAGATCTTCAAAAGCCGCGAACATTCCGAGCGTCTGATCGCCTCGGCCGAGGCGCTGGATATGCCGATGCCCTATGACGTCGATCAGATCGAGGCCGCCAAGGACGAGGCGCTGAAAGCCAGCGGCTTGCAGGACGCCTATGTCCGCGCGCTGGTCTGGCGCGGCTCGGGCGAGGATATGGGCGTGGCCTCGGCCAGGAACCCGGTTCGCATGGCCGTCGCGGTCTGGCCCTGGGGTGCCTATTACGGCGATGCCAAGATGCAGGGTGCCAAGCTGGACATCGCGGAATGGAAACGCCCCAGCCCGGAAACCATCCCGGTTCACGCCAAAGCGGCGGGTCTTTACATGATCTGCACCATCTCCAAGCACAAGGCCGAGGCCAAGGGCTGTTCGGACGCGTTGTTCATGGATTGGCGCGGCTACGTGGCAGAGGCGACCGGCGCGAATGTGTTCTTCGTCAAGGACGGAGAGGTGCACACCCCGCTGGCCGATTGCTTCCTGAACGGCATCACCCGCCAGACCGTGATCCAGATGCTGAAAGACAAGGGCATCACCGTCCACGAACGCCGCATCAAGCCCGAGGAAATGGCCGATTTCGAACAATGCTGGCTGACCGGTACGGCTGCCGAGGTCACTCCGGTCGGGCAGATTGGTGACTATACGTTCAAAGTGGGCGATCTGACCCGCGAGATTGCCGAAGACTACGAAAAGCTTGTCCGCGCCTGATCTGCGCAGATCCTGAACTCCAAACCCCTGCCTTGCGCAGGGGTTTTTCTTTGCCTGCCGTTCAAGACATTGTGCAGATCGTTCAGATGGCTGGACGAACGCGCAGGTGGGGTTACGTTACCCACATGTTGGACCTGCTCAGTGATATCCTCACCCGTCTGTCCCTGCGGGGGACGTTCTATTTCCGCACCTCTTTCACGCCGCCTTTCGGCATTCAGGTGCCCGCGTTCGAAAACGTGGCCCGGTTTCACTTTGTGCAGCGTGGGGAGTTGAAGGTTTTTGTCTCTAACACGGGCGAAACACTGCGTTTGAAACAGGGTGATCTGATTCTGATCCCGCACGGCGCAGCCCATGCGCTGCTGTGCAATGAGGTCAATCCGCTGGACGCCCTGCCACTGGAGCAGGTGCTGGAGGACGCCGGGTATCAGGGCGACGGCGTTCTGGTCTATGGCGGCGAGGACAAAAGCCGCGATACGCAATTGATCTGCGGCCATTTCTCGTTCACCGGTCCGCCGGGGCGGCGGGGCACCGGGCATATGCTGATCGACCGGCTGCCGCCCTACATTCTGATCGAGAATTATGGCGAAGAAGCCGGGGCCTGGATCGAGGCCACGCTGCGCATGATCGGGTCCGAAGTGGGCGGCGCGCGGATCGGCGGCGACCTGATCGCCTTGAAACTGTCCGAGGTCCTGTTTGCGCAGGCAATCCGGGCCTATCTGGAATGCCAAAGCCCGACCGGCGCGGCGCTTGCCGGATTTGCCGATCCCCGCATATCCCGCGCGCTGACCGCATTTCACCACGGGCCCGCACAGGAATGGAGTGTCGAGACTCTGGCCCGCGAGGCCGGGATGTCACGCACCGCCTTTGCCCAGTTGTTTGCCGAGAAGATGGAAACGACCCCGATGCAATACCTGACCTCGTGGCGGATGCAGATCGCCTGCCATGGACTGACAGAAAGCCGCTGGAACGTGGCGGATGCGGCGGCCGAGGTCGGATACGCGTCCGAAGCGGCGTTTTCGCGCGTGTTCAAGAAGCAGGTCGGCGTGTCCCCGGCTGCTTACCGGGCGATGCACTGATCGACCGGCGCATTTGTACGATCTGCAAAAAGACCTGAACGACCTGAACTGATACGTCTGAGATCCCCACCCCATCTTCGGATTATCCCAAGCAAGAAAAGGATCTTCCGATGTCTCTTCGTTTCGTTACGCGCAACATTCACGCCTATCTGGACTACCCCGTCGCGCTGGCGCTGATCGTGCTGCCCTTTGTTCTGGGGCTGGGTCAGTCCAACCCCATGGCTTTGTGGTTGTCGGTTATCACCGGGGTCGCGGCCTTTGTCCTGACTGCTCTGACCGACCATCACCTGGGGGTCTGGCGTGTCCTGAGCTATAAGTTCCATCTGGCCGTGGACCTTATCGTCGGCATCACCTTCCTGTTCGCCCCTAGCCTTTTCGGGTTTTCGGGTCTGGATGCCGTCTTTTACTGGCTGAACGGTGCTGCGGTGGTGCTGGTGATCTCACTCAGCGCGCCTGAACAGGGTGTTGCCGCCTGAGAATTATCCACAGCTGTCACAGTATCATCGTGATACTGTCAAGAAACTGAGCCGCGCGTTTTACAAACGGGCGGTTCTTATCGGTTCACCAATCGCGTGATCTTTGAGACGATCACCAGACAGGAGAGCCCCGAGATGACCAAGATTATTCGCCCGACCCGCCGCACGTTTCTGGCTGGCAGCACTGCATTTGCTGCGTCGCTGGCCATGCCTGCCATCAGCCGTGCCGCGTCGCGACCCGTTTTCACACATGGTGTTCAGTCAGGCGACGTGGATGCAAGCTCGGGCATGGTCTGGACTCGCATCGACCGGCCTGCGCGCGTGATGATGGAGGTCTCGACCACCGAGAGCTTTGCCGATGCCCGCCGGTTGCCGCCAATGGATGCAATCCCGAACGGTGACTTCGCGGTCAAACGCCTGATCGACGGGCTGCCAGCGGATCAGGATATCTTCTATCGCTTTGTCGCCGCCGATCTAAGCGATATCAATGCCGTATCAGAGCCTGTTATTGGGCAATTCCGCACCGCTCCGTCCGCGCGCCGGAACATTCGATTTGCCTGGTCCGGCGACACCGCAGGTCAGGGTTGGGGGATTGATGATGACGGGATGCGCACCTATGCGACCATGGCGCAGCACCGGCCTGACTTTTTCATCCATTCCGGCGATACGGTCTATGCCGACGGCCCGATGCAGGACGAGGTCGAAAAGGACGGGCAAGTGATCTGGAAGAACGCCACCCTGATCGACGAAAAGCGCAAGGTTGCCGAGACGCTGGACGAATTCCGCGCCCAGTGGAAATACAACATGATGGACGAGCACGTGCGCGCCATGAACGCCGTCTGCCCCACCTTCTTCCAGTGGGATGACCACGAGGTTGTCAACAACTGGTCGGACGCCAAGGACCTGATCTCGGATGATCGGTATTCCGAGAAATCGGTGCATGTGCTGCAAGCCCGCGCCGGACGGGCGTTTCACGAGATGACACCGCTGCGCATAACCCCTGCCGAGCCCGGTCGCGTCTATCGCAAGATCTCATACGGTCCGATGCTGGATGTGTTTTTCCTGGATCTGCGCAGCTATCGCGGCCCCAACGGACCCGCGATGGAGGATGAAATCACCGATCAGTCCCGCATTCTGGGTGCCGCGCAACTGGCCTGGCTGAAACGCGAACTTGCAGCCTCGCAAGCCACCTGGAAGGTGATTGCCTCTGACATGCCGATCGGGTTGATCGTGTGGGACAAATGGAAGGAACAGGCCGGAGCGGAGGCGATCTCAAACGGTGACAGTGGGCCGGCCAAGGGTCGCGAGTTGGAGATCGCCGATCTGCTGCGTTTTATCAAGACGGCGGGCATCACGAACACGGTCTGGTTTACAGCAGATGTTCACTATACCGCGGCGCACTTCTACGACCCTAACAAAGCCCAATTTCAGGATTTTGAACCGTTTTGGGAGTTTGTTTCGGGGCCCCTGCACGCCGGTACATTTGGTCCGAACGCGTTGGACGGAACCTTCGGGCCCGAGGTGAAATTCGTCAAAGCTCCGACCGAAGATCAAGGGGTGAACCTGCCACCCAGTGCGGGTCTGCAGTTCTTTGGCCTCGTGGATATCGACGGTTCAACGCAACAAATGACCGTTCGCCTGATGGACCGCGCGGATACCGAGCTATGGTCGGTAACGCTGGATCCGCGTGACCCGGCCATCTGATCCTATCTTCCCCGTAACTTGCGCCCCGAAGAAATTCGTGGGCGCATTTTTTTGGCTTGAATTGTCTGACTAAAATAATCAGATATAGCTCAACGCCAGATGATGTATTATCCAGCACAGGGTTTCGGGGCGGTTTGCGGGCTCAGCGCGTGACACAGTGAGGGCCTGCCGCCGCCTCGGAAACGAGACAATCGCAGGGCTTCGGTATGCGCGAAAAGATGGACGAGATCATTGCCCGGCACGATGCCGCCACTGCCTGTGGGTGCAGCTGCTGCGACACCGATTACACGGCTTACGTGGACCAAAAGAACCGCAAGGCTGCCCGCGATGCGGCGGGAAAAGACGACATTCTGCCAGAGAGCGCCGCAAGCCGCCGCAAGTCTGTGCGCTACGTATTTGAAAACCTGTCAGGCAAGCGCGCAGGTTAAGGTGGGTATGGCGACGCCCACCTTGACCATTCCTAAAAGTCCACGCCGCGCTGGGCTTTGATACCAGCCTGAAACGGGTGTTTTTCCTCGGTCATTTCGGTGACCAGATCGGCATAGTCGCGCAGCGCTTGCGGGGCGTCGCGACCGGTCAGGAAGACGCTGGTCTTGTCGGACCGTGCCTTCAGCCCCTCGATCACACGCTCAACCGACAGGTATTCATAGCGCAGGGCGATGTTGATTTCGTCCAGCACGACCAGATCATATTCACCGCTGGCCATCAGATCGCAAGCCTTGTCAAAGGCGGCGGTGGCGGCGGCAATGTCACGCTCGCGGTCCTGCGTATCCCAGGTGAAACCTTCGCCCATCGTGTGCCATGTGACCAGATCGCGGTCTTCAAAAAACCGGCGTTCACCGGTCTTCCACTTACCCTTGATGAATTGCACCACCGCGACTGTCTGACCCCAGCCCAGCGCCCGGATCACCACACCAAACGCGGCCGAGGATTTGCCCTTGCCCTTGCCGGTGTTGATCAGCACCAGCCCGCGCCCCGGATCAACCGCCTCGGACACTTTCTTGCGGTGCTTGGCCTGCACCTGCTGCATCTTTTCCTTGTGATCCTGTGCGTCGCTCATGGGAAACCCTCTTTGACTGTCGCGCCCAACCTAGGCGAAGTTTGCGAAAGGTAAAGTCACGCTTTGGGGTCGGTGACGGATCGCGCCTTGCCGCGCTCTAGCCCCAATTGATGCTCGCGCCAGATCACGACGACATTGCCTGCGATCACCAGCGCTGCGCCGATCAGGATGGCGACTGTTGGCAACTCATCGAACCAGACATAGCCGATGAAAATCGCAAACAGCATGGTCGAATAATCGTACGGCGCCAGCATCGAGGCCTGCCCGAACCGATAGGACGAGGTCACCAGAATCTGCGCGACCCCCCCAATCAGCCCCATAATGACCAGTATCAGAGCCTGATTCAGGGTTGGCATGGCCCACCCCCAGAAGGCCGTCAGCGCAGATAACAGCGTCGCGGTCATGGAAAAGTAGAACACAATGGCCGCAGGGTGATCGACTTTGACCAGTTGCCGAATATGAATCTGCACGAAGGCACGGGCCATAGTAGCCCCCAGCACGCAAAGAGCACCAATGGTAGCAGTGACTTCCATCTGAGTGCTGCCGAGCCGGGGCCAGATCATGATCAGGACCCCCAGCAGGCCCAGCGCCACCGCTCCGATTCGGATCATGCGGATGCGTTCGCCCAGCATCAGCGCGGCCAGAATCAGGGTGAAGATCGGGGTGGCATAGCCGATGGCCGTGACCTCGGGCAGGGGCAGAAGGCTGAGGCCGGTGAACGTCAGCCCCATGGCGCTGGTGCCTAGAACGCCGCGCCAGAAATGGCCCATGGGTTTCTTGACGACAAAACCTTGCGCCAGTTCGCCCCGCCAGATCAGCCAGATGATGATGACCGGAATGGCAAAGAGCGAGCGGAAAAAGACCAGCTCACCCGGCGGGAAATCCTCGGACAGGGCTTTGACCAGTGCCGACATCGAGGTGAACAGCATCAGCGCAGCCAGTTTCAAACCCACGGCAAGCATGGGTCGATGCGATGTTAAGGATTGTGCCATTGGCCGGGACCCTGCGCCTTTGGCGGCGAAAGATCAACGACGGGATTGTACCAATCAGGCGGAATTCCAGTGATCGGGAACGGGGTGGCCGATTTCATCCGCGAAGGCATCCAGAAACTCAAGCATCTGTGACACCCGTTCCTGTGCAAGCGCCCCCCCGGCAGGGGTCAGCATATCGGCAGGCAGGGTCAGCAGTTTGACTTTCCAGTGGTCGAGCGAGAATTTCAGATCGTCCAGCGCGCGCGCTTCGGCAAAGGGATCATCGGGATCATAAAGGTCGCGGCCCAGCGCGCCAGCAACAACAAAGGTGCGGGCGATGCCAATCGCGCCCAGTGCGTCCAGCCGGTCTGCGTCGCGCAGGATGCGGGCCTCGGCAGTGCGCGGGGGGATGTTGGCCGAGAAACTGTGGGCCTCAATCGCGTGCTGGGTGGCGCGGATCGACGCGGCATCAAAGCCCAGATCACCCAAAATAGGCTCTGATTCCTGAGCGGACAGACGAGAGGCGAGGTGCCGGTTCGGATCGTTCTTGGGCAGGTTGACTAGATCGTGCAGATAGCAGGCGGCCAGAAGGACCTGCATGTCTGTCTGTTCATCGGCGATGGCCCGCGCATTGCTCCAGACGCGATCCAGATGCGCCAGATCATGCGCCGGGTCGGCCTGCATGCGCTGCGCGACGATGCCCCGCAGACGGGCGCACAGATCAGCCGATATGTCCACGATTCTCGCCGATCTGACCCCGATGCAGCAGCAAGTGGTCGAGGATGACGCAGGCCATCATCGCCTCACCCACGGGAACCGCGCGGATACCGACGCAGGGGTCGTGGCGGCCTTTGGTGATGATCTCGGTCTCCTCACCGGATTTGGTAATGGTCTTGCGGGTGGTCAGGATCGACGAGGTCGGTTTGACCGCAAACCGCACCACAATGTCCTGCCCGGTCGAGATACCGCCCAGAATGCCGCCCGCGTGGTTTGAGCTGTATTGCGGGCCGTTCTGGCCCATGAAGATCTCGTCCGCGTTGGCCTCGCCGGTCAGTTCAGCGGCGGCCATGCCTTCACCGATCTCGACGCCCTTGACGGCGTTGATCGACATCATTGCAGCGGCCAGATCAGTGTCTAACTTGGCGTAAATCGGTGCGCCCAGCCCGGCGGGAACGCCGCGCGCCATAACCTCGACCACCGCACCGACCGAGTTGCCGGATTTGCGCAGGTCGTCCAGATAGGCGGCCCAGTCCCCGGCCGCTTGGGCGTCGGGCGTCCAGAACGGGTTCTGTTCGATCTGCGACCAGTCGAAATTGGCGCGGTCGATCTTGTGCGGGCCGATCTGGGTCATGTAGCCGGTGATCTGCACATTGGGCGCGATCTGTTTGATGGCCTCTCGTGCCAAGCCACCGGCGGCAACACGCGACGCGGTTTCGCGGGCTGAGCTGCGCCCGCCACCGCGATAATCGCGGATGCCGTATTTCTGCCAATAGGTGATATCGGCATGGCCCGGACGGAACTTGTCCATGATGTCGCCGTAGTCTTTCGAGCGTTGATCGGTGTTCTCGATCATCAGCTGGACAGGGGTGCCGGTGGTCTGGCCTTCGAACACGCCGGAGAGGATTTTCACCTGATCGGGCTCGCGCCGTTGGGTGGTGAATTTGTTCTGCCCCGGTTTGCGCTTGTCCAGCCAGTGCTGAATCATGCCCTCATCGATTGTGACGCCTGGCGGGCAGCCGTCAACAGTGGCGCCCAAAGCGGGGCCGTGGCTTTCACCCCAGGTGGTGACGCGGAAGAGGTGTCCAAAGCTGTTCATCGACATGGGCGTGCTCCTTTGAGCGAAGTGATTAGCCTTGTGGGCCTTTGGCCTCAAGCGGATTTGCTTCTTGGGGTCGGGGAGGGGGCTCTGCCCCCGTCGCGCAAGCGCGACTCCCCCGAGGTATTTTTGAACAGAAGAAGGATCAGGCGGCTTTTGCGATGGTCGCGCGCGTCGCGGTTATCTTGAGCGCGGCTTGTGCGGCTTCGCGGCCTTTTTCGACGAAATGCGCGCGGTAGATGGCGTTGTGGTGGTCGGTTTCCTGATATTGGTGCGGGGTGAGTGAGACCGACAGGATCGGGACGCCGGTATCCAGGCCTGCGCGCATCAGGCCGTCCACCACGGCTTGTGCCACGAAATCATGCCGGTAGATGCCGCCATCGACGACAAAGGCGGCGCAGGCGATCGCGGCATATTGGCCGGTTTGGGCCAGATCGCGCGCCAGCAGGGGCATTTCGAACGCGCCGGGGGCGTCGTAGACGTCGACCTGTTCGGCTGGGATGAGCTCAAAGAAGCCGTCAAGCGCGCGGTCGACGATATCGGAATGCCAATTGGCTTTGATGAAAGCATAGCGGGTGTGTGTCATTTGGACCTCCTTAAGTAGACAGACACGTCACCCAAGGCGATCACGAGCAGACGCGCCGAGGCGGCACGCTGCACGTTCTCTTTCATCCGGACTTTAACCGTCGGCTCTGGCCTCTCACCAGATCTGCTTGTCACCCCGGATGATCCAAAGCCGCTCGCGGGCTTACGGGTCATTGCCCGCATACCGCCGGTGGGGAATTTCACCCCGCCCTGAGAACGAGACGGACCTTGCATAGATCGGGCCCCTTCTGCAAGAGATTTGGCAGGAGGAATGCCATGCACCCGAACCCCGCCTTCCGCGCCGAGGACCGCGCGCGTCATATTGCGTTTGCCCGTGATAGGGCCTTTGGCGTGTTGGCAATCTCGACCGATGGCGCGCCGATTGTAAGCCATGTTCCGTTTTTGCTGTCCGAAGACGGGGCGGTGGCCGAGCTGCATCTAGTCCGCTCGAACCCGATTGTGCGGGTGTTGAAGCAGCCTGTGACGGCGCGAATCGCGGTATCGGGGCCGGATGGGTATGTGTCACCCGACTGGTACGGGATCGCGGATCAGGTGCCGACCTGGAATTATGTGGCCGCCCATCTGACCGGCGTTCTTGAGATGCGCCCGCCGCAGGAATTGCGCGATCTGTTGGACCGGCAGTCGGCGTTCTACGAAGATCGGCTGCGTCCGAAGCCGCCGTGGCGTACCGATAAGATGACCGATGAGGCGCTGGATCGCATGATGCGGATGATTGTGCCCTGTCGGATGCGGATCGATGACATTCAGGGTACCTGGAAGCTGAACCAGAACAAACCCGATGATGTGCGGATGCAGGCGTCCGATCACATCGCGTCGGGGATTGGGTCCGAGTTGCAGGTGCTGCAGACGCTGATGCGCGGGGCCAAGCCGTCAGACGACTGACCGCTTTTGTTTTTTCGCCCTTGTTGTAAGGTCGGCGCAATCAGGGAGCGTGCGAATGAAACTCTATCACAGTCTGACCTCGCCTTATGTGCGCAAAGTCATGGTGCTGCTGCACGAAACGGATCAGCTGGAGGATGTCGAGCTTGAGACGGTGGCCAGTACGCCGATTTCACCGGCGGCATCTTTGATCAGCAAGGCCCCTCTGACCAAGGTTCCGGCGTTGGAACGCCCGGATGGGCCAACCCTGTTCGACAGTCGGGTGATCTGCGCGTTTCTGGATGCCCGCGCCGGAGGGCGGCTTTATCCCGATGGCGCGCGCCGCTGGGATGTACTGACGCTTGAGGCGCTGGCAGATGGTATTCTGGATGCGGCCCTGTCGATGACCTACGAAGACCGGTTGCGCCCCGAAGACAAGCAATGGGACGACTGGACCGAGTCGCAATGGGTCAAGATCGACCGGGCCTGTGCCGCCCTGAACCAGCGCTGGATGGCGCATCTGTCCGGCCCGCTGGATATGGGGCAAGTGGCTGTCGGCTGTGCGCTGGGCTATCTTGATTTGCGCCACGATGCGCGCGGCTGGCGCAAGGGCAATGATGCGCTTGCGGCCTGGTTTGCCGAGTTTGGCGAGCGGCCCAGTATGGTCGCCACCCGCCCGCAAGGCTGAGGGCGACCCGCGCCCCTAGTCGCTGAAGGTTGCCAGATAGGCGGCGATGTCTTCGGCCCCTTTCCTGAGCTTGACGCTCATGTTGGGGCGGGCGGTATCGTCCTGCAGAAACTCCTGAATGAAACCGATCGGGTCCTTTGAATAGACCGCGATGTTTTCCTCGGTCCAGACAAGCCCCTGTTCGCCCGCCCGGATCATATCGTCGGTGAACATGCCGATGGGCAGGCGCTCGCTGCCATTCAGATAATCGGTCTCGGACCCGGCGACGCGGCCCACGACGCCATAGAGATTCGGTCCGGTAATGCCGCCTTTCTCCAGAACCTCGCCATCTTTGATGATCGCGTGGCACGAGGAACAGCGGTTATAAAGCTGCTTGCCTTTGGCTGGATCGCCAGCAGCGGCGGTTTGGGTGGACAGTGCAATCGTTAACAGAACGGCGGCCAAGGGGGTTTTTGACATCGGGGTCTCCTGATCGGCGTTCGCGCAGACCGGGATGTCCGGCATTCAGGCACAGGATTCAACAGCAAAAAGACCGCTATCCCACTGAACAAATGGTCTATTTCAGAGGTGTCATTTGTCGCGGAACAATGCGGCTCTGCCGTCGCGGATATTGCATGACATGGCATCAATCTTCTGCCGGAAGATGTGCCCCGAATCCGCTTGGGTCAGGCATAGCGGGGATGTGTCCCTGACCATCGAATCAAACCCCGCCGATTCGGGATGATCGGAAAAGATGTGGGCTTGAATCACCAAAAATACCCGATGCATTGTGACAAATAGCACAGATGCGGCGTATTGCGCGTTTATGACCGCTGGACGAACGCTATTTGCGTCGATAGACAGCGCGGTTAAGACACCGCATTCGTGCGGTGCGCGAGCTATTTGCCCGTCCGCGGGCGCCAGAAAACCGGAGATAACCTCGTGTCCCACGCAGAAGACCACGAAGGCACCCGCAGAGATTTCCTCTATTACGTCGCTGGCGGCGCAGGAGTCGTTGCGACAGGTGCAGCCGTATGGCCCCTGATCAACCAGATGAACCCGTCGGCGGATGTGCAGGCCCTGTCCTCGATCCGTACAGATGTCAGCGGGGTTGAGCCGGGCACACAGTTGACCGTGAAATGGCTGGGTAAACCCGTGTTCATCCGCCATCGTACCGGTGCCGAGATTGCCGAAGCGCAGCAACAGGATGAGGAAGCGGTTGGCAACCTGCCCGACCCGCTGGCCCGGAACTTCAACCTGAACGCGGACGCGCCCGCAACCGATGCCAACCGCGTGCTGCCCTCGCCCGAAGGCGAAGCAGCGGGTGCCTGGATCGTCCAGATGGGCGTTTGCACCCACCTGGGCTGTGTTCCGCTGGGCGACGCCGGTGATTTCGGCGGATGGTTCTGCCCCTGCCACGGCTCGCACTACGATCTGGCTGGCCGGATCCGCAAAGGCCCCGCGCCTGAGAACCTGCCGATTCCACCCGTTGAATGGGTGGACGCATCAACCCTCAAACTCGGCTAAGGGAGACCCAACTTATGTCCGGAATTCCCCACGATCATTACGAGCCGAAGTCAAACGGCGAAAAGTGGCTGCACAGCCGCCTGCCCATCGTCGGCCTTTTGTATGACACCCTGATGATTCCCACCCCCAAAAACCTGAACTGGTGGTGGATCTGGGGCATCGTTCTGGCGTTCTGCCTGGCGCTGCAAATCGTCACCGGCATCATCCTGGTGATGCACTACACCCCGCATGTCGATCTGGCCTTTGCCAGTGTCGAGCACATCATGCGTAACGTGAATGGCGGCTACTTCATCCGCTACCTGCACATGAACGGCGCGTCGCTTTTCTTTGTTGCGGTCTATATTCACATGTTCCGCGGCCTGTTCTACGGCTCGTACAAAGCCCCGCGTGAGATCACGTGGATCATCGGGATGCTGATCTATCTGATGATGATGGGCACCGCCTTCATGGGTTACGTTCTGCCCTGGGGTCAGATGTCCTTCTGGGGTGCGACCGTGATTACAGGCCTGTTTGGCGCCATCCCGTTTGTGGGTGATGCGCTGCAGACCTGGCTGCTGGGCGGACCGGCGGTGGATAACGCCACGCTGAACCGCTTCTTCTCGCTGCACTATCTGCTGCCGTTCATCATCGCGGCACTGGTCATCGTGCATATCTGGGCGTTCCACACCACGGGCAACAACAACCCCACAGGTGTTGAAGTGCGTCGTGGTTCGAAAGCCGAGGCCGACAAGGACACGCTGCCCTTCTGGCCTTACTTCGTGATCAAGGACCTGTTCGCGCTGGCGGTTATTCTGGTCGTGTTCTGGGCCATTGTCGGCTTTATGCCGAACTACCTGGGCCACCCGGATAACTACATTGAAGCCAACCCGCTGGTTACACCTGCGCATATCGTGCCCGAATGGTACTTCCTGCCGTTCTACGCGATCCTGCGGGCCTTCACCGGCGAGGTCTGGGTTGTGCAATTCGCCAGCTTCATCACCGGCGGCATCGTCGACGCCAAGTTCTTTGGTGTGGTCGCGATGTTCGGTGCGATCCTGGCGATGGCTCTGGCACCCTGGCTGGACACCTCGACCGTGCGTTCGGGCAAATACCGTCCGATGTTCAAATGGTGGTTCTACCTGCTGATCATCGACTTCTTTGCCCTGATGTGGCTGGGTGCGATGCCCGCGGAAGAGCCCTATGCAACCTTCTCGCTGATCGCATCGGCCTACTGGTTCGCTTATTTCTTCGTGATCCTGCCAATCCTTGGGGTGATCGAGAAGCCGCTGCCGCAGCCCGAGACCATCGAAGAAGACTTCAACGCGCATTATGGCAAGGCTGACGCCGAAGCCACGCCGGCCGAGTAAGAAGAGGGACCGGAAACATGTTCAAGAAACTTGCAATCGGCGCCGCGTTTGCCCTCGCTCTGACCCCTGCTGCATCCTTTGCGGCAGGTGGCGGCGAGCAGCATATCGAGGATTTCGACTTCTCGTTCGAGGGTCCGTTCGGAACCTGGGATCAGAACCAGCTGCAGCGCGGCCTTCAGGTCTACACCGAGGTTTGCGCAGCCTGTCACGGGCTGAGATATGTGCCCCTGCGCGATCTGGAAGCGCTGGGTTATTCGGAAGAGCAGGTCATCACCTACGCGGCCGACAATTTCGAGGTCTTCGACCCCGAGCTGGACGATTTCCGCCCGGCGATCCCGACCGACCATTTCCCGGTCAATGACGCGGTTGGCGCACCCGACCTGAGCCTGATGGCCAAGGCGCGTGCGGGCTTCCATGGTCCTTATGGCCTGGGCATCAACCAGCTGGTCAAAGGTATGGGCGGCGCGGAATACATCGCCTCGCTGCTGGATGGCTATACTGGCGAAGAGAAGGAAGAGGCAGGCACCATCCTGTACGAAAACAAGGCCTTCCCCGGCGGCTGGATTTCGATGGCCCCGCCGATTTCGGAAGATCAGGTTGAGTTTGCCGATGGCCACCCGGCCACTGTCGAAGCTATGTCCGAGGACGTTGCCGCCTTCCTGATGTGGGCCGCTGAACCCAAGATGATGGATCGTAAGAATGCCGGTTTTGTTGGCGTGATCTTCCTGACCGTTCTGTCGGTGCTGCTGTACCTGGTGAACAAGCGTCTGTGGGCGCCGCACAAGGGTAAGCTTCGCAACGAGGACTGATCCTTTTCGGAATACTGAAACTAGAACCCCCGCGCCCTAAGGTTGCGGGGGTTTCTTTTTGAGGTCGCCAGAAGGGGCCAGCCCCTCTTGGCCTGCGGCCAATTCACCCCGAGGTATTTTTGAACAGAAGAAGAGCGGATCAGGCCGTGAGTTGGCCCGAGGTCTGCCCGGTGATTTTTGCCGTCACGATCTGGCCTTCGGGCTGAGGCGCGTTGAAGGCGACCTCGGTGAATTGTTCAGTGCGGCCCATATGGGGGTTTTCCATCAGGATGTGATGGGTTTTGCCGATCTGGGCTGAGAGGTGTTTGGCCACCTGCGCATCACCTGCGGCGCGCAGGCGGGCGGCGCGGTCCTTGATGATGTTGCCGTTGATCTGCTGCGGAATGCGGGCCGCAGGGGTACCTTCGCGCTTGGAATAGGGGAAGACGTGCAGCCAGGTCAGATCGCAATCAGCGACCAGTTTCAGCGAGTTCTCGAAATGCGCCTCTGACTCGGTCGGGAAACCTGCGATGATGTCTGCGCCAAAGGTCATCTGCGGGCGCAGCTTGCGGGCCTCTTCGGTGAAGCGGATGGCGTCGTCGCGCAGGTGGCGGCGTTTCATGCGTTTCAGGATCAGATCGTCGCCATGTTGCAGCGACAGATGCAGATGCGGCATCAGGCGCGGCTCGGTCGCGATGGCCTGCATCAGGTTCTCGTCCACTTCGATGGAATCGATCGAACTGATCCGCAAGCGGGGCAGGTCTGGCACCAGCTTGAGGATGCGCATCACCAGATCGCCCAGCCTGGGCTGCGCCGGCAGGTCGGCCCCCCACGAGGTGAGGTCTACGCCTGTCAGGACGACCTCATTATAGCCTTTGTCCACCAGCCGCTTGATCTGATCGACAACCACGCCCGCAGGGACACTGCGCGAGTTTCCGCGGCCATAGGGGATAATGCAGAAGGTGCAGCGATGGTCGCATCCGTTCTGGACCTGCACATAAGCGCGGGATCGGGTTCCGAAACCGTCGATCAGGTGGCCAGCGGTTTCAGTGACCGACATGATGTCATCGACCTGCACTGTTTCGGTTTCGCCAATGAAATCGGCCGCCATACCCTTCCAGGTATCAGGCTGCATTTTCTCGGTATTGCCGATGACCGCGTCAACCTCTTCCATTTGGGCAAAGGTCTCAGGCTCGGTCTGTGCCGCGCAACCGGTGACGATCAGGCGGGCGTTTGGGTTTTCCCGGCGCAGCTTGCGAATCTCTTGCCGCGCCTTGCGCACGGCCTCGGCCGTCACCGCACAGGTATTCACGACCACCGCATCGGTCAGCCCCGCTTGTTGCGACAGCTCTTTCATCGCCTCGGTCTCATAGGCGTTCAGGCGACAGCCCAGAGTGGTGAATTTCGGGGCGCTCATCCCAGCGACCTTATGAATTCGGGCGTCAGGGTGCCCGAGAATACATAGGCTGTTGGTCCGGTCATCCAGACACCTTCGTCGCGCCAGTCGATCCAGATGGTGCCGCCGTCCAGTTCGATCTGCACCTTGCGCCCGGTCAGGCCCCGCCGGGCAGCCGCAACCGCTGTGGCGCAAGAGGATGAGCCAGAGGCCAGCGTGATGCCCACACCGCGTTCCCAGACGCGCATACGGATATGATCCGGCCCGATCACCTGAGCAACCTGAACATTGGTGCGTTCCGGGTAGAGAGGGTGGTGTTCGTAGCGCGACCCGAACTCGGTCAAGGGAATCGCTTCGGCGTTTTCCACAAAGAAGGTGCAGTGCGGGTTGCCCATGCCGGTCGCCGTTGGCGCGCCTTCGATGGGCAGTTCCAGAGTGTCCATCTCTTCCGCCAGCGGGACGTCGTGCCACTCCAGCTGAGGTTGCCCCATATTGACCGAGGTCAGGCCGCTCCCGGCCTCTTTGGCCAACAATGTGCCCCGTTCGGTCGTCAGCGTCAGATCGGATTTCCCGCTTTCCTCCATCAGAAACCGGGCGATACAGCGGGTGGCGTTCCCACAAGCGGCCGAGGTCGATCCGTCCGCGTTGTAAAATACCAGATGTGCGTCGGCTGGGCCGGTTTCGATCACGGCCAACTGGTCGAATCCGACGCCAAACTGACGGTGCCCGATTCCCCTGGCCAATTCCGCGCTGATCGGAACGGCATGCGCGCGCGCATCCACAATGACAAAGTCATTGCCCAGCCCGTGCATCTTCATAAAGGGCAAACCGGTATCGCTTATCTGTTGCATGGCGGGCATATAACGTTGCTCTGAACATGAATCCACCCTGTCGCGCAGATTCCTGAAAAAAGGGGTTGACCCCCCCGCGCCACCTGCCTAATTAGGCCGCCTATCGGGTCGCCGGAAACACTGATTAAACCGGCGAAACGAGGCGCAAAATAAGGGCTTGAACCCGGTCGGGTAATTGCCTTACAGAGCGCCACGGATCGTCAAGATCCAACGAAAGAGTGGGCCGTTAGCTCAGTTGGTAGAGCAACTGACTTTTAATCAGTGGGTCGCAGGTTCGAATCCTGCACGGCTCACCACTTTTTCCGCAAGGCAAGCTTGAACAGGCGGGATTTTCCCGCGTCAGCTGCAATCAAGCGGTATGGAACCGCATAGAAATATGCAAAAGACCGTTGGGGTCGGATGTAGGCGCATCCCAACCCTCGAACTACTTCTTTTCGAAGAACAGGATGACCTCTCCGATGCGGATCCCGAAGCGTGAGACATAGGCGCGGTTCAGCAGGCGGTCATCTTCCAGCAGCCACATCCAGTCGTCGAACTTCACGCGCATGGAGCCGTCCTTGATCGGCAGGTCGATCTTGTATTTCCAGTTGAAGGTGTCACCGCGCTCGATCCCTTCAGCGGTGCCAAGCACGCCGGGGGCGGTGCCGGTCCAGGTATCGGCGCCGGTTTTGGTCAGGGTCCAGATACGCTGCTCGGTCGCGCCGTCATCATAGACGAAATCTTCGACCAAGGTGAGCGTTTCTCCGTCCCAGGTGCCGTCGATATCAACGGTAAAGCGGCGCGGGACGTTGCCGAGGATGTCCTGAAACTGACCGTAGGCAACGGTTTTGCCTTCGAAAAACTCCTCAAGGTTCAACTCGCGATCCGACAGGAAGGATTTGGGAACCCTCGGTTTGGCCGAGCACGCCGCCAGCACCAACAGACAGGCGATCGCGGCAATGGATATGAGCGCGCGGATACGGATCATTGCAACAGCCTGCCGTCCGCGTCGGCATCATAGCCGTTTGTGCCGGACAGATGCGTGGTCTTGATCTCGGGTGCAGGGCGCATGGTCGCGACCAGCTCGGCCACTTTGATGCCGAATTTGCGCATTTCGGATCGGTTCATGATCGCGCCATTTTCGGTCAGATACATCCAGTCGGTCACATCCAGCGTGTGACCGCCCGCATCTTCGGGCAGGATGATCCTGTAGGTCAGCTTGACGGTTGAGCCCGAGATTTCACCTTTTCCTTCCCCCACAATGTCATCTGCCGTGGCGATGAAAGTGTTGCCGGTGCCCATAGTCAGATACCATTTGCGGGTCATCTGCTTGCCGTTGGAATAGGTGAACCATTCCGCCAATGTGCCCGAGTTGCCGTCCCATTCGCCGACCATGCGCGCCACGAAGCTGTTCGACATCTTGCCATTGGGGCCATAGATCAAGCCTTCGGACAGGATCTCGCCATTGAGGTGTTTCTTCAGCGAGAAATCCGGGCCGGTGCCCGTGTAATCGGCAGGCGATTGGGACCGAAAGCTCAGAAACCGGCCCCGGGCCGCAAGAACAGCGAGGATGGCGAGCAGAAACACGATAAGCGTATTCATTTGGCTGTAACCTCCGTAGGAAGGGTCAGAACCATCCCGAACGCCCCAAGCTTTAGGATGCAGGGCAGCACGGCGTAGGCGAGGTTGAGCGTGTTCAACGCCTCGGCACTGTTGGTTTGACCGGGTGTAAAGCCGCTGCGTTCCAGAAGCGGCAGAGTGAAAAAGGCAGCGAGCGCAAGGCCCAGCTTGCCAGCGAATGACCAGATGCCAAACGCGGCCGAGGCGTTCAGCCCCGCGCGCGTCAGCACGACCGAGAACATGGCGGGCAGCACCACCATATCCGCCCCAAGCGCCGCGCCGGATGCGATGCAGATGATGGCGAAACCGGTGAGGTCTCCGGCGGATAGCGTTGCGGCACCGATGAAGCCCGCGATCGAGAGCGGCATGGCGATGATCAGGGTCTTTTTCGGGCCGATCCGGTTGCTGAGCTTGGCCCAAAGCGGCACGCTTGCGCCCGCGCTGAGGAAGAACAGGATCAGCAGCGGCCCCGCCTTGCCGGCCAGTTGCAGGCGATCTTCGACAAAGAACAGGAACAGCGTTGAGGTGATGGCGACCGGAAGGCTGTTGACCAGTGCCAATGCCAGCAGTCTCAGCGCTCCGGCCTGCCCAAGACCGGCGAAGGACAGGCCCTGACCGGTGATCGGCGTGCGCCGCCAGATCGGTATTGTCAGAACCAGGGTCAACAGCGCCAACAGGCCGAGAAACAGCCCGAAAGCGGGGTAACCTTGCGCTGATGCACCCAAGGCCACGAACAGGGCTGGCGCGCTGGCCGCGATGACCACGCCCGTCAGTTGCCCGCCTTCGCGGTAGGCGGCGAGTGTCATCAGTTCTTTCGCGTCAGCCTTTTTCGCAAGCGTCGCGCTGCGGCCGTATAGAAGGATTGTGCCCAGGCTGTAGGCCGAAAACAGCAGGATCAGAACCGTGATCAGGGCTGTGACGCTTGCGCCTTCGGGCAGGCCAAACAGCAAGGGAAAGCCGATGGCCAATCCCAACGCGGCCAAAGCTGCGAACAAAAGCTGCCCCCCCGGCCAGCGGTCGATGGCCCAGCCGATCAGCGGGTCCTGCACCAGATCGACCAGTCGGATCACCAGCAAGACCGTACCGATCACCCCAAGGCCAATGCCCAGATTCACCGCCGCAAAGCGCGGCAGGTGAATATAAAGCGGAATACCCGCCGCAGCGAGCATCAGCGCATAGAGGCTGACACGGGGGTACAGCATCACCGACCCTTCAAACTCTGCGTAAAGCTGGCCGACCGGGTGTTGTCGCCCAGAAAGATCGACATGAAGGATTTCTTGATGTCGGTACTCGCCAGCGTGCAGGTTTGGGTACCATTGCGCCAGAACCCGACCTTGTTGGGCCCTTCCGAGATCGCCAGATAGTTGTCACCTTTGCTGACGGCCTGAAAACAGGCTTCAAGCTGTGCCTGTGTGGGCTGTGGGTTGCCCTGACGGGCCATCTCTTCCAGCGTCGATTCCACAAGTGCCTTTTGTTTTAGGTTCTTGCGGTAGGTCAGTTGCAGGCCAAAATCCTCGGCCCAGTTAAACGCGGCCCCGCCGGGGGTGTAGAGTTTCGCGTCGTAAAGCGGCAGACCCAGAAACCGAAAGGTCCCGCTGCCGATCTGCTTGGGGTCTTTCAATTCGCGCGACAGCGGATCCGCTGCCAGCCCAACCGGGGCCAGCAGCGTCAAAGACAAAAGCCCGGCGCGCCAGAGGCGCCTATTCAGCCGCAACAGCAGGGATGGCCGGGTCTTGTTCCAAAGTGCCATGGTCAGCTCCGATCGTTTGCGGGGTGCCCTTGATGCGATCCACGACATGCATCGCGCTGGCAATCCCGTCTTCGTGAAACCCGTGCCGGTTATACGCTCCGGCGAACCAGGTCCGGTTCTGTCCCTGCATCTCGCGGATTTGCCCTTGTGCTTTCAGGGCGGCCTTGTCGAACACCGGATGGGCGAACTCGACCTGATCATAGATATTGTCCGCGGGAATTTCTGACGACGCGTTCAGCGTCACGAACAGCGGATCGCTGTCTGGAATGTTCTGCAAACGGTTCATCCAATAGGTGACGCCGACATTCCCGGCTTGCGAGCGATAGGTCCAACTGGACCAGCAAGCACGACGCTTGGGCATCTGGCCGGGGTCGCAATGCAGGATGGCGCTGTTGGGCTGATAGCGGATCGCTTCCAATGCTGCAGCTTCGGCGGCGGTGGCATTGTCGCCCAGAATGGCGCGGGACTGATCGGAATGGGTGGCCAGAATGATTTCATCAAACCGGTCGGTGTGGCCCTGACTTGTAACCGAAACGCCCATGTCGTCACGCTGAACATGATCGACCGGAGCACCCAGACGGATGTCACATCCCCGTTCGCGCAGGGCGGCGTCGATGCGACGCACATACTCGATGCTGCCGCCTTTGACCGTGTACCACTGGTGCTGGTTGGCGCGGCCGCTGGCCAGCAAGGCGTGATTGCGGAAGAACTGCACCAGCGAGCGCGCTGGGAACTGATCCACGAATTCAACTGGCGTCGACCAGATCGCGCCGCACATCGGCATCAGATAGTTGTGGCGGAACCAGTGACCCAGACGCATCTGATCCACCAGCTCTCCGATCGTGGTGTCGTCGTCCTTAGCGGCCTCGGGCGCTTCTTTGCTGAAGCGCAGGATGTCGGCGATCATCTTGTAATAAGACGGCCGCGCCAGATTGCGTTTCTGTGCGGTCAGGGTGCGCAGGTTGTTCAGCCCATACTCGATCCGACCGTTGTCGATGGTTGCGCCAAAGCTCATCTCGGATTTGGTGACCGGCACGTTCAATTCGTCGAACAGTTTGGTCAGGTAAGGATAGGTCGCGTAGTTGAACACGATGAACCCGGTATCCACCGGTTGATCACCTTTCTTTCCCGCCATGACCGTGCGGGCATGCCCCCCCAGTCGGGGTTCGGCCTCGTAAACTGTGATGTCGTGGTCTTCTGAAAGGTAGTAAGCTGCGGATAGACCTGAAATGCCTGCACCTACGATTGCGATTTTCTTACGTACGCCCCGTGTTTCGTCGAACATGTGATCCCCTTAGTGCGACATTTTACAAAGGGATACGTAGCAGGGTTCACGCCGGATCAATCAGATTAGATTAATTTGCCACGTGCTCTAGACTGTGACGTCTGGGCTGAGTTTCCTGTGTGGTTGCGTGATCCAGCCCTTTGGCCCAACCGTAGAAGATACAGCACAACAGATATGGCCCGGGGATGAGCAGTTTTCACGGAAAAACCTATTGGATCGTAGGCGCCAGCGAAGGGCTGGGCCGGGCCGTGGCCGAGGGGCTGGCCCGCGACGGTGCGCATCTGATCCTGTCGGCGCGCAATGCCGACCGCCTGGCCGAAATCTGCGCCAAGCTGCCCAATGCGCGGTCGGTGCCCTTCGACGTGACCGATCTGGACGCCGTACGCCGCGCCGTGGCCGAGACCGGAGAGATCGACGGGCTGGTCTACAACGCCGGAGCCTATGAGCCGATGCGCTCGGCCGATTGGGACACCGAGGCGGTTCTGGCCATGACCGACGTGAACTACACTGGCGCGTTGCGGGTACTGGGTGAGACGGTGCCGGGCTTCATGCGCGCAGGTCGGGGGGACATTACTCTGATCGGCTCTTTGTCCGGCTATCGTGGCCTGCCTGCGGCGGTGGGTTATGCGGCCAGCAAGGCGGCGTTGGTGTCGCTGGCCGAGACGATGCGGTTCGATCTGGCGGGCACGGGGGTCACGGTTCGGATCGTCAATCCGGGTTTCATCAAGACCCGCCTGACCGAGAAGAATGACTTCAAGATGCCGATGCTGATGACGCCTGAGGACGCGGCAGAGCGTGTCATCAAAGCGATGTCGCGCCGTCGTTTTCGCACCGATTTTCCTGCACCGTTTTCCTGGGTGGTCCGGTTGGTAGATTACCTGCCGGATTGGCTGGTGTATCGTGGAAAATAGACCCTAACCAAACTGCCCCTGACAGAACCAGCCCGCTGACATGGTGCCGCCATGGCCGTAGAACAGCCACAGCCGTTCCCCCTGTTCCGTCACCACCACCCAGTAATCGCGCACGCCGCTGCGCCAGTTGGGATCGTCCAGCCACCATTCGGGCGCGATCCGTTCCGGGCCGGTGGCCTGTGCCAATTGCCAGTCGCGCCCGCGCCAGCGAAAGCTGCCGGGCACATCCGGGGTTTCCGGGGCCATCACCGGCTCGGGCTGCCACATCTGCAAGGGGCGCGGACGTGCCGGCGCAGGCCAATCGCGAGCCGGTTCCGACCACGCCGCCGCCAGCACCTGCGCCGTCTTCTCGGGGATGTGCGAGGCGGCGGGATGTCGCCGTGTGATCGCCTCAAGCCCGACCCGCGCGCCCAGCTTGCCGATCAGGTCATCCACGGCTGTATTCCCTTCAAGCCGGTTGCGGGCCACCTGTCTGGCTTCGGCATGTCCTGCCATCGTTCGGGCGTGGATAGGTTCGGTCTGGATCGCCTCAAGCCGCAGCATGTCGATGCCATAGCCAGCGTCGATCTTATCGATTTTCATCTCTAACAAGGGGCGAATGCGGTGTTTGTCATAGGTCGGACGGGCCAGACCGACCTCGATGATCTCAGCCGCCTGATCGGCGCGGTGGGCTTCCAACCGCAGGGTCCGGACGCCGCGCCCTTTCTCTTCCAGCTTGGTACAAAGCGTCGGCAGAACGCGATCAACAGCAGCCATCACGTCCTCGATCAACCCGATCGGGTTGGGCAGGGTCATCCGCACCGCAAACTGATGTGGCGGGCGGGCGGGCGAGACGGGCTCGGGCGCGCTGCCCATGGCCTGATCCAGCCGCAGCACCAGCCCGCGTCCGAACCGCCGCGCCAAACTGGCGCGTGGTTGCCCCAGCAGATCGCCGATCCGGCGCAGGCCCAGACGGTTGAGCTGTGCGACCACCTGATCCTCAAGCCGCAGCGCCGCGATGGGCAGCGGGCTGAGCGCGCCGTAGGATTGCCCTGGCGCGGCGATCCGGGCCCCGCCGCCCAGCGCCATCACCTGCGGCGCGGCCCCGCCTCTGGTCCAGTGCCGCCGCTTGCCCGCCCGCGCGCGGGTGGCACGGGCCTCCTGACTGATGGCGTCGCCATTGCGGTCGGATGTGGCCTCTTGCCCTGCATAGCGTGCCAGCGCCCAGGCCGCGCCCAGCGTATCCGCGATCCCCATCTGCACGCTGAGGCCCATATCGGCGCAGTCGGTTTCAAGCACGCTCAGCAATGCCTCTTCCCCGCCGAACAGATGGGCGCAGCCCGACAGATCGACGATCAGCCCGTCCGGCGCTTCCTCGGCCACCCACGGGCTGAACTTGCCCGCCCAGCGGCGCAGCGCGGTCAGAAACGCAGCCTCGGCCGGGGCGTTGCGGTGTCTGGTGATCAGCGAGGCACACATGGCATGGGCATCGCGCACCGGCTGACCCACGCGCAGCCCGGCGGCCTGAGCTTCGGCGTTCAGAGAGGTCACGACCTGCATGTTCGACTGTTCGGCCACGACAGCCAAAGGTCCGCTATGCAGCCCCCGCGCGGCGCGGATCAGCCGTTCAGCCCCCAGACGGGGAAACCACAGTGAAAGTATTCGGCGTTTTGGCATCGGCAGACATCAAAATGTTCTTATTTTGTTCTTACCTGAGAATCAGCGCCCGAGTCCACGCCTACCCGCAGGTCAGACGCTGAATGACGCCCGCACCGTTCACGAAGACATTCAGCCGGTCGATGCGATAATCCTGCGTCGCAATGTCGTTTGGTCCCAGAACCCGCGCCCGTTCGGGCAGATCGGCCTGAATGGAAGACACGGGCTGACCGACCGAGTCAGCAAACGGATCGCCCTGACAAAAGGCCAGATCGACCGGCGCGGCTTCGGGCTCGGTCCGCGCCTCTTCCGGGGCAGGGGGTTCGGCGCAGGCCGCAAGAAGGATCAGGATCGGGATAAATCGGTGCATTGGCGCTCCTCATTCCGGCAATGTCGTTTCTGCAATATCAATCGTTTAACCTGCCTGTCATCAAAGCACAGTTGAAAACACCCTGCAATTGGCGCAGGGTCGGGGCAAACAAGACAGGGAGACAAGCACAATGCGCACCCGTGCCGCCGTCGCCGTTCAGGCGGGCAAACCTTTGGAAGTGATGGACGTGAACCTGGAAGGCCCCAAAGCGGGTGAGGTTCTGGTGGAAATCAAAGCGACCGGCATTTGCCACACCGACGAATTCACCCTGTCGGGCGCCGACCCCGAGGGCCTGTTTCCCGCCATTCTGGGCCACGAAGGCGCAGGCGTGGTGGTCGAAGTTGGCCCCGGTGTCACCAGCCTGAAGCCCGGCGACCATGTGATCCCGCTCTACACTCCCGAATGTCGTGAGTGTGAATACTGTCTGCACCCCAAGACCAACCTGTGTCAGGCGATCCGTGAAACGCAAGGTAAAGGCCTGATGCCCGACGGCACCTCGCGCTTTTCGACGCTGGATGGTGATCCGATCCTGCACTACATGGGCTGCTCGACCTTTTCGAACCACACGGTCCTGCCCGAGATTGCGCTGGCCAAGGTGCGCGAGGACGCGCCGTTCGACAAGATCTGCTATATCGGCTGCGGCGTGACCACCGGTATCGGAGCCGTCATCAATACCGCCAAGGTCGAGATCGGTAGCCGCGCCATCGTATTCGGTCTGGGTGGTATCGGCCTGAACGTCATTCAGGGCCTGCGTCTGGCCGGGGCCGATCAGATCGTGGGCGTTGACCTGAACCCTGCCAAGGTGGAAATGGCGACGAAATTCGGCATGACCGATTTTGTGAACCCCAAAGAGGTCGAAGGCGATCTGGTTCCCTATCTGGTCAACCTCACCAAGGGCGGCGCGGACTATACGTTCGACGCCACCGGCAATGTCGGCGTCATGCGCGACGCACTGGAATCGGCCCACAAGGGCTGGGGTGAGTCGATCATCATCGGCGTGGCCCCTGCGGGTGCCGAAATCTCGACCCGTCCGTTCCAGCTGGTCACCGGCCGATCCTGGCGCGGTACCGCCTTTGGCGGTGCGCGGGGCCGGACCGACGTTCCCAAGATCGTCGACTGGTACATGGACGGCAAGATCGAGATCGACCCGATGATCACCCACACTATGGGTCTGGACGACATCAACCACGGCTTCGACCTGATGCATAAAGGTGAGAGCATTCGGTCGGTTGTGGTTTACTGATACAATGAAATGTTCTTGAAGGGCGGGCTTTAGCTCGCCCTTTTTTCGTACCTAATTTTTGATGATAGAATTATTTTGAATTGAGGATTTGAAGTGACAACAGGAAAATCCTACCGATTGGCAGTATTGATAGATGCGGACAATGTGCCCGCGAAACATGCCAAAGAGATATTCGAAGAAATTGCGACATTGGGCGAAGCCGGTCTCAGGCGGATTTACGGAGACTTTTCCAACGGCGCACCCCAAGGATGGGATGCCGCATTGCTGGCTGAATTTGCCATCGTTCCCCATCAGCAGTTCGCCAATACATCTGGGAAGAATTCCAGCGATATTGCCTTGGTAATTGATGCCATGGACATCCTGCATTCTGAGCGCTTCGGCGGGTTTGTACTGGTGTCGTCAGACAGCGACTTCACCCGCATGGCAAGCCGCATTCGCGAACAGGGATTGGATGTATATGGAATCGGCGAGCGAAAAGCACCCAAAGCGTTCGTCAATGCGTGCAATCGTTTCATTTACATAGAGAATATTGAAAAATCCGAACCCATTGCATCACGCGCGAAGAGTGCAGAGACACCAAAGGCGAAGCATGAGTTGAACCATGCTTACCAATTGATCCGAAACGTTGTGCTGAACACGAACGAGGCGGATGGATGGGCCAGTCTCGCTTTTGTCGGTAGTCAATTAGGTAAGATGTATCCGGACTTCGACTCCCGTACTTACGGTCACAAAAGGCTGAGCGATTTGGTTAGAGCCATTGGCCGCTTTGAAGAAGGTAACATAAATGGAGGACTCAAGATCAGGTGCAGTGACACCTAAAGCCTTGATTCAATCCCCCGGCCGCGACGCCCCTGTATCCGAGCGCGGTGAGCGCACCCGCAAAACCGGGGTGTTGGTTGAGGTGGTATTCGACCGGCTCTCGCGCCAGACCACGAATACACCAGACGCGATGATGACGCTTGCCCCGACGGCGACCCAGCCGTCCGGTCGCTCGCCAAAGAAGATCATTCCAAACAGCGTTGCCCAGATGATCTGGCTGTATTGGCTGGGGGCGACAACACCGGCGGGCGCGGCGCGGTAGGCCAGGATGATCAGGTGTTGCGCGATGACCGAGAACACGCCGACCAGCGCCATCATCGCCAGATGCAGCAGCGAGGGCGGCTGGTAGACGGCGGGTTGCAGCAAGCTCATGACCACAATAGCCAGTAGCATGGGGTAGAGGATCAGCACGGCCGAGCGTTCCTCATTCCCGATCTTGCGCACCAGAACGGATGCAAAGGCGCTGCAAAACGCAGCCGTCAGGGCGGCGAGGTGGCCCAAAGTGATATCCGTTGAACCGGGGCGCAGCACGATCAGAACGCCGATCAGGCCGACGCCAACGGCGGCCCAGCGCTGGGCGCGGACAACTTCGCCCAGAATCGGGATCGACAGGACCGTGACGATCAGCGGGAAGGAAAACAGCAGCGAATAGACCTCGGCCAGCGGCAGGACCGAGAAGGCGTAAAAGGCGCAGGACATGGCCGTGACCATCAGCGCCGAGCGCAGCAGCACCAGCCACGGGTGATGCGGCAGGAAGTTGCCCGTTGTCCGGTCGGTCAGGATTGTGACCGCCATGGGGACAAAGGAAAACAGCGTGGCGAAGAAGATGATCTGCATCACCGAATAGGTCCCGCCCAGCACTTTGATCAGCGCGTCATGGCTGGCAAAGACCGCGAATCCCGCAAACGCGAAACCAAGTCCCCGAAGGGTGGTGTTTTGAGTGCTCATCGATATGGCCTCGGGTGATGTCGGTGTGGTGGCACTATGCCGTCGCAGCGCAAAAAGGCTGTCTTGCCCCTGAGTAAACCGATTTTACCGGGGCGCATAGCCCCTATTTTACCGCTAACATCGCAAAGCCGCCATGTTCAGGGATCAACGCAGGATCGGCGGAGCGTCCTTGGGTTGGCGGGCCGATTGCACACCGGCCTTCATCCCGACCCCGATACGCCGGGCCAGCGCGACCCATGGGGTTGCGGTTTCCGGTGGCAATGTCTGGGTGGCGACCTCTTCAAACAGGTCCAGCCAATGGGCGAACATCTCGGGCTTCACGTCGGGCCGCTCGATATGGACGCGTTGGGGATTGCCGTCATAGCAGCGCTCGAACAGGATGGCGTTGCGCCAGAAGGCGGCGATCTTTTCCTCATGGCTGGGCCAGTCGGTGACATGGTTGCCAAAGACCGGACCCAGCACAGCATCCTCGCGCACGCGGGCATAGAAGGCGCGGACCTGAGTGTTGATCTGATCGGGCGTTGCCGGAAAGCGCGGCGGCAGGGCGGGTCTGGTCATGAGGGCACCGGTTTCGACTCTGTTCCGGGCCAATATCCCGTTCTGTCGTCACGCGACAGGCGTGGTTTTGTCGCGCTGATCCGGCGTCAGCAGATGCCGCAGCAGGGCGACCGGATGCGCCCGCAGGCTGAGGCGGGTGGCGACGTAATCCTCGACTACCTGCTCGCCCAGTGTCATCTGCGGCAGATAGGCTTCGGGCTCATCCAGCGCCTCACCCTCCAGATCCTGCGAGAACAGCGGCAAGGGTTTGGCGGTGGCAATTGCCTTGGCCTGCCACAGCGCCTCGCGCCGGGTCAGGTCGCAGGCGGCGAAGGCGTCGGCTTCGGCCAGCCGCTCGATCACCGACGGGCCCAACCCCGCCCGGCGCCAGACGTCATCGACCTGATGGTAGCCATTGCCGCGCGCGGCGGTCAGCCAGCTGGCGTCCTCTTCGCTGAGCCCCTTGATCTGGCGGAATCCCAGCCGCAGGGCCAGCCCACCATGGCCGTCGGGCTCCATCACATTGTCCCAGAAGCTGGCATTGATGCAGACCGGGCGCACCTGCACCCCGTGTTCTCGCGCATCCCGCACGATCTGGGCGGGGGCATAGAAGCCCATCGGCTGCGAATTCAGCAGCGCACAGGCGAAGATGCCGGGGTGGTGACACTTGATCCAGGCCGAGGCATAGACCAGCAGCGCAAAGCTGGCCGCGTGGCTTTCAGGGAAGCCATAGGACCCGAACCCTTCGATCTGTGAGAAACAGCGTTCCGCAAAATCCTGTTCATACCCGTTGCGCTTCATCCCGCGCAGGAACAGCGCGCGAAACTCGCTGACATTGCCATGCTTCTTGAAGGTTGCCAGAGACCGCCGCAGCCGGTCGGCCTGTTCCGGGGTGAACCCCGCGCCGACAATTGCGATCTGCATCGCTTGTTCCTGAAACAACGGTACGCCCAGCGTTTTACCCAGCACCTCGCCCAGTTCGTCCGAGGGGAAGCTGACCTCTTCCTCGCCATTCCGGCGGCGGATATAGGGGTGGACCATGTCGCCCTGAATGGGTCCGGGGCGGATGATGGCGACCTCGATCACCAGATCATAGAAATTGCGCGGCCGCATGCGGGGCAGGAAATTCATCTGTGCCCGTGATTCCACCTGAAACACGCCAACCGAATCCGCTTTGCACAGCATATCGTATACTTGGGGATCTTCGGGCGGCAGGGTGGCCAGCGTGTAGCTGGTCTGGTGGTGCTGGCCAATCAGGTCGAACGCCTTGCGAATGCAGGTCAGCATCCCAAGGCTCAGCACATCGACCTTCAGAATGCCTAAGCTGTCGATGTCATCTTTGTCCCAGCAGATCACGGTGCGGTCTTCCATGGTGGCGTTTTCGATGGGAACAAGTTCGTCCAACCGCCCCTCGGTGATGATGAACCCGCCCACGTGCTGGGAAAGGTGTCGGGGGAAGCCGTCGATCTCATAGACCAAAGACAGAGTCTGTTTCAGGCGGCGATCTTCGGGGTCGAGGCCAATCTCGCGCATCCGGTGCGCTTCGAGCCCGACGGTCGAGAAGAAACCCCATAGCTGCGAGGACAGCGCCGAAATCGTGTCTTCGGTCAGACCCATGGCCCGCCCAACCTCGCGAATGGCGCGTTTACCACGGTAATGCACCACCGTGGCGCAGAGGCCCGCGCGGTCCCGGCCATAGCGGTCATAGATGTGCTGGATCACCTCTTCGCGGCGTTCGTGCTCGAAATCCACGTCGATATCGGGCGGTTCATCGCGGGCCTCCGAGACAAAGCGTTCGAACACCATCGTGCCCAGTTCGGGGCTGACTTCGGTGATGCCAAGGCAGTAGCAGACCACCGAATTGGCCGCCGAGCCGCGCCCCTGACACAGGATATCGCGGGACCGTGCGAATTTGACGATGTCCCGGACGGTCAGGAAGTAGGGTTCGTATTTCAGCTTGCCGATCAGGGTAAGCTCATGGGCCAGCATCTTCCTGGCCTTCTCGGATGCGCCCGCCGGGTAGCGCCATTTCAGCCCCTCATGGGCCAGACGGTGCAGGCGTTCGGTTGGGGTTTCCTGCGCGCTGCCCTCGCTGGGGTATTCATAGCGCAATTCATCCAGCGAGAAGGTAAGCCGTTCGCTGAGGTCATGGGCGCGGGCGACAGCCCCTTCATGCCCCTTGAAGATGCGCAGCATCTCAGCCTCGGATCGCAGGCGCTGTTCGCCATTGGCCAACGCTGCACGGCCCAGATCATCCACCTTGCGGCGCAGACGAATGGCGGTCAGCACATCCCCCAGCTTGCGACGCGCACCGTGATGCATCATCGGTGCGGCGCTGGCGAGGGTGGGGATGCCGAGATGTTTCGATTCAGTCTCTAATAAGGAGAAATAGGTGCTGTCTGCGCCATCATACCGGGGGTGCATCAACAGATGCATCCGCCCGGCAAAGCGGCGCGTCAGCTGTTGCGCCTGTGTCCGCCATGGGCTCGCGCCGCCCGGGGATCGATCCGCCTGTGGCCAGAGCAGCAGGTGGAGACCGTCGGAGAATTCCAAAAGATCGGACAGGTGCAGGATGCAATCGCCTTTCTCGGCGCGCAGACGGCCCGCCGACAGGATACGGCACAGGTTGCCCCAGCCCTGCCGGTTCAAGGGCAGGGCGGTGACAGTAGGTGCATCGGTAAAGATCAGTCGCGCGGCTGGGATCAGGCGGGGCACCGCATGGATGGGGTAAGAGGGCGGTTTGGGGATATGGTCCGGGCAGGGCGGGCCGATGGAGGTGTTCTGCGCCTCCCACTCCAGCCGCTCGCGGACCTTGCGGGCGATCTCGCGCCCTTGGGTATGGGCGCGCACGATTCCGGCGACCGAGTTGTCATCGGCAATGGCGATGGCGGGCAGGTTCAGGGTGACGGCACGCTCCATATACTCCTCGGGGTGAGAGGCCCCGGTGAGGAAGGTGAAGTTCGACGTGATCGACAGCTCGGCATACATGACGATTCCACATTATATTCACGTTTTGTTCTTTTTCGAGTCCTTTGCGCAGGAAACGGGTCGATTGAGGCCGATGAGGCGGGCAGGGTCAGGAAAAAGGAGGCCCGATATGTTCAAGATCACCGCATTGCTCACCGACGATGTCCGCGCCCTTCAGGCAGGCGGCCCGGATGCCTATGGTGTCCCGCCCGAGCGGGCCGTTTCGACCGGCGCTGGCAATCCATGTCGTCATTGTCTGCGCAACATTCCTGAAGGCGAAGAGATGCTGATATTGGCGCATAGACCCTTTTTAGAGACACATCCCTATGCAGAAACCGGCCCGATATTCCTGTGCGCCGCCCCGTGCGAGCGGTACGAGGGAGCGGAACTGCCAGAGATCCTGACCACCTCGCCGGACTATCTGATCAAGGGGTATGGTGCGGACAACCGGATCGTTTATGGCACCGGGGCGATCACGCCTACGGATCAGATTGGCGCAAAGGTCCGGGATATCTTTGCCCGACCAGAGATTGCCTATATCCACGTCCGCTCTGCCCGCAACAACTGCTATCAGGCGCGGATCGACCGGGCCTAGGGTCAGGACCCTAGAGCCTGACCCGGTGCATCCCCCGGCGCGGCTGGTCTTGATCCTCGGCCGGTTCATTGGCGCGCGAAGATGTCAGAGCAAGGAAGACATCCTCGAGGTCGGCCTCTTCGGTCCGGACATCGCGAATGCGAATACCTGCGGCGCGGACGGATTCCAGAACCTGCTCGGCGCTGGTTTGGGCGCTGCGGTAGTTCAACACCAGATTGCCATCGTCGCGCAGGGTGGCTTCGACGCCCTCGGTTGCGGGCAAATCGGTGACAGGACGGTCGGGGACAATCACCATGGTGCGGCTGTCCATGCGGCCCAGCAGGTTTGCGGTGCTGTCCTGCGCGATCTTTTCGCCGTGATTGATGATAGCGATCTGGTCGCACATCTCCTGCGCCTCTTCCAGATAATGCGTGGTTAGGATGATGGTCATGCCCTGTTCGTTCAGCTTGCGCACATTGGCCCACAGCATCTGGCGCAGCTCGATATCCACGCCCGCCGTCGGTTCGTCCAGCACCAGCACTTTGGGATGATGCACCAGCGCCTTGGCCAGCAGCAGCCGCCTGCGCATCCCGCCGGACAGAGTGCGGGCATAAGCCTCGGCTTTGTCGCTGAGGCCGACCAGTTCAAGGATCTCATCGCTGCGGCGTTGCGCTTTGGGCACGCCATACAGCCCGGCCTGAACCTCTAGCGCGCCGCGTGGGGTGAAGAACGGGTCGAGGTTCAGTTCCTGCGGCATCACGCCAATGGCGGCGCGGGATTGGCGGGGGTTCTGATCCTGATCGAAGCCCCAGATCGACACATTGCCCGAGGATTTCACCACCAGACCGGCCAGAATATTGATCAGCGTCGATTTCCCGGCCCCGTTTGGCCCCAGCAGCCCAAAGACCGACCCGCGCGGGATGGTCAGATCAATGCCTTTCAACGCCTGTTTCTCGGGCTGGCCCTTGCTGCCGCGATAGGTCTTGCGCAGCCCTTCGATCCTGATTGCCGCATCGGCCATGTGGCTCTTGCCCCCGGTTTGCTCATCGCTCATAAACGCACCTAGTATATGCCCGCGAGGCCGACAACCGCAGAAGGATCGCCAGCCGTGACCATCGAAGCCCCGGAAACCAGGATCGTCGAAACCACCCGTGTCGCCTGTGACGGGGGTGAGGGCGCATTGGGTCATCCGCGCGTCTGGTTGCAGATCCCCGAGGATACCGGCTGGGTCGAATGCCCCTATTGCGACTGCAAATATGTTCTGAGGGGCACAGAGCAAAGCTGATCGTACGCCGCTTCGGTCGCTGCCCAAATCTTGCCGCGTTTCTCATGGTAACTCTTTGGTGGGACCAACGCGGGTGAGTGCGATGACCGACATGACTGCTAAACAGAACGCCAGCCCGGTTTTTGGCTGGATCGGGTTTTGCCTGGCGGCGATGGCGTTGTTTGCCGCGCTGTTTGTGTTCTGGGCCGGGCCGTTTGCACCGCAGCAATCAACCGGCGTGTCGCTGGGGGAACTGGCCGCCGAGATTGGAAAATCGACGCTCCGCGCCGCCGCTGGGCTGGAACAGCCCGAACCGGTCGCCCAAACCCGCGATCTGGACGATTTCCTGCAAATCGGCGTGGCCATGCTGGGCGGGCTGGCGATTGTTGTCTCGGTAATTGGCATTCTGCGCCACGAACGGATGCGCCCTGCTATCGCGGGTGTCGCCATCGGTATCGGTGCGATCCTGTTCCAGTTCTTCGCCTTTGCCTTTTTCGCCTTCCTCGGCGTGCTGGCGATCATGGCGCTTCTGAACAGCTTCTCGGACGTTTTCAGCGGCCTCTTTGGTGGTTAACCCACGTTCCTGACTGGTCAGTCGCCTGCCCCTGTGGCAGAACCATCCCTGACCGACAGGGAGAGCGCGCATGAGCAATTTCGGAAAAGGGTGTCACCTGCATCTGATCGACGGATCGGCCTTTATTTTCAGGGCCTATCACGCGCTGCCTCCGCTGACGCGCAAATCCGATGGGCTGCCGATCGGGGCGGTTTCGGGGTTCTGCAACATGCTGCAGAAATATGTCGAAGGGAACGCGGGGCCGGATGCGCCGACCCATGTGGCGGTGATTTTCGACAAGGGCTCGCACACGTTCCGCAATGATCTGTACGATCTCTACAAAGCCAACCGCGAGGCGATGCCCGAGGATCTGCGCCCGCAGATGCCCCTGACCCGCGAGGCGACGAAAGCATTCAACATCGCCTGCAAGGAGCTTGAGGGTTATGAGGCTGACGACATCATCGCGACCCTCGCCGTTCAGGCGCGCGAGGCCGGGGGTCGTGTGACCATCGTCAGTTCCGACAAGGACCTGATGCAACTGGTCGGCGACGGCGTGGAAATGCTGGATGCGATGAAGAACAAGCGCATCGACCGCGATGGGGTGTTCGAGAAATTCGGCGTTGGGCCGGAACGGGTGGTCGATGTGCAGGCGCTGGCCGGGGATTCGGTGGACAACGTACCGGGCGCGCCGGGGATCGGGATCAAGACCGCCGCTTTGCTGATCAATGAATATGGCGATCTGGAAACGCTGTTGGACCGCGCCGAAGAGATCAAACAGCCCAAGCGCCGCCAGACTCTGATCGAAAAGCGCGACCAGATCGAGCTGTCGAAGAAGCTGGTGCAATTGGATGAGCAAACGCCGCTGGACTTCACGCTGGACGATCTTGAGGTGAAAGACCCCGAGCCGGACACTCTGCTGGGGTTTCTGGCCGAGATGGAGTTCCGCACCCTCACCAAACGCATCGCGGGCAAGCTGGGGGCCGAGGCCCCGGTGATTGCCGATGCACCCGCGCCGGTCGAAGAGGTGGAAGCCGAGGCCATTCCCTTTGATGCATCGAAATACGACTGCGTGCGCGATGCAGGGGCGCTGCAAAAATGGATCGATCAGGCCTATGAGCGTGGCTGGGTTGCGGTGGATACCGAGACCACCGGGCTGAACGAGATGATTGCCGATCTGGTCGGTATTTCTCTGTGCATTGAGCCGGGCGAGGCCTGTTATATTCCGTTGATCCACCGGCAAAGCGCGACCGACGATCTGTTTGGAACCGATGCGCTGGCCGAGGGGCAGATGCCGCTGGATGAGGCCCTGACCCTGCTGAAACCGATGTTCGAGGACCCGTCGGTCCTGAAAATCGGGCAGAATATGAAATATGATGCCAAGATTTTCGCGCGCTATGGCATCGACGTGGCCCCCATCGATGACACGATGCTGATGTCCTACGCCATGCATGGTGGCGCGCATGGGCATGGTATGGATACGCTGTCCGAACGCTATCTGAGCCACACGCCGATCCCGATCAAACCGCTGTTGGGTTCAGGCAAATCGGCGATTACCTTCGACAAGGTGCCGATTGACGAAGCCACCGCCTATGCCGCCGAGGATGCCGATATCACCCTGCGCCTGTGGAAGCTGTTCAAGCCGCAACTGCATCAGGTGCAGGTGACGACGGTGTATGAGACCCTCGAACGCCCGCTGGTGCCGGTGCTGGCCGAGATGGAGATGCATGGCATCAAGGTTGACCGAGATGTCCTGAGCCGGATGTCCAATGCGTTTGCCCAGAAAATGGCCGGGTTAGAGGCTGAAATCCACGAATTGGCCGGTGAGAATTTCAACGTCGGCTCACCCGCGCAGTTGGGAGAGATACTGTTCGACAAGATGGGGCTTGAGGGCGGCAAGAAGGGCAAGACCGGGAAATACTCGACCGGGGCGGATGTGCTTGAGGATCTGGCGACCGAGCATGAATTGCCGCGCCGGGTGCTGGACTGGCGGCAACTGTCCAAGCTGAAATCGACCTACACGGATGCTTTGCAGACCCATATCAACCCCGATACGGGGCGGGTGCATACGTCTTATTCGATCACTGGGGCCAGCACGGGGCGTCTGGCCTCGACCGATCCAAACCTGCAGAACATCCCTGTACGCACCGAGGAAGGGCGGCGCATTCGCGAGGCGTTCATTGCCGAGCCAGGCAATGTGCTGGTCAGCCTCGACTACAGCCAGATCGAGCTGCGGATTTTGGCGCATATCGCCGGGATTGATGCGCTGAAACAGGCGTTCTCGGACGGGTTGGACATTCACGCCATGACCGCGTCCGAAATGTTTGATGTGCCGCTGGACGAGATGACACCAGACATTCGTCGCCAGGCCAAGGCGATCAACTTTGGTGTGATCTATGGCATCTCGGGCTTTGGTCTGGCGCGCAACCTGCGTATCCCGCGGGCCGAGGCGCAGGGGTTCATTGACCGGTATTTCGAGCGTTTTCCGGGCATTCGCCAGTACATGGACGATACGGTCGCGTTTGCCAAGGAACATGGCTATGTCCAGACCCTGTTTGGGCGCAAAATCCATACGCCCGAGATCAATGCCAAGGGGCCCCATGCGGGCTTTTCGCGCCGGGCGGCGATCAACGCGCCGATTCAGGGGACGGCCGCGGATGTGATCCGGCGCGCGATGGTGCGGATGCCGGATGCGATCAACGGGCTGCCTGCCAAGATGCTGTTGCAGGTGCATGACGAATTGCTGTTTGAAGTGGCCGAGGATGCGGTGGATCAGGTGATCGGTGTGGCGCGCGACGTAATGGAGGGTGCATCGGACCCGGCCGTCAAACTGGATGTGAAGCTGGATGTGGATGCCGGGCAGGGGGCCAACTGGGCCGAAGCGCATTAAGGAAGACGCTGCTCATCAGGCCCGGCGGGCCCTCTTCGCAGCGGGTCAGGCTTTGGGCCTGACCAGTCGATCGACCAGCCGTTTCACTGCAGGCCCAAGAACCACAATGACCGCGAAGGCGATGGGCCAGCAGAACATCCACGAGGCCATCCAGTCCGAGACGGTGGTGGGCCCCAGCCCCACGGCCTTGACCGTCGCAATACCGGTTACGATGCATGACATCAGCCCTGACATGATCAGGCAAAACACGACATGCGATAAGCGGGCGGCGGTCATGGGCATCATCCGTTCGTTGGCCTTGGCAACATGTGGGGTATTTTGGCCGCAAATGCCAGTGGTTGCTGTCAGACTACCGCATCCAGCCCAGCGACTCCTCGGTCCGGCGCGTTGAGGGCGTGTATTCCGCGCTGACCCACCCAGTATAGCCGCTATTGTCCATCGCACTGAAAAGCCTGTCGAAATCCGTGTGTCCGCTGCCGGGTTCCGACCGATCCGGCGCGGCCCCGATCTGAGCGTGCACCACGCGGTCATGGTATTGATCCCAGACGGCCAACGCGTCGCCATGGATCATATCGGCGTGAAAGCTGTCATATTGCAGACCGATATTGCGGCGATCCACCTGGTCCAGAACCTCGGCCGCCAGCGCGTAGTCGTTCAGGAAGTAGCCCGGTTGAGACACCGGGTTCAGAGGCTCGATGGTGAACTGCTGGGTGGGCGCGATCTCGGCCGCCCATTGCAGGTTTTGCACGAAGCTGGCCATCGCCTGTGGCCCGGACGCATAGCCGGACATGATATGGATGATCTTCGGGCGCAGCGCGTCGGCATAGCGCAGAACCCTGCGGATATCGGATTGAAACCGCGCCTCGCCGCCGGGAATTGCCGCGTAACCGGGCTGCCCGCCGGTGTAGTTGGGCGGTGGGGCGTTGATCAGAACCAGTTCCAGCCCATTGGCCAACAGGGCGCGGCGGGTCTCTTTCGCGGCCAGATCATAGGGGAACAGAATCTCGACCGCCTTGAACCCGGCCTCGGCTGCGGCGGCAAAGCGATCCAGGTAGGGCAGCTCGGTAAAGAGCAGCGAGAGATTGGCGGCAAATCTGGGCATGAGCGGTCCAGGTGTTTGGTCCCCGGACCTTAGCGAGCGGGCGGTTTTCAGGAAAGGGACGGAAAACGACAGATTGTCGAAAATCGACCAGATCAAGGATCGGGTCTGAGGGACGATCCGCCCCAATGCGGCGAATCATGTCCGGCGCCGCTTTGACAAAAAGGCCCGATCTTTATGGCTTACAGCCCCGACCCCGCGCGCGGGACCGCACTCGCTTTGCCCGCCGACCGCAATGCTGCGCTGTCCGGCAACGGGTTGGCGGTCGCGTCGATGCTGACATGGGCGGCAGGGTTTCCGGCGGCAGAGGTCCTGTTGCACAGCTGGCCTCCGATTGCGCTGTTTGCGGCGCGGATGGCGTTGGCTTTGGCCGTTATGGTTCCGATCTGGATCTGGCTTGACGGTCCGGCGCGGGTGCTGAACGCCCGCTGGGGCCGGGCGCTGTATATCGGAGCGGTGGGGTTCGGCGGCGGCATGTTCCTGATCCTGCTGGCGCAAAAGCTGACCGATCCGGTGACGGTGGCGATCATCGCATCCTGCGCGCCTTTGGCCGCCACTTTGCTTGAAATGGCAACCGGCACGCGACGCCTGCGATGGAACTTTGCCCTCGGCGTCCTGGTCTCGATCATCGGTGGGATCATCGCCACCAGTGCGCTGGCTCCGGCACAGCTGGGTGTGGGGGCGGCTTGCGCGGTTGTATCCACGTTTCTGTTCTGCTGGGGCAGCATGGCCACAGCGCGCGACTTCCCTGAACTCAGTCCGATGGGCCGATCGACGATCACTTTTGCCGGCGCGTTGATGATGGCGGCAGTGCTGCTGTTGGGGGCGTATCTGCTTGGGCTTGATCTGCGCCCCTCACGGCCCGTTGATTTTGCCCAAGGCGCGATGCTGGTGATTTACGCGCTGGTCTCAATGGGCATCAGCCAGGTGTTCTTCATTGCCGCTGTTGGCAAAATGGGCGTCGCGCTGACCTCATTCCACATCAACGTCGCGCCCTTCTACGTCATGATCATCATGCTGGTGCTGGGCGAGGCATGGGACTGGACCCGCGCGCTGGGCGCGGGGATCGTTGCATTGGCGGTGCTGGTCGCGCAGGACCGCAGGATTCCGCAATCGACCTAAACGTCGGTCAGTGCCTCTGCCGCAATCAACGGGAAAAACTGCCCGCCGGACCAGACGCCGAACCAACCCTCGTGCTCGGTCCCGATATCGACCAGCCGGTAAAAGCTTTTGCGGTCGATGCGCGCCTCAAGGTTGGCGCGGATCAACATATATAGCGCGGGTTCTTCTGTTTCGGGATCGGTGACAATGCGGATGGGATGGTCCTGCCCGGCCACCGCCGTATCGCCCACATGGGTTGTGAATGTCAGCTCTTGCGCCGCGCCGTCGCCTGTTTGGTCAAAGTCCACGGCGACAAACGGCGCGTCCTCGACAGTGATTCCCACCTTTTCGACCGGGGTGACGAGGTAGTATCTGTCGCCATCTTTCTTAAGAATTGAGGAAAATAGCTTTACCAACTCGAACCGGTTGATCGGCGACCCTAAGTAACTCCAGGTACCATCCCGTGCGATCCGGATGTCCAGATCGCCGCAAAACGGAGGATTCCACAGGTGAACGGGCGGTAAACCCCTGGTTTTGGCCGCTTTGACTGATGCAGCCAGACCATCCGGCGAAGGTTTCACAGGTTTTTGTCCGCTCATTGCTTTTGCCATTTCCTCTTAGCGCGATACACTTCATTTATAATAGTCCACGGAAGGGAAAGTCATGACCGAACCTGCCGACCTCGTGTCCGAGATCGAAGCGCTGGAAACAAAACTGCAAGAGGCCAAGTCCTCGATCACTCGCCGCTTCATCGGGCAGGAACGGGTCGTGGAGCTGACCCTGACCGCGCTTCTGTGCGGTGGGCATGCGCTGTTGATCGGTTTGCCCGGTCTGGGCAAGACACGTTTGGTCGAGACGCTGTCGACCGTGATGGGCCTGCATGGCAACCGTATCCAGTTCACGCCCGACCTGATGCCCGCCGATATTCTGGGTTCCGAGGTTCTGGACACCGCCGATGACGGCACCCGTCATTTCCGCTTTATCTCGGGTCCGATCTTTTGCCAGTTGCTGATGGCGGATGAGATCAACCGCGCCAGCCCACGCACCCAGTCGGCGCTGCTGCAGGCGATGCAGGAACGCACGGTGACCGTGGCGGGCGAGGATCGCTCGTTAGGTGTGCCCTTCCACGTTTTGGCCACGCAGAACCCGATTGAGCAAGAGGGCACCTATCCGCTGCCCGAGGCGCAACTGGACCGGTTCCTTGTTCAGATCGACGTCGAATACCCGGATCGCCAGACCGAGCGGGATATTCTGTTGGCGACAACAGGCGTCGAAGAGGACGCGGCGCATCAGATTTTCACCAAGGAAGAGTTGCTGGCCGCGCAGGTCCTGCTGCGTCGGATGCCGGTTGGGGACTCGGTCGTCGAATTGATCCTCGATCTGGTCCGCGCCTTCCGCCCTGATGAGCCCGGAGCCTCGGAACGTGTCGCCGAAACCGTCGCCTGGGGCCCCGGCCCGCGTGCGGCGCAGGCATTGATGATGACCGTGCGAGCGCGCGCGATGCTGCAAGGGCGGCTGGCCCCGAATGCCGAGGATGTGCTGGATATGGCCCGCCCGGTCCTGAGCCACCGTATGGCGCTGAACTTTGCGGCGCGGGCACGCGGCGACAGCTTGTCTGAACTGATCGAATCCACCGCCGCCGGTCTGATCCGGACCGAGGCCGCGGCGTGAATGCCGCGCTGACCCTTCGCGAAAGATCCGAGGCCGAGGCGTCCCGGCTGCCGCCCCTGTTGGCGCGTGCCGAACATCTGGCCGGGACCGTCCTGCTGGGTGACCACGGGCGGCGACGCTCGGGGTTGGGCGATGATTTCTGGCAGTACCGCCCGGCACAGATCGGTGACAGTCGGCGGATGATCGATCACAGGCGATCAGCGCGCGGTGATCAGCAATTTGTGCGCGAACGCGAATGGCAGATTGCGCAATCGGTGATGCTGTGGGTCGATCAGGGTGCCTCGATGCGCTTTGCGTCGAACAAAGAGTTGCCGACCAAGGCCGACCGGGCGCGTTTGCTGGGATTGGCAACCTCGATCCTATTGGTGCGCGGGGGCGAGCGTGTGGGCCTGACCGGAACCACCCTGCCGCCCCGGCGCGGCAATGCGCAGATCATCCGGCTGGCGCAGGCGTGGTCCGAGGATGCCGAACCTGACTATGCCCCGCCCGAACACCGGGCGATGATCCCGCATGCGCGGGCTGTTTTCATCTCCGATTTCCTCGGCCCGATGGATGAGGTCGAACTGGCCTTGACCAAGGCCGCCGACCGGGGCGTGCGGGGTGTGATCCTGCAGGTGTTGGACCCAAGCGAAGAGAGCTTCCCCTATCGCGGCCGCACCATCTTTGAAAGTGTCGGCGGCACGACCCGGCACGAGACGCTGAAGGCCGGAGACCTGCGTGATCGATATCTGGACCGGTTGGCACAGCGTAAGGACGCGCTGACCCAACTGTGCCGCGCAACTGGCTGGCAACTGGGCCTGCACCACACCGGAGACAGCGCACAAGCGGCTCTGTTATGGCTCTACCGGGCGCTGGACGGGGGCATGCGATGACGGTTCTGGCGGGCATCGGCTTTACCGCCCCATGGGTGCTGTTGGGTCTGCTGACCCTGCCAATCCTGTGGCTGATCCTGCGCGCCGTGCCGCCCGCGCCGATCCGGCGCTTGTTCCCGGCGGTAACTTTGCTGCTGGGGTTGAAGGATGACGAAAGCGTCTCGGATCGCACCCCGTGGTGGCTGCTCATGCTGCGCATGCTGGCGGCGGCGGCGATCATCATTGGGCTGGCGGGGCCGGTCCTGAACCCTTCACGCGATCAGACGGGCACCGGGCCGTTGCTGCTGGTGCTGGATGCAAGCTGGGCCGGGGCGACGCGCTGGTCGGCGACGCTGGACCAGATCGATGCGCAACTGACCGAGGCCGGGCGTGCAGGGCGTCCTGTCTCGATCCTGCGCCTGACCGAGCCGGAAACGCCGGTGTTTCAGGCGGCTGAGGCATGGCGGAACCGTTTGCCGGGGCTGGCACCGAACCCGTGGCAACCGACCGCAACGCAGATCGCACAGGTCTTTGCGGCGCTGGAGCAGGTCGATGGCGGCTTTGACACCCATTGGTTCAGCGACCGGCTGAGCTATGAGGGTCACGCCGATTTAGTGTCTGATCTGCAATCCCGTGGCGAGGTCACGGTGTATCAGCCCAATTCCGGCGCGGTGGCGTTGTTGCCTGCGGCCTATCAGGACGGGGTGATCCAACTGACCGCGCTGCGGGCCGAACCCGGATCGGAACAGCGCGTCACCGTTCTGGCACAGGGTCGCGACCCGGCGGGGACAGCGCGCGTTCTGCAATCCGCAGACATGACCTTTGAGAATGGCGCAACCGAAGCGCGGATCGAGCTGGCTTTGCCATCTGAACTGCGCGCCCGGATTACCCGGTTCGAGCTTCAGGGCCAGCGGTCCGCCGGAGCAGTCACCCTGACCGACGACAGCCTGCGTCGGCGCGAGGTCGCGCTGATTGCCGGATCGATCAACCGCGAAGGGTTGGAGTTGCTATCACCCTTGCACTACCTGACTCAGGTGCTGGTCCCCACAGCGGATTTTGTCGAAGGCGGGTTGCTTGAGGTTTTGCCTGCGAATCCGGATGTCGTCGTTCTGTCCGATGTGGCCCAGCTTTCCGCCACGGAAGAGGTTGACCTGATCGCGTGGGTCGAACAGGGCGGGCTGCTGCTGCGCTTTGCCGGGCCGCGTATGGCCGCCAGCGATCTGGGCCGCGATGAGGAAGATACGCTGTTGCCGGTAAGGCTGCGCAGCGGCGGTCGCACCGTTGGCGGCGCGATGAGTTGGGGTGAGGCCAAGACGCTGGCCCCGTTCCCCGAAGACTCGCCCTTCTATGGGCTGCAAATCCCGGATGACGTGGTGGTTTCAACACAGGTTATGGCGCAACCAGACCCTAATCTGGCGGATCGGGTGATTGCGTCGCTGTCGGACGGAACACCACTGGTTACGCGCAAGGCGCTGGGTTTGGGGCAGGTCGTGCTGTTCCATGTGACGGCGGATGCGGAATGGTCCAGCCTGCCGCTATCAGGCCTGTTTGTGGAAATGCTGGACCGTCTGGCTGTCGCCTCGGCGGCCAAATCCCGACAAGTGGAACAGTTGCAAGGCACCACGTGGGAGCCGGTTCAGATCATGGACGGCTTTGGCGTGCTGTCCGACGCGGGCACATTGGCCGGTGTGGACGGGGTGGAACTTGTCTCGGGTCAGATCGGCCCCGACATTCGCCCCGGTCTTTACGAAAGCGGCAAGCAGAAACTGGCGCGCAACGTTCTGTCCGAGGAGTCGGTGCTGAACCCGGTGGTCTGGCCCTCGGACGTGCCGATCCGGGGGCAGGAGGTCACGACCGAGACGCCGTTGGGTGGCCTGCTGCTCAGCCTCGCGCTGATCCTGCTGACCATCGACGTGATCGCCTCACTCGCGCTGTCGGGCCGGTTGGGTCTGGCCAAGGCGACCGCAGCGGCCCTTGTGGCCATGCTGCTGGTGCCCAAGGCACAGGCGCAAACGCCGGATGAGACGGATTTTGCCCTGGCCGCCACCCATGAATTGGTTCTGGCCCACGTCCTGACCGGGGATTCTCAGGTAGACGACATCGCGCAGGCGGGCCTGCGCGGGCTGGCGCAAACGCTGTTCTACCGCACATCCGTGGAACCGGCGGAACCCATCGGCGTGGATCTGGAGCGCGATGAGCTTGCCTTTTTCCCGCTGCTCTATTGGCCGATCACGCCTGATCAGTCGCAACCCTCAGCCGAGGCTTATGCCAAGCTGAACGCTTATCTGCGCTCGGGCGGGATGATCCTGTTCGACACGCGGGACGCCGATATCGCAGGGTTCGGGGCCTCAAGTCCCAATGGGCGCAAGCTGCAACAACTGGCCGGGCCGCTGAATATTCCCGCGTTAGAGCCGATTCCCCGCGACCATGTCCTGACGCGAACCTTCTATCTGCTGCAGGACTTCCCGGGCCGTTATTCAGGCACTGAGGTCTGGGTCGAAGCCGCGCCGTTGGATGCCGAACAGATCGAGGGGATGCCCTTCCGTAACCTCAACGACAATGTGACGCCGGTGGTGATCGGCGGCAATGACTGGGCCGGGGCCTGGGCGGTGGACCGCAACGGGCAGGCCCTGCTGCCGGTGGGTCGCGGCTATGCCGGTGAGCGTCAGCGCGAACTGGCCAGTCGCTTTGGCGTTAATCTGGTGATGCATGTGCTGACCGGAAATTACAAATCCGATCAGGTGCATGTGCCTGCTCTGCTGGACAGATTGGGACAATGACCGGAACCGTCATATTCGATCCGCTGATCCCATGGCCCGTTCTGGCGATTGTCGCCGCGCTTGCGGTTGGCGGGGTGATTCTGGCTGTCTGGCGCGGCCTGTCCGGCTGGGCGCTTCGGGGCCTGGCGGCTTTGGTGTTGATCGCCGCGCTGGCCGGTCCTGTGTACCAGATCGAAGACCGCGCGCCGCTGACCGACATTGTCCTGATGATCGAGGATGAAAGCGCCAGTCAGACGCTTTCCGACCGCGCGGATCAAACTGCCGAGGCCGCCGAGGCGCTGGCCGCCGAGATCGAATCCCGCGACAACACTGAACTGCGCCGCATTCGCGTTGGCGACGGGGACGGTGATGAGGGCACGCAGGTGATGGCCGCCGTCAACGCCGCTTTGGCCGAGGAACCGCGCGCACGGATTGCGGGCGTTCTGGTCGTCTCGGACGGGATCGTGCACGATGTCGATCAGGCCCCGGACCTGCCTGCGCCCCTGCATCTGCTGCAAACCGGGCGCGAAAGCGACTGGGACCGCAGGCTGATCGTCCGCAACGCACCCGCCTTTGCCATTATCGGCGAGCCTGTGACCCTGACCCTGCGTGTCGAGGACAGCGGTGCCGCGCCGGGCGGAGCGCCCAACGCGCCGCTTCAGATCTCGGTCGACGGCGGAGAAGCGGAAGAGTTCCGTATCCCGATCGGCGTGGATGTGGAACTGCCAATCACGCTGCCCCATGGCGGGCGCAACGTGATCCAGTTCTCGGTCCCGCAGGCCGAAGGCGAATTGACCGACCGCAACAACACTGCGCTGATCCAGATGAACGGCGTGCGCGACCGGCTGCGCGTTCTGCTGGTTTCGGGCGAGCCGCATCCCGGTGGCCGTACATGGCGGAACCTTTTGAAATCAGACAGTTCCGTTGATCTGGTGCATTTCACCATTCTGCGCCCGCCGGAAAAGCAGGATGGCGTCCCGGTCGATGAACTGTCACTGATCGCCTTCCCGACGCGCGAGCTGTTTCTGGAAAAGATCAACGATTTCGATCTGATTATCTTTGACCGCTACAAACGTCGCGGCATCCTGCCCGCGATCTATCTGGATAACGTGACCGATTACATCAACGGCGGCGGTGCTGTGCTGATCGCGGCGGGTCCCGATTTCGCCAGTGCAGACAGTATCTTCCGCTCACCGCTTGCGCCCATCCTGCCCGCGCAACCCACGGCGCGGGTGATCGAGGAACGCTATGTGCCCATGGTCAGCGATCTGGGGCATCGGCATCCGGTGACCACCAATCTGGGCGATTCCGAGGATTGGGGCGCATGGCTGCGTCAGATCGATGTGAACCAGCGCTCGGGTCAGGTTCTGATGACCGGTCTGGACGAACGCCCGCTGCTGGTACTGGACCGCGTGGGCGAGGGGCGCGTGGCGATGCTGGCCTCGGACCATGCCTGGCTGTGGAGCAGGGGTTACGAGGGTGGCGGGCCGCAGCTAGAACTGCTGCGCCGGTTGGCCCATTGGATGATGAAAGAGCCCGAGCTTGAGGAAGAGGCGCTATGGGCCGAGGCCAATGGTCAATCCATGCGCATCATCCGTCAGACGCTTGAGGATGAGGTCGGGCCGGTCACAATCACCCGCCCCAATGGCGAGACGCTTGAGATCACGCTGGACGAGGTCACTCCGGGCCGGTTCGAAGCGCAGTATTTCGGGCCTGAGATCGGCCTCTACCGCTTGCAGGAAGGCGAGTTGATGGCGGTGATCGGCCTTGGCCCCGCTGCACCCAAGGAATTTGAACGCACCATCGCCACCGGCGATGTGCTTGATCCTGTAATCGCGCAGATGCGTGGCGGGGTGATCCGGCTGGAAGATGGCTTGCCCTCGATCCGCAATGTCCGGGCCGGGCGTCCTGCGGCGGGACGCGGCTGGATCGGTTTGACCCCGCGCGAGGCTTATGAGACTCGCGATGTCACGCAGGCCGGGTTGCTGCCGCCTTGGCTGGTTCTGTTGCTGGCGGGTGGGTTCCTGCTGGGTGGTTGGCTGCGCGAAGGCCGTCGTTAGTCTTCGCTGAAAATAACGCTGACCGATGGGTTCCCCGGCAGACCCTCATAGCTGACGGACGCGCCGCCTTTGCCTTTGGCCGGCGGAAACAGCGGACCAAAAGAACCGACTGAAACCATGTCGCCGGGCTTAAAGGTGATGCCTTTGGAGGTCAGCCAAATCACGGCATTGGCCGGATGCCCCAGAACTGCCCGCCCCGGCGCTTGCGCCAGTATTTCGCCATCTGCTGCGCTGAGCGTGACCGTCATGTCACCCAGCGCCGTTGTCATGGCCAATGGGTCCGTTACGGCGATTTCCGAGCCTAACACGCCCAGTTTCGGCCCCACACCGATGGCCGTAAGGGTCACAGGCGTGATGGGTTGCCCCTCGGCCAGTGTCAGATCGGGCAGTTCGATGAACGGGCGAATGGCCGAGACGTTGCGGATGACCTCCTCGGGCGTTGTGGCCTGATTGATCGCGGGGTCGCCGACGACAAGGATCAGGTCGGCCTCGAATACGGGTCGGGCCCCCCAATTCGCCGGAACCGTGGCCCCATCGTCCCGCATCATGTCGCGATACAGAAGACCCTGAACCGGTTCGGACGCCCCGAACCGTTCCTGCGCCGGTGCGCTGGTCAGGCCCGCTTTGTAGCCGATGACCGGGCCCAGATGCGGTTCCATGACCTCGGCCAGCTTGGCCTGGGTACACAGCGCATCCTCCATCGTTCCATCCGGCGACAGGGCGGCGGTTGCAGTATTGGAGAGATAGTCGCGCACAAAGGTCTCGATCTGCGCGTCAGAGGCGCAGTCCGCAACTGCCTGAGAGGCCGTCATCGCGAGCGCCAGGGTTATCCACGTCCGCATATCGATCTCCTTTCAGTCGATCCTGACCGAAACCCGGTCAGACGCGCCATGGGCGTCAACCACCACCAGCGCTGAAAACCCCGGCCCCGGGTTGGGTATTTCGAACTCACGGTGCCGCTGTCCGGTCAAAACCGGAACCCCGTCGGCCAGCAGGGAAAACGGCCCGACCCCGCCGCGCAGCTTGACGGTCAAAGGGGCTCCGTCGGTCTCTAACACGGCATTGTTTGGCGGGAAGATCACGTCAGGGGCGCTTGGGTCATCTTCAAACGCAGCCCCGCGCGGCTGAAACCGTTGCAGGGGTTGCGGCAATTCGGCGGCTCCGACAATCAGGGTGGATGGGGGAGGCGGGCGCAGCGGAACGGGGATGGGTTTCAGATGCCCAAACGCCTCGAACAGCAGGGGCGCAGCCAGTTCGCCGCCAAACGCGCCGGGCACCGGCGTTCCGTCGGCACGGCCCAGCCAGACACCGATCACATGCTGGCCGTCAAAGCCAATGGCCCAGGCATCCCGATGCCCGTAGGATGTGCCGGTCTTGTAGGCCAACCCCTGCGCGGCGGCCCCCGGTGGCGGGGCGAGTCCAGCCAGTACGTCGCTCACCTGCCACGCGGCGACGTCCGACAGGGCGCGGGCGGTTTCGGTCCGCTCGGCCAGTGCGTCATGATGCAGAACCGGCCCTTGCCCGCCTGCCGCAAGCGTGGCGTAGAGTTGCACCAGATCGTGCAGGCTAAGCCCCACACCACCCAGCGAGATGGCAAGGCCCGGTGTCCCGCCGCCAAGTTGCGGATCACTTCCGGCCTGTTGCAGCGCGGCCATCACCCGCGCGGGACCAAGCGCGTCGGTCAGGCGCACCACCGGGATGTTCAGTGACAATTGCAGCGCGTCACGCACCCGGATGTCCCCCCGAAAGACACCATCGAAATTGCGCGGCGCATAGCGCCCGAACATCACCGGGCTGTCGCTGATCAGGGTTTCGGGATGGGCCAGCCCCTGATCGAAGGCCAGCCCATAGATCATGGGCTTCAGCGTAGACCCCGGCGACCGCAATGCGCGGGTCATGTCGACAAAGCCCTGCCGGTCGTCCTGATAGCCCGCCGATCCGACCGAAGCTAGAATCTCACCACTACGGTGATCCGCCACGATCAGGGCACCGGAGATGCGCGGCCCCGCCTGATCGGCGGCCTGAGCCACCAGCGATTCCAGCCGGGCCTGCAACCCGGCGTCCAATGTCAAATCCAGCGCCTCGGTCTCGGGGTTTGCGCGCTGGGCCCGGTCGGTCAGATGAGGTGCGAGGCGCGGGAAGGCCTTCATCTGCGTGGGAACCGTTTCGGTCAGCGCGCTGAGCATCTGGGCGTCAGACAGCACCCCATGCCGCTGCATCCGTCGCAGAACCCGGTCGCGCGAAATCCGGGCGACCTCGGCGGCGCGGTCGGGTCGCCGCGTTTCGGGGGATTGGGGCAGGGCGACCAGCAACGCAGCCTGTGCAGGCGTCAGGCGAACCGGGTCTTTGCCGAACCAGGCGCGGGTGCCCGCCCGGATGCCTTCCAGATTGCCGCCATAGGGTGCATGGGTCAGATACAGGCCCAGAATCTGATGTTTGCTCAGGCGTCGTTCCAGCGCCAAAGCGACCCTAACTTGGCGGATCTTGCCGCTCCAGCGCCCGGTGGGGCCGTCCTCGATCAGCCGCGCGACCTGCATGGTCAGGGTCGATCCGCCCGAAACGGTGCGCCCGTTCCACAGCGCCTGCCCAGCCGCTCGGATCATCGCCACTGGATCAACGCCGGAATGGGACCAGAACCGCTTATCCTCGTAGCGGATCAGCATGTCGGTAAAGGCGGGATCGACCGCGCCGGGGCGCAGTCGCCAGATCCCGTCTTCGACCGGGAAGGTGCGCAACAACGTGCCGTTCCGGTCCCGCATCTCGACCGAGGTTTCCGCCAGAACCGGGGGCAGGACGGTTGCATCCACCCACTCCGCCGCCCGGTCCCGCGCAAAGGCGGTCAGATAGAGCACACCGGCCAGCGCCATCAATATCGCGGAGCTTCTAGGCATCCCGACGCTCTGCCAGTTGATATGTCGGGCGACCGATCACCGAACCTCGATCTGCCCGGTTCCGGTCCGGGCGCGGTTTTGCGGGCGGTACATATCCTCGACCGAGGCCGCCGGGTGGTGGAACGTGCCCGGCGTGACCGCGCGGGCCACATAGGCCAGCGTCACGGTCTCACCGCCGGACAGATCAACCGCGGCCAGAAACCGGTCCGAGCGGAACTCGGTATGCGTCGCCTCGGACAGGTCCAGCCAGTCCAGCGCGCGCACATCGCCCGAGCGCAGCAGGTTCGGATTGTCGATCTCGATCCCCGCTGCCAGAGGATCATCCACCATCAGCCGCGCGCCACCGCGCTCAAAGGGTGTGACCGTCAGGACCGTGACAAACCGGTCGCCGGTGGCGAAGTTTGTCGGGTCCAGCGGCTCACCATCCATCGAGTAATAGCTGCGCTCGATTGCATAGCCGGTGCCGCCTGCCTCGGGCGGTGTGGTCGGGATGCCGGTGACGGTCAACGTGATGTCGGTTGGGTTCGCGTCTGTGGTGGTGATGTTCAGCTCATCCGTCAATCCGCTTTCCAGCACCTGAACGAAGGGGCCAGAGACCGGTGCGCCGTTCACCATCAGCCCCGACCCGGACGGGTTCGAGACCAGCGCGTGGGCTGCCAGCAGGGACCATGACGCCTCTTGCGTCGACAGATACCCGCGCTCGGCGCTAACACGCTGGATCAGGGCGTCGCGGTCCACCGCCTGACTGCCCGCGTCCACGGCCAGCGTCAGCAGACCGGCGGCATCGCGCAGATCGGTGCCGTAATCCGCGCGCCACAGGTATTTCTCTTGCGCGGGGCGGCGTTGCAACATTTGGGCGGCACGGGCGAACATGGCGTCAGCGCGGGTCTGATCCCCGTATGAGGCCAGCGCTGCCCCCAACTGGGCCGCAGCCAGTGGGGTGTCGAACGCGTCGCCCTTGGCATCTGCGTAATAGCGCAAATCGCCCATCGAGGCCGCCCCTTCTCGCGCCAGCACCATCAGGGCATAGGCAATATCCTGACCCCCCTTGTCGAAGTCGGGCGCATAGTTGATGCGGTTGCGCAGGTTGTCCATGGCTTGGGCAAAGGCGCGGTCGGACACCGGGTGCCCCTGCGCACGGGCGCGCGACAGGAAGTCGGTGACATAGGCGTCCAGCCAGAAATCCCCGCTGCCCGCACGCCACAGGCCAAAGGCTCCGTTCGGGGCCTGCCGGGTCAGGATGCTGCGGATCGAGTCGGTGATGCGCTGATCCACCGCTGGGCCATTGCCAAGCCCCGAGGCTTGCGCGACAGATGACAGATAGAGCAGGGGCAGCGCCTTGCTGGTGATCTGTTCGGTGCAGCCATAGGGGTAGCGGTTCAGTTGGTCCAGCAAGCCGGGCGTGTCGAATTTCGCCAGCGCTCCGGCGGACAGGATGGCCTTGGCAGAACCGGGCTGGAACCCGTCAAACACATCCTGTGTGAGCAGGAAACTGTCGCCTTCGCCCAGCGAAAACCGCCGTGTTTGAGCCACAACGGGGTTATTTGCACGGATAGGCATTCTCAGGGTCTGCGACAGATCGCGGCCATCCGGAGTGGTGATCGCAACGCTGATTTCAGGGTCGCCTACGGCAAGAGCGCTGACCGGGACCTCGAACGTGACTTTGCCGCCGTCTTCCAGCACGAAACTGCTGGGCGCTGTGCCCAGTTGCAGCGCGGATGAGGATGTCAGGCCCAGTGCCATTTCCCCGCTTGGGCCGTCGGCATGGACGATTTCCAACAGCATTCGGCTTTGATCGCCGGGGGCCAGAAAGCGTGGCAGGCTGGCGGTGACGACCACCGGGTCGCGGACGATCATTTCAGCCTCAGCCTGACCGACGGCAGCATTTGACCACGCCACCGCCATCAGGCGCACGGTTCCGCTGAAGGCGGGCAGGGGGATGTCGATCTCGACCTCGCCATTTGCATCGACCTGAACCGGCCCGCTGAACACGGCCATCAGGTCCTGCGTTGGCGGCGGCGATTGTCGCCGCGTGCCCGAATTGTCACCACCGGACCGGATCGTACCCATCGCGCCGTTCATGCCATCGATCAGACGCCCATAGACATCGCGCAGATCAACGCCAAGACGACGCTGGCCGAAATAGTACCCCTGCGGGTCCGGGCTTTCGAATCCGGTCAGGTTGAGGATGCCGACATCTACAGCCGCCAAGGTCAGCCAGACCGGGTCGCCTTCGCGCGCATTTTCGACCCTGATACGGGCTTTTTGCGTTTGTCTTGGTGCGGTCACCTCGGGCACGTCGATGGCCACATCCAGCATGCGCCCCACCGGTTCGACCGTCGCATGGGCCACACCCATGGCCCGCGCCGGGTTCTGGCCTGCGGCGACGTCCATCGGGCGGATCACCGTGGCGGTGACATAGGCGCCTGCGCCCCAGTCTTCGGTGATTTCAATGGGGATCACGGATTCGCCTTCGGGCACCTTGACCATATGGCGGTGGATCAGGCGGTTCGATAGCACTTCGATCTGCGCCACACCGGCCATGCGCGGGACGATCCGCAATCGCGCGGTGTCGCCGGGGCGATAACTATCGCGGTCCAGCGACATCTCCAACCGGTCGGGCGAGGTGGATGCATCTGCCGCCTGATACCAACCTGCCGAGAACTCAACCGCCGTTTCGGCGTAAGCGCCATCAAGGCGCTGGACGACCAGTTCATACTGCCCCCAGTCTACGGGCTGCGTCAGGGTCAGCGGGTCTGTGGTCGTCTCGACCTCACCAGTGGCAATGCGGGTGCGGCGGGTGGTCGGCTCCCAATTCCAGTCGCCATATAGCTGGTACCACTGATAGCGGGTTTCCACCTTGTTCAGCGTCCAGCGCAGGCGCATGGGTTCCGGGGTCAGGTCGGGCGACAGTCCGACGATCTGAAAGGCGGCCTCGGTCCCCTCGGGGATCACATCCTCGAACAAGGGCCGGACCCCGATCATCGCTTGCGCGGACCGCACCGGGGCCGTCAGCCGACGCTCCACCGGACGACCTGATCCATCGGACAGACGGGTGATGACAACCGCTTCGACCGGAGCACCATCTGTCTCTAACACAGGGATTTCCACGGCGATTGTGGCTTGCCCGGCGGCATCCGTGCGGGCGTCACCGAAATAGGTGCTTTTGGTCGAGGTTTCGGCGTCGTACCGGCCAAAGCGATAGGTTTCATAGCCGGGAACGGTGTCCGCAGGGCGGGCGATGACCTGACCGTCGATGCCCAGATCCGACCCGGGCGCGCCGAACAGATAGCGGGCGTCGATCTGCAAGGGCGGTGTGTCGCCGGGGCGCAGCGGGGCGTCCGGCAGGGTCAGGTCAAAGTCGATGCGTTCGGGCAGGAAATCCTCGACCAGAACGGTCTGGCGGGCCAGCGCCGTGCCCTTGGGATCGGACTTGATCTCGATCTTCCACGCCCCGCGCGGCACATCGGCCGCGACGGGCAAGGCAAAGACATGCCCCCCGGCGACCCCACCATCCGAGACCGCACGGCGGTATTCCACCCCATCCGGGCGTGAAAGAATGGCCGTCAGCGGCAGGCCGTCAATCGCCTGCGCTGTGCTATCGCGCGTCAACGCGGTGATATGGATCACCTCGCCCGCGCGATAGGCCCCCCGGTCGGTGGTCAGGAACACATCCACCGGCCCGGCAGGCGCGCGCCCTTCGACACCGCGATCCGACAGATCAAAGGCCGGGTCGGTCAGGGACAGAAAGCTGAAATCCGTATCCCCGTCGGATACCATCACTAAGGCAGGCGCGCTTGCGCCCGCGCCGCGAGTCAAACCGGGGTCGAACCGCACATAACCGCTGTCATCGGTCTGCGCCTGAGCAATCACAGCGTTGGCGTTTGACACCAGCGAGACGTCGATCCCCGCCCGAGGCGCGGCATCATGAAGCCCACGCACGGTGACATGCAGACCGTCAGTGCCCAAAGCCGTGCTGATCCCCAGATCGGTCAGGACAAACCATTGCGTCGCACCCGGATCGTCATAGGGATCGACGCCCGGAACACGCGCCGTCAGCGCGTAGATGCCTGCGGGCTGCTCGGCAATCGCCTCGGCCATCGGCAGACGGGCGGTCATGGTTTGGTTCAACTCGTTCGAGATATCAGCTGTGCCGGTCCAGATATCCTCGGCGATCTCTTCCGAGAACGTCTCTTCCTGCCAATCGCTTAGCGGGCGGCCAAAGAAATCCTGCTGCACCGCGCGGATCAGGTTGCGGTCACTGACACGCCGCAGGGTCAGGTCCAGAGATGCGGTATTTACCGTTTCGACCGGCAGGGCGGCATCCGCCGATTTCGGCAGCACATAGCTGCGTCCGGGAAAGCGGACCGACGGCGCGCGATCCCGCACGTAATGCGTCAATTCCACCGTGCGGTTCAAAGCCTCGCCCGATGCGGCTGGAAGCCCCTCACGCAAGCTCAGACGATAGCGTTGGCCGTGCACCACGCCATCAACGCAGAGGTTTTTGCCTTCAACCTGCACCACCAACCCCTCGGTGCTGCGCTGCACATAGGGGTCATAATCGACCCCGGCCTTGACCAGCGGTTCCGAGAACTCAACACAGATACGCGGCGCGGCGGCGTTGCTTTCAACGGTGCTGTCGATGACGCGGAAGCCATATTTCCCGATTGCCTCATCCAACGCGGCCAGCACATCCGCACGCGGCTGAACCTGTTCCGCCAGACGCAGGGCAGACACCATGTCCCGCCCGCGATCCGCCGCTTCCAGCGCGTCTGCCAGGATCATCAAAGCCGCGATCTGAGTCCCCGGCGCATCCGAACGTAGATACCCGTTGACGGCTGCGTTCAGGGCACGTTCGCGCAACTCACGCCCTTCGCGATAGCCATTGGGGTCCAGGCCCAGCAACAGCCTTGCATATTCCGCCCACAATTCTGGCGCGTCGCTCAGGGTCACAGCCGCCCCGGTCCAGAGCATTGCCAACCTGTCGGTATCCGCGTTCCGCGCCGCCTCCAGCAAAGTCTGCAGATCACGATCCCCGGCATTGTGCAAAAACCCAAGGTCGCGCGCTTGCCGTGCGGCCGCGTTGAGGTCTTTCTGACGGATGAAGGTCATTGCCTCCGCGCGCGTTTTCGCCAGTGTTAGGGTCTGTTCCGGCGTCGCCACCTTCTGCGCCGACACTGCGCCCTGATAGGGCTCCTGCCGGTTCACGCCGCTTTTGGGAAAACAGGCATCGGATCGGGTGTTGTAGGTGAACGCTGTGCATTGCTGATTGGCCGAGCACGCCCGAATGCAGGATTGCAGATCCGTGTCGAACAGCGCGTCCAGATCCGAGCCATAAAAATCCGCATCCCGCGTGGTGATATAGCGGAATTCCGGCACCGCTGTCTGTGCCACTGACGCCATGGGCAGGATCAGCAAAGAAAAGATGTAAGCAATTGAAATAAAAACAAAGCGGTGCATCGGGACCTCCTATTCCCCATCAATCTCGCATGCGGCCCGCGGGTCACGCAACGGCTTAAACACTTTTTCATCGGTTGGCCGGATGCTGGGTGCGGATCAGACCGGAATTGAACATCATGAGCCTTGCACAGAAACTGGCACAGGAACGGCGCGCGCGTCTCGCGGCCGAGCGGATGCTGGAAATGAAACAGGCCGAGCTTTACGCGGCCAATCGCAAGCTGGGTCGCCACGCCATGGCCCTGACCAAGCGCATCGGTGAGACTCAGGCCGAGGTTGAGACGGTCCGGGATGAAAACGAAAAGGTCAAATCCGATCTGACAGTGGCGCATGCCAAGGTCGAGGTTGCAGAACGCCGCCTGTGGCATTCGATCCAGACGATTCAGGACGGGTTCGCATTTTTTGACGGTGAAAGCCGCCTGATCAGCGCCAACACCGCTTATCTGAGCGTGTTTGAGGGGTTGGATGAGGTCGCGCCGGGTATCTCATACACCCGGATTCTCGACCTGCTGACGACCGAGGGGATCGTGGATATCGGCGATGAGAAAGCCGCCGCATGGCGCGCCCGGATGCAGGATCGATGGGCATTGGCAAATCCGCCGTCCGAGGTAATTCAATTGTGGAACGGCGAATACATCCGTCTGATCGATCAACGCGGCAATGGCGGCGATGTGGTCAGCCTGGCGCTGAACATTACCGCCTCGGTCCGGCACGAGGCTGAATTGCAGGCCGCCCGCGACCGGGCCGAGGCCGCCAACCGCGCCAAGTCGGCTTTCCTCGCGAATATGAGCCACGAAATTCGCACACCGATGAACGGCATCGTCGGCATGACCGAGTTGCTGTCCGAAACCCCGATGGACGAGGAACAACGCCTTTACGTCAACACCATCCGTAACTCGGGCGAGGCGCTGCTGGTTATCATCAATGACGTGCTGGATTATTCGAAGATCGAAGCCGACAAGCTGATCCTGCATCCCGAACAGTTCGATCTGGAACGCTGCATTCTGGAAGTGGCGATGCTGTTGCAGCCCAGCGTGCGGGACAAGGGGCTGACGCTGCTGGTGGATTACGACCTGTTCCTGCCGACGCTGTTTGTGGGCGATCCGGGTCGGGTGCGGCAGGTGCTGACCAACTTGGTGGGCAACGCCGTCAAATTCACCAGTGACGGTCACGTCCTGATCCGGGTCACTGGTGTGCCGCATCCGGACACGCAGGAATGCGACATCCATATCGCTATCGAAGACACCGGCATCGGGATCGCGCCGGACAAGATCAGTCACATCTTTGGCGAGTTCAATCAGGTCGAGGATGAGCGTAATCGCCAATTCGAAGGCACCGGGCTGGGTCTTGCGATCACCAAGCGCCTGATCACCATGATGGGCGGCACAGTCTGGGTCGAAAGCGAGGTGGGGCAGGGCTCTTGCTTTGGGTTCCGGGTGTCGCTGCCCACCGCCGAAGGTCCTCAGCCCGCGCCGCCTGATCTGGATGGTCGCCTGAAACATGTGATGGTGGTCGAAGATATGGCCGTGAACCGCGCCATCCTTGCCAAGCAACTCGGCCGCCTTGGCGCAGACGTCACGATGTGCGCCTCGGGGGGTGAGGCTTTGGCAAAGCTGGATGCAACCGTCGATCTGGTCCTGTGTGACCACGACCTGCCGGATATGGACGGGCTGGAACTTGCGACAACTGTGAAAGATCGCGGCTGGTCAGAGCTGCCGGTGGTGATCATGTCGGCAAATCCGGGCGCCATCTACGCCGATCCCGCCCGGCACCTGATCGAAGGCGTTCTGCAAAAGCCAATCCCGCGATCCGAGCTTTACAGCCGCCTCATGGCGCTGGGCAACGCCGCGTTGAAACCCGACCCCCCGGAAGTGGCCGAAGCTGGCTCTGCGCAGAAACCAGAACGCCAAAGGCGGATGCGCGTCCTTGCGGCCGAGGACAATCGCACCAACCAACTGATCCTGAAGAAGATGGTGAAAGACCTGAACATCGATCTTCAGTTTGCAGGCAATGGGCTAGAGGCGGTTGAAACCTATCAGGAATTCGCCCCTGACCTGATTTTCATGGACATTTCCATGCCTAAAATGGACGGCAAGCAGGCGACCGCCGAAATCCGGCGGCATGAGATTGAAACGGGCGGCCATGTCCCCATTGTTGCCCTGACCGCGCATGCCATGGCGGGTGACGATCAGGGCATCCTGTCCGCCGGGCTTGATCACTACCTGACCAAACCGCTGCACAAGAAGCTGATCCACCAGATGATTCTGGATCACCGCCCGGATGAAGCCCAACCGGTCTCGGACAGCCCGGCACCGACAGGCTAGCGCCGCTCGCCCCACACACGCCACGCTTCAAACCGCGCAACCGGATCCCCTTCATCTGGCCAAAAATATCTCGGGGAGCGCGAGGGGCAGCGCCCCTCGCTCCGCCATCAACAACCAGGACCACAGGCCGGTTTCATGCGTAAGGTTCAAGCCTGATAAGGGCGCAGGAAAACCGGCTTGTTTTCCTCAGACAGTTCCGGGCGGTATTCGTAACCTCCGCTGTCGAAATCGAGCAGCCCTTTGGGATCGGTCAACCGATGCTGAATGATATAGCGCGCCATCGCGCCGCGCGCTTTCTTGGCAAAGAAGCTGACGATCTTGGGTGTGCCGCCTTTGTCTTCCATGAACACGGGCGTGATCACCCGCAGTTTCAGCGCCTTCAGGTCGACCGCACCGAAATATTCCTGACTGGCGCAGTTCACCAGAACATCGCCGCCAATCTCTTCGGCCTGCGCGTTCAGCGCCTTGCTCAACTGGTCGCGCCAGTATTCATAAAGGTTCTTGCCGCGGCGGGTCTTCAGTTTGCTGCCCATCTCCAACCGATAGGGCTGAATCGCATCCAGCGGGCGCAGGACACCGTAAAGACCCGACAGAATGCGCAGATGATCCTGCGCCCAGGCCATCTCGTCCGCGTCCAGCGAGGCTGCCTCGAGCCCCTGATAGGTATCCCCGGCAAAGGCCAGCGCGGCGGGGCGGGTGGTGTCAGCCTCAGGCGCGTCGGCAAAGGCGCGATAGCGGTCGCGGTTCAGGCGGGCCAGATCGTCGCTCAGGTCCATCAGCTTTTTCAGATCGCCCAGCGTCAGGTTGCGGGCGGTTTTCGACAGGCGGATCGCGTCGTCCTGAAAATCGGGTGCTGTGACCTCAATATCCCGCTCTGCCCAGTCCAGCCGTTTGGCCGGGGAAATCACTACCAGCATATCCGCCCTCGTTCCTTGCCTGATGCCGGGTATTTAGCCCGCATCCCGCAGCACGTCCAGAAAGGCCGCGCCAAACCTTTCGTGACGGCGGTCGCCCAGCACCATCTCGATCCCGCGTGGGTCGTCGGCGCGCAGTTGTGCCACCTTGGCCAATTGCGATGCGGAGCAGGTCAGCGGCTTGTCGATCCCGTCCGGGCCACGCGACAGCTGAGACTGCACCTCAAGCAAACGGTCATAAATCTCGCCCTGATCGCGCCCTGCCAGTTTGCGGCGCGCCGGGTGAACGGCCTCGACCGCGCCCGCAATCACCTCCAGAAACGTATCGCCGTAGCGTTCCAGCTTCTTCGCGCCGACCCCGCCGATCCGGGCCATGTCGTCCAGGGTCGCGGGGCGGGTCTCGGCCATTTCGATTAGGGTGCGGTCGGGGAAGATGACATAGGCCGGAACCCGCGCGGATTCGGCCAAGGCGCGGCGCTTGGCCTTGAGCGCCGATAGCAGCGGTGCATCTTCTTCGGACACCATCGCCTTGACCGCTGGTCGCCGGGTGGCCTTGCGGATCGTGTCCTTGCGCAGGTTGATCTGCGCCTCGCCCTTGAGGATCGGCTTGGCGGCCTCAGTCATGCGCAGCGCGCCGTGGCGGTCCGGGTCGGGGCGGACCAGATCGTGGCCCATCATCTGCCGGAAAATCGCCTGCCATTGGGGCCGCGACCAATCCTTGCCGATGCCATAGGTGGGCAGGTCATCGTGACGGCGGGCGCGGATCTTGTCGGTCTCATTGCCCAGTAGAATGTCGATCAGATGGCCCGCGCCGAACCATTCCTCGGTCCGCAGGATCGCCGACAGGGCCATGCGGACAGGGGTTGTGCCGTCGAAGACCTCGGGCGGAGTATCGCACAGGTCGCATTTGCCGCAGGGTTCAGCCTGTTCCCCGAAATAGCCCAGCAGGGTCTGACGGCGGCAAACCAGCGCCTCGGCCAGCCCCAGCAAGGCGTTCAGCCGCGCATGATCGGCCATGCGCCGTTCAGGTGGGGCCAGGCCTTCGTCGATCTGGGATCGACGCAGACGGATGTCATCCGGCCCAAACAGGGTCAGCGTCTCGGCAGGGCCACCATCGCGTCCGGCGCGGCCGATTTCCTGATAATAGGCCTCGATGGATTTGGGCAGGTCCGCATGGGCGACCCAGCGGATATCGGGTTTGTCGATGCCCATGCCAAAGGCGACCGTGGCGACGACGATCAGCCCATCTTCGCGGGCGAACCGAGTTTCGACGATGCGGCGGTCCTCGGCCTCCATCCCGCCGTGGTAATGACAGGCCGAATGACCCTCGGCCCGCAGCGCCTGCGCCAGCACCTCGGTCTTGTTGCGGGTGCCGCAATAGACAATGCCCGACTGGCCCTTGCGGGCACCGGCAAAGTCGAGGACCTGCTTGCGCGGCCCATCCTTGGCGGCAAAGGCCAGATGGATATTGGGCCGGTCGAACCCGCGCAGGAACTTGCGCGGGGCCGTGCCGTCGAACAGTTTCTCGACAATTTCGTCCTGCGTTTCCGCATCCGCCGTGGCGGTGAAGGCGGCCAGCGGCACGTTTAATGCGCGGCGCAGCTCTCCGATCCGCAGGTAATCGGGGCGGAAATCATGGCCCCATTGGCTGACGCAATGCGCCTCGTCCACGGCTATCAGGCTGACATTGATCCGACGCAGCATCCCCAGCGCCGACCCGGCGGCCAGACGTTCGGGGGCCATATAGAGCAGCTTCAGCCGTCCGGCCTCCAGCGCCTCCCACACCGCATCGGTTTCTTCCTGTGTATTGCCGGATGTTAGCGCCCCGGCCTCAACGCCCGCTTCCTGCAAGCCGCGAACCTGATCGCGCATCAGGGCGATGAGCGGAGAGATCACCACCGTCACCCCGTCGCGCAGCAGGGCAGGCAGTTGGAAACAAAGGGATTTACCGCCCCCCGTGGGCATGATCGCCAGCACGTTTTCGCCAGCGGTCACGGCATCGACAATCTCTTCCTGCCCGGGGCGGAAGGCGTCGAATCCAAAGACATCTCGCAGCAAAGGCGCGGAGTCGAACATCTGCGGGGGTGCCCTGTTTTAAGGTTTGTCTGCTCTTAAGACAGGACAATCACATACTAAGATTCGGTGAACAAGGCCTCAGACAAAATAGCCCATATTGTTGATCAGGATGATCCGCAGCGCATAGACCCCGATCAGCACCACCAAAGGTGTCAGGTCCAGCCCGCCCATATTGGGCAGAACACGGCGGATCGGGCCATATATAGGCTCTAACAAACGGTTCAGGCCGTACCAGATTTGCGCGACCAGTTGTTGATGCAGGTTGAGCACCTGAAAGTTGATCAGCCAGCTCATGATCACATGGGCAAGGATGATGAACCAGACAATGTCCAGGATCAGCAGCAGGATTTGGATCAGCGACAGCATGGGCACTCCGTTCTTTCACCGAACAGAGACCTAAGCGCCCCTGTCGTAAAGAGCAAGTCCGGCCCAACTGAAAGCTTGCGAATTGGAACAAAGCCCCGTCTTATGAAGACAAAGAAGAACAGGGGCAGTCATGGCAGAGATTTCCAAGCGCAAGCGCATCTGGGGATGGTGGTTTTTCGACTGGGCCAGCCAGCCCTATCACACTCTGCTGGTGACATTTGTGTTCGGCCCCTATTTCGCAGGGGTCGCCGCCGGGTATTACGCCAATACCGGGCTGGGTGCCGAGGCCGCCGCCGCGCAGGCGCAGACGGTCTGGGCAAACTGCTTGACCATCACCGGTCTGATCATCGCGTTCGGGGCACCCTTGCTGGGCGCAATGGCGGATGTGTCGGGGCGGCGCATCCCCTGGATATTTGCCTTTTCGGTGATGTACGCGGTGGGCTCGGCTGCGCTGTGGTACACGCTGCCCGATGGCTCGAATATGTGGCTGATGCTGTCGGCCTTTGGCCTGGGCTTTGTGGGCGCAGAATATGCGCTGATCTTCATCAATTCTCAGCTGCCCGATCTGGGGGACGATAACGAAGTGGGCGAGATTTCCGGCTCGGGCTTTGCGTTCGGGTATTTCGGCGGGCTGATCTCGCTCGCGATCATGCTGGCGCTGTTTGTGGAACAGCCCAATGGCAAGACCCTGATCGGTATGGAACCATTGTTCGGGCTGGACGCCACCGCGCGCGAGGGCACGCGTTTTGTCGGGCCGTTCACCGCCGGGTGGTTCGTTCTGTTTATGGTGCCCTATTTCCTGTGGGTGCGCGATGATCCGCAAACCGAAAAGAAGGGCAGCGTCGGAGAGGCGTTGCGCCTTTTAGGCAAGTCGATCGCCGCCTTGCGTCATCGGGGCAGTCTGGCGGCCTATCTGGGTTCGTCCATGTTCTACCGCGACGCGCTGAACGGGCTTTACAGCTTTGGCGGCGTTTACGCGCGGCTGGTGCTGGAATGGGACCTGATCAAGATCGGCGTGTTCGGGATCGTCAGCGTTCTGGCCTCGGCCATCTTTGCTTGGATCGGCGGCAAGATGGATCGGAAATACGGCCCTAAACCGGTGATTTTGACCGCGATCTGGGTGCTGATCTTTGTCTGCGCTACGGTGGTGATGATGGACCGGACGCAGATTTATGGCATCAGCCTGCCCGAAGGGTCCAACCTGCCGGATCTGGTGTTCTTTGGCTGCGGCGTTCTGATCGGCGGCATGGGGGGGATTCTGCAATCGGCCAGCCGCTCGATGATGGTGCGCCACACGGATCCCGCCACCCCGGTTGAAAGCTTTGGGCTTTATGGTCTGTCGGGTCGCGCCACAGCCTTTGCCGCGCCGCTGCTGATCGGGATTGCCACAACCGTGACTGGCAGCGCGCGACTGGGGGTGTCACCCATCGTCCTGTTGTTTATTCTGGGGCTGTTCCTAATGCGCTGGGTGAAACCGGAAGGGGATCAGAGCAGATGATTTTACGACGTTTTTTGATAGTTTTGGCTGCGCTTACCCTGGCAAGTACAGCAACGGCCGAGCCTTTGGCCAAACAGTTATTTGGCGCGCAGAGGGCCAGTTCTCAGCAAAAACCGGCCGCTTTCGGCAGTTATTCGCGCGGCTGCGCTGCCGGTTCAGTGCAGTTGCCGGAAACCGGGCCCACATGGCAGGCGATGCGGCTGTCGCGGAACCGAAACTGGGGCCATCCAGAGGCAATCGACTACGTGCAGGACCTCAGCCGCTTTGCCGCCAAACAACCGGGGTGGAACGGCCTTTATGTCGGGGATATCAGCCAGCCGCGTGGCGGGCCGATGACCTCGGGCCATCGCTCGCATCAACTGGGGCTGGACATCGATATCTGGATGCTGCCCGGCGGGGACATGCGCCTCAGCCGCACAGCGCGCGAGAACCTTTCTTCCATCTCCCTACGCCGCTCTGGCGGGGCCTTTGTGAACGGCAACTGGACCCCTCAGCACCACGCGATCCTGCGTGAAGCTGCCAAAGACAAGCGCGTGGCGCGGATCTTTGTCTTTCCCGGTGCCAAGGTTCAGATGTGCAACAACGAGACAGGCAACCGCGCCTATCTGCGCAAGATCAGGCCGTGGTGGGGGCATCACTATCACTTCCACGTCCGTCTGAAATGCCCGCGCGGATCGCGTGGTTGCATCAATCAGGATCCGCCGCCGCGGGGCGACGGTTGCGCTCAGGCGCAGGAATGGGTGAACAACATCCTCAACCCGCCGCCACCCGACCCGAACGCCCCAGCCCCCAAGAAACGCCGGGAGTATGTTCTGGCTGATTTGCCCCAGCAATGCGCCGCCGTTTTGTCGTCCAACTGATAGCAGCGGCGGCTTTTGCGGGATCGGTCGGGGCCGTTGAGGTCAAATCCGCCACGCAACTTGGCAGCTATGTCTGGAGGCATAACGCCGAATGGTTCGGCGGGTTTTCGGCCATCCATATGTCGGAAAATGGCACTCACATCACCGTGCTCAGCGACCGTGCCACGCTGGTCACGGCCCGCATCACCCGTGACGGGGATCAGATCACGGACATCCGAATTCTGGGCCATTGGCCTGTTCTGTCCAGCGCGGGTCGCATCATGCTGGGCTATGCGGGGGATTCCGAAGGCATCGCAATGGCGCCGGATGGCGGGTTCTATATTTCGTTCGAAGGCGTGCATCGGGTGGCCTATTACCCGGCGCCGGGAACAAGGGCCCAGGTCTTGCCCCGGCCCAAGGCGTTTGACGGTCTGGATCGCAATGGCTCGTTCGAAGGGCTGGCAATCGACGATCAGGGTCGCCTTTTTACCCTGACCGAGAAAAGCCGCACGGCGCAGGGGGACATCCCTGTCTATCGCTGGAACGGGCGCGTGTGGTCCACGCCCTTTGTCGTGCCGCAACGCGGGGATTTCCAGCCTGTGGCTGCCGATTTCGGCCCGGATGGGCGGTTTTATGTGCTGGAACGCACCGCATCCATAACCGGCTTTCGGTCGCGCCTGCGGCGGTGGGATGTCTCGGAAGACACGCCAAAGGCCGAAGAAACCCTGATTGAGACAGGCAAAGGCGCGCATGACAACCTCGAAGGGCTGTCGGTCTGGCGCGATGATCAGGGCCGATTGCGCGCCACCATGATCTCGGATGACAACTTTCTGGCGCTTCAGCGGACCGAGTTGGTGGAATACCTGCTGCCCGATTGACAGGGCGCAGGCAAAGGTCTAAACGCACGGCTTGCCTTGGGATGAGCCCTTGGCCAAGTCGCCGCTACCTTGTCAAAACGGGCATCAAAATATGCAACGCAGCTTTATTCCCGGCATTCTTGCCATGGCCGCCATTGTTGTGGCCTCGAACATCCTGGTCCAGTTCCTGATCCTTGACGGGCTGTTGACCTGGGGTGCCTTCACCTATCCGCTGGCCTTTCTGGTCACTGACATCATGAACCGCGTCTATGGCGTGGGCCCGGCCCGCAAGGTCGTGTTTGCCGGGTTTGTCACCGGTATCATCTGCTCGCTGATCGGCAGCCAGATCGTGCTGCAAGGGGACGGCTTCACCTATACCGCCGTACCGCTGCGGATCGCAGTTGCGTCGGGTACCGCCTTCCTGATCGCACAGCTGACCGATGTGACCATCTTCAATTCGCTGCGCGGCAGTCGCTGGTGGCGCGCGCCGCTGGTCTCGACCCTTGTGGGCTCGGCATTGGACACCGCGATCTTCTTTACCCTCGCCTTCTCGGCCTCGGTCACGGTCTTCGGTGCTGGCGCAGACGCAGCCATCAGCTGGGCGTGGGAGCCTGTGCCCTTTATGCTGTCCGGCCCGATGGCCCCGCTGTGGGTCACACTGGCCTTTGCGGATTGGCTGGTGAAACTGTCCCTGGCGCTGATCGCCCTGATTCCATTCAAGGTGATCGTTTCCCGCCTGACTGCGCAGCCCACGTAAAAAACGTTTGGAGAATGGCACAACTTGTGCCACCATCCTTTTCAACCGCAACAGATAGAAAAGGAGGTGATCCAGTGTCGAGAAAGAGATTGGAGAGAGGTGTCGGAACAACCGGGGGGATCGCCTGCTAGGGCAGCCCTTGGCGGAGCGCTCGCTCCGGCTGGTCGATTGATCTAACCGACCCGACCTCCTGAACTTTCGAAGGGCCGTCCCGCCGGGGCGGCCCTTTCTGTTTCTGTGCGGTCCCTGTAAGGTCCGCCTCATGTTGCGCATCACCGACGAGATCACCCTGCAGGACTGGGAAATGACGGAAAGCTTCGTGCGGTCCTCTGGCCCCGGCGGGCAGAACGTCAACAAGGTGTCCACCGCCGTCGAGTTGCGGTTCGAAGCCGCGCGCTCGCCTTCACTGCCCGACCCGGTGAAGAACAGGCTGAAACGGCTGGCCGGGCGGCGCTGGACCAAGGATGGCGCGATCATCATCCAATGCGAAGAAACCCGATCTCAGGCCCGCAACCGCGAACTTGCCCGCGCCCGACTGGCCGAACTGATCGCCCGCGCGCTGGTCAAACCCAAACGGCGGGTCGCGACGAAACCGACCTATGGGTCGGTCAAACGGCGGTTGGCAGCGAAAAAGGCGCGTGGTGACGTCAAGGCGCTGCGTGGCAAAGTGTCGGAAGAATGATCTGGCATCTTTGCGATGCGTTGCTACTCTGCCCCTGACAGGCAGGAGGGCAACATCATGAGGCTGGACGGAAAAACCGCAATCGTGACCGGCGCGGCGTCCGGGTTCGGGGCAGGGATCGCACAGAAGTTTCTGGCCGAAGGGGCCCGTGTGATGATCGCCGATATAAACGGCGACGCAGCGCAGGACATGGCCGCGCAACTTGGACCAAACGCCTTGGCGCAGCAGGTGGATGTGGGTGACCGTGTCTCGGTCCAGGCCATGGCCGATGCAGCCTATGCCACATACGAACATCTCGACATTCTGGTCAACAATGCGGGCGTCACGCATCTGCCCACACCGCTGGAAGATGTCAGCGAGGATGACTTTGAACGCGTCTTCAATGTGAACATGAAATCCGTCTACCTGACCGCCCGCGCCTTTGTCCCCGCGATGAAGGCCCGCGGCGCGGGGGCTATCCTCAACGTCGCCTCCACAGCAGGCCTGTCGCCGCGCCCTAACCTGAACTGGTATAACGCCTCCAAGGGCTGGATGATCACCGCAACCAAGACCATGGCCGTTGAACTCGCCCCCTCTGGTGTGCGGGTGAACGCGATCTGCCCGGTGGCGGGTGAAACCCCGCTATTGAAATCCTTCATGGGCGAAGACACGCCCGAGATTCGCGCCAAGTTTCTCTCAACAATCCCGCTCGGCCGCTTCTCGACCCCCGAGGACATGGCCAACGCCGCCCTGTTCTTGTGCTCGGACGAAGCCAGCATGATCACCGGAACCGCATTGGAGGTCGACGGTGGCCGTTGCATCTGATCCGCTCTTCATCTGGCTAAAAATATCCCCGCCGGAGGCAGCGCGCCTGCGCGCTTCCCGGCCCCAACCTCGACAAAATCAATGACCCCTGGACCCAGAAACCTGATCACCGATGTCCCTGGCCTGCGGGTCGGCAACGCGCAGGATGGCACGCTGAAATCCGGCACAACCGTCCTGACGGCGGATGCGGCCTTCACAGCTTCGGTCCATGTGATGGGCGGCGCGCCGGGAACGCGCGAAACCGATCTGCTTGCGCCGGACAAATCGGTTACACGGGTTGATGCGATTGCGCTGTCCGGTGGTTCGGCCTTCGGGCTGGATGCGTGTTCGGGCGTCTCCGATGCGCTGCGGGTGCAGGGCCGGGGGTTTCCGGTCGGGGAGACTGTGGTTCCGATCGTGCCGGGGGCGATCCTGTTCGACCTGCTGAATGGCGGCGACAAGGAGTGGGAGGAAAACCCCTATCGCGCATTGGGGCGCAGAGCGTTCGACAACGCCGGTGGGGATTTCGTTCTGGGCACGGCTGGCGCGGGTACGGGTGCTCTGGCGGCGATGCACAAGGGCGGGCTGGGATCAGCCTCGCTGGTGCTGGACAACGGAATCACCGTTGGCGCGCTGGTTGCGGCCAACCCGCTGGGCAGCGTCACCACGCCGGGTGAGCGTCATTTCTGGGCGGCGCCGTTTGAAATCGGGGATGAATTCGGCGGTTTAGGCCCTGATCCCAATGCCGGTCTGGGCCGTCCGCCCCCCAGTCGCAAGGCACAGGCGATGCGCGGCGATCCCGAGAAAACCAACACCACGATCGCGATAGTCGCCACCGATGCGGCTTTGTCGAAACCTCAGTGCCAGCGCGTTGCCGTGGCGGCCCATGACGGCATCGCCCGCGCTGTGCTGCCGGCGCATACGCCGGGCGACGGGGATCTGGTCTTTGGGGTCAGTACCGGGGCAAGGGCATTGTCCACTGACGCCGAGCTTGGGATGATCGGCCACGCGGCTTCGATCTGCCTTGCACGTGCCATTGCGCGCGCGGTTTATCTGGCGACCCCGGCACAAGGCGATCTGTTGCCCTGTTGGTCCGTGTTACATGACTTAAGTTAAGGACAGCCTCTATGTCGCAGTGGCAGAGTGTCGTCACGCGGCAATCTGCCGGTTGACTCTTTTTTGTACCGACGGTCCATTCGGTGCAGCCAATTTCGTATCGGAGCTAAGACAATGAATCGTATCCTCGCTACCGCAATTGTCGGCCTGCTGGCCCTGCCAGCCTATGCAGAAGGTGATGCCGAGGCCGGCAAGAAAGCCTTCAACAAGTGTAAATCCTGCCACCTGATCGCTGACCCTGCCGGCGAAGTGATCGTGAAAGGCGGCAAGACCGGACCCAACCTCTACGGCGTCGCAGGCCGGACCGCTGGCACCTATGAAGGGTTCAAATATGGCGACAGCATCGTCGCCGCCGGTGAAAACGGGCTGGTCTGGGACGAGGAAACCTTTGTCGCCTATTCGCAGGACCCCAAGGCGTTCCTGAAAGACTATCTGGATGACACCGCGGCCAAGTCGAAAATGACCTTCAAGCTGAAATCCGGGGCCGAGGACGTTTTTGCCTATATCGTCAGCGTCTCTGGCGAATAAATTCACACGTTCATAACGGGTGACATGACGAAAGGCCGCAGCCCCTGCGGCCTTTCGTGCGCTTGATAACTGGCCTTAACGTTGCCAGTTTGACCTCACGTGGCGAAACAACACTCCGACGGGGCCGCGACGCCAAGCCGATCCGGCCTTAGCTTTTCTTTTTACTTCCCCCGTCCTACGGATCGGGAGCAGGAGACGACCGATGGGAATCATGATCCCGGCCTGGGTTGATGGCGAACTGACCCCAGTAGACAAGCTGGAGGCACATCAGAAAGGCCTCAGGCACAAGGCGGTGTCGGTTTTCGTTATTCGCGGGACCGAGATTTTGCTGCAGCGGCGCGCGCTGGGCAAATATCACACGCCCGGCCTGTGGGCGAATACCTGCTGCACCCATCCCGACTGGGGCGAAAACGCCTCGACGTGTGCCGTGCGCCGCTTGCGGGAAGAGCTTGGGATCACCGGTCTTTACCCGGAATACCGCCACCGGCTGGAATATCACGCCGATGTCGGCAACGACATGGTCGAGCATGAGGTGGTGGATGTCTTTCTGGCCCATGTGCGCGGCCCGCTGAAGATCGAGCCGAACCCGGACGAGGTGATGGAGATCCGCTGGATCGACTATCACGACCTGCTGGCCGAGGTGCAGCGCCACCCGGACCGGTTCACGCCCTGGCTGAAGATCTATCTGCACAACCATGCCGACACGATTTTTGGCCCCGACCTGATCATTTTCGCAAAATCCTGAGGCGCAGGGCATATCCTTGTCTTGCATGGCTGCTGCAAGCGGCCTAAATCAACGCGTCATGGCCAAGCAGAAGACCGACCCGAATTACAAAGTGATCGCCGAAAACCGGCGCGCCCGCTTCGATTACGCAATCGAAGAGGATATCGAGTGCGGCATCGTGCTGGAAGGCTCCGAGGTCAAATCCCTGCGGGCCGGTGGTTCGAACATTGCCGAAAGCTATGCCTCGGTCGATGATGGAGAGCTGTGGCTGATCAACAGCTACATTGCACCGTATGAGCAGGCCAAGGTGTTCAAACACGAAGAACGCCGCCGCCGCAAACTGCTGGTCTCACGCAAGGAGTTGTCCAACCTGTGGAATGCGACCCAGCGCAAGGGTATGACGCTGGTGCCGCTGGTTCTGTATTTTAACCATAAGGGCCGGGCCAAGCTGAAGATCGGCATCGCCAAGGGTAAAAAGCTGCACGACAAGCGAGAAACGCAGGCCAAGCGCGACTGGTCACGGCAAAAGCAGCGTTTGATGAAAGATCACAGCTAGGGTGGGTGACACCCCGACCACTGCAAAGCCCTGGGCTGAAAGCCTAAATCAGTTGGACGTCGGGTCTCTCATACCGATCCTAAGGTTCAGCGACGACCGCGCCCAGGGGGACTGGACGCCATCCGTTTCGCTGATAACATCCGAGCGCACCTGATCAAACATCTGATCAAGCGACAGGCCCGAGGTCCTGATCCCGCGCGCAATCGCTGCTGTATAAGGACTGTTGGTTCCGGTCCCATCAAGTGCAACGTCACCGGGGCCTGTGGCATAGGCGATCAGGTTGTTCGTGCGGGCGGTCATACGCGCCAGCCCGTCGCCCACATCCAGAACCACATCCGATTGGCTGCTGAACGGATTGTCGCGGCAGGCGTCAAGGATCATAACGCTTACAGCCTGTGGCGAGTGAAAGCGATCCAAAACCCATTCTGCCGGGACAGCTTCGCCCGCTACGTCAGCCTCGGACTGAATGTTCACACCCAGCGGAAGAAGATAGTTGAAACCATCACTGCGCACCCCGTGTCCCGCGAAATAGAATACGGCCAACGCCTCGGACCCCGCCGCGCGTACTTTGCTGGAAAAGGTTTCGACTTCGCGCATCATCTCTGCGCGGTTCGCATCTGTCAGCGTTGTGACCGAGAAACCGGCGTCGCGCAGTTCATCGCTCATCAATTGCGCGTCGTTCACGGGGTTGTCGAGCGCCGGGACATTTGTGTATCCGGCATTCCCAATCACCAAAGCAAACCGTTCATGCGCCGCTGACGGCCCTGCTAACAGGGCGGTCACGATATAAAATGCTGCAAAAATACGCGTCAATTCGGCCTCCAGGTTTTATGGGTAAACGTCATTCAGGTTTTGCTTCACCGGTATCGCCCGAAGCACAAGGATAGAGCCGCAGAAACCAACCGCCACCCTTGCTCATCCCATTAAAATGCCATCGCTGCCTGTACCGCGCGTTGCCAGCGGGCATAGGCGGCGTCGCGGGCTTCTTGCGCCATCTCCGGTTCAAAGCGTTTGTCCAGTTGCCATGTCTCGGCAAATCCGGCTTGATCGGGGTAAACGCCGGCTCTCATCCCGGCCAGCCACGCCGCGCCCAGAGCGGTTGTTTCCTGCATCACCGGGCGATCCACCGGCGCGCCCAGACAGTTTGACAGCCCTTGCATGGTCCAGTCCGATGCGCTCATCCCGCCATCGACGCGCAGGATCACATCGGCCTCGGCGCCCCAGTCGCCTTGCATGGCGTGCCACAGATCGCGAGTTTGAAAGGCGATGCTGTCCAGTGTGGCGCGGGCAATTTCGGCACGGCCCGAGTTGCGGGTCAGTCCGAACATCGCGCCCCGGCAGTCGGGTTTCCAATAGGGCGCGCCCAGCCCGGTGAAGGCAGGTACCAGCACTACATGCTGGGTCGGATCGGCCTGCGCTGCCAGATCGCCGCTTTGTGGGGCGGCATCTATGATTTTCAGCGCGTCCCGCAACCACTGCACCGCAGCCCCCGCGATGAAGATTGACCCTTCCAGCGCATAGGTCCTCTGCCCGTCCAATTGATAGCCAATGGTGGTCAGCAGGCGGTTCTTCGAGGCGACAGGCTGCGTGCCGGTATTCAGCAGCGCGAAACATCCCGTTCCATAGGTCGATTTCATCATGCCGGGTTGGAAACAGGCCTGCCCGATGGTGGCGGCCTGCTGATCCCCCGCGACGCCCAGGATTGGGATATTGCCGCCCAGCAGCGACGTGCTGCCGAAATCCGCCGCGCAATCCAGCACTTGCGGCAGCATCGCCAACGGCACATCCAGAAGCTCGCAAATCTCTGCACTCCACGCGCCCTTGTGGATGTCGAACAAAAGGGTGCGGGCGGCGTTTGTGGCGTCGGTCACGTGGCTGCGCCCTTCGGTCAGACGCCAGATCAGAAAGCTGTCGATGGTGCCGAACAGCAGCTCTCCGGCCTCGGCCCGGTCGCGCGCGCCATCGACGGTGTCCAGCAGCCATTTGACCTTGGTGCCCGAGAAATAAGGATCCAGCAGCAGGCCGGTCTGGGCGGTCACGTCATCTTCGCACCCGGCCTGTTTGTAGCGGGCGCAGATCTCGGCGGTGCGACGGTCCTGCCAGACGATGGCGTTGTGGATCGCCTTACCGGTGGTCTTGTCCCAGACCACGGTGGTTTCGCGCTGGTTGGTGATGCCGATCCCGGCGAACTGGTCGGCTGAGACCTTGCTGGTCTCCATCACCTCGCGGCAGACGGTCAGGACGCTGTCCCAAATATCCTCGACATCATGCTCAACCCAGCCTTCCTGCGGGAAATGCTGTGGAAATTCACGCTGCGCCGTTCCGACACGGTTCATCTGCGCATCGAACAATATCGCGCGTGAGGACGTGGTGCCCTGATCGATTGCCAGAATATAGGTCATGCCTGCGCGCCTCTCCCAAACTGTTTTGCGGGACTTTAGCGCAAACAATGACGCTCGGGCCAGAGCGTTCAGACGGGAATATTGTCGATCAGGCGGATTCCGTTCAGCCAGGCGGCAGCCAGCAGCCGGGCGGGGCGATCCGGATGGGGCAAAGGCTCAAGCGTTTCGGCGCAATGCAGCTTGAGGTACTCGACCTGCGAAAACCCCGCGGCCAGCAGATCGGCCTGCGCCTGTTTCACCAGCGGATCAAACTCTGCGCCGGTTTTCAATGCGTCAGCGATGTCCTGCATCACCCTGTTCAGATGTGCGGCCACCCCAAGCGCCTCGGGCGACAGGCGCAGGTTACGCGAGGACATGGCCAGCCCCGAAGGCTCGCGCACCGTAGGGCAGCCGATCACTTCGACGGGGATGTCCAGATCGCGCGCCATGCGGCGTACGACCAGCAATTGCTGATAGTCTTTTTCCCCGAAATACGCCCGGTCTGCCTGCGTTTGCAGGAACAGCTTGGCGACCACGGTGGCCACCCCGTCAAAATGGCCGGGGCGGAATTCACCCTCAAGCACGTCGGTCAGGCCGGTGACCGAGACATTGGTGGCAAAGCCTTGCGGATAGATCTCGTCGGGTTCGGGCACATAGATTGCATCGACGCCGTAGGGGGCCAGCTTTTCCGCGTCCTCAAGTTCGGTGCGCGGGTAATTGGCCAGATCCTCGGGGTTGTTGAACTGTTTGGGGTTCACAAAGATGGTGACGATCACCCGGTCGGTACCCGCCCGCGCGGCCTCGGCCAGTGACAGGTGGCCCTGATGCAGCGCACCCATGGTGGGCACAACGCCGATGGTTTCGCCCTTGCGGTGCCATTCGGTGGTCAGCGCACGCAGGTCGGCCAGACGGCGCAGGATCGGTGCGGTCATGATTTGGGGCCTTTGGCGGGGGCCTGATCGGCAAAGACATGCTCGGCTGCCGGAAAGCTGCGCGCGCGGACCTCGGCGGCGTATTCGGAGATTGCAGCCTCGGCCAGTGGACCAAGCTCGGCATAGCGTTTGACGAATTTCGGTTTGAACGCTGTGAAAAAGCCCACCATGTCGTCCACCACCAGAATCTGCCCGTCACACCCGGCGGATGCACCGATGCCGATGGTCGGGATCGCGACCTCGGCCGTGATCTGATCGGCCAGACCTTGCGGCACCTTCTCTAACACGACGGAAAATGCGCCCGCGTTGGTCACCGCATGGGCATCGGCCAAAACCGCCTGTGCCTGCTCATCCCGGCCCTGCACCTTGTAGCCGCCCAGCGTATTGATCGACTGCGGCGTCAGGCCGATATGCGCCATCACCGGGATACCGCGCTTGACAAGAAAGCGGATGGTTTCGGCCATTTCAACGCCGCCTTCCAGCTTGACCGCACCCGCGCCGGTTTCCGCCATCAGGCGGGCGGCGTTGCGGAACGCCTGCGCCGGGCTTTCCTCGTAGCTGCCAAAGGGCATGTCGATGACCATCATCGCGCTGTTCAAGCCGCGCGCGACGGCCTGACCGTGCAGGATCATCATCTCCATCGTCACGCCAAGGGTCGATTCCAACCCGTGCAGCACCATGCCGACGCTGTCACCGACCAGAACAAAGTCGCAATGAGCGTCCATCAGCCGGGCCATTGGCGTGGTATAGGCGGTCAGGCTGACCAGGGGCTCGCCGCCTTTTCGGGCGCGAATATCCTGGGCGTTCGGGGCTTTCTTGCGGGCGGTGGCGCTCATGCTCGCTCCTCGCGGGGTTCATGTTGCAGCGCGGCATAACAGATCAGGCAGGGCCATAGAAACCCCGGTTGCGCGAACATTTCCTTGAATGACCCAAGGTTTAAAGGAACACTGGCCCAGGAATAACCCGCACAAACGCGGTTACGTTGACTTCAACGGGGAGAGATTTTCATGACAAAGCAGGTGTTTCGAACCTTTGGCTCGGTGCTTGCGCTGAGCGCCGGATTGCTGGCAACGGGCGCGATGGCCAAGTCCGACATTACGATTGCGATGCAGTTGGAACCGCCGCATCTGGATCCAACCAGTGCTGCTGCGCAGGCAATCGATTCGGTGGTTTACACCAATATCTTCGAAGGGCTGACCCGGTTCATGGGTGACGGCTCGGTCGTGCCGGGGCTGGCGGAAAGCTGGGAAATCTCGGATGACGGTACGGTCTATACGTTCAAGCTGCGTGAGGGTGTGACCTTCCATGACGGCAGCACGATGGATGCCGAAGACGTCAAGTTCAGTCTGGACCGCGCCAATGCCGATGACAGCGCCAACGCGCAGAAAGCCCTATTTGCCGGGATCGAAAGCGTCAAAGCCGTGGACCCGCTCACCGTCAAGGTCACCCTGTCCGAGCCAAACGGCAATTTCCTGTTCAACATGGCCTGGGGCGATGCGGTGATCGTCGCATCCGAAAGCATCGAGGACATCAAGACCAACCCCGTCGGCACCGGAGCCTTTACCTTTGGCGAATGGGTGCAGGGCGACAGTATCACACTGAACCGCAATCCCGATTATTGGGGCGATCAGCCCGCGTTGGAGACTGCTACCTTCAAGTTCATCTCGGACCCGACCGCTGCCTTTGCCGCCATGATGGCCGAGGATGTGGATGTGTTCGACAATTTCCCCGCGCCCGAGAATCTGCCTCAGTTCGAAGCTGATCCGCGCTTTCAGGTCCTTGTCGGCTCGACCGAGGGGGAAACGATCCTGTCCACCAACAACAAGCAGGCCCCGTTTGACGATATTCTTGTCCGGCAGGCGCTGGCCCATGCAATTGACCGTCAGGCCATCATCGACGGGGCGATGTTTGGCTATGGCACGCCTATCGGTACTCATTTCGCGCCACATCACCCGGCCTATGTCGATCTGACGGGTCAGTCGGCCTATGACCCGGAAAAGGCCAAAGCGATGCTGGCCGAGGCCGGATATGCGGACGGGTTCGAGACCACTTTGCACCTGCCGCCTCCGTCATATGCCCGTCGGGGTGGAGAGATCATCGCAGCACAACTGGCCGAGGTTGGGATCACCGCCGAGATCATCAATGTCGAATGGGCGCAATGGCTGGAATCGGTATTCAAAGGCAAGGATTTCGGCCTGACTATCGTCAGCCATACCGAGCCGATGGATATCGGTATCTATGCGCGGCCTGACTATTATTTCCAGTATGACAGCACCGATTTTCAGGCGCTGATGGATCTACTGAACACCACAACCGACCCGGACGAACGCACCCGGTTGATGGGCGAAGCACAACGCCTGATCGCCAGCGACTATGTCAACGGATACCTGTTCCAACTGGCCAAGCTGGGCGTGGCCAAGGCTGGCGTGCAGGGGCTGTGGCAGAACGCGCCCACGGCGGCGATTGATCTGACGGCGATCAGTTGGGCCGAATAAACTGGTGTTTCTGACTGGCAGGCTCATCGTATCTGCCTGCCAGACATATGACCTTTATACAGGCCGGAAATGCTCCGATACGCTCTCAAACGACTGATCTCTTTGATGATCAGCCTTGCTGTCGCCTCGGTGGTGATCTTTGCGGTGATCGAGATCGCGCCGGGCGATCCGGCCTCGTTCATGCTGGGTGTGAACGCGCGAGAGGATACGCTGGCTGCCCTGCGGGCCGAATTGGGGTTGGACGGGTCCAAAGTACAGCGGTATTTCAGCTGGGTCGGTGGAATGCTGGTGGGGGATTTCGGCACCTCCTACACCTATCGCACGCCGGTCTCGCAGATGATTGCGGATCGGCTTTGGGTATCCCTGCCGCTGGCGTTGTATGCGCTGACCCTGTCGACCCTGATCGCCTTTCCGGCAGGTATCTACGCCGCCGCGCGCCGGGGCAAGCCGGGCGATCTGACAGTGATGGGGGCCACGCAACTGGGCATCGCCGTGCCGAACTTCTGGTTCGCGATGATGCTGGTGCTGATCTTCGCCATCAACCTGCGCTGGTTCAATGCGGGCGGGTTTGCAGGCTGGGACAAAGGGTTCTGGACCGGTATGCATTCCCTGACCCTGCCCGCGATTGCCCTGGCCCTGCCGCAAGCGGCCATTCTGGCGCGTGTGATGCGGTCGTCCTTGCTGGACATTCTGGGCGAGGATTTCATGCGCACCGCCCGCGCCAAGGGTCTGTCCCGCCGTCAGGCGCTGTGGCGGCACGGGGTTCGAAATGCCCTGATCCCGGTGCTGACCATTATAGGGCTGCAATTCTCGTTCCTGCTGGCCGGGTCGATCATCATCGAACAGGTCTTCTACCTGCCCGGCCTCGGGCGGCTGGTGTTTCAGGCAATCTCGGCCCGTGACCTGATCGTGGTGGAATCGGTGGTCATGCTGCTGGTCTTCGCTGTCATCACGGTGAACTTTCTGGTCGATCTGGCCTATGCCGCCGTTGACCCAAGGCTAAGGAGCCGGACATGAGCCGCAACCTGATCCTTGGCGCGGCGCTGTCGTCGCTGGTCCTGCTGGCGGCGTTGGTGTCTTTTGTCTGGACGCCATATGATTTTGCGGCTCTGAACATTCCGCAGAAACTGCACCCGCCCAGCGCGCAGCACTGGTTCGGCACCGATCATTTCGGGCGCGACATGTTCTCGATGATCATGGTCGGTGCGCGAACGTCGATTGCGGTGGCGCTGGTCGCAGTTGGGATTGGCATCGGCTTGGGCGTGCCGCTGGGTCTGACAGCGGCGGCGCGCAAAGGGTCGTGGCTGGATGAGGTCATTATGCGCGGCAATGATCTGGTCTTTGCCTTCCCCTCGCTCGTCATAGCAATCCTGATCACGGCCGTTTTCGGGGCCGGAGCCATCAACGCGATCATCGCCATCGGCATCTTCAACATCCCCGTTTTCGCGCGCATCACCCGAGGGGCCGCGCTGTCGCTGTGGGAGCGCGAGTTCATCCTCGCCGCCCGTGTCTCGGGCAAGGGCGCGGCGCGGATATCGGTGGAGCATATCCTGCCCAACGTCGCCAATCTGCTGATCGTGCAGGGCACCATTCAGTTTTCGCTTGGCATTCTGGCCGAAGCTGGACTGAGTTACGTCGGTCTGGGCGCTCAACCACCGACGCCAAGCTGGGGTCGGATGCTGGCCGACGCGCAGACAATGGTCAGTTTCGCCCCGCATTTGGCTCTGATTCCGGGTCTGGCGATCATCGTCACCGTGCTGGGGCTGAACCTGCTGGGCGATGGGCTGCGCGACTGGCTGGACCCCAGAATCCGGGTGGCGCGGGCATGAGTTTGCTACGGATCGAAAACCTGTCCCTGGGTATCCACGGGGTCGAGATTCTGAAACAGGTCAGCCTGATGATTGCGCCCGGTCAGATCGTGGCGGTGACCGGGGAAAGCGGCTCGGGCAAGTCGATGACGGCGCTGGCCGTGATGCAGTTGTTGCCAAACGGGGCGGACAGCGGCGGCTCGATTTTGCTGGATGGGCAGGAAATCCTGAACCGACCCGAGGCTGAGATGTGTGCCTTGCGCGGTGCCTCGATCGGGATGGTGTTTCAGGAACCGATGACTGCGCTGAACCCGGTCAAGACCATCGGCGATCAGGTGATGGAGACCATTCTGATCCACAAAGCGATGCCCCCCGCGCAGGCGCGGGAGCGGGCGGAGGAAGTTCTGACGCGCGTCGGCCTGCCACCGGATCGCTTCCCCTTGTCCCGATATCCGCACGAGCTGTCGGGCGGGCAACGTCAGCGCGTGGTCATCGCCATGGCCATAGCCCTGCGTCCCAAACTGCTGATTGCGGATGAGCCGACAACGGCGCTGGATGTGACCACTCAGGCCCAGATTCTGGAGCTGCTCAAGGGGTTGGTGACCGAATACGGCATGGGCCTGCTGATGATCACCCACGATCTGGCCGTTGTCGCCGATATGGCGGATCAGATCGTGGTCATGCGCCATGGCGCGGTGGTCGAAAGCGGTGCGACGGATCATCTGCTGCGCAATATGCAGCACCCCTATACGCGGATGCTGTTCGAGGCGTCGAACCATCAGGTGACACTGCCCGACGCCCAGCAGCCGCAGCCGCAGCTGGAGGTCACGCAGGTGATGCGTGACTATCGCCTGCCCCGCAAAGGCCTGTTCGACGCGCCGGGCCATACCCGTGCCGTGGATGGCGTCAGCTTCACCCTCAACCGGGGCGAGCGGTTGGGGCTGGTCGGAGAGTCCGGATGCGGGAAATCGACCCTAACACGGGCTATTTTGGGGTTGGAAGAGGTTCAATCCGGTGACATCCGGCTGGACGGTCAGCCGGTTTTTTCAGGCCACAAACCCAACCCGGCGGTGCGCCGCAAGATGCAGGTGGTGTTTCAGGACCCCTATGGCAGTTTCAACCCGCGCCACCGCGTTGCGCGGCTGATTACGGAACCTTTTCACCTGCTCGAAACCCCTCCCAAAGGGGCAGAGCGGCAGGATCGGATTGCCGAAATGCTGACCGCCGTGGGGCTGCGTCCTGAGGACGCCGACAAGTACATCCACGAATTCTCGGGTGGGCAGCGGCAGCGGGTTGCCATCGCCCGTGCACTGATCATCCGCCCAGAACTGATCCTGTTTGATGAGGCGGTTTCGGCCTTGGACGTTTCGGTCCGGGCGCAGATTCTGGACCTGCTGGCCGAACTTTGCTCGGCCTATGATTTGACCTACCTGTTCATCAGTCACGACCTGAGCGTCGTGCGCACAATTACGGACAGGGTGATGGTCATGCAGGCCGGGAAGATCGTTGAACAGGGCGAGACCGAGCAGGTCTTCACCCACCCGCGCCATCCCTACACCCAAAAACTGATCTCGGCCGCGCCGCAATTGCCTGAGATCGGGAAGGGTGCCGCATGAGTTTTCCCGTATTAGAGCCGAAATAGGAGCTTTCGATGACCGACCCGATTTGGTTTGATCCCAGCCTCTGTCTGATCGGAGGTATATGGCAGTCGCCGGACGGGGGACAATCGCTGCCCTTGGTCAACCCGTCCGATGGATCGGAGATTTGCCGCATCGCGCGGGGCGGTGCCGCAGATATGGATGCGGCAGTCACGGCGGCCCGATCTGCATTGGACGGCGACTGGGGCCAAATGCCCGCGTTCGAGCGGGGGCGCATCCTGAGCCGCCTGGGGCGGTTGGTTCAGGAACGGGTCGAGGATCTGGCTGCCTTGGAGGCGATGGATGTTGGTAAACCGCTGACTCAGGCGCGGGCGGATGCTGTCGCCCTGGCGCGCTATTGCGAGTTTTATGGCGGTGCAGCGGATAAGGTGATGGGCGAGACGATCCCGTATCTGGACGGCTACACGGTTTACACTCTGCGCGAACCGCATGGCGTGACGGGTCATATCGTGCCCTGGAACTATCCGATGCAAATCATAGGCCGCTCGGTCGGGGCGGCGCTGGCCATGGGCAATGCCTGTGTCCTGAAACCGGCGGAAGAGGCCTGCCTGACCGCACTGGCCTTTGCCCATCTGGCGACCGAGGCCGGGCTGCCTGCCGGGGCGCTGAATGTTGTGCCCGGATTGGGGGCCGAGGCTGGGGCCGCGCTATCCGGGCATCCGGGCGTTGACCATATCTCGTTCACGGGCTCGGTTGCGACGGGTGCTTTGGTGCAGCAGGCGGCGGGGCGAAATGTGATCCCCGTGACGCTGGAACTGGGCGGGAAATCACCGCAACTGGTCTTTGATGATGCCGATCTGGACGCGGCCCTGCGTTTTCTGGTCAATGCAGGCATTCAGAACGCCGGGCAGACCTGTTCGGCCTCGTCCCGCATTCTGGTGCAGCGTGGCGTCTATGATCAGGTCAGGGCGCGTATGGCCGAGGCCTATGATCAATTGAATGTCGGTCGCGCTATGGATGACCTTCGGGTCGGCCCGCTGATCTCGGACCGGCAAAAGACCATCGTCTCGGGGTTTCTGGCGAAAGGCGGGGATCTGACCATCGCCGCGCAGGGGCAGATCACCGCCAACGCGCCAGCGGCCGGGGCCTATGTCCGACCAACCCTGTTCGCGGACGTGCCCCCCGATCACGTTTTGGCGCAGGATGAGATATTCGGCCCGGTTCAGGTTCTGATCCCGTTCGACACGGAAGATGAGGCTCTAACCATTGCCAACAGCACCGACTACGGCCTTGTCGCCAGTATCTGGACACGCGATGGCGCGCGGCAGATGCGGTTGGCAAAACGTCTGCGCTCGGGTCAGGTGTTTATCAACAACTATGGTGCCGGGGGCGGCGTCGAATTGCCATTTGGTGGGGTCGGTAAATCCGGTCACGGTCGCGAAAAAGGGTTCGAGGCGCTCTATGGCTTTTCGCAACTCAAGACCGTTGCGGCCTATCACGGCTAGACGATCACCTCGATTGCCTTCTGCGCGCCAACCCCAAACACCCGTTTGTAACGGTCGATCTGATCCGCCGGTCCCATCGCCTTTTCCGGGTTGTCCGACAATTTGACCGTCGGTCGCCCGTTGGCCGAGATCGCCTTGCACACCAGTGAAAACGGCGCAAGCGCGTCGCCCGGTACCAGACCGCGAAAGTCATTTGTCAGCAGAGTGCCCCAACCGAAGGAGATATTGGCGCGGTCCGCAAACTGGCCGTGCAGTTCCTTGATCTTGTCCACGTCCAATCCGTCCGAAAAGATGATCCGCTTTTGCGTCGGATCCTCACCGCGGGATTTCCACCAGTCGATGGCCACTTCGGCCCCGGCAGCGGGATCGCCGCTGTCGACCCGGATCCCGGTCCAGCCGGCCAGCCAATCGGGTGCGCGATCCAGAAACCCTTTGGTGCCGTAGGTGTCGGGCAGGATAATCCTCAGATTGCCGTCATGCTCATCATGCCAGTCGCTGAGGACATCGTAGGGGGCCTGCGCCAATTCCTCATCCGTGTCGGCCAGCGCGGAATAAACCATGGGCAGTTCGTGGGCGTTGGTGCCAATGGCCTCAACCTCGCGCCGCATGGCGATCAGGCAATTCGAAGTGCCGGTGAAGGATGACCCCAGGCCTTCGATCATCGCCTGAACGCACCAATCCTGCCACAGGAAGGAATGCCGCCGCCTTGTCCCGAAATCCGCAATCCCCAGCCCTTCGATCGAGCCAAGCTGCGCGATCTTCTCCCACAACCGCGTCATGGCCTGAGCGTAGAGCACCTGCAATTCAAACCGGCGCATCTGGTTCAGCACGGCGCGCGAGCGCAGTTCCATCAATACGGCCAAAGCGGGGATTTCCCACAACATGACCTCGTGCCATTTGCCCTCAAACGTCAGCTCATACTGATCACCCTTCCGCTCAAGATGATAGGGCGGCAGGCGTGTGTTCTCGAACCACTCCATGAAATCTGACCGGAACATCTGCCGTTTGCCGTAGAACATATTGCCCCGCAGCCAGGTACTTTCCCCACGGCTGAGGCTGAGCGAACGGATGTGATCCAGTTGTTCCCGCAACTCTCCTTCGTCGATCAAATTGGCCAAAGGCACGTGATTCGACCGGTTGATCAGTGAAAATTCCACATTTGTTTGAGGCTTATTTCGAAACACTGACTGGCACATCAGCAGTTTGTAGAAATCTGTGTCGATCAAAGACCGAACAATCGGGTCGATCTTCCATTTGTGGTTGTAGACACGGGTCGCGATATCGACCATGGGGAACTCCTGCGATTTCCGTTGTTAGATCAATCAGCACGGGGAATGGCAAGAGTCGCTGATCTGGTGACAATGCCCGCTTGACGTCACAAAGCGGGCATATTGTTTGGTCTTATCACCGATTAGTGAGGGTGTGGGATGGAAGAATAAGGCTGTTAGTGGTGTATGAGTCTTCGGTACGACTTTGATATTGTAAGGAAAGCACTGGACGAACAAACGCCTGACGCGCCGCCGACCTCTGGTCCGGACGGGGGTCAGGTGATTGCGCTGTTTCGGGATGTTAAGACGTCTGATGCGCTGCGCGGGGCGTCGCCCAAGATCCGCAAGATGTTTCAGGATGCGGGCTTCGGGCTGGCGGCGCATGACAGTGGAATTGCGCCTGACGTCTACCCACCTGCGGACCAGCCCGAGCGCGAACGCATCCTGTCGGCGCTGTTCGCCAGTATCAAAAGTCAGGGCGTTCAGGGCGAATACAGTGGCGAGTTCGATTTCATGCAGTTTCTGGATCACGTCCAGCGGGCGCGCCCGGTGCAGGGCGTTATGCGATCCGAGCCTGTTGTTCAGCCTCCGATGCCAACCCCGGTCAGCCGGTCCAAACGGCGCGCGGTTCCGGGGCGGATCGGCTTCGCCCTTGGTTTGGCCGTAATCCTGTTTGTGCTGTTCAAATTCCTCGAAGCGGCGGGTGCCGGGAGTTAAACCAGTTTGACCCCGGCCTGACGCATCGCCTGTTCGGCTGCCGCCATCGACCCGTCCATATCGATGCCCCGGCAGGCATCCAGCCGGACGGTGACATCCAGACCCAGTCGCGCCGCATCCACTGCCGAGTAATGCACGCAGAAATCCGTGGCCAACCCAACCAGAGTCACGCGCGACAAGCCCCGCGTTTCCAGATACCCTTTCAGGCCCGTTGGCGTTGTCTGATCGTTTTCAAAAAAGGCTGAATAGCTGTCGATGGCACTGCGAAACCCTTTGCGGATGATCAGGTCCGCATCGGTCCGCAGGTCGGGGTGAAATTCGGCCCCCTGACTGCCCTGAACACAGTGATCGGGCCATAGGACCTGCGGGCCATAGGGCATTTCGATCACCTCGAACGGGGATTTGCCGGTGTGTGAGCTGGCAAAGCTGGAATGACCCGCCGGATGCCAGTCCTGCGTCAGGATCACGGCGTCGAAATCACCCATCATGGCGTTGATCGGGGCCACGACCTCATCCCCGCCTGCGACGGCCAGCGCGCCACCGGGGCAGAAATCGTTCTGGACGTCGATTACGATCAGGGCGTGGGTCATCGCGGTCTCCTTTGATCTATCGGTACGGCGTGGTGCGGGGGGCGTCAATCCGGTCCCTTGCGACTCTGCGCGCGCGGGTTTAGATCGCGCGCATGTATACGATCGCTGCCCTCTATCACTTCACCCGCTTTTCGGATCATGCCGCCCTGCGCGACCCGCTGCTGGAGCTTTGCCGCGCCCAGTCGGTCAAAGGCACCTTGCTGCTGGCGCAAGAGGGGATCAACGGCACCATCGCAGGCCCGCGCGCCGGGATCGATGCGGTGCTGGCGCATATCAAGGCGCTGCCCGGCTGCGCGGACCTTGAGTGGAAAGAGGCGACTGCAGACCATCCGCCATTCGGCAAGATGAAAGTGCGCCTGAAGAAAGAGATCGTGACCATGGGCCAGCCCGATGTCGACCCGCGCGCGCGCGTCGGCAACTATGTCGAGCCGGAGGACTGGAACGACCTGATCCGGTCCGACGATGTGGTGGTGATCGACACGCGTAACGATTACGAGGTGGCGATTGGCACGTTTGAGGGCGCAATAGACCCTGAAACCGCCAGTTTCCGCGAATTTCCCGCCTGGTGGGAAGAAAACAAGGACCGCTTCCACAACAAGCGCGTTGCCATGTTCTGCACCGGCGGTATCCGCTGCGAGAAATCGACCAACTACCTGCTGGGGCAGGGGGTCGAGGATGTCTATCACCTGAAAGGCGGCATCCTGCGCTATTTGGAAGAGATGCCAAAGCAGGACAGCACCTGGCAGGGTGAATGCTTTGTGTTCGACAATCGCGTCTCGGTGGGGCATGGGCTGGTCGAAGGCCCTCATAAGCTGTGCCATGGCTGCCGCCGCCCGATCCTGCCCGAAGATATGAAGCGACCCGAATACGAACACGGCGTGACCTGTCATCGCTGTATCGATGAGACTTCAGAGGCCGACAAGGCGCGCTTTCGCGAACGGCAAAAGCAGATCCTGCTGGCGCGCAAACGTGGTGTTGAACACTTGGGTTCCGATTAAATTCGGCTTGCAGGCCCGCGGCTTAGACCGGATGATCGCAGGCAGACCAGCCTGACGGAGTGTCCATGCACCGCGAACCCACAACCCTTGCTGAATGGAAATCCACCCTTCTGGCCGCGCTGGGGCTGGTGCTGGCTAGCTTTCTGGCCTGGTTCGGGTTGTCGCGCCTGAGTGAAGCAACAGCCGGGGATACCATCGGCTCGATTGCCTCGGTCGGTCTGCTGCTCTGGATCGTTTCGCAATCCTGGTACTACATGACACAGGTGAAATCGCCGCGTCGGCTGCTGTTCCTGATGGGCGTTTCGTTCATTCAGGTCGTGCCGTTCTTGTTCGCCGCTGTGTATGGTGCGTTTGGATACAACGACAACTGCGTGATTGGCGCGCAGGGTCCGGCGGATATTCTGTATTTCTCCTACGTGACCTTCACCACCGTCGGATACGGTGACATGTCCCCGACGGGGTTGTGCCGTGGTCTTGCCGTGGCCGAAGCGGTGACCGGATACATTCTGCTGGGAATGTTCGTTGCTGCTGCGGTTGCGCTTTACGCGCGCAATCACGGTCAAAATGACCCGAATTAGAGCCTATTTGTTCTGATCAATCCAACGCGACATCATTCGCTTGTCACGAAAGCACTCAGACGGGATCGGGCGTCGCTTGCTGCGCGAAATACGCTCGGCAAAGGCGACCTGTTTGCCGGTCGGGTAGTTGTCGAATTGCGAGGTCGCACGGGGTTTGTGCGCCGATATCCAGTCTGACAGCATTTTTCGGTCACGCTGCACGTCGACTGGGATTTCCAATGCCGACCGTTCAGCAATCGCTTGGGCATAGCGCATTTGCCGGTCCGTGACCGGAAGCAGGTGGTAGTCGTTGCTCGAGCCTCCAAGGGCTGAATTTCGCGTGTTCTGGGTCATCGGTCGATCCTCTGACTATGTAGAACATAAATAGAACATTAACCAAGATTTTCAAGGGTAGCCCTTGGCGCGCAGGCGTCATCTTGCCGTTGTGCGGTTTTTATTGACTGGTCAATCAACAACCGATAGGCCGGGATAAACTGCCCCTCGCGCCGTGCATTGGCGCATCAGACCAAGAGGAACCCGGTATGAAGTTTCAACCCAAGGCCAGTCATTTCATCAACGGTGTCTATGTCGAAGACACCAACGGCGCGCCGATTGACGTCATCTACCCGGCGACCGGAGAGGTCATCGCACGCCTGCACTCGGCCACGCCAGATATTGTAAATATGGCTCTAAATAGCGCAAAAACGGCTCAGGCGGAATGGGCGGCGATGTCGGGAACCGAGCGCGGCCGGGTACTGCGCCGGGCCGCCGATATCATGCGCGAGTGCAATCGCGAATTGTCGATCCTTGAAACCCATGACACCGGCAAGCCCCTGCAGGAAACGCTGGTGGCCGATGCAACCAGCGGTGCCGACGCATTGGAATACTTCGGAGGTCTGGCTGCGTCTTTGACCGGTGAGCATATCCCGTTGGGCGGCGGCGATTTCGTCTACACCATCCGCGAGGCGCTGGGCGTTTGCGTTGGCATCGGTGCGTGGAACTATCCGACCCAGATCGCCTGCTGGAAAGGGGCCCCGGCGCTGGCCTGCGGCAATACGATGATCTTCAAACCCTCGGAAACCACGCCCCTGTCGGCGCTGCAAGTGGCCGAGATTCTGATCGAAGCGGGCGCGCCCAAGGGGGTCTACAACGTGGTGCAGGGCTATGGCGATGTGGGTGCCTCGCTGGTGACCGATCCGCGCGTGGCCAAGGTCTCGCTGACCGGGTCGGTGCCGACGGGCCGTAAGGTCTATGCCGCTGCGGCAGATGGGATGAAGCACGTGACCATGGAGTTGGGCGGCAAATCCCCGATGATCGTGTTCGACGACGCCGATATCGAAAACGCTGTCTCGGGCGCGATTCTGGGCAACTTCTATTCCTCGGGGCAGGTCTGTTCCAACGGCACCCGTGTGTTTGTGCAAAAGGGCATCAAAGAGGCGTTCCTGACCCGCCTGTCCGAACGTCTGGCCACTGCCAAAATCGGCGACCCGCTGGACGAAGAGGTCAATTTCGGCCCCATGGTCAGCGAAAACCAGATGAACATCGCGCTAGGCTATGTCGAAAAGGGCAAGGCCGAAAGCGCGCGTCTGGTTTATGGCGGCAAGCGGATCGAGGGCGACGGGTTCTACATGCAGCCCACCGTTTTCGCCGACGTCACCGACGACATGACCATCGCGCGCGAGGAGATCTTTGGCCCGGTCATGTCGGTTCTGGATTTCGACACCGAGGCCGAGGTTCTGGCCCGCGCCAATGACACCGAGTTTGGTCTGGCCGCCGGGGTCTTTACCAATGACCTGACCCGCGCCCACCGCATCGTCGCCGGGTTCGAGGCGGGGACCTGCTACATTAATACATATAACCTGGCCCCGGTCGAAGCGCCCTTTGGCGGATCAAAAATGTCAGGTGTCGGGCGCGAGAATTCAAAGCTGGCGATCAACCATTTCAGCGAAATGAAGACGGTCTACGTGTCCATGAACGACGTTGAGGCTCCGTACTAAGTGAGTTTCGCATGAGATAGGCTCATGCCAATAAATTCTGTTCCCGACATTTCGCGTCGGGAACAGAACACATGCCATTTCCAACCTATGGCTGACTTACCTGTAACCGTGCCGCTCTGACCGCGACCGCTTTACAGGAGAGACCCCATGAAAACCCACGCACAGGCCGTCGTTATCGGAGGGGGCCTTGTTGGTTGTTCAATCCTTTACCATCTGGCCAAGCTCGGTTGGACTGACGTTGTTCTGCTGGAACGGGATGAACTGACGTCAGGCTCGACCTGGCACGCGGCGGCCAACATCCACGGGCTGCATGACAACAACAATGTCACGCGGATCCAGCACTATACGATGAACCTGTATAAAGAGCTGGAAAAGGAAACCGGTCAGGGCTGCGGCGTGTTCCAGCCGGGCTCGCTTTATCTGGCTCAAACCGAAGACCGCGAGCATCAGTTGCGGTTGCAGGAGGCCAAGGCGCGGTTCTACGGCCTGAACTTCTATGAGATCAGCCGCGAGCAGGCCAAGGAATTGCACCCGCTGGCGCAGTTCGATGATATCCGTTGCATCATGTACGAACCCGATGGTGGCAATGTCGATCCGTCCGGTGTGACCATGGCCTATGCCGCAGGCGCACGGGCCATGGGTGCCACGATTGAGCGGTTTTGCCCTGTAATAGGGACTGAACAACAGTCAGACGGCTCGTGGATCGTGCGGACTGAAAAGGGTGACATCCACGCGCAATGGGTCGTCAATGCCGGGGGCCTCTGGGGGCGCGAGGTTGCGGCGCTGGCCGGGATCGAATTACCACTGCAACCGACAGAGCATCAGTATTTCGTGACCGAGGCCATCGATGAAGTGGCCAATATGGGCCGCCGTCTGCCGTCGATCGCGGATCGAGATGGCGAGTATTACTTCCGTCAGGAAGGCAACGGCCTGCTGATCGGGGCCTATGAGAAAGACATGCGGTTCTGGGCTGAAAACGGCACGCCGCTGGATTTCGCGCATGATCTGTTCCCCGACGATCTGGATCGGATCATGGAAAACGTGATCCGCGCCACCGAACGTGTTCCGGTTGCCGCCACCGCGGGCGTCAAACGCGTCATCAACGGCCCGATGATCTGGTCGCCGGATTCCAACGCGATCTGGGGCCCGGTGCCCGAGCTACAGAACTATTTCTGCTGCACCGGTATCATCCCAGGCTTTTCGCAATCCGGCGGGCTGGGCCTGTTGGCGGCGCAATGGATGATCGAGGGCGAGCCGCAATACGACATGTTCGCCTGGGATCTGGCCCGCTTTGGTGATTGGGCCGACAAAAAATTCACCAGGGCGCGGGTCGAAGATCAGTATTCGCATCGCTTCGCCATCCACTTCCCGAACGAGGAACGCAGCGCCGGTCGCCCCGCCCGCGTGCGCCCGGCCTATGAGATGCAAAAGGATATGGGCTGCGTGTTCGGCCTGAACTGCGGCTGGGAACATCCGCTGTGGTTTGCCGACCAGCCCGGCACTGTCGAAACCAACGGCTTCACCCGCCAGAACTGGTGGGAGCCGGTCGGGCGTGAAGTTCAGATGTTGCGGGACGCGGTCGGCGTGATCGATATCTCGAACTTTGCCAATTACGTGATCAAGGGCCCCGGCGCCTATGATTGGCTGGATCGTCTGGTCGCCAATCGTGTCCCGACCGAGGTCGGGCGGTCCTGCCTGACCCCTTTGATCTCGGTGCGCGGTGGTGTGGCCGGGGATTTCACCATCACCAAGGTTGCCGAAGACGAATATATGATGATCGGCTCGGGCATGGCCGAGCGCTATCACCAGCGTTTCTTCAACATGGTCGACCTGCCCGACGGTACCACGCTGGACGTCGCGACCGACCGGATCGCCGGATTCAACGTGGCCGGTCCGAAATCCCGCGATGTCCTGCAACGCCTGACCAACGCGGACCTGTCGAACGAGGCGTTCCGCTTCATGCGCTCGCAAACCATCGAAGTCGCAGGCGTTACCTGCCTGGCGATCCGTGTCAGCTTTACGGGCGATCTGGGGTGGGAGCTGCATTGTGCTGAATCCGACCAAATCAGGCTCTATTCAGCGCTTTTGGAGGCCGCGAAGGACCATGGCGGCGGCCCGGTTGGCGGCCGCGCGCTGGGGTCGCTGCGGATCGAAAAGGGCTATGGTTCCTGGGGGCGCGAATATTCTCAGGAATACTGGCCGCAAGAGGTTGGCCTTGCGGGCCTGATCAAACTGGACAAGGACTTCCTGCACAAAGACGCGTATCTGTCCATCAAGGACAATGCCGCGCGTGAGGTCCTGTCGAACTTCGAGGTTGACGCCGCAGATGCCGACGCCAGCGGGGGTGAGCCGATCTTTGCCCCGGATGGCACGCCGGTGGGCCGCGTGACCTCGGGCGCATACGGCTATTCGGTCGGAAAATCGCTGGCCATCGGCTATGCCGACCCTAAGGTGGCCAAACCCGGCGATACGGTCGAGATTTACATTCTTGGCAAACCCCACAAGGCCAAGATCCTGTCAGACCCCCCGTTCGATCCGGCAGGCCACCGTTTGCGTGACGTGAAACCGGTGATGGAGGGCGCGGCGTGACCAACAGCTTCGCCCGTGTTGCCGATTTTGCGCTGACGCGGGCGGCTGCCGACATGCCGACCAGCGCGCAGGAGGCTGCGGCGCTGATGATGCTGGACACGATGGGCATCCTGATCGCCGCGGGACCGATGCAGGCGGGCGTGATCGCGCGCGACACCGCAGCGCTGCTGTATGCCAGTTCCGATCCGTCCTTCAGCGCGCGCATGATGTTCGATGGCCGTTCGGTCAGCATGGCGGGCGCGGCTTATGCGGCGGCAACGCAGACCGACAATCTGGACGGGCATGACGGCTATAACCCGACCAAGGGGCATATCGGTGTTGTGGTTCTGCCCGCGCTGGCGGCTTTGGCTGAACATTGCCCCAATCTAACGGGCCCCGAGGCCCTGGCTGCGGTGATCACCGGTTACGAAATCGCAGGCCGCGCGGGGCTTTCGCTGCATGACAGCGTCAGTGATTACCACACGTCCGGCGCCTGGAATGCCTTGGGTGTGGTCGCCATGGCCGCACGTTTGCGCGGGCATGATGACGACCAGTTGCGGCAGGCGCTGGGCATTGCCGAATACCACGGGCCGCGCAGCCAGATGATGCGCGAGATTGCGAACCCTACCATGCTGCATGACGGCTCGGGCTGGGGGGCAATGGTCGGTGTTTCAGCCGCTGTTCTGGCCGAGCGTGGATTTACCGGGGCCCCCGCGATCACGATTGAGGCGGACAGTGCGGCCCCGCATTGGGACGATTTGGGCAGGTTCTGGCAGGTCGAGCATCAATATGTGAAACCCTATCCGATTTGTCGGTGGGCGCATGCTGCTATCGACGCGCTTAGGGCTGTCATGATCGACCACGATTTGACCCATGACCAGATCAAATCGGTGCAGATCAACAGCTTCCATCAGGCGGCTTGCCTGTTTGCAGGCGTCCCGCAAACAACGTCGCAAGCCCAATACTCTCTGCCATTTGCCGCCGCTGTTCACGCTATTTATGGCCGTATCGGCGTCGAACATATCTCGGGCACCGGACTGTCTGACCCGGTTGTCGCCCGGTTCATGTCGCGCATAAAGATCTCGGAACGTGATCGGCATTCTGCCCGTTTCCCCGAAGGGCGCTGGGCGGATGTCGAGATCGAAACCACCGACGGGCGCGTTCTGCTCTCCGGAGACATCCATGCCCGAGGCGGGCCGGAATCGCCAATCTCGCGGCAAGAGGTGATCGAGAAGTACACGCAATTTGCCGCTCCGGTCATCGGCGCAACCCGCGCCGAGCAAATCCGCACGGCAATACTGGGCTGGACCAATCCACATTCTCGCTACGCGGATCTGGCCGAGTTGCTGTATCAGCCACCGCTCGGAGGATAAGGCAGGTTGGCCTGCTCGGGGCACAATTTATTCACTGAATACTGACCCCTTGCTGTTCGAACCAGTTCCTTGTCACGAACGGATCAGGCCCAAAAAGCGATAGGCTGCGACACTCAGATCAAGGATGCGTGGATCGGCACTGGATCACTCAGACTCAACGGCGTTTAATAACGTGCTGATCTGCTGCCGCGCTTCGATGCTGTCGTTCAACAGGTTGGCCGCATCCGCAAGGGGTTTATCCGCCAACCTCTCGGGCGGGTTTCTCAAGGCTTGCGTGGTTTCGCTCAGCTTTACGTATTTACCTACTGCGTTCGCGTCTGTCTTCTCCAGCAGGTCCGCGAGCCAGAAATACCTATTGGCCGCTTGTAGATCACCCAGTTCGCTCAACACTTCTGCGGCCTTTGCGAATTCTTGGCTGGCCTCCAGCGCGCGGGCCCTCAAAGCACTGGCCTCGTCCGAGGAGTCATCCGCAAGCTCCAGCATCGCCTGATGCGGGCGGTTATTCTGCAACACGGCCCGCGCCCGCAACCGCGCCCGTTCGGATCGTCGTGCGCGGTCTTGGTCCCGGTTGGCAAATGCAAAAGCCCGGGACCCAAAGCCAAGCCCCATCAACCGTTCAGACAGAGCTATCGCCGTCGGCGTTGATACACCGTTGGTTTGATCGCCCGACAAAGTCAAAACCTGCCGCAAAAAGGTGATGTCATCTGCACGCTCAGCCAGTAATTGCAGATGCCGGTCCAAAACCGCAGGCGCGTCAGAACCGTCAGGCAGCGTATCGATCAGGTCAAACGCAGCGTCGAATTCCTGGGTCAGTGCCAAAGCAACCGCATGCGTTCTGGTCATCATCGGCCCCATCTCTGACTGGCGGAGTTCCGTCGCATAAGCCGCCGCCAATTCCAGTTCCTGCGGGGAAACGGCCCCCCGGTCGGTCCATCGCTTCTCGACCAGCCGGGCCAGAGCCAATGCGGCCTCATCCGGCGCGTCCGGTGCGGTGATGACCTGGGACAGATGTTCCTCCTCAGCCGCCATATCGCCTTCGGCTTCGGCGACTTTTGCCCTGGCGTGTGAGAGTGCCGGGGTGGTTGCATCCTCAACCCGGTCCACCGACCGCAAGATCCGCCGGGCGGCTTCCAATTCTTCTGCGTTGACCAAAATCGAAGACAACCGAGGCCCGAGACTGCGTCTCAGGTGATCAGGCAGCCGCGCAAAGCCCTGCTCGATCGCCTCAACCCTTGCCTCCGGCGCCAATTCCTGTTCAGCCAACGCCGCCCACAGGGCCGCATCGCTGTCGCAGCGTTGCAGTCCTTGAAACGGAGATGTTGCCGACAGCGGCCGATTGTCCACGATATGGGCGATTGCCTGGACACGGTCCGCGTCAGAGTTTTGATCCGCCAGCATTTTTAGCATTTGAACCGCCTCAGCACCGAAACCATGGAACGCATACAGCCTGGCCAAAGCCATTGCCCGGTCCTCATCCAGATCATCAAACTCTTTGAACAAGCCAGCGCGCAGCTGCGCGACCTGCTCCTGAAACGGTCGCGAATCCGACCATGTTTCAAACCCAAGCTCGACCGTCGTGAAACACGCCGGTTTTGCATCGATTTGCGGGAATTCAGCACCAAGAATGGCATTCAGGTCGTCCAGAACGGTCGACAGCTGCACATTCGACTGCAAGCCGTCGATCATGGGCAAAGCCGGTAAATCGGAGGACCGCCTTGGGCGGATTCCGGCCAGGTTCAGGTCCAGCACCTCTCGGTCCGCGCCCTGCAATAGTCTGGTCGACAACTGATCTTTGAACGCTTGACCGCTCATCGACAGTAAAGGCAATTCGAACGATGTCACGGGGTCTTGACGTGCGCGTTTCTTCTGTGGTTCAGGCCGGGGCGGGGGGATATCGGCCAACAAAGAAGGCAACGCTGTACCCGGCGCGATGTCCAGAACAATCATCGACTTCCGATACAGGAAAGCCGAGGCAACACAGTCGCAGCCGAATTCCAGATCCAGCCCGTCCCCGGGTTTCTTTTGCGACACTGCGGCCAGACGATTTGTGGTCAACCGTCCAAAGACCGCGTTGGTTTGGAAGGTCGCAGCCTCCAGATCGACCGACAATCGCGCCCCGTTCTTGCGATGGGTCAAAACCCAACCCGTGTCGGGCGGCACGTTGAACACCAGTCGTGTGAAGCCCGCGTGTTCACCCGACCGAACCGTCACCTCTTGCGCGAATGCAGGTGACGCAAGCGCGATCAGGGCAGCAATCAGCTTTAAAAGTCGGGTCATGCCGCCGCCTGCTTGAGCTCTTTCAACGCCTCTTCAAGTTCGGAAAAACCGGGGCGGTTATGCGTAGGGGTGTTTTGGCGGCCGACTTCGATGCACATGGCCGCGTTATGGTTGTGCAGGTTGGCGACCAGCACCTCTTTTATGAGTTGATAGAAATGGTTGTCCTCTTCCACAACGGTCTTGAGCTTACCCGCGAAGGGGCCGACCAGCCCGTAGGCCAGAAAAACACCCAGAAATGTCCCCACCAACGCCCCGCCGATCAGCTTGCCCAACACCTCGGGCGGCTGGTCGATCGAGCCCATGGTTTTGATCACACCCAGAACGGCAGCAACAATCCCAAGTGCCGGAAGCCCGTCCGCGACGGTTTGCAACGCGTGGCTCGAGTGCATGGCGTGATGGAAATTCGCCTCCATCCGTTTTTCCAACACCTCCTCGACCTGATGTGGGTCGTCATAGTTCATTGCGGCTGAACGCATCGTGTCGCAGATCAGATCGACGGCTTCTTTGTCGGACTGAATCTTGGGATAGGCGGAAAACAGGCTGGAGTTTTCGGGGTCTTCGATATGTTGTTCAACCTCGACCGGATTGGCCCGCGCGATGCGGATCAGCGAGAACAGCAGGCACAAAAGATCGCGATAGTCTTCGGGCTTCCATTTCGGTCCCTTGAAGACCTTTCCCATGTCTTTGATCGTGTGTTTGACACCGCCGATATCGTTGCTGATCAGAAAGGCCCCAACCGCCGCACCGCCGATCATCATCATCTCGAACGGGAGCGATTTCAGGATGATGGTCATCTTGCCCCCGGCGGCCAGATAGCCGCCGAACACCATCACGAAAATGACGACAATTCCAACAATTCCAATCATTTGCGATCCCCAGATGTGTTCAGGACAGGTTTGGTTTGCATGGCCGTCTACTCTTGCGGTGCGGTGGCGTTACGGCCCGCCATGACGACGCTGACCGTATAGGCCGCATCGGGGCTGAGACCGGCCAGGATGTTCGCGGCGACTTCCGGCGGCATGCGGGACAGAAATCCGGATGCAAATGTCGGGTCCATGGTTTCGAACAAGGCGGCTGCGTCTTTGGGTTTCATGTTCTGGTAGACATCCGTCAGCTGCGTCAGGTCGGTCTCTGCCGCCTTGTCCGCAACCGCCAGGGTCGCACGCAGAGACTCTTCAGCCTCCTGCAACGCCGCCAAGCGGGTTTCGATGGCCTCGCTTGCGATCTGGAGCGCCTTTTCCTTGTCCAACACCACATCTTCACGCTGTTTCACCCGCTTTTCGCGGCGCAGCAGTTCCGTCAGAACGACCTGAACGTCGCGCGTATCGGTTGGGGTTTGGGTGGCTTTGGCCTGTTCAGGCTCGGCAGATTTGGCAAGGGCAGGCCCCGCCTCTAACCCGACGCGGATGGCCGCAGACCCGATCATCAGAAGTGAGATCACCGTCAGCACCCCGGCGCGAGGGCGGTCTCGTCTTTTGGTCGCCCGTCGGATGCCCATCAGGTGGCCTCATTCATCTTGCGGCCGTGCCGAAAGAACATCAGGCCTTCCGGGGCCTTGGCCGTGGTCTCCTCCGCCATATCTTCGGAGTCTTGGTTCGGCTGCTCTTCAGGCGTGGTCTCATCCGCGGCCTCAGGTGATTCTGAAGCCTCGACCTTTGGTGCCTTAGGACCCGCTTTTTCAACCTTTTCTTCTTCGGCTGGAATCACGTCATGCATGGACGCCATCATCAATTCCAACCGCTGTGCCACGCTTTCTGCGCGTTGCGTCAGCTCTTTCAACACATCGCCCGACTGATCCGAGGCAGCGCGCGCGTTGTCGAGGGACTTTTTCAGCTCATCCGCTTGTGACGACAACACAGCCACCGCGCCGCCCACACCTTTTTCAAGGTCGGTGAATCGCCGCAACCTGCGCGACAGGACAAAGCAATACAGACCCGCGCCCAAAGCGCCCGCAACCAGCAAAATATCCGCAATAAGCTCCAATCCCGCCTCCTAATTCAGTACAAATTCCATGACCAGCACGTCGCGCACCCGGCCTTCGCCCGTAACAATCCCGATCCGCCGCAGCAGATGTCCCCGGATCCGCGTCAATGCCAGCGGGTCTTCCAGATCTGACACCTCGACCGCCCGCAGATAGCCGTTCAGCACATCCATGATTCGCGGTTGTATTTTTTCCACATCAGCGATGTACGGAGCGTTAACTTCGAGCTGTGCGTGAAATTTCAGATGGCGCGACTGGCCTTCGATCAGAGAAATGATCACCGGCGGCAAATCGACGAATCCAACATCCGCAAGGGGTTTGGCCTTGCTCTCTTTCGTTTGGTCATCTGTTGCCGATTTTTCAGCCCCGCCGCCAATCGGCAACAGACCTGATGTCGTCAGAAAATAGCCGCCTGCCGCCCCGGCCACGGCCAGAATCAACCCGACCATCAAACCCTTTTTCCCTTTTTTCTCAGGGGTTTCCGCCTGTTCTGCTGTTGCGTCGGCCATGACGTCCTCATCCATCTGCTGTGAATCCGTCATATCCCCTCAGGGACTAACCGATTGTTAAGGGCAATCGTCCAAACAGGGGATGCGCCGGGCAGAATGTCGGCGAGTCGGAGGTGAGCGTGCAGCAGATCGGAACTGTCTGGGCAAGTTTGGACAGGCGAAAACAAATCATCGTTGCCGGTGCGGTTGTGCTGGTGTTTCTCGGGATCCTTGGCATGTCGCGGCTGGCGACCGCGCCGTCGATGACCTTGCTGTATGCGGGGCTGGAAAGCGGTGCCGCTGGTGACATCGTCCGTTCACTGGATCAGCGCGGTGTGCCCTACGAAATCAGGGGCGGATCGATTTATGTGCCCGGCGGGCAGCGGGATGAGCTGCGGATGACGCTGGCCAGCGAAGGCCTGCCCGCGAACGGCAATCGCGGGTACGAGCTGCTGGATTCCCTCAGCGGGTTTGGCACCACATCTCAGATGTTCGATGCCGCCTATTGGCGCGCGAAAGAAGGCGAACTTGCCCGGACGATCGTCGGCAGCCCTCATGTCAGTCAGGCGAGGGTGCATATCGCAAATGGATCGGCCAATCCGTTTCAGCGCAGCGTGGCGCCCACGGCCTCGGTTTATCTGGTGCCGTCCGGCGCGGATGTGACCGGCGATCAGGCCAAGGCGATCCGGTTTCTGGTCGCCTCGGCTGTCAGTGGCCTGGCGCCGGAAAATGTAACGGTTGTCGATTCGAACGGGGCCGTGATTGGCGTGCAGGACACTGCGGTTGCGGCCGAGACGGCGGATGACAAATCCCGACAGCTGCGCGAGCGTGTTCTGCGTCTGGTCGAGGCGCGTGTTGGGGCCGGCAACGCTGTGGTCGAGGTCAGCGTGGACACGGTGACCAAAACCGAATCGATCCGCGAGCGGCGTTTTGATCCCAAAGGACGCGTCGCGATCAGTACCGATGTCGAAGAGCGTTCGGACAGCGCCCGCAACCAATCTGCGGATGTGACGGTCGCCTCGAACCTGCCGGATGGCGACGGGGCAGGGGGCGACGAATCGAATTCGACCGCAACGCAGACGCGCGAACGGATAAATTACGAAGTCTCCGAGACCGAGTTGGAGGTTCACACAGCGCCGGGTGCCATCAAACGTCTGACCGTTGCAGTTCTGGTCAATGGAACGCGCACGGTTGACGCCAGTGAGGCCGAAAGTTTCGCGCCGTTGCCGCAGACCGAATTGGATGCATTAGAGGAGCTGGTTGCCTCGGCCGTTGGATTTGACGCGGACCGCGGGGATGTGATCACCCTGAAATCGCTGGATTTGCCGCCGGTTGACCCGCAGGGGACGTTGGTGTCGGCATCGATGTGGCAGTCCATTCATCTGGACGCGATGTCGCTGATCCAGATGGCTGTATTGGCGGCGGTCTCGCTGGTTCTGGCCATGTTCGTCATCCGCCCGATCCTGATGAAACCCGCGACGGCACCGGCCTTGCTGCCCGCAAGCGCCGGGGATGTCACCGAAGGCGCACCTGTGCTGACCGGCGAAATCGCACCGGATGGCAGTTCGGACTTCGCGCCGCTGGCCGCGCAGGCCGAAGTGCCCGCGCTTGGTGTGGCCCCGTCGCAGGATCCGGTTGACCGGTTGCGCGCGATGATTGGCGACAAACAGGAGGAGACGGTCGAAATCCTGCGCAGTTGGCTGGAAGAAGGTGAGGAGCGCGTGTGATGACAATTGCTCATCTTCTTGAAGATTTCACCGTTCAGGCCAACGGCGGGCAGGTTCATCTGCTGGACGAAGACGCACTGGAGGAACAGCGCCTGGCCGCCTTTGAACAAGGCTATGGGGCGGGGTGGGAAGACGCCTTGCAGGCGCAGGAACAAAGCCGGGGGCAAATCTCGTCCGAGTTGGGTAAATCGCTTGAGGATATGTCCTTTACCTATACCGAGGCGATCACCCGCATGTCGCTGTCGCTGGAGCCGATGTTCCAGAGCCTGACCAATCTGGTCTTACCGGACATGATCGACCGGGGCTTTGCCGCGCAACTGGTCGAACACCTGTCCGAGATGGCGCGTGAACAGATCGGGCAGCCGATGCAGGTCATCGTGCCGGTCGGATGTATGGCCGAGGTGGACGCCCTGATCCCCGCGACCCTGTCACCGAGGCCGAAAGTGATCGAAGACCCCGCGCTCGAGCAGGGACAGGCCCGGTTGCAGGTCGGCATAGCCCGCAGCGAGGTGGATTGCAGCGCGCTGCTGGACTCGGTCACGCGGGCCTTCGACGCATATGTTTTTGAGGCAAAAGAGGCATTGTCAAATGAGTGACCCCCAGACCCAAAACTCTGAAAAACCGAACCCTTTTGACGCGGTGCCCATCGAAGTGACCGTATCCGTCGGTCGCGCGCGCCCCCTGATCCGGGATTTGCTGAACATGGGCGAAAACGCTGTGCTGACGTTGGACAAAAGGATCGAAGACCCGGTGGATCTGTATGTCGGGGATCAGTTGGTTGCCCGCGGCCTGCTGGAGGAGATGGAGGGCGACCGGGCGGGTCAACTGGCGGTCCGACTGACGGAAATTGCCGATCTGCAAAACGGGATTGGTTGATGCGCCTGCTGATCGGGCTGGTCTTGGCGGCGGTTCTGATGCCGTCGCTTGTGGCCGCGCAGGAGGTCTCGCTGTCTTTGGGTGAGGGTGGATCACTCTCGGCGCGTACGATCCAGTTGATCCTTCTGATCACGGTCCTCAGCCTCGCGCCGGGGCTGGCGATCATGATCACCTGTTTTCCGTTCCTGATCACGGTTCTGTCGATCCTGCGTCAAGGGATCGGGCTGCAGCAATCGCCGCCGAATATGCTGATCGTCAGCTTGGCACTGTTTCTGACCTATTTCATCATGGACCCGGTCTTTACAGAGGCCTGGACGACCGGAATCCGCCCGATGATCGACGAAACGATGGAGGTGGAACCAGCGCTGGAGCGCGCGCTGCAGCCGTTTCGCGCCTTTATGGCTGCGCGGCTGGATGGCGATACGTTTCAGGCCATGGCTGCGCTGCGCCCGGGGGGTGAGGCGATGGAACTGTCGCCAGATGCCCCGCTGTCCGTTCTGATGCCGTCCTTCATGTTGTCCGAGATCGCGCGCGCGTTTCAGATCGGGTTTTTGATCTTCCTGCCGTTTCTGATCATCGATCTGGTGGTCGCGGCGGTGCTGATGTCGATGGGCATGATGATGGTGCCGCCTGCAATTGTATCTTTGCCCTTCAAGCTGGCGTTTTTCGTCATCGCCGATGGCTGGGCCTTGATCGCCAGTGCGTTGGTGCGCAGTTACATGCCTTAGTGCTGCCCCTTTTCAGATAGTCAGGCAGGGCTTCAAAGCGCCTACCTGAACGAAAAAAGCCGCGTTGTGTTCGACAACGCGGCCCAGATGTTTCTGAAAAGCCGGTCAGGCTGTGCGGTTCAGATCCTTGATCAACCGGTTCAGGTCGCCGCCACGGGCGTCCAGCATCGCTCCGATCTCGGTACGTTCGGTCAACAGCAGGTTCACGCCTTCGATGAACATGTTGTAGAACTTGTCGCGCCCCGATTTGTCAGACACCAGAAACGTCACTTCGAACGGGGATGAGCCCTGCAGTTTGACCATGGTCCGGACCTCAAAACCGGCGCGGATTTTGCGGGCGTTACGTACATTGACCTCACCGCCGATAAACTCGCGGAAGCGGCGGCCATATTTGCGCGAGATGTAGTGTTGGAAGGCCTTGGTAAACTGCCTCAACTGTGCCGGGCTGGCCGAGCGGGCATCGGCCCCCAACGCATAGCGCGCCATGATCGGCACATCGGCGTATTGCACAAAGATCTTCTCGAAATCGCGCAGCATGGCGTTCTCGGACTTGCCCGAGGCGATGACGCGGTTGATCTCGGCCACGACGCTGTTCACCAGCGCTTTGGCGCTGGCTTCGGTCTGGGCCAGCGCGGGCAAAGGCAGGGCGGTCAGTGCCAATCCGGCCAGACCGGCAGAAAGAAAATGACGACGGTTCAAAGAATTACTCGGCATAGGGGTCCTCGTAAGGGTCTAGGTAGGGGTCCCTGACAGGGTCGGTTCCGATTTCGGCGTAGGGATCGGAATACAGGTCCAGATAGGCGTCCTCATCATCGCGCGCCAGTTCGAACCGGCGATTTTGCAGATAGATCAGGCGGGCCTGGGCGTAACTGTCGGCGCTTTCATAGAGGATCGAGTCAACCGTGTCCGAAAACCGTCCCCGGTCGCCCATGCGGCGCACAACCTCGGCATAGACGCCAAGGTTGTCGGCGGGCCGGGTCGGCGTGAAATTGATCGGGTTCGAGAACAGGTTGACCACAACGCCGACCGCATCGCGCGTTGTCGAGGGGCCGTAGAAAGGCAGCTCGACATAAGCCCCCTCACCAAACCCCCAGACATGCAGGGTTTCGCCAAAATCCGTATCGACCGGCGGCAGGTTCAGTTCGTCCGCAGGGGCCGACAGGCCAAACCCGCCGACGGTCATGTTGACCACAAAGCGCAGCAACGCGTTGCCCATCTGCTTGGGGTTGCCCTGCAAAAGGTAGTCGACCGCCTGTCCGGGCAGCGAGATGTTCTCGGCAAACGTGCTGAAACTGGTCACCATCGGATCGGGCACGATCTTCACGTACCCTTTCGAGGCCGGACGGAACAGGAACCGGTCAACGCCCAGATTGAATCTGTGGATGCCCCGGTTGGTGTTTTCGTAGGGGTCAAACACCTCACCCCGGGCGGCCTGCTCGGGCGGCTGGGTGGCGCAGGCCGACAGGATCGGCAAAAGGGACAGCACAATAAGGTGTTTCAGGCGCAATCTGCTCAACACGGTCTTAGCTACTCCAAAGTGACCTGACCCGGCGGGTCGGGCTTTCAATCGATAATATAGTGCCGCGTTGGCACAAGTCGTTGTCACATAGTTGTTTCGCGTCTCAAATGAAACATCTAGCGTTTAGCGCGTCTGCTACTGCGCGGTAAAGTGACATAGCTTCAACACTTCGGAATAAGAGAAGTTACGCCCAGATCGCAGCCGATCGGCAAAATGCCGGTTTATCGCTTTCCCCGCCGCGCTTGACCGGGTAGCGTCCGGCCGAGTCGACAATTGGTAAGGACGATCCCATGAGTATCACAGCAAAACTGGAAAGTCTGGGCGTCAGCCTGCCCGACGCCCCCGCGCCTGCGGCAAACTATGTGCCGTTCGTGCGTATGGGCAACATTGTTTACGTGTCGGGCCAGATTTCGAAGGCGGATGATCTGATCACCGGCAAGCTGGGCGACGACATGGATGTCGAGGCCGGTGCGGCGGCGGCAAAGGTCTGTGCCATCAACTTGTTGGCACAAGTCAAAGCGGCCTGTGGCGGCGATATCGAAAAGCTGGTGCGCGTGATCAAGCTGACCGGTTTTGTGAACTCGACCGCTGATTTTACCGCGCAGCCGCAGGTGATCAACGGCGCGTCCGATTTTCTGGTCGAGGCGCTGGGCGATGCAGGCCGTCATTCACGCTCGGCCGTCAGTGCCGCATCCCTGCCGCTGGGTGTCGCGGTTGAGATTGAAGGAATATTCGAGGTCCAATGACCCCCAGGCTGCCACCGGAATTCCTGCAGGTCCCGATTGCGCACCGGGCCCTGCATGACACGTCGGACAACCGCCCGGAAAACAGCCGGGCGGCGATTCAGGCGGCGATTGATGCCGGGTACGGGATCGAGATCGATCTGCAATTGACCGCGGACAATCGTGCGATGGTCTTTCACGACTATGACATGGCGCGTCTGACCGGCCAGCCCGGCCCGATCCGGCGGATCACCTCGGCGCAGGCGGCGGACACCCCATTGCTGCACGGCGATGACGGTATCCCCGCGCTGGACGAGGTTCTTGCGATGGTCGCCGGAAAAGTGCCGCTGCTGATCGAGTTCAAGGATCAGGATGGCGCGATGGGCGCCGATGTCGGCCCGCTTGAGGCGGATGCCGTGCGGGCCTTGCAAGGTTACGAAGGTCCGGTGGCGCTGATGTCTTTCAACCCCAACAGCGTGGCCGAACTGGCCCGGTTGGCCCCGCATCTGCCGCGCGGGATCGTAACCAGCAGCTATGATCCGCAGGACTGGCCGCTGTCTGACGAAATCTGCGACCACCTGCGCGGCATTCCGGATTTCGACAGGGTTAGTGCCAGTTTCATCAGCCATGAGGTCGCGGATCTGGACCGCCCGCGTGTCGCCGAGTTGAAGGCGGAAGGGGTTCCTATTCTGTGCTGGACCGTGCGCTCGCCCGAGCAAGAGGCACAGGCCCGCACGGTTGCCGACAATGTGACCTTCGAAGGGTATTTGGCCCCGCATCCGGGTTGAACCCACCCCCGACCGTCACAGATAAAGGTCAGACGCGGAGGGCACATGGATCAGGCGCAAATCGAGGTTCAGGTCGTAGCCACGCTTTCGCAGATTTCTGCGGCCGAGTGGGATGCCTGCGCGTGTCCCGAAGCTGCCGATGGCGGGCGCCCGCTGGACCCGTTCACCACCCATCGGTTTCTACTGGCGCTGGAAAACAGCGGCTCGGTCGGGCGGGGCACCGGCTGGCAGCCGCAATATCTGACCTGCTATCTGGACGGGATGCTGATTGCGGCGGCACCTATGTACGCCAAGTCGCACAGTCAGGGCGAATATATCTTCGACCATAGCTGGGCGCATGCCTATGAAAACGCGGGCGGGCGCTATTACCCGAAACTGCAGATTGCCGTGCCCTTTACCCCCGCAACCGGGCGGCGGTTTCTGGTGCGTCCGGGCTATGAAGCGATTGGCATGTCGGCGTTGGTGCAGGGTGCGGTGCAACTGGCGGCAGACAATCGGGTCTCATCAATCCACGCGACCTTCTGCACCGAGGATGAGGCGTTGGCGGGCGAACAGATGGGCCTGATGCTGCGCCAATCGCAACAGTTCCACTGGCTGAACGACACCTATGCCGATTTCGACGGGTTTCTGAACGCCCTGTCCTCGCGCAAGCGCAAGAATATCCGCAAGGAACGGGCGCAGGCAAACGGGTTTGGCGGTGAGATACGCACGCTGACCGGCGATGATCTGCGCCCCGAGCATTGGGATGCGTTCTGGCGGTTCTATCAGGACACCGGCGCGCGAAAATGGGGCTCGCCCTACCTGACGCGGCAGTTCTTCGATATCGCTCAGGATACAATGGCGGATGATATGGCCTTGGTTCTGGCCGAGCGCGACGGGTATCCGATTGCCGGGGCGCTGAACTTTATCGGGCGCGAGACGCTGTTTGGTCGGTACTGGGGCTGTGTCGAACATCACGCCTGCCTGCATTTCGAACTGTGCTATTATAGGGCCATCGACTTTGCCATCGCTCAGGGCCTGCAGCGGGTCGAGGCGGGCGCGCAGGGGGAACACAAGCTGGCGCGCGGTTACCTTCCGGCGCGCACCTACAGCCTGCATTGGGTCGGCGATCCGGGATTTGCCGATGCCGTCAAAAAATATCTGGACGCCGAAGGCCGCGCGGTGGGAGAAGAGATTGAGATTCTGACGGATTACGGCCCGTTCAGAAAATCGAACCCGGAGGAACAGCAATGACCGAGCTTTTGTCGACCGAGACCCGTGGCCCCCTTCTGGACCCGCTGTTCAACAATGGCTGGACCATGGTCGAAGGCCGGGACGCGATCACCAAGACCTTTATTTTCGACAATTTTGTTGCCGCCTTTGGCTGGATGACACAGGTGGCGATCTGGGCCGAGAAATGGAATCACCACCCCGAATGGTCCAACGTCTACCGCACGGTCGAGGTGACCCTGTCCACCCATGACGTCGGCGGGTTGTCCGCGCTGGACGCCAAGCTGGCGCGCAAGATGGACAGCCTGATCTAGCCCCGATCCCCGCGCGATCCCATTCCGCCGGCCAATGAGGCTGCAACGCCCATCTGCTGGAACTCGGCCGGGGTGACGGTGCCGTCGCTGACATTGATATTTCCGGGGATGCGGGTTGTGCGGTTGCCCACCTGCCGCACGCTGCGTGCAGCCGGATTAATATCAAGGCATTTGGTATTGTAGCAGGTCAGCCCGCTGAGATTGATCTGAATGCGGGGTTGACCGTCCGGCCCCGTGACAACAGGGGCTTGCGGTACATCACAGGCCGCAAGTGCAACAAGCGCCCCAAAGGCGATCCATTTGTTCATAGCGCGCTCCTGTTCAGAGTTGGCCTAGTCCAGTCGTTCGTTTCCGTCCTGATCGGCAGAGGTGAAGTCGCGACCCATCTGCGCGTCGTACTCTGATCTTGAGATAAAGCCGTCGCCGTTGTGGTCAACGTCCCGGATCTGATTGATGTCCAGAAACGGTTTGGCTTCGTCCAGACCCAACGTGCCGTTCTTGTCCTCGTCCATCGTTTGAAAGGCGTAATCGGAAAAGGCGTTGAACTCGTCCTTGGACAGAAACCCGTCATTGTTGGCGTCAATGTTGTTCAGTTCTTTTTCGTGCAACTCGGCCACGGTTTCCGCGCTGGCTGCACCCGCCAGGGCGACAGTCGCGGCAAGAATAAGTGGTTTCATTTTCAATCCCCTCAACATGCGAATCTCTGCCCTTCAAAACCGCCCGCAGCAGCGCCCGCCGCCGTCAGGATTGTCTTGCCAGACCCGCCGCCGAACTGGTTGCCGATTGCGCCGCCGATCAATGCGCCGCCCAACGTGCCACTGAGGCAGGCAATCTCGTGCTGGCGCGCGGCCTGTTGTTGCGGGGTGGGTGCCGGACCGCAGGCGGCCAAAACGCCCGCGCTGACGGCAATTAGGGAAATAAATCTGAGGCTCATAAATCAACTCCCGTGTTCTATGCGCCAAGTATTCGCGCAACGGGGCGTTGTATCAAGTTAATTTGGGTTCATCTGGCCCCGACCATGCCGGGGCCGTCAGGGTTCAGATCACGTCCAGCAGCCCCTCGCCCGCGGAAACCTCGCACGCGCCGGGGTTGTCTTCCAGATTCAGGGCTGTGACGGTGCCGTCTTCGACCAGCATGGCATAGCGTTTGGAGCGTGCGATCAGCCCGGCAGGCGGGGCGTCGAAATCCATCCCGATCGCCTTGGTGAACTCGGACGCTGCATCGCCCAGCAGGGTCAGGCCCGCCTCGGTCGCGCCGGTGGCTTCACCCCATGCTTTCATCACGAACGGGTCGTTGACGGACACGCAGATGATCTCATCCACGCCCTTGGCGTCGAACTGGTCCTTGGTGCGCATGAAGCTGGGCACATGCGCTGAATGGCATGTCGGAGTGAACGCGCCGGGTACGGCAAAGATCACAACTTTGCGGCCTTTGGTCTTGTCTGAAATCCGCACCTCTTCCGGGCCGTTCGCACCCAGTTGAGTGAGAGTCGCATCTGGTAGCTGGTCACCTGTCGAAATCATTTATAGCACTCCTGTTGATTGGATTTGCAGAGTCGGGTTCAGCCGCAATATAGGTGACCACGTGGATGAGACCACGGGAATTCGACAGGGTGGGAGGAACATGAGCCATATTGTCGTGATCGGTGCCGGGCAGGCCGGGGCATCTTTGGTTGCGCGTCTGCGCAATGATGGGTTTGACGGGGACATCACCCTGATCGGGGCCGAGCCGCATCTGCCCTATCAGCGCCCGCCCTTGTCCAAGGCCTATCTGCTGGGTGAGATGGAGCTGGAGCGCCTGTTCCTGCGGCCCGAAAGCTTCTATGCCGACAACAACATCACCCTGCGTCTGGGCCAGCCTGTGACGGCGATTGATCCGCAGGCCAAAACCGTGACCGTGGGTGATGATGTCATCTCGTATGACGAACTGGCGCTGACCACCGGATCGGACCCGCGCCGCCTGCCCGCTGCCATCGGTGGCGATTTGCAGGGCGTGCATGTGGTGCGCGATCTGGCCCATATCGATGAGATGGAGCCTCGCGTCACGGACGGTGCGCGTGCCCTGATCGTGGGCGGCGGTTATATCGGGCTTGAGGCCGCAGCCGTCTGCGCCAAGCGCGGCGTGAAAGTGACTCTGGTCGAAATGGCCGACCGCATCCTGCAACGGGTCGCAGCCCCCGAGACCAGCGATTATTTCCGCGCGCTGCATACGGAATACGGTGCCGATATCCGCGAAGGCGTCGGGCTGGATCGTCTGGTTGGTGACAATGGCAAGGTGGTTGGCGCTGTTCTGACCGACGGAACCGAGCTTGAGGTGGATTTTGTGGTGGTGGGCGTTGGTATCGCCCCCTCGACCCAACTGGCCGAGATGGCAGGGCTGGAGCTGGACAACGGGATCAAGACCGATGCCCATGGCCGCACCTCGGACCCGTCGATCTGGGCCGCCGGGGATTGCGCGTCCTTCCCGCATGGCGACACGCGTATCCGTCTGGAAAGCGTGCCCAACGCGATCGATCAGGCCGAGATCGTAGCCCAGAACATGATGGGCGCGGCCAGGGATTATGTGGCAACACCGTGGTTCTGGTCGGATCAATTCGACGTCAAACTGCAGATCGCGGGCCTGAACACCGGCTATGACCGCGTGGTGACCCGGCAGGGCGAAGGCCAGAGTGTGTCCTTCTGGTATTATGACGGAGACCGGTTGATTGCCGTGGACGCGATGAACGATCCGCGCGCCTATATGGTCGCCAAACGGCTGATCGAAATGGGAAAAACCGCCGATCCGGCCATTGTGGCCGACCCGGATGCGAACCTGAAACCGCTGCTCAAGGCGTGAGGATCATTGCCGGAGAATTCCGGGGCCGGGCTTTGGCCTCGGTCGGCAAGGGGGACGCAGGCGCGCATCTGCGTCCCACCACGGACAGGGTGCGCGAGAGCCTGTTCAACGTCCTGACCCATCAGATCGATTTCGACGGCCTGCGCGTGCTGGACCTGTTCGCAGGCACCGGCGCGCTGGGGCTTGAGGCGCTGTCGCGCGGAGCGGCCCATGTCAGCTTTGTCGATGACGGGCGGGTGGCGCAGGGATTGATCCGCAAGAATATCGACCTGACCCGCAGCACGGACCGTACCGATCTGATCCGCCGCGATGCAACGCGGCTGGGCGACAACCCGGATGCCCCTTACGATCTGATCTTTCTGGACCCGCCATACGGCAAGGGCATGGGTCAAAAGGCCCTCGCCAGGGCGGTCGAGGGCAATTGGATCGCCCCGGACGCGCTGATCGTGTGGGAGGAAAACGCCCCCATGGCCGCGCCGGACGGGTTCGATCTGCACAGCGCCCGCAAGTATGGCGACACGCATATCTCGCTGATGTGGCGCAGCCCGGAAAACTGACGCTGATCCGCAGCAAGGCTGGATTCACATTCCCGTGATCGACCCTGCCGAATGGTTAATGCCCTATTTTGCGGAGGTTGGGGACACATTTTGGGCCAGAATCGCCGGTAGCCGAAATTGAGTTTAGCAACCCGGACAGTGAGTACCTGAATGTTTTCCAAGACCCTTCCAGCCCTGCTGATCGGCTGTGCCGCCGCCTCGGCCAGTGTGGCCGAAACCCAGATCGACATGGATGATTTCTTCGTCAACTGCATCTCAGACGTCAACAGCGAGGGTGTGACGCTGGTGCGTTCGGGTGGATCCGACAAGGGCTACATCATGACAACTGACGTGCAGGGCGAGGCGGATATTTACCCCGGCCTGGACAGCATGACATTCCTGCTGATGCAGGAGACCGGAGTGATCACCTTTGTCGTCGATTATCACAGCATGGAATATGACATGATGGTCAAAGGGGCGGGGCAGCAATTTGACAGGGGCACATGCTCGGCATCCTGAACGGGTTGTGACCGGTTCGGTGCACTTGACCCAACACTCTGACAAGGCGGACTGTTTCAGATTGAAACGGCGCGCGCGGATTGCTGCTGAGCGTGGATTTGCGCAGGGGCCTGCACTGGGTTAAGCCGGGCGCAAAATCCGCGGAGGCTTCATGCACGATCTGGTCATCTTCGATTGCAACGGCGTTCTGGTCGATAGCGAGCCGCTGTCCAATAAGGTTCTGGTGGACAATCTGGGCCGGTACGGCCTGGACCTGACACTGGAAGACAGCGTCGGGTTTTTCCTCGGTGGGACAATGGCTGGCGTGCGGGACAAGGCGCGTGCGTTGGGGGCCGATTTGCCGGATGACTGGATCAATGAGGTCTATGCGGAAACCTACGAGCGTTTGCGTCAGGGCGTGGCATTGATGCCCGGTATCCGGGACCTGTTGGATTGGCTTGATCATCACGGCATCCCGTTCTGCGTGGCCTCGAACGGCAGCCCGGACAAAATGGCGATCACGCTGGGCCAGAACGGGCTTTGGGACCGGTTTCAGGGTGCCATGTTCTCGGCCCACCAACTGGGAACGGCAAAACCGGACCCCGAGATGCTTCTGCTGGCCGCGCAGCATTTTGGCGCATCCGCTCCGGTTGTAATCGAAGACAGCCATAACGGCGTTACCGCCGCGATGCGCGCGGGCATGCGGTGTCTTGGCTTTGCGCCCGAAGGGGGTGGCGCCAAACTGGCAGAGATTGGCGCAGAGGTCTTCACCGACATGGCGGAAGTGCCGCGCCTTTTGGGAATTTGATCCATCCGTGCTAGGGTCGCGGGCATCGACCGCGCACTGACCCCTTCGATCTGGGCATTCTCACAGGATGCCGACGCCACCCCGGCCCCCGAGCGCAGGCCGATGCGCGCGCCGGTTTTTATCAACGACGCGCTAACGCCCTGGGGTCACGAAACCCTGCTGCTGAAACTGCTGCGCGACCAGGCCGCCGATCACGAAGAATAGGTCGGGTGGAACTTGCCGCCGGGTGACAGGGTAAAGATTTCGACCCCATCCGCCGTTACACCCACCGAATGCTCGAACTGCGCCGACAGCGACTTGTCGCGGGTCACGGCGGTCCAGTCATCGGCCAGCGTCTTGGTCTCGGGGCGGCCCAGATTGACCATCGGCTCGATGGTGAAGAACATACCCTCTTCCAACACGGCCCCGGTGCCCGGGCGGCCATAGTGCAGGACGTTGGGCGGGGCGTGGAACACCCGGCCCAGCCCGTGACCGCAGAAATCGCGAACAACGCTCATCCGGTGCGCTTCGACATAAGCCTGAATCGCATGACCGATATCGCCGAAAGTGTTGCCCGGCTTGACCATCTCGATGCCCTTGAACAAGGCGTCATGGGTGACCTGGATCAGACGTTCAGCCTTGCGTGGCAGCTTGCCCGCAACATACATGCGCGAGGTATCACCGAACCAGCCGTCAACGATGACGGTCACGTCGATGTTCAGGATGTCACCATCCTTGAGCTTTTTCTCACCCGGAATGCCGTGACAAACCACGTGATTCACGCTGATACAGCTTGCGTGCTGATAGCCCTTGTAGCCGATGGTCGCCGAGGTCGCGCCCGCGTCTTCGACCATTTGGGTAATCAGCTCATCAATCGCGCCGGTCGTCTGACCGGGAAACACATGCTGGGCAATATCGTCGAGTATCCGCGCAGCCAAGGCCCCTGCCGCATGCATGCCGGCAAAGTCACCCTGTTCGTAGATGCGGATACCGTCTTTTGTCAGACGGCCACGATGGTCTTTCATCGACGCTAAGCTCCAAATGTTTCGCGCAGCCCCTTACTTACGCTGCTTGCGCAGAAAGTTCCAGAGGGTGCGGGGTCGCGGGAAGAGTTTACGGATCAAACTGAAGCGCTATTGATTGGCCAAGCGTTTCGCATGCACCATATACAGGTTTTCCAATATGTCCTTTGGACACTGAATTGTTGTGGTGTTCAATTCTTCCCGACAAAACGTCAACATCCTCAACAATAATGTTGGTTCAGTAGAGTCTACAAAAACCTTGTCGCTGTCGATACCGGGAATATCCGAAAATGTAAGTGTTGTAAAAGTCGGTGCGACTCCAAAAGACGCGTGCATAAGAGTATTTGCACACCGTTTCTGTTCATCGTTTGATAAATTGACATCGATGACTTGCACAGTTGCTTCAATGACGTTGCTGCTACTGGTTGACCAATTCCCATAGCAACCAGGTCTACTCATCTTCAGACCGTTGCCGACTGCACGACGAACCTGAAGCGCGGAGTTGGTAAAATCTACATCAATGTCTTGCGGGAATAGTGTATCCTTCACCTCGCGATTTTCGGTTTCGAGGTTTTGGAATATCAAAATCAGGTTCGATCCTCCACTCAGTGAGTTTTGGGAAAGAAACCATGTATCAGGGTCTCCCATCATTCGCAGATCGCTACCGGCATTGTCAGCAAGTATCTTAGCCAAAGAGGCTGAGTAGAATGCCGTATCTGGAGAAACTTGCCCTGCAATTTGCATGACAATTTCCTCCGACCAGAAACTCAACTGATCAACTTCCAAGTTTTCCTTTGTATACCGTGCAATCGGATCGTCCAAAATCGAAGAAGGTGCGGCACTATCAGCAGAAAGCTCGGTTGCCAATAATACGTTGAAAAACAAATAGCTAATTGTCCAAATTTTCATCTTCAATTACCTTTGTACGCTGTTTGATCTCATTTAATTGGATGGAGCAGTTAGGTGTTTGTTGGCAACTACCCAAACACCTTCCGGCGTAATCCGTGTCCCATAGACCAACCGCTCAACGCCCTTCGCCTGTGCTGCCTCAAACGCCGCCGCATAGGCCGGGTCGATATCCGCGGCCAGCGCAAATCGGTCGCAATCGGTGCGCTGCACCAGATACAGCATGATCGCCCGGTGCCCCTGCGCGGCCATCGCCGCAAGTTCGCCCAGATGCTTGGTGCCGCGCGCGGTTACGCTGTCGGGGAACTCGGCCAGACCGGGTTGGCGGGACAGGGTGACGCTTTTGACCTCGACATAGGCGTCGGGCAGGCCAGGCGCGCTCAGCAGAAAGTCGATGCGGCTGTTTTCGCCGTATTTCACCTCGGGGCGGACGGTTTCATAGGCGGCCAGTTCGGGGATTTCACGCGCCTCCAACGCCGCACGCAAGGCCTTGTTCGGGACCGATGTATCGACCCCGGTGAAATGCCCGTTTTCGTGATCGACCAGTCGCCAGCCATATTTCAGCTTTTTCTTCGGATCGTCATTGGGCTCCAGCCAGATTTTCTGGCCCGGCTCGGCCAGCCCCATCATCGAGCCGGGATTGGCGCAATGGGCTGTAACCTCGCGCCCGTCCTCCAGCGTGCAATCGGCCAGAAAGCGTTTGTAGCGGCGGATCAGGCGGGCGGGGACAAGAGGGGTTTCAAATCGCATGCCCCACGGCCTATACCTGCCCCAGGGGTCGATCAAGAGGAAGAGCGCCATGGCCAATCCAACCGCTGCAATGCTGGTGATCGGGGATGAGATTCTCTCGGGCCGGACCCGCGACGCGAATATGCACTATCTCGCCGGAGAGTTGACCAAACAGGGCATCGACCTGAAAGAGGTCCGCATCGTCAGCGACGACGCGCCCGAGATCGAAGGGGCCGCAAAGGCGCTGTCCGACCGGTACGATCATGTGTTCACCAGCGGTGGCATTGGCCCGACCCATGACGATATTACCGCCGATTGCATCGCGCGGGCCTTTGGGGCGCATATCGACATTCGCGATGATGCGCGGGCGCTGTTGCAGGCGCATTACGACAAATCCGGCCTTGAACTGAACGAGGCCCGCCTGCGCATGGCACGCATCCCGGACGGGGCGATTTTGATCGACAACCCGGTCTCGACCGCGCCGGGCTTTACCATCGAAAACGTGCATGTGATGGCCGGGGTGCCGTCGGTGTTTCAGGCCATGGTGGCCAGTGTTTTGCCCAAGCTGACCGGTGGCAGCCCCCTGTTGTCGCAGACCCTGCGGGTGAATCGGGGCGAGGGCGATATCGCAGCGACCCTCTCCGCGCTGGCCGAAACCTATGATGACCTGACAATCGGGTGCTACCCGTTCCAGATCAACGGTGTCTTTGGCGCAAATGTCGTCATTCGCGGTACCGAGGGCACCCGGATCGACGCCGCCATGACCCAACTGGCGAAAGAGCTGGAGTTGTGAACGTCAACTGGGCCGACATTGTCGACGGCACCTGGCCCGCGGCCCGCTATGAACGGCTGGGCCCGTTTCAATTGCGCGAAGGGCAGGGCGGTGGCTCGCGGGTGTCGGCGGCCAATGCGTTTGGCCCTGTCAGCGACACGGATATTGAAGCAGCCGAACAGGCGATGCTGGCGATGGGGCAAAAGCGCATCTTTTGCCTGCGTCCGGGGGACGAGGCGCTTGACGCGCAGCTTGCCGCACGAGGGTACGAGGTGCTGGATCCGGTCAACATCTATTCCTGTCCGGTATCCCATCTGACCGACCAGCCGATCCCGCGTGTCATGGTGTTCACCGTCTGGGAGCCGCTTGCGATCATGCGGGATCTCTGGGCGACCGGGGGTATAGGGCCGGAACGCATCGCCGTGATGGAGCGCGTCAAAGGCCCCAAGATCGGCCTGTTGTTGCGGCATCAGGATCAACCCTGCGGGGTCGCTTTTGTTGCTATTCATGACGGTGTTGCAATGCTTCATGCGCTGGAAATTCTGCCCGATCACCGCCGTCAGGGCATGGGCCAGTGGGCGGTGCGGGGTGCCGCGATCTGGGCGCGCGAACATGGTGCCGAAACCTTCAGCGTGATCTGCACCAAGGTGAACGACGGGGCAAATGGCCTGTACCAAGCGCTCGGGATGGAGATCGCGGGCGAATACCATTACCGTCAGCTTATCTAACACAGAGGTTTTCGTGACACATCAAGACATGCCTACCGCGCTGGACCTGCCCATGGTAGACCCGCTGCCGCCCGAGACGCAGAAATACTTTGATATCTGCGTCGAGAAACTGGGCATGGTGCCAAATGTGCTGAAGGCTTATGCCTTTGACATCGACAAGCTGAACGCCTTTACCACCATGTATAACGACCTGATGCTGGCAGATAGCGGGTTGTCAAAGCTGGAACGCGAGATGATTGCAGTGGTCGTCTCATCCATCAACAAGTGCTTCTATTGCCTTGTGGCCCACGGGGCTGCCGTGCGGCAGTTGTCGGGCGACCCAAAGCTGGGTGAGATGCTGGTGATGAATTACCGCGTCGCGCCGCTGGACGACCGCCAACGCGCCATGCTGGATTTCGCTGCCCGGATGACCAAAGCCAGTACCGAAATTGAAGAGCCCGACCGCCAGCGTCTGCGCGATGTCGGGTTCTCTGACCGGGATATCTGGGACATTGCCAACGTGACCGGGTTCTTCAACATGTCCAACCGCGTGGCCAGCGCCACGGCTATGGTTCCAAACCCCGAGTATCACGCACAGTACAGATGATCCGAACGCTAAGCCTTTTGACCGTGATCCTGGCCAGCCCGCTGGTTGCGCAGGAACTGACGCTGCCGCAATCCGCACAGCAGATCAGTCAGCGGATTTCACCGCTGGACAGCTATGATCTGCCAACCGGGCCATTCGCAGATGGAGCGGTTCCGGCCCGAACGGTCGAGGGGCAGGTTGAAAGGGTCACATGGCGGTTGCAGGCCGGGTCCAGCACGACGCTGCAATTGCTTGCCCCGTTGCGCGACCAGATCGAAGCGCAGGGGTATGACATTCTGTACGAATGCGAGGCCCGCATTTGCGGCGGCTTCGATTTTAGGTTCGGCACCGAAGTGGTGCCAACGCCGGATATGTATGTCGCCATTCAGGACTATCGGTTTCTGTCCGCGCAGAAGGGATCCGAGGTGCTGAGCCTGCTGGTCAGCCGGAATCCGCCGGATGGCTATGTGCAGATGATCCGGGTAACTCCGGTTGATGCGCCGGCCCCGGCACCTGTCGTGATCGATCAGAGTGTGGATGGGGCCGGCGGTTTGCTGGCTGAATTCCAGCAAACCGGTCATGTCATTCTGGACGACCTGCACTTTCGCACCGGCGAGGTTGCGCTGGGCGAAGGCCCCTTTGCCTCGCTCGCGTTGCTGGCCGGGTTCCTGACGGATAAGCCGGACACGCGGCTGGCGCTTGTGGGGCATACCGACGATACCGGCGCCTTGCAGGCCAATATCGCAGTCAGCAAGCGCCGGGCCGAGGCCGTTCGAACCCGTCTGATCGAGGCGCATGGCGTGGCCGCCGACCGGATCGAGGCGCAGGGCGTCGGCTATCTGGCCCCCATCACCTCAAACGCCACCGCCGAGGGCCGCGATGTCAATCGCCGGGTCGAGGCTGTATTGCTGGTCAACTGACGCATAAAAAAAGACCCGCACCAAAAAAGCGCGGGTCGCTAAAGTTCACCGGGAGAATTTACCAATCCATCGGGCCCTTTTCGTTGAAGGACTCGACCAGAAAATCAATGAAAGCCCGCACTTTCGGCTGCGTGAAACGCCCGGGGGGGTAGACGGCGTAAACACCCTGAACCTCATCCGGCAGCGACGGCATCGCGTCCAGCACCTGGCCGGATTTCAACGCATCCGCATACAGATAGCTGGGCAGATAAGCGATCCCGAGGCCCGAGATCGCAGCATTCAGCAGGGATTGCCCGTCATTGACGCTGAGCCAACCGGCGGTGCGCACCTGACGCTTTTCGCCCGATGGCGCGGTCAGTTTCCAGACATTGCCCGAAGACTGGCTGGAATAATGCAGCAACTTGTGTTCGTTCAGGTCGTCGATCTTCTGCGGACGTCCGAATTTCTCGATATAGCTGGGGGCCGCAACCATGCGTTTGACGGTTTCCGTGAGTTTGCGCGCGCGCAGGGTGCTGTCCTCCAGCTCACCAATGCGCACGGCCACGTCAAACCCTTCGGAAATCAACTCAACATAGCGGTTGTTCAGCACCATGTTGACGGTGATATCCGGGTAAGCGGACAGGAACTCGGACAGAACGGGGGACAGGTGATTGACCCCGAAATCCGTCGCGACGCTGATCCGCAACAGGCCTGACGGGGCCGATTGCATCGAGGTAACCAGTGCATCCGCCTCGCCCGCGTCATTCAGAACGCGGCGCGCGCGGTCGTAATAGGCCAATCCGATTTCAGTTGGGGACACCCGGCGCGTTGTGCGGTTCAGCAGCCGCGCACCCAGACGCGCCTCAAGGCTCGAGACGTGCTTGGACACGGCCGATTTGGAGATGCCCATCTTCTTGGCCGCATCGGTGAAGCCACCCTGGTCCACCACGTTGGCGAAGGCTTCCATTTCGGTCAATCGATCCATACTCGTTCCCCAGGTCTTACGTTCGACGTCAGTTTTGACGCTCAATCTGGGCGGAAACGGGGCAGACATGGGATAATATCAGGGTTTTGAATCGGATCGTTTGCAGTTCAGAAACGTTGAAACAATGGTTTCCGATCCAATAACACCCCGGTCAAACGGTGATTTCTGGACATTTTTTCATTTGTGCTATGCTGAGAATGGCATTTTTGTGTCCTGGGAGGAGATCATGAAATCACTATTTGCCATTGTCGCGTTTTGTCTGTCCGCTGGTCTGGCCCTGGCCCAAGCGCAGACCCCATCCAGCCCTGACGCCAAGGTCTATTTCGTGAACCTTGCGGATGGGGACACGGTTCAATCGCCGGTGACGGTGGTCTTTGGCCTGAGCGGTATGGGCGTCGCGCCAGCCGGGACCGAGGCCGAGAATACCGGCCATCACCATCTGCTGATCAACCGCCCGCCGATTGGCGAAGGCGAGGACGGTGCGGATGAGCTGGCCTATGGCCTGCCCGCTGACGACAATCATATGCATTTCGGCGGCGGCCAGACCGAGGTGACGCTGGACCTGCCCGCAGGCCAGCACACTCTGCAATTGGTGCTGGGCGATGCGGGTCATGTACCGCACAACCCGCCGATTGTGTCCGAGGTGATTACGATTACGGTCGAGTAGACGCCCAGATACGCCTGTTTACTTTCACGCTGATGTACGGAACTCTCCGGCGTGTGATCGGAGGGTTTCATGTCGCTTGAGTTTCTTCTTACATCGCTGATCGTCGTGCTGTTGCCGGGAACAGGCGTGATCTACACGCTGGCCATCGGGCTTGGTCGGGGGTTTCGCGCAAGCGTTGCGGCGGCGGCAGGCTGCACGCTTGGGATCGTGCCCGCCGCTGTGGCCAGCATTATCGGGCTGGCCGCGCTGCTGCACACCAGTGCGCTGGCGTTTCTGGTGCTCAAATACCTTGGTGTGCTTTATCTGTTCTATATGGCCTGGGGCATCATCCGCGCGGGCGGCGCGATGGAAGTGAGTGCCGAGAAATCGACCACAGGCTACCTGAAGATCGCGACGACCGGCACGCTGATCAACGTGCTGAACCCCAAGCTGTCGCTGTTCTTCCTTGCGTTCCTGCCGCAATTCCTGCCCACGGACACGGCGCATGCGGGTCTGGCGCTGGTGCAACTGGCGCTTGCCTTTATGGCGATGACCTTTGTTGTTTTCATCGCTTACGGGGCCTGCGCCGCGCTGGCGCGGGATTACATCATTCATCGCCCATCTGTGATGGCTTGGATCAAACGCTGCTTTGCAATGGCTTATGGCGCGCTTGGGGTGAAGCTTGCGCTGTCTGACTGACCGGGCCTAAAGTCCGGCCGCCAGACGTGTGCCCTGATTGATTGCCCGCTTGGCGTCCAGTTCCGCCGCCACATCCGCGCCGCCGATCACGTGCGGAGTGATGCCGCGTTCGATCAGCGCGTCTGCCAGACTGCGCTCGGGGACCTGACCGGCACACAGCACGATGTTGTCGGCTGCGATCAAGGTCGGGTCAGCGCGTTCCTCGCCAAAGCTGACATGCAGGCCGTCTTCGTCAATGCGTTCGTAGTTCACGCCGCCGACGAAATTGACATCTTTCATCTTCAGCGTCGCGCGGTGAATCCAGCCGGTCGTCTTGCCCAGGCCCTTGCCATGCGCCTGTTTCTTGCGCTGCAACAAGGTGACCTGACGGGCAGGGGCCGCGGGCTGCGGGCCTTCGGGCGCAAGGCCCGCGCGGTGGTCTTCCGGGTCTGTCACGCCCCATTCCTTCATCCACAGCGGCAGATCGGTGGTGGCGCTGTGGCCGTCTTCCAGCAGAAACTCGGAAACGTCGAAGCCGATGCCGCCCGCGCCGACAACGGCGACGGATTTACCAACCTCGGCCTTGCCGCGCAGCACGTCGATATAGCTGAGGACATTGTCCCCATCCTGTCCCGGAATCTGCGGATCACGCGGAGTGACGCCGGTTGCGATGACCACCTCGTCAAAGCCGGTCAAGTCGTCGGCACCAACCTCGCGGTTCAGTTCCACGTTCACGCCCAGCTCGTCCATCATGGTGCGGTACCAGTCGACGAGGCCCCAGAACTCCTCTTTCCCCGGCACTTGTTTGGCCATGTTCAACTGCCCGCCGATCTCGGACGCGCGGTCGAACAGGGTCACGTCATGGCCGCGCTGGGCAGCGGTCATTGCGGTGGACAGGCCAGCCGGACCTGCGCCGACGATGGCGACCTTTTTCACGGTATCAGCCGCAGCAATCACCAGTTCGGTTTCGTTACAGGCGCGCGGGTTGACCAGACAGGTGGTCAGCTTGCCGCTGAACGTGTGGTCCAGACAGGCCTGATTACAGGCGATGCACGGCGCGATCTGCGCGGACTGACCGGCAATGGCTTTGTTCACGAATTCCGCATCCGCCAGCATCGGCCGCGCCAGCGAGACCATATCAGCGCAGCCGGTCGACAGGACCTCTTCCGCCACTTCCGGCGTGTTGATCCGGTTCGAGGTGATAACTGGGATCGACACCTTGCCCATCAGCTTTTTCGTCACCCAGGCAAAGGCCGCGCGGGGAACGCTGGTGGCAATGGTCGGAATCCGCGCCTCGTGCCAGCCGATGCCGGTATTGAGGATCGTGGCACCGGCCTTTTCGATCTCTTGCGCCAGTTGCACCACCTCGTCATGAGTCGAGCCGTTGGGGACCAAATCGATCATCGACAGGCGGTAGATGATGATGAAATCGGTTCCCACCGCCTCGCGCGTGCGGCGCACGACCTCGATTGGCAGGCGCATGCGGTTCTCATACGAGCCACCCCAGCGGTCGGTGCGCTTGTTGGTGTGGGTCACAAGGAACTGGTTCAGGAAATAGCCCTCGGACCCCATGATCTCGACCCCGTCATAGCCTGCCTTCTGGGCCATTCGGGCCGCATTCACGATGTCGCTGATCTGTTTCTCGATACCCTCTTCGTCCAGCTCATGCGGCGGGAAGGGCGAGATTGGGGATTTCACCGGGCTGGGGGCCACGCATTTCGGGCCATAGGCATAGCGGCCCGCGTGCAGGATCTGCATGGCGATCTTGCCGCCCGCCTGATGCACACGTTCGGTCACGATGGAATGGTTTGCCACCTCTTTGTCGTTGGTCATCATCGACGCCCCCGGCAAAACCGAGCCTTCCAGATTCGGACCAATGCCACCCGTCACCATCAGCGCCACGCCACCGCGCGCCCGGTCGGCATAAAACTCGGCCACCCGGTTCCAGTCGCCGGTCTCTTCCAGCCCGGTGTGCATCGAGCCCATCAGCACGCGGTTTTTCAGCGTGGTAAAGCCCAGATCCAGCGGGGCCAGCATGTTTGGGTACGCAGTCATGGTGAAACTCTCCCTCCCGTCTCCGCATTTTAAATTGACGTGCACGTCAACTTTGTCACGCGAAACCTAACGTCACCCCCTATGCTACCGTGGCGGCGCTTGTTAGAGGTGGGCAAAACAACCTTGCGAGGCCGTGCATGACCCCTGATCAGATCGCCAAACTGCCCTATCGCCCCTGCGTTGGTCTGATGCTGATGAACGCCGATGGGCAGATCTTTGTCGGTCAGCGCAACGATCGCCACAAGGACGCCTGGCAGATGCCGCAGGGGGGTGTGGACAAGGGCGAAGACCCCCGCGATGCGGCGCTGCGCGAGCTGTGGGAGGAAACCGGCGTCACCTCTGATCTGGTCGAGGTTGTGGCCGCAACCGATGGCTGGCTGCCCTATGATCTGCCGCATGACATCGTGCCCAAGATCTGGAAAGGCCGCTATCGCGGGCAAGAGCAGAAATGGTTCCTGCTGCGCTTCACGGGTCGCGACGATCAGATCAACATCGAAACCGAACACCCTGAGTTCACCAAGTGGAAGTGGCAGGACCCGGACCGGCTGATTGAAGAAATCGTGCCTTTCAAGCGTGACGTCTATGAACAGGTGGTGGCTGCGTTTTCCGATCACCTCGGCTGATCACCGCCCCGCACGTTGGCGTGAGGGGGCGTAGTCGCGTCCTGAGACCCCCTTTAGCTTGGGGTCCATGAAAGACACCTTACCCGAACCGATCACAGCCAAACCCGCCGGACGCCGATTTGAAGGCCCAGACCGACGCGCGCCCTTGCGCGACGGTTTGAAAGGGTGCGGTGAGTTTGGGGCCACTCAAACAGCAGGCCGGTTCTATCCGATGGCCTGCGTTGCGCTTGAAGTGACGCAGCGCTGCAATCTGGACTGCACGCTGTGTTACCTCTCGGACCGGGCCGAGATGACCTATGATCCGCCGCTGTCGGTCCTGTTTGCGCGGATTGCGACAATCCACAGCCACTATGGCCGGGGTACATCGGTACAGCTGACCGGCGGCGACCCGACTCTGCGCAAGCTTGAAGATCTTGAGGCGCTGTGCCGCGAGATCAAGCGGTTGGGCATGCGGTCCTGCCTGATGACAAACGGCATCCGCGCCAGCCGGGCGTTTCTGACCCGTCTGGCGGCGGCCGGTCTGGATGATGTGGCGTTCCATGTCGATATGACTCAGGACCGCAACGGGTTCGGATCAGAGGCTGAACTGAACACTGTGCGCGAAAAATACCTTGCCCGCGCCCGTGGCTTGGGTGTGCGGGTCCTGTTCAACACGACGGTGTTTGGCGGCAACTTTGGCGATCTGCTCGATCTGGCGCGGTTCTTCCGGGACCAGCCCGAGGTTGCCTTTGTCTCGTTCCAGATGCAGGCCGATACAGGGCGCGGCGTGCTGCGCGCCCGCCCGGATGCCATCACGCAGGACAGTGTCATGCGCGCGATCGAGCGTGGATATGGCACGACGCTGGATTTTGATGCGGCTTCCGTCGGTCATTCTGCATGCAACCGCTACGCCAGCGTCCTGACCGCCGGGGGGCGAGCGGTCTCTTTGCTGTCGAACGCTAAGCTGGTGCAGCAGGTGATCGCCGCGTTGGAACAGTTGGACACGGGGCGCGAGGCGCATCTTGTGATCCGGTCCACGGTCCGTCGGTTGGTGCTGCGGCATCCGGTTTTGGCGATGCGGTCGGTGGCGCATTTGGTGGCCTCGGTCGCCCGGCTTGGCACGGGCTTGCTCCGCGGTCGGGTGCGGCGGCAGGCGGTGTTCATCCACAACTTCATGGCGGCAGATGCGTTAGAGGCGGATCGCTGCGCCTCATGCGTGTTCATGGTGGCGACCGGGAACGGACCCTTGTCCATGTGCGTCCACAATGCCCAGCGCGATCAGCATCTGGCCGCCCCGGATCGGATCGACAGCCCGATGGGAACCTATTGGTGGAACGCGGCGATGCGAGGGTTGTCGTCGCGGCCGGAAATTCCTGCGCTGGGCGACCCGGCCCATGCGCCGCTGAAGCGATTGAAGGGGCAGATGCGTCTGACCCGCCGGGACCGAAAGGATGCCTCGTGAAAAAGCTGCTGATCGTCTTGCTGCTGCCCTTGCTGGCGGCCTGCGCCAGTGTCGAACGGCTGGCGCTGCCACCTGCCGAGGCCTTGCCGGGCAATGCCCTGACCCGCAGTGCCCCGCCGCCGGGGCAGCGCGTGGATCACAGCGACTGGAGCGCGTTCCTGTCCCGCTATGTCGCGCCCGATGCGCAGGGGGTGAACCGCGTCGCCTATGCCAGCGTCACCGCGTCTGATCGTGACCGTTTGGAGGGGTATCTGGGGCAACTGCAATCCGTTGACCCGGCACGCCTGACACGCGATCAGCAACTGGCCTATTGGATCAACCTCTATAACGCGCTGACCGTGGATGTGGTCCTTGAGGCTTATCCGGTCGACTCGATCCGCGACATCACCGACGGGCCGCTGTCCTTTGGCCCATGGGATCGCCCCCTGGCCACGGTCGCAGGGCAGAGGCTGACGCTGAACGACATCGAACACCGGATCATCCGCCCCGGATTTGATGAGCCGCGCATCCACTACGCGCTGAACTGCGCCGCCGTGGGCTGCCCGAACCTGATGGATCGGGCGTGGGAGGCCAGAACCCTGGAACAAGACCTCGCCGCAGCCGAACGGGCCTATATCAACGAACCGCGCGGCGTGCGTTTTGATGATCGCGGGGGGCTGATCCTGTCCAAGATCTATATCTGGTTCCGCGAGGATTTCGGAGCGAATGAGCAGGATGTGCTGACCTATATCCAGACCGCAGCCGCCCCTGAATTGCGCGCCAGATTGCAAGAAGTCCGACGCGTTAAGGCTTATAGATACGACTGGGCGCTGAACGACGCCGCGGCGGGGTCATAAAGGCGCGGCTATAGCAACCCCTCGCTGCGCAGCAGGTCCTGCATGTTGGCCTCGGGACGCGGGCCGATATGGCTGATCACTTCGCGGGCGCAGACATTGCCGATGCGGGCGCAGGTCTCGTAATCACGGCCTGTCGCCATGCCAAACAGGAAGCCTGCGGCGAACTGATCTCCGGCCCCGGTTGCATCCACCGGCACCACCTTTTCGACCGGCACATCGACGCGCTGGCCATCATGCAGAACAGTCACGCCATCGCCGGAACGGGTGCACACGACCAGAGGGCAGATACCGGCGGTTTTTGCCAGCGCCTCTTCCAGATCATCGGTTTTGAACAGCGATTTGATTTCGGCCTCATTGCCGATCACGAAATCCAGTTCGTTCTCGATCAGCAGCAGGAAATCGACGCGATGCCGTTCGACGCAGAACGGATCGGAAATCGCGATCCCGGCCTTGCCGCCACCCTTATGGCAAGTGCGCGCGGCCTCAAGGAATGCCGCCTTGCCTTTTTCCTTGTCGAACAGGTAGCCCTCAAGGAACATGATCTGGCTGTTATTGGCCACATCGGCCGAGACATCCTCGGACGATAATTCCGAGGAAATCCCCAGATAGGTGTTCATCGACCGCTCACCATCCGGCGAGACAAAGATCATCGAGCGTGAGGTCGGCAACTCACCCCCCGGCACCGGCGGGTTCACGAAATCGACGCCGTCTTCGTTCATCGCATCCGCATAGAACCGACCCAAGGCGTCATCATGCACACGCCCGATAAAGGCGGCGTCCAGCCCCAGAGCCCCGGCACCGGCAATCGTATTGGCGACCGAGCCGCCCGGTGTCTGCACCCGGCCTTCCATCGAAGCATACAGCACCTCGCCACGCTCCTGCTCGATCAGTTGCATGATGCCTTTTTCGATGCCCATTAGTTCCAGGAAACTGTCATCGGCCTGGGAAATCACGTCCACAACGGCATTTCCGATGCCGGTCAGTTGGTAGGTCTTCATAGGGTTTTGTCCTCGAATTGACAGAGATCACGGATGATGCAGGTCGGGCATTGCGGCTTGCGCGCCTTGCAATGGTACCGGCCATGCAGGATCAGCCAGTGATGCGCATGGAGTTGGAAGTCGGCAGGAATGTTGTCTTCGATGGCGCGCTCGACCGCGTCCACATCCTTGCCGGGGCAGATACCCGTGCGGTTGCCGACGCGGAAGATATGCGTATCCACCGCCTGCGCCGGTTGCCGCCACCACATGTTCAGCACCACATTGGCGGTCTTGCGCCCGACACCGGGCAGGGATTGCAACGCGGCGCGGGAATTGGGAACTTCGCCGCCATAATCGTCGACCAGAATACGGCTCAGCTTGATGACATTCTTGGCCTTCTGGCGGAACAGGCCGATGGTCTTGATATGCTGGGTCAGACCTTCTTCGCCCAGATCCAGCATCTTTTGCGGCGTGTCGGCGATTTTGAACAATTCGCGCGTGGCCTTGTTGACGCCCGCATCGGTCGCCTGCGCCGACAGCGCCACGGCGACGACCAGAGTGTAGACGTTCACATGCTCCAACTCGCCCTTGGGTTCGGGGTCGGCTGCCTGAAAACGCGTAAAGATCTCGCGGATCGTGTGGTAATCGAGTTGCTTTGCCATCCGCGCCTTAATGCCGCCCGCAAGGCCATGACACAACCCCTTGGTTCTGGCCCAAAGCCAATGCGCAAGTTCCGGGTCGCAGGGGCGTGGCCCGCGCGCTATGGTTTTGGCATCAGATGAGGTGACTGCCATGAACGTCCAGACCCCGGAAAGCGGATACCACTACAACGTCATGCGCCGCGCGATCGAGCTGATCGATCAGGGCGGCGAGGGCCTCAGTCTTGAGGAACTGGCGCAGCAGATGGATATGAGCCCGGCCCATTTCCAGCGACTGTTCTCGCGCTGGACCGGCGTATCACCGAAACGCTACCAGCAATACCTGACGCTGGGCCATGCCAAAGCGCTGCTGCGCGAGCGGTTCACGACGCTGGAAACCGCCCATAACGTGGGCCTGTCCGGCAGTGGCCGCTTGCATGATCTGTTTCTGAAATGGGAGTCCATGAGCCCCGGCGAATACGCCCGCAAAGGCGCAGGTCTGACGATCTATTGGGGCTGGTTCGAAAGCCCCTTTGGCCCCGCGCTGGTGATGGGCACCGACAAGGGCATCTGCGGCATGGCCTTCGGGGCCGAGACCGGCGAGGAAGAGGCGATGGAGGATATGCTGTCGCGCTGGCCCTCGGCCGAGTTCGTCGAGGACCCGATGCACCTGCGGCCTTGGGTGCTGAGCGCCTTCGGCTCTGTCAGCGACCGTTTGCAGCCGACGCCTTTGTACCTGATTGGCTCACCCCTGCAGATCAAGGTGTGGGAGGCGCTGATGCACATCCCCTCGGGTCAAGTCACGACCTATTCCGAGATCGCGCAGCGGGTGGGCTCGCCACAGGCCGTTCGTGCAGTCGGAACGGCGGTCGGGCGCAACCCGGTCAGTTGGCTGATCCCCTGCCACCGGGCGCTGCGCAAATCGGGCGGGCTTGGCGGCTATCACTGGGGCCTGCCCCTCAAACGCGCGATGCTGGCCTATGAAGCCGCGCAGGCGGATGCCTGATTGACAGACCGTCCCGGCGCTGTCATATGGCGCGCCAGGTACGGGTCCCCTGCCGTTCGCGGCCTTTGGCTTTGGTGAAACCCGGTTGAATGCATATCTGTTGCCCTTTCCTGGCGCACGGATGGCAATGCGAACACCGTCCTGATTTCGCGCCCCTATAAGGAAGCGAGGCAAGACATGACTATTGATCAAGACATCGCTCCGGTTTCGGAGCTTAAGGCGCAAGCAAAGCGACTGCGCGAGAGGCTGCGCAGCGCGGATGTGATCCTGTCGCATAGCGAGGCGCTGGAACTGGTGGCCCATCAGCAAGGGGCCAAAGACTGGAATACGCTGCGTGCGATGGCTGGCAACCGGCTGCACCTCAGGGTCGGGGACCGGGTCAAAGGACGCTATCTGGGTCAGCCGTTCACAGCGGTCATTCGCGGATTGACACTGCTGGGCGACGGCGGGCACCGCCGGGTGACGCTGCAATTCGACGCGCCCGTGGATGTGGTGCGGTTTGACAGCTTCTCGGCCTTCCGGCAGCGCGTGACCGGCGAGATCGGCTGGGACGGGCGGTCTACCCGTCATACATCGGACGGAGAGCCGCAGCTCGTCGTCCAACCAGCCTGAAAATAAAGCGAGGCACCCTGGGGTGCCTCACATTTTGATAGTAGAAAACAGGCGTTACTCGGCGGCCCAGCCTCCGACGGCTTTGACTTCAAGAAAATCCTCAAGTCCCCAAATGCCACCTTCGCGGCCGTTGCCGGATTGCTTCATGCCCCCGAACGGAGACCCCGCGCTGCGCGATTTGCCGTTCATCTCGACCATGCCCGAGCGCAATGCCCGCGCCATGCGATTGGCGCGCTCGCCATCCTGTGTCTGGACATAATTGGTCAGGCCATAAGGCGTGTCATTGGCGATCTCGACGGCTTCCTCCTCGGTGTCGAACGGGATCATGGTCAGGACCGGGCCAAAGATCTCCTCGCGCGCGATGGTCATCTGGTTGTTGGCATCGGCAAAGACCGTGGGGCGGACGTAATAGCCCTTGTTCAGACCCTCAGGCCGTCCAGTGCCGCCCGCGACCAGACGCGCGCCTTCGTCGATGCCTTTCTGGATCAGGTCCTGAATTTTGCGCCACTGCACCTCGTTCACCACAGGGCCGATATGGCGGCCTTCCTCGGCAGCGGGGCCAACCTTGACCATGTTCGCAACCTCGGCAGCGGTTTCGACGGCCTGATCGTAGATCGGGCGCTGGACCAACATCCGGCTGGGGGCGTTACAGCTTTGGCCGGTGTTGTTCATCATATGCAAGACACCGCGCTTCACCGCGCTGGCATCCGCATCGGCAAAGACCACATTCGCGCCTTTGCCGCCCAGTTCCAGATGTACTTTCTTCAATGTGTCCGCAGCCGCTTTGGAAATTGCGGTTCCCGCACGGGTCGAGCCGGTAAAGCTGATCATGTCCACATCCGGATGGCTGGACAATTGCGAGCCGACGCCAACCCCGTCGCCATTCACCAGATTGAACACGCCGGGCGGGAAGCCGGCGGCGTCCATCAACTCGGCAAAGATCATCGCGTTCAGCGGGCTTTGCTCGGACGGTTTCAGAACCATCGTGCATCCGGCAATCGCGGCGGCCCCAACCTTGAGCGTGATCTGGTTCATCGGCCAGTTCCAGGGCGTGATCAGACCGGCAACGCCGACAGCCTCGTGGATGATGCGGTCGTTTGGGGCGTGATCGCCCAGCGGATGTTCGAAGGGAAAGGCCTTGGCTGCGCGGATGAAGGTGTTCAGGTGGTACATGCCCGCCCCTGCCTGAGCCGCCCGCGCCAAATCGATCGGGGCCCCCATTTCCAGCGAGATCGCCTGTGCCAGATCATCGTTGCGGGTCTGGTAGATCCCGGCCAGTTTCTCGACCAGTGCAATCCGCTCGGCAACAGGGGTGGCCATCCAGTCGGGCAGGGCCGCCCTGGCCGCAGCAACGGCGGCATCGGTATCAGCCTGCCCGCCCAGTGAGATCACCGCGCAGGGCTCTTCTGTTGACGGGTTGATAACGTCGAAGTCATTGGGCGCGGATGGGGCAACCCATTGGCCGTTGATGTAGAATTCACGCTTTTCGATCATGGCTCTCCCTCCTGATCAGACGGCATTGGGGCCGGTTTCCGGGCACTCTGGCACTGGCGGCATAGCGGGGCAAGAGGGCGTTTTGATCAAATCTCTTACCGCTTGCATGGGGAATGGCGTATCCTTGCGCGGGCCAATGGTTTAACTCTGACGCAGAGTGTTTAGGTTTACGGCAACCGACTCGGGTTTTTCACAGGAAAGGAGATGCACCATGGGTTTGCGCATCAATGACACGGTTCCCAATTTCACCGCAGAAACGGATCAGGGCACCGTTCAGTTTCACGACTGGATCGGTGACAGCTGGGCGATCCTGTTCTCGCACCCGAAAGACTTCACCCCGGTTTGCACCACCGAGTTTTCGGCTGTGGCCCAGTTGAATGACGAATGGGCGGCCCGAAACACCAAGGTGATCGGCGTATCGGTCGATGGCGTGGAAGATCACAAGAAGTGGAAGAAAGACATCGAGGCTTATGGGAACGCCAATCCCGGATTTCCGATCATCGCCGATGATGGGTTGGCCGTGTCCAAGGCGTTTGACATGCTGCCTGCCGAAGCCTACCTGCCCGACGGGCGCACCCCCGCCGACAGTGCCACCGTGCGGTCGGTCTTTATCATTGGGCCGGACAAGCAGTTGAAACTGTCGATGACCTATCCGATGACCGTGGGCCGGAACTTTGCCGAGATCCTGCGCGCGCTGGACGGGCTGCAGATGTCCGCCAAGGGTGTTGCGACGCCTGCGAACTGGGTGCCGGGCGAGGATGTGATCATTCCGCCTGCCGTGTCGAATGAAGATGCCAAAGAGAAATTTGGCGAGTTCGAGACGATCTTTCCTTACCTGCGTAAGACCAAGGCACCGTCTTAAGACGGACCGGGTCAGGGGGGCTGTCTGCCCCCCGCCGCGCCTAGAGGCGCGACTCCCCCCGAGGATATTTATGGCCAGATGAAGCAGGCGGACGCTGTGGGTAGCTGTAGAGTTTTGCCCGGTAGGCCGCGCGCTTGAATTCGCGGGTCAGCTTGTCGCTGAGCGGCGGGCTTTTCTGGATTGTCGAGCCGCCGATTTCACCGGCGATTTCCCGGTTGCCGCTGCCGAGCAGGGTGTGGATCGGTTGGCCGGTCAGCCAGTGCATTTGCAGAAACGTATCGACCGGGCGGTCGATCTGATCCGTAGCGGCCAACATGCGCGCGGCGGCGCGACGTCCCACCATCTGGCAGACACATTGCAACCCGACCACCCAAGGCAGAACCAGGCGCAGCCCGTTTTCCTCGGCAATGGTTTGTGCCGGAATCTCGCGTTGTTTGACCGGTATGCGGATGTAGTGATCCGGGGTCGCCTCACGCTTCAAAAGCGCCAGGATCTGCTGCAATTGGGCAGGGTCGATACGCAGATCATCTTCGGTGATGAGTGCCAGATCGATGTTTTCGTCCACCATTTTCTGCCAGATGCGGCGGTGGCTTTGGAAAACGCCGATTTCGGTGGGCAGCAGCGCAAAAGGGTAGTGGGGCCGATGCAGATTGCCGGGATGCAGGCAGACATCCGAAATTTGTTCCGGGTCGCGCCCGTTCACGGCCTCGAACAATTCGGCGTTGGGCAGGTCCGCGCAAAGCCTTTCGGCGTTTTCCCGCCGGGCGGTGCTGGAAGACATATGAATGACGAACGAGCGCATTGGCATGTGCATAGAGCACCCCGGCGTGTTGGGGAAGGGTGGTGATGGCGAAACACAGAGCCGTGACTGTTTGAAATGTTCCATTTGGCAGATAATGGCCGTTTTCCAGGGGTTCAAGCTGCGTGGGCGGCGGGGCGGGTTATCGACCAGGGATTTTCCAGCCCGCAGTTTAATATAAGCGTGTGCCGCAGCAGGCGTATTTCGAAGGGTTTCAGGACGGGCAGGACGGTGGGGCCGTATCCTTTTGCGCCCTGCCTGAGCGTCGGGAATAGGTTTAGCAGTTCCTTTCGGGTCTCGGCGGTCATCGCGCTAAGCGTCGTGTCGCCCGGATAAAGGGATTCAGACCAGATGCCATCGACATTCACCAGTTCATGCTGATCGAACAGGATATGGATGTAGTCGACGCCTTCATCTGGTGGCAACTGGCGGACAGATTTGCCATCAACCAGATTTTTGGCCGGGGCCAGCATCATTGGGGCGGAACAAAAAAGCTCCATTTTTGGGGAGGAAACCGCGATCCGATGTTGCGGTGAAACCACCAGATCGCGATTGGTGCAGGTGGTTGAAAAATGGTCCGACCTGACCCGGATCGGACAGAGATGCGGGGATTGGCGCAGGTCTTGCCGGGACAGCCTGCGTTTGCCGATCCAGCGGACGGGCCGAACCTGACCTCCGGCAACGATGACGGGATCTCCGGGGCGCAAAGCCTCGACCCGGCGGCGGCCTGTTGGTGTCAGGATCATCGATCCGGAGGTGAAGCAGACAAAGGACGGTAGTGTGCTGTATTCGGTTGGGGGTGTTGATGAGGGCCTGCTGGTGACTGCAATCGTGTCCCCGACGTTGGCCTGACCCGATGTGACAACCACATAGATCGGAGAGGTGAACTGCAATTGGACAAAGGACACAGCCTGCCCGTTGATTTCGCCCTGATAGGTTTCGAACACCTGAAAGCTGGAGGAAGAGTTGTGGAAGTTCGGGACACCGCTGAGATCCAGTTGAGTGCTGGAATCCGAGCTTTGCAGAAACGTGTCATCATCGATGATGTCCGCGCTATATGCGGCTTCGATTGAAACGCTATTGGTGCTGAAGGGGTCCGCGCTGAGTTCGTAGATGGTGATGGAGGCCACGGCGGAACGTCTTCCCAGAATTTACAAAAGTTTTCCTTAAGTTTGGGCTAATTCAACTTATAAGTGTTAACATATGGTTTACTAAACCGAGCGCGCGACCGCATGGATATGGGATGGGGTGAATCCCGAGAACCGGGCTTTCACGGATAACAGGAGTTTTGAAAATACATGCCCCCGCCACTTGGGCGGAGGCACGCCAGGGGCGGCGAAACCGGAGACGAACACCGCCCTTGGTGGGGCTCAGAACCCGTAGCGCAGGCCGAAATTGATGCTGAACGTGTCCAAGTCATCCTCGACCGTTCCCGTCGAAGCGCCGGTGGGGGCCAGACGCGCGGATGAGACGTCGAAGGCACGGGTATAGCGCGCATCAACGGTAAAGGCGGTGTCTTCGTTGATGTCATAGGCGACACCGGCGATCAGCTGTGCCGCGAAATCGGTGCCGCTGTCATCCAGCGTGACGCCGGGGCCGTAGGCGAAATCGATATCAGAATAGGTCGCACCCAGACCGAAACCGGCATAGGGGGTGAAGGCGCTGTTACCCTTGAAGTCGAACAGCACATTGGCAAAGAGCGAGGTTTGGGTCACATCGCCCGAGATATTACCCTCGGCCCCCGGGCCATTTCCGGAGAAGTTGACGCCGTCCACGTTGTTGTCGCGATAGGACAGCTCCAGCTCGATCCGCGTGCCAATGGCGTCATTGGACCATTGAGGGATCTCTTTACCGATTGCGATCCCCAGACCGACACCGCCATCGAAATCGGTGTCGACGGATTCGGAAGCGCCGCCGATGCTGCCGCTGAAGTCGGTATCCTGAAGGTCGCTATAGCCCAGGAAGCCGTGGATATAGGTGCCGTCCGTCAGGCTTTGCGCTGACGCGGCGGTCACACCCAAAATCAGCGCCGCCGAGGTAAGAAGAAGTCGAGAAACCATAATCCATGTCCTTTGTTCCGAATGGTCCATGGCGCTGATGTGGGCAATCGGAGGTCAAAAGGAAGGCGCGCGACCATCACTTCGCGTCACGGGATTTTGGGTGTGGGTGAGTGAATAAGTAGCCCATTGAACAATTGCAGTCGCAGGGCGGGCTTACCCTCGGGATGTTGGTCGTTCCATGAGGGGTTCTGACAGCAGTTCCTCGACAAAGAAGCTGAGCAGTTGCAAGCGGCCGGACACGCCAGCTTTGCGGTATACTGCAGCACTTTGGGCCTTGATCGTACCTTCTTTGGTCTGCCGAAGTTCCGCGATTTGGGCAATCGACAGGCCCTTGAGCGAGAGCAGCGCAACATCGCGTTCGGCTTTGCTTAGCCGCCATTCGTCAAACTGGGTGCCGATAACCTGTGCGAACGCGCCTTGGGCCACGCCAAGCTGCCGTTGTATATCCCGAACGCGCCGGTTCTGGGCGCGGATCAGCGCAATCGCTGCCGCCAATCCACCCAAAAGCGCTATTGAGATCAAAAGTTCAAAACTGTGCAAGTACCGGAAGCCGGCGCTTTCGCCCCCGGTCCAATCCAGCAGTGCATCGGTCAGGAAAAAGGTGGCGCAGAGGGCCTGCACCACCAAAAGGAGCCACAACAAAGACGTTTGCGATATCTTCATGATGCTCCTTCAGGGTCGCGCGGTCAGTCGTCATCCTCTTCAAGTTCGATGGCGGTTACGGTGCCATCGACTTTGTTCAGGACCAGTTCAGTTTCCACGCCATCCTTGCTGAGTTCAACCTCGATCTCGCCGTCTTCGAATTCGATCTCTTCGACCACATAGCCCTGCGCCTCCAGCGCCGCACGGATGTCAGCCTCATCCGTCCCCAGTTTTTCGCCCAGCCCCACATTGGCCAGGGCCAGCGCGGGGGCTGCTGCAATCAAACCGGCAAGGGTCAGAATTTTCAGGTTTTCCATATCGCATCTCCTGTTTTTGCGCGTTTCAACGCAATGGAGTTGGGAGGGTGCCCGGATCGTTTCGATTGGGCTTTGGTTGAATTGGATGCAATTGGACCAAGGTTTATGCGTTCGATCAGGCTATATCAAAGCCCACGGGCGGCAGAGTGGCATAAAAAAGGCCCCGGTGGATCACCGGGGCCTTCATCATTAGAATAGGGAAGCAGATTTACTCTGCACCTTCCTCTTTCTTTTCTTTCTTTTCGGGCACGATCTCTTCGCCGGTTTCCTGATCGACCACTTTCATCGACAAGCGGACCTTGCCGCGATCGTCAAAGCCCAACAGCTTGACCTTTACTTCCTGGCCTTCCTTCAGAACATCCGACGGATGGTTCAGGCGGCGGTTTTCGATCTGGGACACGTGGACCAGGCCGTCGCGCTTGCCAAAGAAGTTCACGAAGGCACCGAAGTCGACGATCTTGACCACTTTACCGGTGTAGATCTGACCCTCTTCCGGCTCGGCCACGATTGAATAGATCATGTCATAGGCCTTTTTGATCGACTCCCCATCGGGCGAGGCGATCTTGATGACGCCGTCGTCGTTGATGTCGACCTTGGCACCCGAGGTCTCGACGATTTCGCGGATGACCTTGCCGCCCGAGCCGATCACTTCACGGATCTTGTCGGTCGGGATGTTCATGGTCTCGATGCGCGGAGCGTGGACCGAAAACTCGTTGGTCTCGGAGAGCGCCTTGCCCATCTCACCCAGAATGTGCATCCGGCCGTCCTTGGCTTGCGCCAGGGCTTTCTCCATGATCTCGGGCGTTATGCCTGCGACCTTGATGTCCATCTGCAGCGAGGTGATGCCGTTTTCGGTACCAGCCACTTTGAAGTCCATGTCGCCCAGGTGGTCTTCGTCACCCAGAATGTCCGACAGGATGGCATAGTTGCCGTCATCTTCCAGGATCAGACCCATGGCCACACCGGCAACCGGTGCTTTCAGCGGAACGCCCGCATCCATCATCGACAGCGAGCCGCCGCAGACCGACGCCATCGAGCTGGAGCCGTTGGATTCGGTGATTTCCGACACGATGCGGATCGTGTAGGGGAAGTCGGTTGCCGCAGGCAGAACCGCCTGTAGGGCGCGCCATGCCAGCTTGCCATGACCGATCTCACGACGGCCCGGGCCACCCACGCGGCCAACTTCACCAACCGAATAGGGGGGGAAGTTGTAGTGCAGCAGGAAGTTCGATTTGAAGTTGCCATGCAGCGCGTCGATGAACTGTTCATCGTCACCGGTGCCCAGCGTGGTCACGGCCAGCGCCTGCGTTTCACCACGGGTGAACAGGGCGGAACCATGCGTGCGGGGCAGCATCGAGGTTTCGGCTTCGATGCCACGGATGTCGGTGGTCGAGCGACCGTCGATGCGCTTGCCGCCTTTGACGACGTCGCCGCGCAGGATGCCAGCTTCCAGCTTTTTCATCGCCGAGCCGAGGTTCGCGTCTTCCAGCTGTTCCTCGGTCAGTGCTTCCTTGATGGCTTCGCGGGCCGCGGCAACAGCGGCGGTGCGCTCTTGCTTGTCGGTGATCGCGAAGGCGGCGCGCATCTGCTCTTCACCGGCTGCGGCAACAGCGGCGTACAGCTCCGAGTAATCGGGGGCTGCAAAATCGAACGGCTCTTTTGCGGTTTCTTCGGCCAGCGAAATGATCAGATCGATGACCGGCTGAATTTGCTCGTGCGCGAAGGTCACGGCGCCCAGCATTTCGGCCTCGGACAGTTCGTACGCTTCCGATTCCACCATCATCACGGCGTCTTTGGTGCCGGCCACAACCAGATCCAGACGCTGTTCGGGGTTCAGGCGCAGGTCCTGCATGTCGTCCACGGTCGGGTTCAGGACGTATTCGCCATCCACGAAACCAACGCGAGCACCGGCGATCGGGCCCATGAACGGCGCGCCCGAGATGGTCAGGGCAGCCGAAGCGGCAATCATCGCGACGATGTCGGGGTCGTTGACCAGATCGTGGCTCAGCACGGTGCACATGACCAGAACTTCGTTCTTGAAGCCGTCAACGAACAGCGGGCGGATCGGGCGGTCGATCAGACGCGCGGTCAGCGTCTCTTTCTCGGTCGGGCGCGCCTCGCGCTTGAAGAAGCCACCCGGAACTTTACCGGCGGCATAGTATTTTTCCTGATAGTGCACGGTCAGCGGGAAAAAGTCCTGACCGGGCTTTTGTTGCTTGGCAAAGGTCACGTTCGCCATGACGCTGGTTTCGCCCAGCGTGGCGATCACGGTGCCGTCGGCCTGACGGGCAACCTTGCCGGTTTCCAGTGTCAGCGTCTCTTCGCCCCACTGAATTGATTTCTTCGTTACATCAAACATATGCGTATCCTAGAACGGAGCACTCCCGCCCCTGCGGGTCTCCGGTTTGCATGGCGGCCCCATTGCCGCCGACCCCACTTTATCTTCCATTCGAGTGCCGGGGTCAGGGCACAACGTCTCAGATACCGCGCGCATACAGCAGAAAACGTTGGAAGGAAAGCGAAACCGCACAAGGCGGCGGTGGACCGCCATGCCCGGAGTGTGACCGTTGCTGAACAACCGTGTGTGGCAAAACACGCAGGATTGCTTACATGGTAACACATGTCACATACCCGAGGATGCCATGACCTTTTGCCTGCGGTTGCTGAGCGTCGCGTTGCTGACCCTGTGGGGTTTTGCGGCACTGGCGTCCCAACCTGTCGAGTGGTCTGATCTGCCGGACCCTGCCGCGCAGGACTTTGAAGACCCGTTTCGCGAGCTGAGCGCCGAGCAGTTTGATGACCTGCGCTTTGCGCTGCGCTTGCGTGGGCGCTTGCAGCAGGATGTCGGCAGCGCGGACGAACAACACAAATGGCAAGAGCTTTTGTCCGAAACGGAACAGGCGCTGGCCGCCGATCAGATCGATATCGACCGGCTCATGTCCCAGCGTGATGCGGTGATTCAGCGTCGCGAGATGGCTGATACCGCCGGGAACCCCAAGGTCAACGATCAGGTTGTCACAATCACCGGCTATGTGATCCCCGCGCCTTCGGATGAACAGGGGCATGGTGTGGCCTATCTGGTGCCTCAGCCCGGTATGTGCAGCCACCTGCCGCCACCCCCGCCCAATCAGATGATCCGTGTCCGGCTTTCGGACCAGTGGGCCCCGACCTTGTATTATGAGCGTGTTCGCCTGACCGGGCGATTGACCATTGCGCCGACGGAGTACGAGATGTTTGTGATCGACGGGCAGGTTCCGATGCGGGCCACGTTCCGTTTGGATGTCCACAATGCCGAACCCTTGGGCAGCGGCGAGGAGCATTTTCAGGAGTTCCTGACGGTGCATGATCGCTTGCGCGCGGCGCTTCGGCAGAAATCCGGCGGGCCTGTCGAAGGCCCCTGAACCGGTTTGCGCCCTTTACCTTGATGCCCTGAACAACACATTCCGAAAAAAGAATAATTTTGCCATATTATGATGAGGGTGTAGGCTCGACCCACAAGACCTGCGGTCGCAAGGACGGGAACGCGCCAAGGGACTAGAAAAATAAGGCCGTCTTCGACCGAATACCTTGGCGTTTGCACGTAGCAAACTGAGGGAAAGTCGAATGGCTGAAACCAAGAAAATGCTTGATCCGGATCCCCGGATTTATGACTTCGAAACCGAATATGAGCTGGGGCAGGATAACGTCCGGCCATTCGGTCTGGACATACACAATCCGGTCTTCCTGATCTCGAGTATCCTGATCTTTGCGTTCGTCCTGATCGCATTGGCCAATCAGGAGGCCGCGGCCTCGTTCTTTGGCTGGCTTCGGCCCTGGCTGACCAGCACGTTTGACTGGTTCCTTGTGCTCTCGGTCGATGCAATCACCCTGTTCTGTCTGGTGCTGATCGTTCTGCCTGTCGGCAAGGTGAGGATCGGCGGCAAGGACGCCGAGCCTGACTATTCCTATGCCGGTTGGATCGCGATGATGTTCGCCGCCGGTATTGGCATCGGTCTGCTGTTCTTTGGCGTGATGGAGCCGGTCTATTACAACTTCGCCGAAGGCGGCAACGCCGCGCCCTTAGGAATCGACATTGCCGTGCCGGGTAACGAATACGCGGGCATCGTGGGCACGATCCACCATTGGGGCCTTGAAGGCTGGGCGGTTTACGCCGCCGTGGGTCTGAGCCTTGCGATCTTTGCCTATAATCTGGACCTGCCGCTGACCCTGCGGTCGGCCTTTTACCCATTGCTGGGCGAGCGGGTCTGGGGCTGGTGGGGCCACATCATCGACACGCTTGCGGTGTTCGCAACACTGTTCGGCCTCACCACTTCTTTGGGTCTTGGGGCGCAGCAGGTTGCGGCGGGTTTGAATGAGGTGTTTGGCATCGAACCCAGCCCGACTGTGGTTGTCCTGCTGATCATCGGTATCACGCTGATCGCGCTGGGCTCGGTCCTGATGGGTATGGATGCGGGCGTCAAACGGCTGAGCGAGATCAATATGATCATGGCCGTCGGCCTCTTCATCTTCGTGATCGTCGTCACCGGTGTTGGCACAGCTATTGCGCGCTATTTCAACGTCATGGTGGATTACGTGACGCACCTTCCGGCCTTGTCCAACCCGTTCGGGCGCGAAGACACCAGTTACTTCCATGGCTGGACGACCTTCTACTGGGCCTGGTGGATCGCGTGGTCGCCCTTTGTGGGCATGTTCATTGCTCGCATCTCCAAGGGTCGCACGGTGCGTGAGTTTATCCTCTGCGCGCTGTTGGCTCCAACGGCCGTCTGTGCGCTGTGGATGTCGACCTTTGGCGGTGCCGCGATCGACATGCTGAACGCGGGCGGCGCAGAAGGTGTCCGCGCCACAGTAATCGACAGCTACGCCCCCGAAGGCGCACTGTTCGGGTTCCTGAAGGAACTGCCGCTTTATGGCATCGTGGCTCCAATCGCGCTGATCCTGATCGTGGTGTTCTTTGTCACTTCGTCCGACTCGGGATCGCTGGTGATCGACACGATCACGGCGGGTGGCAAGATGGACGCGCCTGTTGTTCAGCGCGTATTCTGGTGCACGCTGGAAGGTCTGGTGGCCATCGCACTGTTGCTGGGCGGCGGATTGTCCGCGCTGCAAGGGGCGGCAGTGTCGACGGGCATTCCATTCACGCTGGTGGTGCTGATGATGTGCTACTGCCTGTGGTTGGCGCTGAAATCAGAGCACGCCAAGATGTAAGCACCTTTAGACACAGAAACGCCCGCCAACCGGCGGGCGTTTTCTTTTGGTCTGTCGCAACCGGATCAGAGGGCAACCGCCTCAAAAGACTTCAACAGGGGTCTGGCTGGGCTGTAGGAATTGCTGCCCGATGCCCCCAACTCTGGGAACAGGTCCAGAATTTCCGAGCGCAGGTCATGATCCAGACTGCACAGGCCAACGGTACCGGGCAGAAAGCTTTCCGTTGCGGCCCCGTCGCTGAAAATGATCTCGTGCCGGTCAAACAGGATGTGGAAGTATTCGACCTCGGCGCAAGGCCGTTGGTAAATCGTTTCGCCATTGATCAGGCTTTTCGCCGCAACCAGACATTCGGTTTCGCCAAACAGCATCTCGGCCTTCCAGCCGGACAGCAAAACGCGATGGTTCTGCGAGACCGTCAGGTCACGGTCATTGCCGATTGTGCCGGCCTGAAACACCACCGGCACCCGATTGCCCTTGCCGGGAACGCGGCGTGATCCGATCCATCGGACCGGCTGCGCGCCGTTATCCTTGGTGACCACCAGATCACCGGCCTGAATATCTTCCACAGCAACTGGCCCGTCCGGGGTTTCGATCATCGTACCACGCGCAAAACAGGGTGGCGGCGGGGGAACGTCGAACGAGAAGTCGCCAATCCCCGAGCCGCCTGTGGATGAGCCATCAGGCGACGGGGTCGAGGTAATGATGACCTGAGACACCGGACCAGCGGTCGAAAACGACAGGACGTTAGGGATTGCGGTATCCGGGTCAATCAGAATGTTGCCTGCGGCGTCCTGGGTGATGTTGATCGTCCCGCCGGCGCTTTGAGTGATCGTGATTTCGGACAATGGGATTGGGTTTCCGTCTTCATCCAGAATCAGAATCTGATACCCGTCGTTGAATGACCCGCTGGCGTTTACCCCCCCAAGATCAAACGACAGATTGTTTACGGGGTTTGAAAAGCTGAAATCCGCTGTGTTCGGAGTGGTCGCAAAGTTGGAGTTGATGTCTGCGCCCGAATTTCCGGGGTTGTCGCTCACCCAATCACCGGTGAAATCTGCCGTGATCGTTGTAGAATTTGCCCCGTCCGATACAACGGTGCTGCCATCCTGGGCCGTGCCCGTACCATCCAGCCATATGGCCTGATCCAGTGTCGCCATCGCGCCTACTCACAAAACTTGTTACCCAACTTGCAGTCGCACGCTTAAGGACCGGTTAAGCGCAACTGCCAAATTTATAATACTACTAATGATGATCGTGTCATTAGCCTGTCGCTTGATCGGCAATTTCTTGACGATTTGCGGTGTGCAAAGGGTTGCCCAAATGCACCAACGCCCACCTGTTGGCGGGCGTTGCGTTTTCTTGAACCGGGCCTCGTGCTTGGGACGAGACGTGCAAACGCTTAGCGGCGGATGCCCAGCTTTTTGATCAGGTCCTGATAGCGCGCTTCTTCCTTGCCCTTCAGGTAGTCCAGCAGCTTACGGCGCTGAGCAACCATTTTCAGCAGACCGCGACGACCGTGGTTGTCTTTCTTGTGGGTCTTGAAGTGCTCAGTCAGGGTGTTGATGCGCGAGGTCAGGATCGCAACCTGAACTTCAGGCGAACCGGTGTCGCCTTCTTTGGTCGCGAATTCTTTCATGACGCGTGCTTTTTCAGCAGTAGTGATCGACATCGGGGTCTCCTTTAAAGGTTAGAGTTGATGGCGCAGGCCGGGATGTCGTCCAGCACAGGCCCATGGAGAAACCCGCACCGATTCCGATGCGGATGGGCCCGTATAGGCGCTTTTTTTGCCAATGGCAAAGGGATTCTGCGAGGCTAGAGCATCTGCCCGTACTGGGCCAGCTGGGCCTCGGTAATCAATCGGATGTCGTCGCTGGTCATCCCGTCGGCCCCGTAAAGATGCGCAACCTCCTGTCCGTCGATGACAACACGGGTCAGGTTGGTGTTCTCTTCGTCCTGCTGGATCTGAATGTCGGGATCGTCCGAGGCGTCCCATGTGATCAGCAACTTGTCCTCACCGGGCTGGAAACCCATGACGGTGACCTCTTCGTCATCCCCTTCGGTGTCGAGGATGATCTGGTCGGCCCCTTGGCCGCCATTGGCCACATCTCCGCCCTGGGCCAGGATCGTGTCGTCGCCGGTGCCACCGTTCAGAAAGTCGGTGCTGGGCGAATTGCCGTCTTCGCCGCCAAACAGCACGTCATCGCCATCACCACCAAACAGCACATCTTCGCCTTCGCCCCCGGATAGTGTGTCATTGCCATATCCACCGTGCAGCGCGTCATCGCCTGCGCCGCCTGCCAGCCTGTCGTCGCCCTGACCACCGTAGAGCGCATCCGCGCCCTCTCCGCCGTCCAGCTCATCGGCGCCGAAATGGCCATACAGCTTGTCGTCTCCTGCATTTCCGGACAGCAGGTCGTCGTCCGCCTCGCCATGCAGAATGTCCGATCCGTGCCCGCCGGACATCACATCCTGACCGTCGCCCCCGTGCAGAACGTCATCGCCGCAACCGCCATTGATGATGTCGTCTCCGCCATAGCCGTTGATCTGGTCGTCCCCCTCCTGCCCGGTGATTTCATCTGTACCGTCAGAGCCTGCGATCACCAGATCACCAAGATGTTCGGAGATTACGGTGCCGGTCGAGATCTCCGGACCCTCGGGTGTTTCAGGTTCTTCAACGTTCTCGCCAATATCCAGAAATTCGCCTTCGGTTGGTTCCTCGGGCGTGTCGTTTTTCGGTTCGTCGTCTTCGGGTTCCTCTTCGGTCGCGAACACGTCGCTCATGGCGTAAGCCGCGCCGCCGACGGCGGCCAATCCAAGCAATCCGGCCAGAAACATGGGAACCCTCCGAAAGCACACTGCTCCGAGGTTGAACTATCCCATCCGGCTCCCGGTTTGGTCAAAGCAAGCCTGAGTCCGTGGTTAACCCTTTGTCACCACGCCTCGGGCTGCTGGGTGTATGCGATATAAAGCGGGTGTTTGGGGTGCCCGTCCTTTGTCAGCCCCAGATGAAACAGAGGCTGGCCTGAGCCGCGCAATAGGGTTTCCACCGCCGGGCCGCGTTCCAGATGCGCGCCATGGGTGCCCCAGGCGGCGATCACCTGATCGGCCCATTGTACGCCGTCCAGAATCGCGGCGTCATTCTCGGGCCCCACCGGATCGGCAGCGGCGCGCATCTTGCGCGGGTCGGTGTCGCGCCAGGCAAAGATATTTGTCACCTGAAACGCCCCGAACCCCAGCGCCCGCGCGCGGCGTTCGCAGCGTTCCACCGTTGGGTCGTTCTGCACCTCGGTCGCGGTTGAGGGGTTCAGCATCACAAACAGCGCCTTGCGCCCCGCCGCATTCCAAACGCGGGTCAGGCTATAGCGATACTTCTCGCAATCCGAATAGATGGCGGTCGAGGGCGCGTCGCCCTTGGTATGGGTGCGTGTGATCATGTCTTTCGGCTAGCACAGCGTTCAGGCGACGAACACCCGGCTGGGATGCAATTCGCCGGATTTGTAGATGCCCACGGCCACGGCCTTGCCATCGAGCGAGGCCCAGGCTTCGTCGCCATATTCCACGTCCGACGCCAGCACCATGCCCGGATTGCCGTTGCGCAGGCGGGTGGCACCCTCGGGGGTGCATTTCAGCTCGGGCAGGTCCGACAGGCCGGTTTCCAGCGGATGCAGGTACTCGTCCAGTGCCTCGGTCTTGGCCATCTCGTCGATCTGTTCGATGGACAGGCCGTCTTCGGCCTCGAACGGGCCGGACCAGATGCGGCGGAGTTCCTTGACGTGGCCGTAACATCCCAACGCTGCACCCAGATCGCGCGCGATCGAGCGAACATAGCCGCCTTTGCCGCAGGTCATCTCAAGCACCACGTGGTCTTCGTCGGGGCGGTCGACCACCACCAGTTCCTCGACCCACAGGGGCCGGGCAGACAGTTCCACATCCTCGCCATCGCGGGCCAGCTTATAGGCGCGCTGTCCGTCGATCTTCACGGCTGAGAACTTGGGCGGCACCTGCATGATGTCGCCCAGAAACGGAGCCAGCGCCTGTTTGATATCGTCATCCGAGGGGCGTGCATCGCTTTCCGCAATCACCTCGCCTTCGGCATCGTCGGTATTGGTGGCCTGACCCAGACGCACGGTGAAGGTGTAGGCTTTCAAGGCGTCGGTGATGTAAGGAACGGTCTTGGTCGCCTCACCCAAAGCCACGGCCAGAACGCCGGTTGCCTCGGGGTCCAGCGTGCCCGCATGGCCCGCCTTTTTGGCATCCATCGCCCAACGCACCTTGTTGACTACGGATGTCGAGGTCATGCCCGCAGGCTTGTCCACCACCAGCCAACCGGAAATGTCGCGGCCCTTGCGTTTGCGTCCCATCTTGCACCTTGCCTTTTGCTGAGGCGCGCGGGTTAGCGGATCGTTTTGCCGCTGTCAATTTGTGGGCGTATCTTCCACCACACCCACAATTGGCCCCAGCGAGAACCCCAGATCCGAACGCCCGCCCGCCCGATCATACATGCGCGAGATATTGCCATCGAAGAACAGCGCATTCGGGGTGCCGATCACATCCCGAAACAGGCTGCCGAACTCGTGAAAGGTCACGTAATCCTCCGAGATCGCAAACACCGCCTGCGTTCCATCGGCGCTGGTGCCCACCCCGTTGCGCACATAGAGCGAGGTCGAATCGGGCAGGAAACGCGGATGCAGTTCTCCGTCGATCACCAGCATCGGGCCGGACTGGGTGGCGAACCGGCAATCGGGGGCCTGATCGACATAGGTCAATGTCTCATACACATCGGCGCGACCGTCACGGATGCAGAATACGCCGTTGGGCAACAGGCCGAAATTGCCGGGGCCTGCATTCGGGATCACGCGCATTTGCTCGTGTCCCTCTTCGACATAATGCCCGACGGGCGAGCGGTCGTCGTGGTACATGCCCGCGTTCATCGCAAAGGCCAGTTGCTTACCGCTGGGCGCAAGCGCTTCGTTCACGGATGAAAAATGCCCCAGCACCGCGCCGTTTTCATCATTCAGAAACAGTCGCAGGTCTTCGTTGGCGGCGTCCACTTCGCAGACGGTGTATCGCTTGTCCTCATGGGTCAGCTTTTCGCAGGTCACCGCGCCCGCCTGCGCCGCCCACATGGCAGCGCCCAAGGTGACAAGGGTACGTATCACTCGTCCAGATCGCGGCGCACCGCGTCCTGTTCGAACATGCGGCGAGTGTCGTCGAGACGGTCAAACGTGTCATCCAGACGGAACCGCAGATCGGGCGAGAATTTCAGGTTCAGCTTCTTGCCGATCACGCGCCGCAGTTCACCCTTGTTGCGGGCCAGCAGTTCGATCACGTCCTCCTGCCCTTTGCCGCCCAAGGGCAGCACATAAGCGGTAGCGATCTTCAGATCGGGCGAGGTACGCACCTCGCCCACGGTGATCGACATGCGGTTCAGGTCGGGGTCGTGGACATCTCCGCGCGCCAGAACCTCGGACAGGGTGCGGCGGATCAGTTCGCCGACACGCAGTTGCCGTTGGGACGGGCCGGTGCCATCGTGGAATTTGTTCTTTGCCATATCCCCGATCTAAGCGCAAAGCAGGGCTTTGCCAAGCGGGCGCGAACGGGGTAGGAGGCTTTGAGCCGACTTAGCGAAAAGGACCAGCGCAATGACCCATATTCCAGGGATCGTCATCACAGGGGCTTCGGGCCGTATGGGGCAGATGCTGATCAAGACCGTGTCTGACAGCGATCAGGCGCGTCTGGTCGGTGTGGTCGAGCGTAAAGGCCACGACTGGATCGGTCGGGACGTGGGCGAGGCGATGGGTGGCCCCGCGCTGGGCGTGACTGTAACAGACGACCCGCTGGAGGCATTCGCGCAGGCGCAGGCCGTGATCGATTTCACCGCGCCCGAGGCGACGCTGGAGTTTGCCGCGCTGGCCGCGCAGGCGCGTTGCGTGCATGTGATCGGCACCACCGGCATGAGTGACGAACAGATCGCGGCGCTGGAGCCAGCCTCGCGCCATGCGGTCATCGTGCGGGCGGGCAATATGAGCCTTGGCGTCAACCTGTTGATGCAGCTAACAAAAAAGGTCGCGGCCGCGCTGGATGAGGATTTCGACATCGAGATCATCGAAGGCCATCACCACCACAAGGTCGACGCCCCCTCGGGCACCGCGCTGATGCTGGGCGAGGCCGCCGCCGAGGGGCGCGGCGTCAAGCTGAACGATGTGTCCGACCGGGGCCGCGACGGCATCACCGGCGCGCGCAAACGCGGCGATATCGGCTTTCACGCCATTCGCGGCGGAGATGTGGTCGGTGAACACGACGTCCTGTTCGCCGCACCCGGAGAGCGCATCGTCCTGCGCCATCTGGCGTCGGACCGCGCCATCTTTGCCCGCGGCGCGCTGAAGGCGGCGCTGTGGGGGCAGGGCAAAGCGCCGGGTCAGTATGACATGGTGGATGTGCTGGGGTTGTAGGCCCATAGACGGATCGCCTTATGGCGCTAAGGTCTGCTTATGCGGATCCTGAAATCTCGTATGGCAACCGGGTTATTGTTGGCAGTGTTCTATCTGACGCTGCTGCCGTTTGTGGTGCATAGTTTCGGGATGATCGGCCTTGGGTTGTCTGATGATGCGCCCGCGCAAAGCTATTTGTTTGCGGACGGTCAGAGCGTCGGCAACGCGGCGATGATTCTGCATATATTTGCCGGAACGGTGTTGGTGACGCTGGTGCCGTTGCAATTGATCCGCCCCCTTCGGCAGAGGTTCAACCGGTTTCACCGTGCATTGGGAACGATGCTGATTGCGCTGGCGCTGATCACCGGGCTGGCCGGGATGACCTATATCCCCTTGCGCGGAACAATCGGCGGCCCGATTATGTCTGCTGGCTTTTTCCTGTACGGCCTGAGCCTGTTTACCTCGGCGCTGATGTTGGCGCGCATGGCGATCATTCGGGATCGCGCGGGCCATTGGGCCTGGGGATTACGACTGTTCTGGCTGGCGCTGGGGTCGTGGCTCTACCGGGTGCACTATACGCTTTGGTATCTGCTGACCGGAGGGCTGGGGTTAGAGCCCGATTTCTCGGGCCCTTTCGATCTGGTGCAGAATTTTGCGTTCTTTGTGCCCTATCTGCTGATCGTTCAGATATGGATCATGCGTAGGCGTTCGGGCCATGAAGGAGTGCTGGTCACAAATCCCTGATCTTGTCCGCCCGCAGCGGGCAGGCGAGGTAGACGCCGAACTCTTTCCCGATATCTGCACTGACACGGGCATGAACCCGTCCCTGCCGGTCGAGGAACCGCTGGTGGTTTTCGACCGGGAAAATCCCCTCGTGCCAGATGCCGGGATGGATGTAGAGCCCGCGTGAGCCGTCGCACCAGAACGCCACCACTTTGTCGGGTGTCAGATTGTCGCCGGGCAGGGCGGCGGGGACGATGAAGGGTTTGTTGTCCAGCGGCCAGAACATCTGCCCGCCGTCGGGGTGATAGTTCATATGCCACAGCAAAACCTGATCGCGGGGCGCGGTTTGCCGGTCGGTCTGTGCCTGCTGAGGGTCAGCGGACCAGCCGAGGACATAGTGGCCCTTGACCGCCTCGTTCTCGCCATAGAGCACATCGCCCTGCCAGTCGCATTTGAACGTCCCCTCGACCCAGCCGCCTTCGTCACCGGTGCCTTCGTCGATGGGCCGCCAGCCTTGCTGGGGCCAGCGGGTGATCTCGATTTCGAACGTGTCGGGGTCATCGACCAGACAGCCATATCGCTTGACCGACGCGTCGGTGGCGCGGATCAGGGGAACCTCATGCCACGGCAACGAGGGTTTGGAACTGGCCTTGAAAATATATTCCGGCGCGCTCATGCCGACCCCAGATGTTTATCGACCATCCGCTGCACCATCGGCGCGAAATGGGCGAAATCGGGCGTTTCCATATCGGCGCGTTTGCCGGCCTCGTCCAGATAGCGGACCTGAATGATCTCTTTCAGGTTCGGGTTGGCCTCGAACGCGGCAACCTCCTCGGCGCTCATCGGGCCGCCTTGCAGTTCCAGCGTATGGACCGAGGCGGCAGACAGGCGGTTGAAATACTCGGGCTTGGTGGCGCAGAGATAGCGTTTGGCCGCCACGTGGTAGCGGCAGCAATCGGTGATGACCGAGGGGAAGAACTGCTCCAGCACCTCGGCGCCCGCGTCCTCGTGATGGCGGTCTTCGGTGTCGTCGGGGTGATAGGTGCCGAACTCGGAAGTAAAGTGCCCGATATCGTGCAGCAGGGCGCCGACGATGATTTCCTCGGGCTGGCCGTTCTGTTCGGCGATGGTGGCACCTTGCAGCATATGTTCGGCCATGGTGACGGGTTCGCCCAGATATTCCTCACCACCGCGACGCTCGAAGATGTCGCCGATGAAGGCCACGATATTGTCCCGGTTCAGGGTCGAGAAGTCGGGTTTCATTCCGCTGCCTCTGGCTGTGCCATCTGCATCGCTGCCAGTGTGGACAGCAACCCGTCCTTGTCGGCGTAGCAGCCCTGCAACCAGCGCGAGCCTGCGCCGGAATACCCCAGACGCGCGTGCAGGACGCGGGTGTTGTCGACGATAAAGCTTTCGCCCGGTTCCAGCTTGAACGACACGCCCATGGCCGGATCGTCGATGATCTCGCCCAATTGGCGATAGGCGGCGTAATAGGCTTCCATCCGGTCGAACGGGATGTCTACGAACGGGGCCGAGGACCGGTTGTTGAAGCGGATGGCGATCAGTTCCCCATCCGGCGACAGTTCGATCATCGGGCGGCGCGAGCGCAGGCAGACGCCGTCCGAGCCCTTGTATTCGAACCGGGCGGGGTAACCTGCCAGCAGGGCAAAACCCTCGGGGTTCTGTTCACGCAGCTTTTCAGCGGCGCGGAAGCCGTCGACGACGATGGAATCGCCACCTTCGGCTGAGTTCTCAAGGCAATAAAGGATTTGCAGCGTCGGCACCGGGTCGCGGTATGGATTATCTGTATGCGCCTGCAACCCCAGCCCGGTATAGGCGAGGTTGGTCGGGTTCACCTCGGTCCGCACCTCGAAATAGGGGCCATAGTTGGTCTCGCGGACATAGCCGAACAGGTCGGCCACTTTCAGCAGCGATTCCGGCTCGGTCGGGCCGCCGGTCAGCTTGGCGAAACCGTATTCCGCGACGGCGGCCAGCCAGCCGCGCTTGGCTTCGGGGTTGGCGTGGACCTGATCCCAATCGCCGCTGGGCGCGGCTATGCCGCGTTCCCAGGTGGTGATGCCGGGGGCGGTGCGGCCGATGTCTTGCGCATGGGCGCGGTCATAGCTGTGATCGGCCAGCCAGGTGGCGGGGAAGGTGACGGTTTTGTCTTCGGGCTGGAACGTCACGGTCAGATCGCCATTGGCGACTTCGGCGGCGCTGACCGAAATGTCGGCGGGAATATCACCGATGGTAATCAGGCGCTGGCCATTGCCCGGCGCGCGGGTTTCAGAGTCCAGCGCGTTGTCGCGCAGCCAGATGGCGTGGAAACGGGCCGTGGTGCCGGTGTCGAACGCGACAGTCACGACCGAGGTGTCATGGGTGGCGGTGCGCAGCATGGGGATCTCCTGTTCAGCGCGGCTTTGGTTGAGGAAATACGCGCCTCGTGGCATTACGACAATTAATCCTTCTTTCGGCTGAGGCTTGGAAAAACTTATGGCTAAGAAAAAGATCGGATTGCCCCCGCTGGACTGGCTGCGCGTGTTCGAGGCCGCCGGGCGGCTGGGCGGCTTCTCGGCAGCGGCGAAAGAGTTCGGCCTGACTCAGGCGGCAGTCAGCCAGCGGATCGGCAATCTTGAAGCGTGGCTGGGCCGGACCCTGTTCGTGCGCGAGGCGAGGGGTGTGTCGCTGACGGTGGAAGGCGAAAGCTATCTGCCGTTGGTGCAGGACAGTTTGCAGGCGCTGGAACGCAATACCGAGGATCTGTTCGGCAAATCTCCGCGCGAATTGCGGGTGGCCGGGCTGGCCTCGAACATTCATGCGCTGGTCTTGCCTGCGCTACCTCAGTTTCAGGATATGCGGCCCAAGGTGCGGGTGATGACCGATTCCGTGGCGCGGCGATCCTCGCTGGATGAGGAACGGACATGGCTGCAAATCCGCTATGGCCGAGGGGCGTGGCCGGGGCGGGATGCCGAATTGATCGCGCCCGAGGTGCTGGTGCCGATGGCCGCGCCCGGTATTGGCTGGGGCGCGCCGCTGATTGATCTGCGCGGCGAACGGCCCGGTTGGCGGGACTGGGCGCGGAAGACGGGGCAGGCGGAATTGCCTCCGTCTCAGGTCAGTTTTGATTCGATGGAACATGCCCTGTCAGCGGCCCGTCAGGGGATGGGTGTGGTGCTGGGCTCGGTGCCTCTGGCGCAGGCGGATTTGCAGGCGGGACGGTTGCGCAGGCTGGACCTGCCCGAATTGCAGACCAAGGATGGTTATTGGCTGACATGGCCCGAGGACCGGGCCAAATCGAAAAAACAACGCGCCCTGATTGGTGATTTTCTTCAGGCGCTGCGGGGTTGAGCGCCTAGAAATCGATGGCGATGCCCTTTTTCTCCCAATCGCCATAGCGGGCTGGGTCGGGGCCGTCGCGCCCGCCCAACTCCTTGGGCATCTCTTTGGCCTCGGCCTGTTTGCGGCGCTCCTCGGCCTCGGCCAATGCGCGCTGGGCGGCGGGGGGCAGGTCTGTGCGGTCGTCACTCATGACATCGGGTTCCTTTCCGTGCAGGGGCTTGATATACGCCCCCGTCCGCCCTTGGCAATGCGGGCGAGGGTCACATCAAAGGCGGTTCCATGTCCGATAACGCAACGGCAGCGCGACGCAGCGCGATCTATCTGCTGGATCAGATTCTGGGAGAGGGGCGGCTGTTGTCCGAATGTCTGGCCACAGGTGCGCTGGATCGGCTGGACCCCGAAGATCGCGCGCGGGCGCAGCGCCTGACGCTGGAAACCCTGCGCGGGTTGGAGCGTGCGGACCGGCTGCTGGACAATCACCTGAACCGGACCCCGGCCCTGACGGTGCACAATGCCCTGCGTTTGGGCGCGGTCGAGCTGTGTCACGGCGAGGCCGCGCATGGTGTTGTGAACTCGATGGTCGAGATTGTCGGCCGGTCGCGCAAGCACGGGCGTCTCAAGGGGCTGGTGAACGCCGTGCTGCGCAAAGTCGCCGCCGAAGGCCCGGAGGCCTGGCCGAAGATGCGGGTGCCGCGTTTGCCCGAATGGCTGCGCGACCCGCTGGTTATGGCCTGGGGGGCCGAGGCCGTCGCGGGCATGGAGCAGGCCCATTTCGCCGGTGCGCCTTTGGACTTGTCGCTGAAACCCGGTGCGAGCGGACCCGGTGACGCTCTGCCAACGGGGTCGATGCGAGTGCGGGTTGCGGGGCAGGTGTCGGCCCTGCCGGGGTTCGACACGGGCGATTGGTGGGTTCAGGATGCAGCGGCGGCCTTGCCGGTGCGTGTTCTGGCACCCAATGCCGGTGAGAAAATTCTGGACCTCTGCGCCGCACCGGGCGGCAAAACGCTGCAACTGGCCGCTGCCGGGGCCGAGGTCACGGCACTGGATATCTCGGAAGGGCGACTGGAACGCGTCCGCGAAAACCTTGCGCGGACCGGGCTGAAGGCAAATGTCATCGCAGGCGATGCGCTGGACCACCAAGGCCAATACGATGCCATCCTGCTGGACGCGCCCTGTTCCGCCACCGGCACCATCCGCCGCCATCCCGATCTGCCCTTTGCCAAGGACGGTTCGGAATTCGGCGGGTTGATCGAGTTGCAGGCGCAGATGCTGGCCCGTGCCTGGACCTTGCTGAAACCCGGCGGGCGGTTGGTCTATTGCACCTGTTCGCTGTTGCCCGACGAAGGCGAGGTGCAGGTTGAGGAAGCCTTGGGCATGTTCCCCGGCATGACCGTCAACCGCGACGCGTTGAACATCGACGGGGTCGAGCCGGACTGGATCACCGAAGAAGGTGGCCTGCGTCTGCGCCCCGATTACTGGCCGGATCGCGGTGGTATGGACGGGTTCTATATCGCCTGCCTCACCAAATCCGCCTGAGCACACGCTTTTCGATGACTTGACGATCGGCACGGTCTATCGTTGGGTCTCAAGCGCCAGCAGAGCGCAAGGGGCAGAGTAACACGCGTCATGTCAGAAACGGACACCATGACCAGCCGGTGGATGCGGTTTCAGAACCGTTTTTACGCGCGCCTGAGCCAGCGGCAAAAGGCGGTCACGGGGTTTGTATCGCAGCCCGAACCGCGCACTGTCGGGTCGTTCGCCCGAGGCCGCCAACTGGTCGCCGGGAACCTGCTGTTCGCCGGTTATCTGGTCGAGGCACAGGATACCGGCTTGTGGGAGGTCGCAGCCCCCAGCGTGGGATTTGACGATGAGCGCCACGGTTTTGCATGGCTGGACGATCTGGCAGCTGTGGGTGACATGCGGGCGCGGGAAAAGGCGCAGCGCTGGGTCTGGGGCTGGATCGAGGCGCATGGGCGTGGCCATGGTCCGGGATGGGTGCCGGACCTGACCGGGCGGCGGGTCATGCGCTGGATCAACCACGCGATCTTTCTGTTGCGCGGCGTTGATGACAAGCACAGCAAGCTGTTTTTCCGATCCCTTGCGCAACAAACCTGGTTCCTGTCGAAACGCTGGCAGGCCGCCACGCCGGGCCTGCCAAGATTCGAAGCGCTGGCCGGTCTGGTGCAATCCGGACTGGCGCTCGAAGGGCTTGAGGCAATGGCCGATCCGGCCCTGCGTGCTTTGGCCCGCGAATGTGAACGTCAGGTGGACGCCCAGGGCGGCATTCCCACCCGCAACCCGGAGGAATTGCTTGAGGTGTTCACGCTGCTCAGCTGGACCTCGGCCGCGCTGAACGACGTGGGGCGGGGCACGCCGGTGGCGCAGGCCAATGCCATCAAGCGGATCGCCCCCACTCTGCGCAGCTTGCGCCACGCGGACGGGGCGCTGGCCCGGTTCCACGGCGGTGGGCGCGGAGTCGAAGGCCGGCTGGAACAGGCGCTGGCGCAAAGCGGGGTCAAGCATAAGGCCGCGACCGAATTGCCGATGGGCTATGCAAGACTATCCGCTGCGCGGACGACTGTGATTGTTGATGCAAGCTCTCCGCCAACAGGGGCCGCGTCACTGAACGCCCATGCCTCGACACTGGCGTTTGAGGTGACATCGGGCCGTCGTCCTTTGATCGTGAATTGCGGGTCCGGGGCCAGTTTCGGGTTGGACTGGCGGCGGGCGGGTCGGGCGACCCCGTCTCATTCGACGCTGTGTCTGGACGGTTATTCCAGCGCAAGATTGGCCAAGCCGACACCGGGTAGCGAGCATCAGGCGCTGGTGGACGCCCCGCGTGAGGTTCCGGTTGAGTTCGAAGACGCATTCGAAGGTATTCGCTTCATGGCCGGGCATGACGGCTATTCCAAAACCTTCGGTCTGACCCATGCCCGCACATACGAGCTGCGCTTTGACGGGCGAGAACTGACTGGCGAGGATATTCTGCTGACCGCGACCGACAAGGCCAAGCGGCAGTTTGACAGGGCGTTGGATGCCTCGGGGCTTTCGGGTATCGGGTTTGACATCCGGTTTCACCTGCACCCGGATGTCGATGCGGCCATTGATCTGGGTGGCGCGGCGGTGTCGATGGCGCTCAAAAGCGGTGAGATTTGGGTGTTCCGCCATGATGGCGTTGGAAAATTGTCTGTCGAGCCAAGCGTTTACCTTGAAAAAGGCCGCCTGAAGCCACGCGCGACAAAACAGATCGTTCTATCTGGCCGCGCAATGGAGTATGCGACGCGCATCCAGTGGACGTTGAGCAAGGCGCAGGATACTGCCTATGCCGTGCGTGACATTCACCGGGACGAGCCCGAGTTTGACTGACGCCAAAAGGACCTTTGGACCCATGACCGACCTTCACCCCGTGCGCCGCGCGCTGCTTTCCGTATCCGACAAGACCGGTCTGATTGATCTGGGAAAGGCACTGGCCGAGCGCGGGGTTGAACTGCTATCGACCGGCGGCACCGCCAAGGCGCTGCGCGATGCGGGGTTGGACGTGAAGGACGTGAGCGAGATCACCGGTTTCCCCGAGATGATGGATGGCCGCGTGAAAACCCTGCACCCGATGGTGCATGGGGGCCTGCTGGCGCTGCGGGACAATGACGGCCATGTGGCGGCGATGAACGAGCACGGTATCGGCGCGATCGACTTGCTGGTGGTGAACCTCTACCCGTTCGAGGCCACCGTGGCCAAAGGTGCCGATTACGACACCTGCATCGAGAATATCGATATCGGTGGCCCGGCGATGATCCGCGCGGCCTCGAAAAACCACGCTTTCGTCAATGTGGTGGTGGATGTGCAGGACTATGATGCCCTGCTGGCCGAGTTGGAGGCGAATGACGGTCAGACCTCTTACGCCTTCCGGCAAAATCTGGCGCAGACGGCCTATGCCCGCACCGCCGCCTATGACGCGGCCGTGTCGAACTGGATGGCCGATGCGCTGGCTGCCGAGGCTCCGCGCCGCCGCGCCTTTGCCGGTGAGTTGAAACAGACCCTGCGCTATGGCGAGAATAGTCACCAGCAGGCGGCGTTCTACACTGACGGCACGAACCGCCCCGGCGTGGCGACCGCCGTGCAGCATCAGGGCAAAGAACTGAGCTACAACAATATCAACGACACCGACGCGGCCTTTGAGCTGGTGGCCGAGTTCGACCCTACCCAAGGCGCAGCCTGTGCCATCATCAAACACGCCAACCCCTGCGGCGTTGCCAAAGGCGCGACCCTGCTGGACGCTTATAAATCGGCCTTCGATTGCGACCGCACCTCGGCCTTTGGCGGTATCGTGGCGCTGAACCAGCCGCTGGATGCCGAAACCGCGCAGGAAATCACCGGCATCTTCACCGAGGTTGTGATCGCCCCCGGTGCCTCGGACGAGGCCAAGGCGATCTTTGCCGCCAAGAAAAACCTGCGCCTGCTGACGACCGAGGCGCTGCCGGATGTGACCACCGGTGGTAAGACCGTGCGTCAGGTGGCCGGTGGTCTGCTGGTGCAGGACAAGGATAACGGCTTTGTCGGCATGGATGACCTGAAGGTGGTCACCAAAAAGGCCCCGACCGAGGAACAGATGCGCGACCTGCTGTTTGCGTGGAAAGTCGCCAAACACGTCAAGTCCAACGCCATCGTCTATGTCAAGGACGGCGCGACCGTGGGTGTTGGTGCGGGCCAGATGAGCCGTGTGGACTCGGCGCTCATTGCGGCCAAAAAGGCCGAGCGCATGGCCGACGCGCTGGGTCTGCCACAGCCGCTGACCATCGGCTCCGCCGTGGCCTCAGATGCGTTCTTCCCCTTCCCCGACGGGTTGATGGAGGCGGCGCAAGCCGGTGCAACCTGCGTCATCCAGCCCGGCGGTTCGATGCGGGATGATGAGGTGATCGCGGCGGCGGATGAGGCCGGTCTGGCCATGGTCTTCACCGGCATGCGTCACTTCCGTCACTGATGTCGTATCGGCTGTTCTACTGGGCCGCGTTTTTGGCCATCGCGATCGACCAGATCAGCAAGTTTCTGGTCGTTCGTGTCATGCGCGTGGCGGAACAGCCCGGCGGTATCGATGTGCTGCCGCCCTTGGTGGTGTTCAAATACGGCGAAAACCGCGGCATCAATTTCGGCCTGTTTCAGGGCGATTCCGATGCCGCGCGCTGGGTTCTGATCGGCATTTCGATTGCCATTTGTGTTGCCGTTTTTGTCTGGCTGCGGCGTACCACGCCGTCGAAACTGATGCTGATCTGCGGCGGTCTGTTGATCGGCGGGGCATTGGGGAATGTGGTGGATCGGGTGCTGTATGGCTTTGTTCTCGATTTCCTGAACATGTCGTGTTGCGGCATCAACAACCCCTATGTCTTTAATCTGGCGGATGTTTTCGTCTTTGCGGGCGCGATCGGGCTGGTTTTGTTCGATGGAAAAAAGCCCTCGTGACGCGCCCAAGGATATGCGATAAAACGGCCCAAACAGGCTGGAGACTCTGATGCGGTTGTCGCGCGCCCCAATTGCTTTGATCTTTGCCGTCGCTGTTGCGGCGTGCTCGAACTCTGGTTTGCGCACGCTGGAACCACCGGGACAGGGGCCCGATGAATTCTCGGTCCTGCCGGTCAAACCGCTGACACAGCCACAGGATTATGCGTTCCTGCCTGCGCCCACTCTGGGTGGGGGCAACCTGACCGATCCGAACCCGCAGGCTGATGTGGTTGCGGCGCTGGGCGGAAACGCAGGCGCACTGAACCCGAACGGGGCGGTTCCTTCGTCTGATGCTGCGCTGGTGGCTGCATCGGGCCGTTACGGTGTGCCGCCAGATACGCGTCAGGTGGTTCAGGCCGAAGATGATGCGTTCCGCAAACGCCGCGGCCGTTGGACCGGCCTGCGCCTGTTCCCTGTGGATCGTTACGCACAGGTCTATGAGCGGCAGTCGATCAACCCGCAGGCTGAAACCGAAGCCGCCCGCCGCGCAGGGTTTGAGACACCGTCGTCACCGCCGGATGAATAATTCTTAACTTTCCGTCATCTCCCTTGAACCTGCCGCGCACCACCGTAGTTTTAGTCGGATAACGAAACGGAGGATGCCCCATGGTTCGGGCCCTTGCCCTGTCGGCTGCCCTGATCGCCGCGACGCCCCTTTTTGCTGACGAGGAAGAGGCGGTTACAACCTTCACGCTGGACAACGGCATGGACGTCGTGGTGATCGAAGATCACCGCGCCCCGGTCGTGCAACATATGGTCTGGTATCGCGCGGGGTCTGCCGATGAACCCGTCGGCTCGTCCGGTGTTGCGCATTTTCTGGAACATCTGCTGTTTAAGGGCACGGACACGCTGGCCCCGGGTGAGTTTTCGGCCACCGTGGCGGCCAATGGCGGCAATGACAACGCCTTCACCTCGTATGACTATACCGCCTATTTCCAGCGCGTCGCCGCCGACCGGCTTGAACTGATGATGCGGATGGAGGCGGACCGGATGCGCAATATCCGCCTGTCGGAAAATGACATCCTGACCGAGCGCGACGTGATTTTGGAAGAACGCAACCAGCGCACCGAGAACAATCCGCGCGCCCTGTTCGGCGAGCAGATGAACGCGGCCCAGTACCTGAACCACCGCTACGGCGTACCGATCATCGGCTGGAAACACGAGATGGAGACGCTGGATATGGAGGACGCGCTGTCCTTCTACGAAACCCATTATGCGCCCAACAACGCCATTCTGGTCGTGACCGGGGATGTGGATTCGGATGAGGTACGGGCGCTGGCCGAAAAGTACTATGGCGTGATCCCGGCCAATCCGGACCTGCCCGAACGGGTACGGTCGCAAGAACCACCGCACACCGCCGAACGCCGCCTGACCTTCAAGGACCCGCGCGTGGCGCAGCCTTATGTGCAGCGCAGCTATCTGGCCCCTGAACGCGATCCGGGCGCGCAGGAAACGGCAGCGGCCCTGTTCCTGCTGGCGGAACTCTTGGGGGGCAGCACAACCTCTTACCTGAATGAAAAGCTGCAACTGGATCAGCAGATCGCCGTCTATGCCGGGTCGTTCTACCGCGGGGTTTCGCTGGATGACACGACCTTTGATCTGCTGGTGGTTCCAGCCGAAGGCGTGTCCTTGCAAGAGGCCGAGGATGCCATGGATCAGGCCGTGGCCGATTTCATCGCCGAGGGCGTGAACGAAGAGGATCTGGACCGGATCAAGATGCAGCTGCGCGCGTCCCAGATCTATGCGCGCGACAATGTGGACGGCATCGGCAACCGCTATGGTCGGGCCCTGACCAGTGGTCTGACGGTCGAGGACGTGCAGGCCTGGCCCGATATTCTGCAAGCGGTGACGGGCGATGAGATCATCGCCGCCGCGCGCGACGTGTTGCAACGCGAGGCATCGGTCACCGGCTGGCTGATGCGCGAAGATGAGGTGACGCAATGAAACGGTTTTTTGCCCCCCTGATCGCGCTTTTATTCGCTGTACCGGCCTGGGCCGAGATCGAGATCAAAGAGGTCACCTCGCCCGGGGGCATCACCGCCTGGCTGGTCGAGGATCATTCGATCCCCTTTACAGCGCTGGAACTGCGCTTTCGCGGCGGGACATCGCTGGACGACCCCGACAAGCGCGGGGCCGTGTACCTGATGAGTGGGCTGATTGAAGAAGGTGCGGGAGACATGGATTCGCGCTCCTATACGCGTGAATTGGAGGCTCTGGCCGCATCGTTCAGCTACAACGCCTCGGATGACAGCGTTTCGATCTCGGCCCGGTTTCTGACCGAAAACCGGGATGAGGTGACGGATCTGTTGCGGACCACCATCCACGAGCCCCGGTTTGATCAGGACGCGGTGGATCGGGTCAAAGCGCAGATTGTGTCGGGGCTGCGGTCGGACGCGACCGACCCCAATGACATTGCGGGCCGCAATTTCTCTGCCATGGCCTATGGCGATCATCCCTATGGGTCCGAAGGGAAGGGCACCATCGAAAGCGTCTCGGCCCTGACCCGTGATGATGTGGTCGAGGCCTATGGCAATGTCTTCGCCAAGGACCGTCTGTATGTCGGCGCGGTCGGAGACATCACAGCCGAGGAATTGGGTGCGCTGCTGGACAATCTGCTGGCCGATCTGCCGGACACCGGAAAGCCGATCCCCGGCAAGGCCGATGTGACGATCGAGGGCGGGATCAGCGTGGTCGAGTTCGACACGCCGCAATCCGTGGCCCTGTTTGGCCATGAAGGCATGGATCGCGACGACCCGGATTTCTTCCCCGCCTTTATTCTGAACCACATTCTGGGCGGCGGCGGCTTCGAAAGCCGCCTGATGCAGGAGGTGCGTGAAAAGCGGGGTCTGACCTATGGGGTGGCAACCTATCTGGTGCCCAAGGATCTGGCCTCGGTCTATCTTGGATCGGTGTCTTCGGCCAATGACCGTATTGCCGAAGCGGTCGAGGTGATCCGCGCTGAATGGGCCCGCGCCGCGGACGAGGGCGTGACCCAGAAGGAACTGGACGACGCCAAGACCTATCTGACCGGCGCCTATCCGCTGCGCTTTGATGGCAATGGCCAAATCGCCGGGATCATTGTCGGGATGCAGATGCAGGGCCTACCCATCGACTACATCGCCACCCGCAACGACAAGGTAAACGCCGTGACGCTTGAGGATGTGAACCGCGTCGCCAGCGAACTGCTGGACCCCGAGGGCCTGCATTTCACCGTGGTGGGAAAACCAGTGGGTTTGGATACCACAAATTGAGTCAGGGATGACCCGGACCCGGTTTCCTACCGGAAGTGTTGCTGTTTAAGGGGCAGCGGCTCTGCGGTCCGCCAAACCTGCTGGATCTTGGTGTCAGAGCAGGGCCCAGTCTGGACATCGTCCATCAGTTCTGCGCACCGTGACGTATGTCGCTGACGCAAGACTTTGCGCAAATATTGGAAACTGCCCTGCCGTCCGATCCCAGCTTTTGGCGGATCGACCAATCAGTAATAGATAACTGCATCAGTGAAACCCGACGAAACGCATTGGAGGGGTCCAAAGAGGATTTTCTGTTTTCCGCGATGCGCCTTTTGGCGCTTCCCGACAACGGGCACACGCGGTTGATTCCAAACGATGCCATCTCGGTGCTTCCGCTGAGGTTTGTAAGCGTCGGGACGGGCTACCATTTGGTTGGTGCAACACCAGAAACACCCGCGCCACGAGGAGAGTTGATTGCCGTCAACGGCGCATCATTGGGGCAAATCGAAGCCGCCTCAAGACGTTTTCTGGCGGGAACGCGCCAAAGGAAACGGGTCATCGGATCGATCCTTCTTGCGTGGCCTTATGCTCTGGCTCGCTTGGGTTTTGCCTCAGAGGACGATACGACCGAGTATCGCGTGCAGGACGAGAATGGGCAGATAACCGATGTCAAACTAGAGAACGGGTCCAGGGTTCCTGCATCAACGCTCTACCCGAGAAACGAGCATGGCAGGGCTGATCCGGCATGGGAACCCGAAACCTTTGTGAACATAAAGGACTGGCACGAACTTGGGCTTTCAATTCTGTTGCCAAGTTTCTTTGATCCGGGCGAACGTGATCTGCCTGAAGCCATTTCAGATGCAGCGGACCGCGTAGGTGCCTGCTCAAACAAAACACTCTTAATTGACGTTCGCGGAAACACTGGCGGCAATTTTCTTCTGACGATGCCGTTGATCGACGCAATCTCGCAAAGCGCAAGCAAGCAGGTCGTTGTGCTTGTCGACAAATTCACGTTCTCTGCCGCGATCGTGTTTGTTGCCATCCTCAAACATCGTTTGGGAAACAGGCTCAAACTCATTGGGGAAGAAATGGGCGATGGGTTGGTATTCTTTGCCGAGGGCGGGATGCTGGAGTTGCCGACCAGCGAGGCGGTCGTGCGATACTCTTCAGCCTTTCACGACTGGCAGAACGGAACGTATGACGACACCACACCGCCCGAGATCGCGCGGCAAATCGTACCCGCAGGAGCACTGAAATTGGATAGGGAATGGGTGGTAAGACCTACTGATGTGGATGCACAAGGCGCGTTCCATCAACAAGTTCTCAAAAGCGTAAGCAATTAGGCGAACCGCAGAAAGCCCCCCGCAGATTTCTGCGAGGCTGCTCCGTTTTGTAAGAGCGTTGCGCCTCGGGTTACTTTGGACGTTGCTGCGCGTCTTGTAAGGGGTTCAGCCCTTTTTCATGCTACGCAGCATGTCGCCCATCATCTGCCCGAACTTGCCCGAGCCGCGCTGATACAGTGCGCCATCAACGGCCAGAACCGTGCCGCTGATATAGCTGGCCATGTCCGAGCTGAGGAACAGGCACGCGTTGGCCACATCCTGCGGCTGACCCCAGCGGCCCAGCGGCACATCTTTGCGGATCTCTTCATGTGCGCCGTCCGATGGCGTCAGGCGTTTGGCGCCTTCGGTGCCTTCGATAAAGCCCGGTACGACCGAGTTCACACGGATGCCCTCGATCCCCCATTCCATCGACAAGGTGCGGGTGATCTGATCGACCCCTGCCTTGGCGGCGCAAACATGCGACTGGCCCTCATACGGCAGATAGGATTGCGGGGCCGAGATATTGATGATGCTCGCGCCGGGGCGCTTGAGGTAGGGATAGGCCCCTTTCATCACATGGATCGTGCCCATCAGGTCGATATCGATCACGGTTTTGAACGCATTGACCGACATTTCAGAGGCCAGCGCCGGGAAGTTGCCCGCCGCGCCTGAGATCAGAACGTCGAAATCCCCGAACGCCTCGTGGAACTGTTTCAACCCCTCGGCCACCGCATCCGGGTCGCGCACGTCAAAGGCCGCGCCGATGGCATCCGCCGCACCGACCTCTTTCAATGCGGCAACAGTATCGTCCACCTTCTCCTGAGACCGGCTGGCGACGGCCAGCTTGGCCCCCGAGGCGGCAAACGCCTCGGCAATGCCTCGGTTGATGCCGCTGGTGCCGCCGATGACGATGACGGTTTGTCCTGAAAAATCCATATGGGCCTCCCGTGATGCGGGAGCCCTACTCGCCGTAGGGCACCCAGATGTTCTTCACCTCGGTCGCAGCTTGCAGGAAGCGGCGGGAATGGTCTACGCCCCAATCGACTGCCGTCGCGTTATTGACCCATGTGCGTTTCAGGTTCCCGGCTGATGCCGCCTCGATCTGCGCCGACAGATCGGTGGATGAGAAGGACCAGACCGCATCCACGTTCAGATGTGCGGCCAGCGGTTTCGCCAGTTCCGCATGGCTGCCGGTCAGGATGTTGACCACGCCAGCGGGCACGTCCGAGGTTTCGAGGATCTGATAGAAATCCGTCGCCGCCAGCGGATAGGGCTCGGACGCCGCCAGAACCACCCGGTTGCCCATCGCAATCGCAGGGGCCATGGCCGAGACCAGACCCAGTAGCGGTGCCTCATCCGCGCACAGCGCACCGATGACGCCAACGGGTTCTTTCATCGCAATGGCAACGCCCCGGATCGGCACACCATGCACCTGACCGTCATATTTGTCGGCCCAGGCGGCAGCGGTGAACAGGCGCTGGATCGAGGCTTCGACCTCTTTCGCGCCGTCCTTTTTGCTGGTCATGGCGTCGATCCGCGCGGCGAACTCACCGGCGCGGGCCGAGAGGTTCTCGCCGATGTAATACAGGATCTGCGCCCGCAGATGGCCGGTGGTCTTGGACCAGCCTTTGGCCCCCGCCGCAGCCTCAACCGCGTTGCGGACATCCTTGCGATTGGCCAGACCCACATGGCCCAGCAGGCCGGATTTGCCCCAGACAGGTTTCGAATAGCCGCCATCGGGCCGCGCCTGCTTGCCACCCACATACATCTTGGCGGTGCGGTCGATGGGATCGACCGGAGTGCCTTCGCCGGTCGCCGCCTCGACCTTGGCCAAAGGTTTGGCCTTGCCCTTGGGTTTGGTGTAGGCCGTCAGACCTTCCCAGCCGCCTTCACGACCAAAGCCGCTTTCGCGCACCCCGCCGAACCCGGCCGCAGCATCGAACAGGTTGGTCGCGTTCACCCAGACCACACCCGCAACCAGCTTGGGCGCGATATCCAGCGCGAGGTTCACATTCTCGGTCCAGACCGTCGCCGCCAGCCCATAGCGGGTGTTGTTGGCCAGTTCCACCGCCTCTTCCGGCGTGCGGAAGGTCGAGGACACCAGAACCGGGCCAAAAATCTCCTCCTGCATCAACGGGTCCGAGGTCTCCAGCCCCGAAATCAGCGTCGGCGGATAGTAACAGCCATTTGCAGGCAGGTCACAGGCGGCCTGATGGACATGGCCCACCGTGTTGCTTTCGACCATGCCCTTGATGGTCTGCAACTGAACCGGGTCCACAACCGCGCCTACGTCGATGCATTTGTCCAGCGGATCGCCGATGCGCAACCCGTCCATGCGGGCGCGCAGTTTCTCGTGGAAGCGATCGGCGATGCCCTCCTGCACCAGCAGGCGCGAGCCCGCACAGCAGACCTGACCCTGATTGAACCAGATCGCATCAACCAGCCCTTCGATGGCGGAATCGATATCGGCGTCATCGAACACGACATAGGCCGACTTGCCGCCCAGTTCCAACGTCAGTTCCTTGCCGGAACCCGCCGTCGCCTCACGAATTCGCCGCCCAACAACGGTCGAACCGGTGAAGGCGATCTTGTCCACGTCCGAGTTCACGATCATCTCGCCCACCGCGCCGTCACCGGTGACGATATTCACGACACCTTTCGGCAATCCGGCCTGCGAGCAGATGTCAGCAAATAGCAAAGCGGTCAGCGAGGTATATTCGGCCGGTTTCAGAACGACCGTGTTGCCCATCGCCAGCGCCGGCGCGATCTTCCACGAAAGCATCAGCAGCGGGAAGTTCCACGGGATGATCTGACCGCACACGCCCAACGCTTCAGCGTCCGGCAATTCGCTCTCCATCAACTGCGCCATGCCCGCGTGGTAATAGAAATGCCGTTGCGCCAGCGGGATGTCGATGTCGCGCGATTCACGGATCGGTTTGCCGTTATCCATGCTCTCCAGCACCGCAAACAGCCGCGCATGTTTCTGCAGCAGCCGTGCAATGGCATAGAGGTATCGTGCACGACCAGCGCCGCCCAGACCCGCCCATTTCGGCTGCGCCTTGCGGGCGGCGGCGACGGCGGCGTCCACGTCACCCTGTTTCGCCTGCGTCAGCTTGGCCAGCACCTCTCCGGTCGCCGGGTTGCGGCTGTCAAAGCCTTTGCCGGGCTTGGTGAAGGCCCCATCGATATAGTGACCGAACTTGTCGCCCTGATCGACCAGCCAGGCCAGCGCCTCGGCTGCACTTTCGGGGGCGGGGCCGTATTCCATGGTCTCGAAGATTTCTTTGACTGTCATTGTTCTTTCCTCAGCCCATGGAGTGACGGTAACCGGCGGAATATGCGCCTGTCACATAGTGTTCCAACTGCCGCTCGATATCGCCCAGCAGCGACGATGCGCCAAAGCGGAACAGGTCGGGTTCCAGCCAACGGTCGCCCAGCTCATCCTTGATCAGCGACAGGTAGACCAGCGCGTCCTTGGCTTTGGAAATCCCGCCCGCAGGCTTGTAGCCAACGCGATAGCCGGTGCGGTCATAGTAATCCCGGATCGCGCGGATCATCACCAGCGACACGGGCAGGGTGGCATTAACGCTTTCCTTGCCGGTCGAGGTCTTGATGAAATCGGCTCCCGCCATCATGCAGACCAGCGAGGCGCGGGCGACGTTGCGCAGCGACCCAAGTTCGCCGGTCGCCAGAATGGCTTTGACATGGGCATCGCCACAGGCCACGCGGAACGCCTTCATCTCGTCATACAGCGCCTGCCAATCCCCCGACAGCACGTGACGGCGCGAGATGACGATGTCGATCTCTTCGGCCCCGGCTTTGACGCTTTCCTCGATCTCGGCCACGCGCAGATGGAACGGCGACAATCCGGCGGGAAAGCCGGTAGAAACCGCGGCGACTGGAATACCGGTGCCTTCAAGCGCCTGAACCGCCGTGTCGATCATGTCGTGATAGACGCAAACAGCCCCGGTGGTGATCGGCGGCATGTCCAGCGCCTGCAGGGTGGCCGACGCAATCGGTTGCCGCGCCTTGGCGCACAGGCGGCGCACGCGACCGACCGTATCATCACCCGACAAGGTGGTCAGGTCGATCATCGTGATCGCCTTCAGCAGCCACGCCGCCTGATACTCTTTCTTCACCGACCGCCGACCGGGCAGGGTGGCCGCGCGCCGTTCAATGGCCGAGGTATTGGCCTGCACCGCGCGGACCCAGTCCAGATCAAGTTCCATACCGGGGTTTCTGGGTTCGGTCACTTGCGGCAGATGCGCGGTGCGCACGGGGCTTTCTGAGCTCTGCGTATCCATCATCACGTCCTTTGGGAGGTTTGCGCCAAAATCGCACGGGACGCCCGCAAATGGAAGGTATCAGGTGCGCTTGGGTGCAAATTTTTTGACCATTTGGAAAAATAATTGCAGGTTTTGTTGCGAATAATTCGCAATTGCGTTGACTTAGTTGCGAATGGTTCTCATATTCAATCTCAACACGGAACCTAATCTGGGGTCTGAACATGATTCGTCGCAGTTTTCTTGCTGCCATGGCTTTTGCCGCATCGATGCCGTTCGCCGCATGGGCGGAGGCACCGCTGAAAGTTGTCGCCACCACCGGGATGATCGCGGATGCCGTACGACAGGTGGGTGGCGATCAGGTCGAGGTGAAAGGCCTGATGGGCCCCGGCGTCGACCCGCATGCCTATCGCCAGACCCGCAGTGACATCGTTGCGATGACCCGAGCCGATCTTGTGCTGTGGCATGGTCTCTACCTCGAAGCACAAATGGAAGATTTCTTCGGGGATCTCGGACGCAAACGGACCGTGATCGCGGTGGCCGAAGGCATCGACAAGACCAAGCTGCGCGCCCATGACGATTACGCCGACAAATACGACCCGCATGTCTGGATGAGCCCGACCCTTTGGGGCGATGTGGTGACCGAGGTTCAGGCGGCACTGACCGAGGCGCGCCCCGAAGCGGCAGAGGTTTTTGCCGCAAACGCCAAGGCGCATTTGACCGAACTGGATGCTTTGACAGCCTATGCTGATCAGGTTTTGACCGCTGTCCCTGAAAACAACCGCGTGCTGGTCACCGCTCATGATGCCTTTGGCTATTTCGGCGCAGCTTATGGCTATGAGGTGATGGGCGTTCAGGGCATCTCGACCCAGTCCGAGGCTGGTCTGAACCGGATCGGCGAACTGGTCGATACGTTGGTGGACCGCCAGTTGACCGCTGTTTTTGTGGAAAGTTCGGTCTCTGACCGCTCGATGCGCGCGCTGATCGAAGGGGCTGCGGCCAAGGGTCATGAGGTGACTGTGGGTGGCGAATTGTACTCGGATGCAATGGGCGAGCCGGGCACGTATGAGGGCACCTATATCGGCATGCTGGATCACAACATCACGGTGATTGGCGGGGCGTTGGGGGCCGATGTACCGGAACGCGGTTTGAACGGCAGATTGTCGGCGGGGTTTTGAGCGATGCTTGAACTGGCCACAGATAAGGGTGTCTCGGTCGTTGAGCACAGCATAGGCGACAGCCCCTTGGCCATTCGGGGTCTGACTGTGTCCTACGGGCAGAAACCGGCTGTCTTTTCGGTGGACATGACCGTTCAGCCGGGGGCCATGACAGCCATTATCGGCCCGAACGGGGCCGGGAAATCGACCTTGCTGAAAGCGGCGCTTGGGATCGTGTCCCCTTTGTCGGGCCGGGTAACGGTGTTTGGCGAACCGCTTGAGGCGCAGCGTGCCCGGATCGCTTATGTGCCGCAGCGGGCCAGTGTCGATTGGGACTTTCCGACCCGCGTGATTGATGTGGTCCTGATGGGGCTGTCGCGGCAGCTGGGCCTGCTGGGCCGGGTCCGTGCGCGCCATAAGGCGGCGGCGATGGATTGCCTGAACCGCGTGGGCATGCGCGATTTTGCGGATCGCCAGATCGGGCAGCTTTCGGGCGGACAGCAACAGCGTGTGTTTCTGGCCCGTGCTCTGGCGCAGGATGCTGACCTGTACCTGCTGGACGAACCCTTTGCCGGGGTCGATGCGGCCACCGAAAAGGCCATCATCGCGGTGCTGAAATCGCTGAAAGAGGCGGGCAAGACCGTCGTGGTCGTGCATCACGATCTGGCCACCGTCACCGACTATTTCGATCATGTCTTCCTGATCAACACCCGTAAGGTTGCCGAAGGCCCGGTGGCCGAGGCGTTTACCGCCGAAACCCTGCAATCCGCCTATGGGGGCCGTCTGGCCACCGCGCAAATCGACCAGATTTCGCGCGCGCTGGGGTGACACATGCTCTGGGATGCTCTGAGTCTGCAGCTTGGCTATAACGCCACGCTGGTCGCTATCGGTGCAAGTTTGCTGGGCGTCTCGGCAGGTGTGACCGGGACTTTCCTGTTTCTGCGCAAACGTGCACTTGTCAGCGATGCGATCAGCCATGCGACCCTGCCGGGCGTCTGTCTGGCCTTCATGGTGCTGGTGGCGTTGGGCGGGGATGGGCGCAATCTGCTGGGTCTGCTGGCCGGATCTGCGGTCTCGGCCTGGATTGGCCTGCTGTGTATGAACTGGCTGACCCGCCACACGCGCCTGGCCGAGGACGCCGCGATTGGCGCGGTCCTGTCGGTGTTTTTCGGTTTTGGCATCGTCCTGCTGACGGTCGTTCAAACCATGGGCGTTGGCCGTCAGGCGGGGCTTGAGGGGTTCCTGCTGGGCTCGACCGCCGGGATGTTATGGGCGGATGCCTTGATCATCGCCATCGGCGGTGCGGCTACGCTGGTGCTGGTCCTGATCCTGCGCCGCCCCATGACATTGGTTGCCTTCGATCCCGAATACGCAGCGGCCCGAGGGCTGCCGGTGCATCGCATCGATCTTGCCATGATGGGCCTTGTTATGGCCGTGACTGTGGTTGGTCTGAAGATCGTCGGCCTGATCCTGATTGTCGCCTTGCTGATCATCCCTCCGGTCACTGCCCGGTTCTGGTCGGAACGGTCAGACCACGTGGTGATTTTGGCCGGTCTGGCAGGTGGATTGGCGGGCTATATTGGGGCCGCCCTGTCTGCAACCGCGCCAAACCTGCCGACCGGGCCGATCATCGTTCTGGTCAGTTTCGGCTTCTTCGTTCTGTCACTGTTCTTTGCGCCGGTGCGCGGTGTGTTGGCGGCTGTGCTGCGTCACCTGCGTTTCCAGCGCCGCGTTCACATCCGTCAGGGGTTGCTGGCCTTGGCGCAGGGTCAAAAGATCTACGAACCGCTGACCCTGCGCCTGCTGCGCCGCGCCGATCTGGTCCGCGCCGACGGGGTGGCGACCGAGGCCGGAAAGGCCCGCGCCGCCAAGGCCCTGCGTGACGAAAAACGGTGGGAGATCGTGCGCGCGGACCAAGCGCATGAGGCGACGGCGGCGCTCTATGACGGGTTGCGCGACATTGAAACCGTGCTGACCCGCGACCAGATCGCTGACATCGACCGCCGGATCGGCAACCCGCAGGAGGTTCCGGCATGAGCGGTGAGGAATTTGTCCCCCTGTCCCTGACGCCGCTGCTGATCGGTACCTTTGCGGCCATTGCCTGCGCGCTGCCCGGCAACTTTCTGGTGCTGCGCAAACAGGCCCTGATCGGGGATGCAATCAGCCATGTGGTCCTGCCCGGCATTGTCGTGGCCTTTCTGGTGACCGGAGCGATTTCGACCTGGCCCATGATGCTGGGCGCGGCGGGCGCGGCGATTGTGGCCGTGATCCTGATCGAGGCGATCCGGCGGCTGGGTCAGATCGAACCGGGGGCCGCCATGGGCGTGGTCTTTACCACCATGTTTGCAGCGGGCGTGCTGTTGTTGGAGCAGACCGACACTTCGACCGTGCATCTGGATGTGGAACATGCGCTTTACGGCAATCTGGAAAGCCTGATCTGGCTGGATGCAACCGGCTGGTCCTCGCTTTGGGATTGGCAGGCGCTGGCGGGCCTGCCGCCCGAACTGCCCCGGATCGCCATTGCTCTGCTGGGCGTTCTGCTGTTCACCTTCCTGTTCTGGCGTCCGCTGAAAATCTCGACCTTTGACGAAGGGTTCGCACGCACCATGGGCATCCGCACCAATGCGTTGGGTTTGGCCCTGGTGATCGTGGCGGCGATTGCAGCGGTCGCCGCGTTTGATGCGGTCGGGTCGATCATCGTGATCGCCATGTTCATCTGCCCGCCCGCAGCGGCCCGGATGATGACCAACCGGCTGGAAACCCAAATCGCGTGGAGCGTTGGTTTTGCGGTAATTTCAGCCGTGTCGGGTTATGTGTTGGCGGGCTACGGCCCGCTCTGGCTGGGTGCGGCGGATGCTGTCAGCGCCGCAGGCATGATCGCCACGATGTCCGGGTTGATCCTGGCCCTGACCGCAATCTTTGGTCCATGTCGGACGCGGGTCGGGGCGCACACGACTGCGTGAATTGGCGTTTTCCTGCCAGTGCTGTCCGCAGGTCATCGGCTGAACTCTGCCAAGACGGCCAAAGCGACAGTCTTAATAAGCCTTTTAGGCAAGCGCGTGTTAGATCGTGTTCATTGAAGGCTGAATACCTACCACTCACTTCGGCATGTCCGGGCAGTTGCGGTGCGAGGCCAGCGAATGCGCCCGCCGTCGATTGCCCGGACTTCCCCCTCTCTGAACGCTAATCCAAGCTGAATCACCGTTCAAACCGGTGGCAGAATCGCGTGCGGCTATGCTAGGTGTGGTGGTATGGCGCAATCAAACCCCAATATCAGCGACATTCGCCCTGTCATCCGGCAACTCGACGAAGCTGCGATCAATCGAATCGCGGCAGGCGAGGTGGTGGAGCGTCCGGCCTCGGCCGTGAAAGAGCTAGTCGAGAACGCAATCGATGCCGGGGCCACACGGGTTGCCATTGATATTGCCGATGGCGGCAAGACCCTGATCCGGGTCACCGATGATGGCTGCGGCATCGCGCCGGATGATCTGCCGCTGGCTTTGTCGCGGCATGCGACCTCGAAGATCGATGGGTCGGATTTGCTGAATATCCACACATTCGGGTTCCGGGGTGAGGCGCTGCCATCACTGGGCGCCGTGGGTCGGTTGACGATCACCAGCCGGGTGCCTGGGGCCGAGGCTGCGCAAATCCATGTTGCGGGCGGCAAGGCTGAGGCGGTCAAACCCGCCGCTCTGCGCGCAGGAACCGTTGTCGAACTGCGCGATCTGTTCTTCGCCACGCCCGCCCGGTTGAAGTTCATGCGCACCGACCGGGCCGAGGCGCAGGCGATCACCGATACCGTCAAACGTCTGGCCATGGCCGAACCGGCTGTGACCTTCACCCTGCGCGATGTCTCGGGCGGGGGCGAGGGGCGGGTGACCTTCCGCGCCGACCGCGAGAATGGCGATCTGTTCGACGCGCTGCACGCCCGTCTGGCCCGCGTTATTGGCCGCGAGTTCGCCGAAAACGCCCTGCGGATCGACGCCACGCGCGAGGGTATCCGTCTGTACGGTTATGCCGCGCTGCCCACCTATTCGCGCGGTGCGGCGGTGGCGCAGTATCTGTTCGTCAATGGCCGCCCCGTCCGTGACAAGATGCTGACCGGCGCTCTGCGTGCGGCCTATTTCGATTTCCTTAGCCGTGACCGTCACCCGGCGGCGGCGCTGTTCATCGACTGTGATCCGACACTTGTGGATGTGAACGTGCACCCTGCCAAATCCGAGGTCCGGTTCCGCGACCCCGGTGTGGCGCGGGGGCTGATCGTGTCCGCCCTGCGGCACGCCCTGGCCGAGGCCGGTCATCGCGCGTCCTCGACCGTGGCCAACGCGACCTTGGGGGCGATGCGTCCGGAACCGGCGCAACCTGCGCCCGCGCGGGTTTATCAGATGGACCGGTCTTCTCCTGCAGCACGGCAGGCCGCGTACCGCGCGCAGTCTCCGGGTTTTGCTGAACTGGCCAATGATTACAGCGGCAGCATTGTCGAACCGAGTCCGGCCGCGCCGGTCGCCGAAGAGCCACCGGCGCAGGACCTGCCTTTGGGCGCGGCACGAGGACAAGTACATGAGAACTACATAATCGCCCAGACCGCCGATGGCATGGTGATCGTCGACCAGCACGCAGCGCATGAGCGGCTGGTCTATGAGAAGCTGAAAACCCAGATGGCCGAAAACGGCGTCGCGGCGCAGGTGCTGCTGATCCCGGATATCGTGGAACTGTCCGAGGGCGATTGCGCCCGCCTGATGGCTGTGGCTGATGACCTGTCGAGGCTTGGCCTGACATTGGAACCCTTCGGCGGCGGGGCCATTGCCGTGCGCGAAACTCCGGCCATTTTGGGTGAGGTCGATGCCCGCGCGATGATACTGGATATCCTTGATGAACTGTCCGATCAGGGCGAAAGCCAGATGGTGCAGGCGCGGATCGAGGCGATCCTCAGCCGGGTGGCCTGTCATGGCTCGATCCGCTCGGGTCGCCGGATGCGCGCCGAGGAAATGAACGCCCTGCTGCGCGAGATGGAGGCGACGCCCCATTCCGGCCAGTGCAACCACGGGCGACCGACCTATGTGGAACTGAAACTCAGCGATATCGAACGGCTGTTCGGGCGCAGTTGATCCGGTGCTGCGAACGCGTTAAGAAGATCGAAACAAAACGAGAACATATTGAGCGACATGATCGAGATTGCAGGCACCCAATACGCGCTGAATGACCCCGTGGTCCTGACTGTTGGGGGCGTGGTGGCGCTGATTCTGCTTCTGTTGTTCCTGTCGTTGCGGGCGGCCAACCGCTCGGCCCGGATGACGGAACCGCTGGCGCGGCAGATGGCGCATCTGGGCCAGCATGTGCAGCAGTTGGGGCAGGGGCAGGAACAGTTGCGCGGCGGGTTGCAGCATGTCTCGGACACGCAGGCCAACGCGCAGGTGCAGGTGATCCAGACAGTCGAATCGCGCCTGTCCTCGGTGCAGCAGCAGATGAATGACCGGCTGGCCGATAACGCGATGAAATCAGCGCGCGCGCTGGCCGAGATGCAGGAGCGGATGAAGGAATCGCTGCACGGCTCATCGAAACAGACCGCAACATCCCTGACACAGTTGCAGGAACGTCTGGCCGCCATCGACAAGGCGCAGGACAATATCACCAAACTGTCGGGCGATGTGCTGTCGCTGCAAGATATTCTGTCGAACAAACAGACGCGCGGGGCGTTTGGTGAGATTCAGTTGAACGACATCGTCTCCAAGGCGCTACCCTCGGACAGTTTTCAGTTGCAGGCGACGCTGTCGAACGGACGGCGCGCCGATTGTCTGATCAACCTGCCGAACCCGCCGGGGCCGATTGTGATCGACAGTAAATTCCCGCTCGAGGCATATGAGGCGCTGATCGCGTCCACCAACGACGCCGAGTTGAAAGCGGCGGTGCAGATGTTCCGCAGCACGGTGCGCAAGCATATCAACGATATCTCCGAGAAATACATTCTGGACGGCGAAACCGCCGACGGCGCGCTGATGTTCCTGCCGTCCGAGGCGGTCTATGCCGAGTTGCACGCCAAATTCCCGGAACTGGTGCAGGAGAGTTTTTCGAAACGAGTCTGGATCGTCTCGCCCACCACCTGCATGGCGACACTGAACACCATGCGCGCGATCCTCAAAGACGCAAGGATGCGGGAACAGGCAGGGGCAATCCGCAAGGAACTGGGCCTGCTGCACAAGGATGTGGAACGTCTGGGCGACCGGGTATCCAATCTGGACCGGCATTTCGGACAGGCGGCCAAGGATATCTCGGAAATTAAGATCAGCGCGGAAAAGGCGGGCCGCAGGGCGCAGCGGCTGGACAATTTCGATTTCGAGGAACTGGCCCCCGACGATCACACAAACGTGGTTCCGTTGGGCAAGACCGAAGGCTAGGGCCTATTGGATCGACAGGTCCAGATTGTACCCAACCGTCTTTCCCGAGTCGCGGTCGTTGCCCATCAGATAGACACGGATTGTATAGTCTCCATCTGCGGGCAGGGTGATCCGGGCGGTGTTGCCCTCAATTGACCCGTTGTAGATCGCCACGCCATCGCTGCCGGGTGGCAGGATGTTGAAATAAATCACTCCATTTCCATTGGTGTCGCTGACTTGAAGTTCGGCGAACATCTCTTGCCCGGCCTGCGCATCCAGCGAATAGTCGAAATACTCATCGCCAGTGACAGTCCCGCTGACCATCGTGCCGAAATTGCCCGGCTCGAACTGCACCTCGGCCTTCATCTGGGCCGAGGCGATGGGGGCAACACAAACAAACGCCAATGTCATCAGGATTCTTGGGATCACATTCCTACCCCTTACGTCGCGTGTTCTCGCGGGCGCGAAATCGGTGGCTCAGATACGCAGGAAGGGCTGAAGCAAACGCGGCACCAGTTTGGTGAATTTCAGCGGCGCATCTGTCACGGCCAGACAGATGCAATCCTCTGTCATATCCGCCACCGGCGTGTGTTCCAGTTCCTCATCCGCGATCTCGACATCGCCGCGAGCAAAGCGATCCACTTCGTCCGAAAAAGCGCCTTGCAGAACCATGGTCAGTTCGGTGCCGTTATGCCCGTGATCCGGCACGGCCACACCCGCCGGAATGAACAACAGCCGCGCGGTCGCCTCGTTTGTGGTCGGCAGGATCGCCTGTTTGACACCCATGGCAATGGGCTTCCACTTGATGTCGTCCACAGTTCCGCCGACATAGTCTTGCAGAGGGGTCGGCAGGACGGCGCAGCCCGGACGGGCGGGCTTGGGGGTCGGCGCGCCTTGGGCGATCAGGGCCATTGTGGCAGCCAGAGACGTATCGCTCATGCTCATTGCATCGGATTGCTCTTCCAGAACATGCCCACCCACAGCGTCAAAGCTCTCGGCCCGTGCGCGGCAATGGTCGCACAGCGACAGATGCGTCGCGACCATCAGGTCGAACGCTTCGGGCAGAGAGCCGGCGGCATAAGCCATCAGCAGATCGTCCGTCAGGTGATGTTTGATCGGGTTGCTCATCTTACTCATCTCAGTTCATCGCGTGGCGCAAGCGGTCCAGCGCCAGCCGTATCCGTGATTTGATCGTGCCCAGCGGCAATCCGGTCTCAGATGCAATCTCTCGATGGCTCAGGTCTCCGAAATACGCCTTCTCGATCAGCTGTCTCTGCGCCTCTGGCAACGCCGACAGGGCATTGCGCAGTTGCGCGGTTTCCTGTTGCAGCGCAATGACATCGTCCTGATCCGGCTCGGCCTCGGGTCCCCATCCTAGCTCTTCGGGTTCGGGGCGGCGTTGCTTGCGCAGCACGTCAATGCGTTTGTTCCGAGCGATGGTGAACACCCAGGTGGCCACCGTTGCCCGTGCCGGATCGAACAGATGGGCCTTGTGCCACAAGGTCGCCATCACCTCTTGCGCGCATTCTTCAGCCATCGCGGCGTCTGATCCTGATTTCATCAGGAACGCCTTGATGCGTGGAGCGAAGTGCTGGAACAGCTCGGCAAAAGCCGCCTGATCCTGCGCGTCCCGGATGCGCCGGACATGGTCCACCCACTCGGTTCTGGTGTCGCAACTGGCTTTCGTTCCGTTCACCTGTCTACCCTTGAAGCGTTTCTTTGCGCGCCAAGGCTGAGGGGCGGCCCGTTCGGCCGCGGGTTCGTCCAAGGTCACGGTATTGATCTCGGTAAACATAACCACATTACGGTGGGTGGCCCAAGACGGATCACTTTCGCGCGACAAAATAATCCAATCTGCGCTAGGTTTCGTATTGGATACAAACGGTGTTCGCGGAAAAGAGCGCCATTTGAACAGTTTACAGGCACAGCGGATACGCGGCGAAATGAAGAAAATCGATCATATCGCAGGTCACACCTATCACGGACGCAAAGGCGCGATACGGAATGCGTTTCGCTATTCGGTCGACTATATCCTGCTGGACCCCGAGGCCGACCCCGAGACACCTTTCCTGTTCTCGATCGACCGGGCAAACGTTACCAACTGGCGCGGCACCGATCATGGCGGAGAACCGGGGCAGGGTGTCGGCGCACAATGGCTGCGGGCGCGGTTCGATGACATGGATGTGCCGCCGCCCGCGCAGATCATGTTGCTGACGCAGCCCCGCGTGCTGGGCCATGTGTTCAACCCGGTCAGCTTCTGGTTCTGCTTCGACAGCAAGGATCAGCTATACGCCGTGGTGGCCGAGGTCACGAACACCTATGGCACCCGCCACAGCTATGTCTGCCACAAGCCGGATTTCGTGCCGATCGACCCGTCGGATCGGGTGGTTGCGGACAAGCTGATGCATGTTTCGCCGTTTCAGGTCGTCGAAGGAAGGTACACGTTCCGCTTTGACTATCGGCCCGAGCGGGTTGGGGTCTGGATCGATTACGGACGAAAGGGCGGTGGCCTGATCGCCACGTTGACCGGACCACGCCAACCGCTAACCAACCGCACGATCCTTTGGTCGCTGCTGCGCCGCCCGTTTGGGGCGCGGCGGACATTCACGCTGATCGTCTGGCAGGCGATGAAGCTGTGGCTGAAAAAGGCGCGCTTCCGCCCGTTTCGCACCGCGCCGGTGCCCGATCACCCGGTATCGCGGGTCCGGCGCTAGCGCGGGCCTTGTTTGCGTAAGATCAAAGACTCGGGCGTGGCGAACAGGTCAGATGGCCGTGAACCGCGAACACGAGGAGCTGAAGACATGCTGGAAATTTCGGCAAGAAAAGTCGCCCAGGTGGCCATGATGGGCCGCGAGCTGGAACGGGCAGAGGGCGAATTGCGCGCCTTTGTCGACCGCATGAGCGAGGACGAACAGGCCGAACTGGTGGCCATCATGTGGATCGGCCGCGAGAGCTTTTTCGCCGAAGATCTTGCCGAAGCCATCGCAACGGCCAAATCCGAAGCCTCGACCCCCTGTGCGGATTACCTGATCGGCACGCCGCACCTGTCGGATCACCTGGAGAACGGGCTGGATGCGCTGGGGATTTCGGCTGAGGATGTTGAGAATGATCTGATGTAGCCTCGGCCAGCGCCCTGGTTTGATACGGTGCGATCCCCCATCTCAAAAAGTTAACGAACATTAACGAGGCCGCGTAGCTTCGTTAATGACCCGCTCCTTTATTTGAACTCAGACGGCCTGAAACCCCGAGTTCAAGGAGGAGAGAGAAATGGAACTTTTGCACACCGCCAGACCGCAGAACAGCCTGCTTGCTTCCCTGATGTCCACCTACGCAGACGCCCGCATCGAACTCAACCGGCGTCGGACATATGCACAAGCCACCCGCGTATTGGAAAACCTGAGCGACCGTCAATTGCAGGACATTGGCGTCCCTCGCAGTCAGATCAACCAGATTGCATATGACAATACCTACAACGGCCCGCGCCTCCGCAGATGAAGGCGCAACGGAACACCATTGGTTTTGGAACATGTCGGGAGGTTGAAAGATGTTTGACGGAAACCCTGTGAGTGAAATGACGCCTGCGGCAAGCGCCTTATTACTGTTTGATCGTGCAATGAAGATACGCGCGATCAGTGCCGATATTGTGTGTGCGGCTCAGGAGTTGAACCGGATGTCAGATCACGAGCTGTCGGAGCTTGGCATAAACCGAAGTGATGTCGAGGACACAATCCAGCGCTACATTTGAAGGGGTCGTCTGACGCGACCACGTCAAGAGCTTGCGTTGTCTTTGGTGACCGCTGAAATCAAATAGCCATTCCAGTCGAAACGGAATGGCTATTTGGTGTTTCGGGTGTCGTGACCAGCCTTAGGCCAGATGATCCACAACTTGCAGATGCTGCGCCAGCGTATCGATCTCAGCCATCCAATCCTGTACCAGTTTCGGATCGCTGGGGGCCGCGTGCACGCCTGCGGGTATGGCGCGGTCCAGGACGGCCTCGATGGCCAGTGAGACCGGGATCGACACCAGCCGCGCCATGGCGGTGCCGCGTTGGTCACCCCAGGCGTCCATGACGTAGGTTTTGTGCCAGACCGGAATGCCGTCTTTCTCGGCCTTCAGGGCGACGCAGAGGACCACGCGGTCGGGCTCGCCCTCGTCATAGGCGTTTTCGGTCCAGAACTGGTCCGACATCTCTTTCAGGCGGGCGTCGCCTTGCGCTCCCGAGAGGGTCTCGATTTCCGTGAACACATCCGCCCACGCATCCGCCCAGCCGTTCAGGCGCAGGGTGCCGCGGACGAATTCCTTGACCGGCCAGTGATCCTCGAAATGGTACTGCGCCATGAAGGGGATCGAGTCGCGGTTCGGGTAGACCTCAAAGCTTTCCGGGGTGGGCAGGGGGGCGATGTAGCTGCTGATCGCGTCCCATGGGCGGACGACGTCCAGCGGGGCGTAGTCGCGGATCGATTTCGAAGGTGAGCGCAGGGCTTTCAGCACACCCAGCGGCGACCAGCTGAACTTGTAGCGGAACGGGTTGGGGTGCTTGGGGATGCCACCGCAATACGAGATAAAGCTCAGGTGGTTTTCCGCATCAAACGCGTCCGAGGCGCGGTAGTCGTCGATCAGCGCGTGCGCCATCAGGTGGTCGATGCCGGGGTCCAGCCCGACCTCGTTGACCAGCGCCACACCGGCCTCGCGGGCCTTGTCGTCCAGCGCGCGCATCTCGGGCGCGATGTAGGACGACGAGACGAAGTTGGCCTGTTTCGAAATCGCCAGTTCCGCCAGAGGCACGTGCCAGTCGCCCGGCAGCATCGAAACGATCACGTCGCCTTTTGCCAGAACCGCGCCCAAGGCGTCGATGTCAAAGGCGCGGATGTCGTCGGTCAGGTCTCCGACCTCGGCCTGGGCTTTTTCGACGGTCCGGTTCCAGACGGTGACCTTGTGCCCGCCTTCGATCAGGCGGCGCAGGCCGGGGATGGCCGACAGGCCGGTGCCACACCAGTGAATGGTCATCGTTCAGATCCCTTCGATATGGGTTTTGTAGGTTGCTTCTGCCCGGCCCCAGACGCCGCTGTCCAGATCGGTCAGCGTCAGCAGAGAGGGCAGCAGTTGCGCGGCGTAGTCTTGCGAGCTTTCGACCGGCAGCATCGATGGCAGGTTGTCGATGGCCATCACGTCCATCACCGGGTCTGTGGCCACGCGCAGGGCGGGGGCGTCCCATGTGGTGGCGCGGTCGTACACGGGCACCGGGTTGTAATCGCTGTCCGGGTCGCAGGCGACGTCGCCGATAGCGGTCAGATTACGCGGGGCGGTCAAGGCCTCTTGCGGGACAAAGGCGGGTGTGCCGGGGCGGGCGAAGATGCAGTTCAGGAACAGGTCGTGGTTCAGAATTTCGGGGAACGGCCCGCCGCTGGCGGTCTCGGCCATGTCCCATTTGGTGACGGAAACACCCATCGCCTCGCACAGATCCGCCGCCCCGGTGCCGACACGGCCAAGGGCACCGATGACGATGGCGCGGGGGCGGTTTGCGCCCGTGGCGTCCAGTTCCGCCAGCAGTTCGGCATTCAGCGCATCTTTGCCGGGATAGACGCCAACCGGTGGGCATTGCTGTCCGCGTTGCTGCGCGGCCCATGTTTTCAGCGTGACGGCAGCCCCGGCATAGCCCGCCCAGTAGCCAAAAGCGGCGACCCGGCGGCCATCCTCATCCACCAAATATTCCAGATCATACAGCGTGCCGCCGCCAGCCTTGAACCGTTCCAGCAATGCGCGGCCCGAATGCTGGCCCTTATACGCATGGCCGAACATGATGTGGCGATGGGGCAGGGGGGTGCCGTCCTCGGGCAGTTCTTTGAGGCCGAAGATGATCGCATCTAGCGGCGCTTCGGGCCAGGAATTTTCAGCAGCGATCTCGCAACCGGCGGCCTTGTAGCCATCAATCGCAATGGCGCGAACCGAACTTTCCTCGACCGTCACGTGGATACCAGCCGCGATCAGGGCGGCGGCCCCGTCGGGGGTCAGCCCCACCCGTTCCTCGTTCGGGCGCTGTTCTGCCCGGACCCAGAGATGTGTCATGCGTTGTCCTTTTGTCAGAGCATTCCGGCGGCCCGCACCGCCTGTACCGATGCGCGCGCCTCCATCGCCTCGCGGAAGGCCAGAATCTTGGGAAAGGCCGAGACGTCAACGCCGTCGCCCTCAAGCCAGCTGCAAACGACATACAGATACGCATCCGCCAGCGAGAACTGATCGCCCAGCACAAACGGCCCGCGCAGCCCGTTCGACGAGATATAGTCGCAGGACGCGGTCATCGTCTGCGGGACCTTGTCCTTCATGTCTTTCCAGCTGGATTTCCTGTCAGCCCAGCGAGGCCCGCGAATTTTGTGGGCGTGGTTCACATGCATGGTTGAGGCGAGGTAATACATCACCTCGCGCATTCGCGCCGCCATAACCGGATCATTCGGCACCAGCCCCGCCTTGGGGGCAACGGCTGCGATATAGTCCAGCAACGCGCCGGTTTCGGTCAGGATACCACCATCGACCACCAGCGCCGGCACCCGACCCTTGGGGTTGAGCTGCTTGTAAGCGGGTTTCGTCTGCTCCCCCTCGGCGAAGTCCAGCCTGATGGCCTCATAGTCCAGCCCCGCCTCTTCCAGCGCGATGGCAACAGCGACCGAGATGGTGCGGGGGGCATAATAAAGCTGCATCGGGGCCTCCTTACAGATGGGTTTGCGCGAACTGCCGGTCGGGGGCCTCCAGATGCGGGACGGCGTTGAACAGGACCGGGCTGAGATGCGCGCCAATCGGGTGCAGACGATGCATCGACGTGTTCATGATGGCAAGGGCCACTCGTGCCATGGATGGTATGTCCAGCCCCATCGCCTGCCGCACCACCATCGAGATCAACCCGCCCGAGGTGACAACGATGGCTGGCCCTCCCTCGGTTCCGATGTCGCGCAGGGCATCGCGAACGCGGGTTTCGAACTGGTCGAAAGTTTCCGGCGCGTTCTCGATGTCACCCTTGGCCCAGGCGGCGAAGGTCTTGGGCAGGTGCTCGACAAAGCCTTCGCGATCCGTGGGGACCGCAACGCCGTGCTGCTCCTCGAACAGTTGGGCAATCGTGAAATACTCGATCTCGTTCAACCGCGCGTCTCGGATCGGATCATTCAGCCCCATGCTGGAGGCGGTTTCGGCGTGGCGGGTCAGGGTGCCGCAATAGACGCGCGTATAATGGCTGCGCGTGTCCCGCAGATGCGCACCCAGCCAGCGGGCCTGTTGATGCCCCAGATCGCTGAGCTTGTCATAGTTCTTCTCGTCCCGCGCCGCCGTGTTGGCCTGCCCGTGACGCACCAAAGTGATATGTGACATGTCGGTCCCTCTTACGCAGACGTCTTAGGGCACGTTCCATGCAGGGACCAGAGGGGTTTCGCGCCCGCCCGAAAAAATCCTCGCTGCGGGGTCATTTGTGGCTATGTTCGGCGCGGATAGCGTAGGAGGGGGTCAATGCCAGTCGATCACAAACGGTTCTTGTCCGATCTGCACATGCTGCGCACATTCGGCGCGTCTGGTGTTGGCAAGGGGGTGGTCCGTCCCGCCTATTCACAGGCCGATATCGCTGCGCGGAAATGGCTGGCCAGGCGCATGGCCGAGGCTGGCCTGACACCGCATTTCGACCCGGTCGGGAACTTGTTCGGGTTGGCAGACGGTCCGTCTTTGCTGATGGGGTCGCATTCCGACAGCCAGCCCGAAGGCGGTTGGCTGGACGGCGCGCTGGGCGTCATCGCTGCGCTTGAAGTGGCGCGATCCAGCGACCGCCCAATCTCGGTCGTGAGTTTTCAGGATGAAGAGGGGCGCTTTGGCGTCACCACCGGGTCCGCGGTCTGGTCCGGCGGGTTGCCGCTGGAGAAGGCGGATGCGTTGACCGACGGTTCCGGTGTCCGATTTGCTGAGGCGCGATCGGGTATGGCCGACCTTTCACAAGGCTTTGTGGACCCTTCCCGGTTCAGCGGGTTCATCGAGATGCATATCGAACAGGGCCCTGCGCTTGACGCCTCAGATCAGCAGATCGGCGTTGTCACGGATATTGTCGGCATTCGCGATATGTCGATCACGTTCGAGGGTCAGCAGAACCATGCGGGCACCACACCCATGCATCTGCGGCGTGATGCGTTTCAGGCCCTCTCCCTGTTCAATGCGCGCCTGAATGATCGGTTTCAGAATGTGGTAACGCCGCAAACCGTCTGGACCATCGGGCGCGTGGATCTTCATCCCAATGCCTCCTCCATCGTGCCGGGGCGGGTGCGATTCTCGACGCAATGGCGCGATGGCGATGCAGATCGTCTGGTCCGCATGGAAGATATCGTCCGGGAAACTGCCGAAAGCGTGGCCGTGGAACTGGGGATGGTGCTGCATTTCGGCACGATGCTGGGGCTCGAGCCTGTTGCCATGGATAAGACGCTGCGCAGTGCGTTAGAGCGGGGTGCCGAGCAGGTCGCGCCGGGCAATTGGCAACAGATGCCTTCGGGGGCCTTGCACGATGCCACCAACGTGTCACGCCTGATGCCGGTTGCGATGCTGTTTGTGCCCTCGATCAACGGAATCAGCCATGATTTTGCCGAAGACACGGCTGAGAGTGACCTGATCGCCGGTCTCCGGGTGCTGGAACATGCCGTCGCCGAATTGAACGGTCAGAATTGACACTTGGTTGCCAATTCACTGATATATGGTGGAAAATTCTAAGCTATGTCATACAGGTTTGGCCTCCGCTGCGGATCTTCACGAAGCTGTGCCACCGTGATCGTTTTGCGAGTGTTGCGTAACGGAAAAAAGTTTCCTATAGGAACATCAGGGATGCATGCACCCGTATACTGGCCGGTCCGGTGGCGGCTCTGGCCGGAAATCCTGGGCTGAATCGTTGCAAAAAATGCAACTTTGGTCAGACTGGCGGATATGCGTTCTGACAAATTGAACCACAGAAGGTTTTCGCCATGACCTCACCGAAACGCACGCCCTTGTACGCCTTGCACGTTGAGTTGGGAGGTAAGCTGGTTGATTTTGCGGGCTGGGAGATGCCTGTCCAGTATCCGCTG